>JALNZV010000060.1 GCA_023229175.1 Tissierellaceae bacterium | reverse complement strand
ATGCAGTTCCAATCCCTACGATACCTCCCCCTACTATAGCTATGTCAACTTCTATGTTTTGTTCCAAAGTAGGATAATTCGTATCTTCTGTAGATGATATCCAATAGGATTTAGGTGATTCATTTAACACTTTAGAATTTTGGAATTTATCTGTATTCATATTTACCTCCAAATATATACTTTACCTAATTTTGTACCATTTCCCCCTTTTTTATACCTCTAGTGTGCCAAGGAGAACCGTCCCCCCTGGCTCATCTTCGATGGCTCATCCCCGCTGACTCAATTTTGTGCCAGGGAGAACCGTCCCCGCTGACTCATTTGAGTTCTATATAGTTTTGTTCTAGTGGTTTGCCGTTGACTGTGATTTTAGAGTTTCTCACTTCTATATGATAGGTGTTGTCGCCATATCTGTATTTTATTTTATATTGGTCCCATTTTTTTGGCATGGAAGGGTTTATAAAGAGTTTATTTCCCCTTTTTTTAAACCCCAGTATATCTTCTAGGACCACATTGTATACCCAACCAGAGGAGCCTGTATACCAGCTCCAGCCTCCCCTGCCTATGTGTTCCGGATTTGTATATACATCTGCTGCCATTACATAAGGTTCCACTTTGTATTTTGCACATTCTATCTGTGTTCTAGTATGGTTTATTGGGTTTATTAATTTAAATAAATTGTATGCTTTATCACCCTCCCCAATCATGGCAAAGGCCTTTATGGCCCAAGCTGCCGCATGAGTATACTGCCCTCCATTTTCTCTGACCCCTGGCACGTAGGATTTTATATAGCCCGGGTCCAATTCTGTGTTTTCAAAGGGCGGTGACAAGAGAGCCACTATGCCGTCTTCCTCATTTACTAAGTGCTTCTCTACGGCAGACAACCCCGATTTTGCCCTTTCTTCACTTCCTAGACCTGAAATTACCGACCAAGACTGAGATATGGAGTCAATTATACATTCTTCGCTGTGCTTTGATCCTATGGGGCTTCCATTGTCAAAAAATGCTCTGATGTACCATTCCCCATCCCAACCATTTTCTTCTATGGCCTCTTTCAGCGTTGAGACTATGGCTTCGTATTTTTCTGCCAGCTCTATTTCATTTTTCATTTTACAAATGGGTATAAATATCTTCAGGACTGCCCCTAAAAACCACCCAAGCCAAATACTTTCGCCTTTTCCCTTGTATCCCACCCTGCCCATGCCATCGTTCCAATCGCCTGACCCCATGAGGGGTATATTTCTTTCGCTTAAATTTATCCCTCTCTCAATTGCCCTTATGCAGTGTTCATATACCGTTCCCTTGGATTCGGAGTTTCTCGGAACCTCATATCTTTCGTATTCATCTTCCTTTAAGGGCTCTGATTCTATATAGTTTACTTCCTCTTCCAATATGCTGTAATCTTCAGTAACCATAATATATTTTCCCACCCCATAGGGAAGCCACAGCAAGTCATCTGAACACTTGCTTCTTATACCTTTGTTTACATCGTTATCATAGGAAGGATGCCACCAGTGCTGAATATCCCCTTCCACGTATTGGTGGGCACAATTTTCCAGTATCTGACTCCTAGTCTCCTCTGGCCTGTGGTATAACATGTTTATAGTGTCCTGGATTTGGTCTCTTGCACCAAAAGCTCCTCCTACTTGGTAATACCCTGCTCTGGCCCATATTCTGCTGCAAATCGTCTGATATACAAGCCATGAATTCATCAAGTTGTTTAGGGCCTCATCCTCCGTAAATACTTCTATGGTCTTTGTAGTTTTATCCCAGAAATCTGCGACCTCCCCAAGGGCAGTATTTGATGCTTTTATGTCCTTATACTTTCTAATTGCCTCCTTTCCCTTATCTTCTTCCCTATCTTCTGCCAATAGAAAGCTCAGCTCCTTTTCCCCATGGGGCGGGATGGTTATTTCCACTTCTATGACTCCGCAGGGATTATACCCCCCTCCTACGCTGCCGGACAATTTGCTTAAACTTATCCCCCTTGGGCACTGATAATCTGGTATATTGCCCAAAAATTCCAATCTGTCTCCTGTGTACGATGTGATTTCCTCGGAGGAGGATATAAATATGGTGCTGCCCATAAATTCGGAATTTGAAAGGTTTCTTATGGCAAGTATTTTTTCTTTGTCAATGGATGTCTCTAAAAATAGCTGGGTTTCCTCATCCGTTACCCCTATGACTGGCCTTATATAGTAAAATAGCCTTAGTTTTCTCTCTTTGGCCGTGATATTCTTAAGGTGAACCAAGTTAATCTTGATTTTTTCCTCCATTGGGACAAACATCGTAAGTCTTTGTTCTATGCCGTGGCTGTCGTGTTCAAAGGCCGCATATCCCATGCCATAGTAAACCAGATACTCCTCCTCACCCCTTATGGGCTTTGGGGTAATGGAAAAAAATTCCCCAGTATCATCGTCCTTTAGATAGAGGACTTCGCTGGGCAGGTCGTTAATAAGGTCGTTGTACCAAGGTGTCAATTTATTTTCTCTGCTATTTACGGACCAAGTAAATCCAGTGCCCCACTCCGTTACCATAAACCCAAAGTCCTTATTTGCCACCACATTTGCCCAAGGCATTGGCGTATTGAGCCCTTTTTGAAGCCTAATTACATACTCTCGCCCATTTTTTGAAAATCCCCCGTAACCATTGAAGAATTTTAAATCCAATGTACTGTTTTTTCCATGCTCTATTGGAGTTATCTCAGCTGCTTTTCTCTTAATTTTTCCATATGGATTGTCGTCGCCAAATTTAAGACCTTCACGGGCATTGATAATCAAACTGGCCCTTTTATAAAATAAATGCAGGTCGTCTTTTTCTATACTATTTATATTCCTTATGTGAATTCCCCCATGTGTATTTAGCACGTTTCCCCCTATTCCGTGGATAATCTCCAGTATCCTCTGGTTTAAGGGTCTAAAGTATTTGTCCTCCTCCTCGAATAATACTACTAGGTCAACTGTAAGCCCCTTATATGTCCAGTACTCGTGGGCGTTGACTGCCTTTGTAAAATTATCCAAGTCTTCCATATCTCCAATTCTGACTATGACAATAGGGTTGTCGCCGGATATGCCGTGGGCCCATAGCCCCTCTTTGCCTATGCCCGCCTTAGACACCATATTCTTATACTTGTTGTTTTTATTGTACTTTAGATAGAATATATATGGCAGCAGCTCCTCATACAGTTCTATATTCCAGTGATCTAGGTTTAAATATCCAATTTCAGTTTGGCTCTTGGTGCTGATTAGGTCCATAGCCATATTTACCTTTTCCTTCGTATTGTATTTGCTTAATATGTCTATTACCTTGCCCTTGCTGCTGGCTATGCCTGTAATGTAGTAGATTTCTGTTTTTTTATTTGGCATTATGTTAATTTTTTTGCTTATGCTCATGATGGGGTCCAATACTATGCCCACTGCATTTGAATTTCCCTTTTCCAATGCTTGAGGTCTTTTTAGGGAGTTCCCCCTGCCTAGGAAATTGTTTCTATTGGTTTCGTAGCTGATAATACTGTCCTCCTGTCCAAATACTTTGGCTCCGTGAAATATATAGTTTAAATCAGAACTTTCATCTCTCTTCCTTCTATGGGCCAAAATGCCTTCCCTATTTTCTAGGACCTCTGTCTTCACAAATAAATTGCTAAATGCCATATGTGCCAAATCTGCGTGGTAGGTAGTCCCCGTAACCTCAAAATAACTTGTGGTCTCCAAAAGTGCCTCTTCTGCTCCCATGTTCTTCAATGTAACCTTCCTTATTTCCCCCAAATCTCCAGGCAGCAAAAATATCTCCATGGCAGATTCTATATCTCCATCTCTTCTGATGAAGCTTACCTTATCGGTGGAGAAATGAACCTTATACTCATCTGGCATCGCAAATGTGGGGGCATAGGTTGTAGACCAGATTTTATTGCTCTTTAAGTCCCTTAGATATATAAACTGGCCGTAGGGATTAGATAAAAAATCTTTTCTCCACCTGTTGATAAACGTATCCCCGCCCTTTGAGTACCCTTCGCCAAATGTATTTACCATCATGG
>JALNZV010000036.1 GCA_023229175.1 Tissierellaceae bacterium | reverse complement strand
CCACAATTTATTGTTAATCCTGGATATGAACAAATAAAAGACCTCATGGAAGGCAAGATAAAAGAAAAAGAAATTAAAGAAGAAAATAAGGAGGAAGAAGTAGATGAGTAGAATGATTAATTTAGACTTCACGGGAGTACAAGACGGATTTAAAAATGTTACTAAAGCAGGAACATACAATGTTAAAATTGACAAGGTTGAGGCAAAGAAAAGTCAAACTGGGAATCCTTATCTTAATTGGGAAACTTCTATAATTGACGGAGAATTTAAAGGTTGTAAACTATGGCATGTAACTTCATTACAACCACAGGCTCTATTCAATTTGAGAAACTTACTTGTAGCGGCTGGATTGGATGTTCCCAAGTCTGTGGTAAAAATTGATTTAGACTCAGTTCTAGGTAGGATTGTTGCAGCTAAAGTAGTAATGGAAGAATATCAGGGGGAACAAAGACCTAAAATTAAAGAAATTAAGTCAGCTAGTGTAAGTGAAACTATAGACGAAGCTATTGATAATATTTTCGGAGATGACATAGACGTAAATGATATAGATTTAGATGGGCTTGATTTATAATGGCAAAACCTGAATCTAATTTACAGACTAAAATTCGTAAAGCATTAGAATCTAAAGGAGCCTGGGCAGTAAAATTTCATGGGAGCCCCTTTACTAAAAAGGGGACTCCTGACCTCTTGGTTTGTTATAGAGGATTATTTATTGGAATGGAGGTTAAGTTACCGGGGAAGGAAGGCACATTGACTGAGCTACAATCATATCAAATTCGTAAAATTAAAGAAGCTGGAGGGATATCTTTAGTAATTACTAGTGTAAGTCAGGCGTTAAAAGTTTTACAAATAGTAGACAAAAAAATTAGAAATAAAGGTTGACATTCGTAATGTATAATGTTATAATTTAATTATCACAAATAAAAAAAGGAGGAAATAAAAATGGCTAGAATTTCACCTAATAAGGTAATTAAGGCTACAGTTATTGACAAGGATTTTAACTTAAATGAATTGGAAGGACTTGAAGAGGAAATAGCTGAAGATACTAAAAAGAAAAAGGCAAAGGTTGACAATATGGTAAGGGCAGAACAACTTGCTAAAGAGCTAGGGACAGACGGACCTAAGTTAAGGGCATGGCTTAGGAAACAATATCCTAACAGACCTAAAGGAGCAGCTTGGAAATGGGAAAAAGACTCAGAGGAATTACAAGAAGTTATTGACGGTTATATTGCCTATAAGGAAGCACCAAAAAAAGAAAAACCTAAGAAGAAAAATAAAGAATCTAAACCAGTAAAGGCTGTAGCAGTAGAGGAAGACGATGAAGTAATGGATATAGATTTTGATGATGACGACTTTGGAATAGATCTTTAAATTGTTTGGTCAATGTTACCCCTTTTAAAATAGAAAAAGAACCCTAATTAATGGGGTTCTTTTTCTTTGTTTTTTCAACATATAATCACATTCATGACATATTAAAGTTTCTAAAATGTATCAAATTTTCGCTCAGTTTATGATAGTTTTGACATTAAATCATGGATATAATTACTTCCACGAGAAATAAGTATTCCGGTTAAAATAGTATCAAGATAAGGTACTACTATATGAACATCTAAGTATAAGTTAAGTTGAAGGTCAGCGCCAACTGCGATTAGTAAACCTATTGCTAATGCTCCGACTTTATCAATATTAACTTTTCCATTTTCCCATATCATTTTAATAGTTTCCCAAACAGCCTCTACTTGAATTGCCAATATAATTATTGCAGTAATTCCCGCCATGTAATTTACCTCCTTATTTTAATATATTTATAAGCTCAGGACCTATTTTAATTCCTACTAAGGCTAGGATTACTAAAATTAAAAATCCTATAGCATATATCCCTCTATGGATAAGTTTCCAAATATTATCTGTATGACCCTTAATAGTACATAACACATCTTCTCTTAGTCGGTCAAATTCCTCTTTAATAGATTCAAAACTAGTAATAATCTTAGCGTCAGCTATAGCCTGATTATTCATTTCTTTTTCTAGATTATTAATTCTAGTTTCCATGTCTTGAATCCTCCTCAACATATCAGAGTATTGAGCTTCGTTTACCATATGAACCTCCTTCTATATCCTAATGCCTAATTGCCTTAGTAATCTTTTTCTTTGGTTTTCTTCTAAATCTGCTAATTCCGGAACGTCTATTCCTTTGTCTTTTAATAATCGTATCAATTCATTTAACCTACGATTCTCCTCATAAACCTCACTCCTTCTTAATTGCTCTTCATCAAAGTGACTAGGTAATCCCACCATAGAACCAAGCCTAGACATTTGACGAGTATTCTCAGGATTAAGTACTGTATCAATATTCCTAAGCATGGGTAGCTGATTTAATAAATATCCAAGTCCTCTTCGTTGAACCTGTGGTACATCCTCTGCTCCTAATAATCTCATTAATGCCCCTATAAAAGGCATATCCTGCTCTTCCCCAGCATATCGCTCAATGGGTTTTCCGCTATACCATTCCACATTAGTCGCATATTCTATAGGACCTCGAATTAGGGGATTTAATGAAGCAAGTAAATTGGCTATATTCTTTTTATCCACAGGCAATCTACCTAAATCCTGATAAGGCAAATTAGGATTAATATATTTTCCAGTGTCCCCTAGTTTAACCAGTCCTACACGTTGAGCCCAATCTGGCATTTCTTCTTTTTCTCCCCCAATGCCTTCTATTGCATCTATTGCTCTTTGAACATTCGCAAAATCCTTAGGTCTAGTAAATAATGCTTCTAATTCCATTGGAATATTTTTTCTAGTCCATGTATAAAATGGAACTAATCTTCTCATTACTTTTCTTTCAAAAGGGGTTAAATCAAAATAGTCAAAGTAGAATTTTTTAACCTGTGCAGCAGCGCTTACAAAAGATTTCCCTTCCTCTAGTTGATGTAGATATCCTGCAAACCTAGCCCAATTATTAGAATTTTCAGTCCATTTTCTCATCGTTTGTTCGTATGCACTCACCGTAGATTGTAAAATATTTTGACCTTGAGCAATATCCAAAGCCTCTTTTATCGCCCTAGGGGTTTCAGCCCGTGCCATAAATGTATTTAATACCCCATATTCATTAGCCTTTTGGAAGGCCTCAAATATGTCAATTTGTTTTCCTCCAATTTCTAGTATCTTCGGTACAATTTCGCCTTTTTCTACAGCCTTTTTATATATATTAATTACATTATCTATTTTAGATACATCAACATCTTTTAAAAATGGTTCTAATTGTTTGGAGACCTCTGAGACATATTTCATGGAATCTGCTGAGTATTGATAATATTTAGGATTCCTCATTCCCATTAAATACCCTTGCCACAGGTTACCGGTAGTATCTCGAGGTATATGTCCGGGATTATATAAGTAAGCAAATTTCTTCCATACCCCTGTGGCTTTATCAAATAATTTTGTGACTGCATTTCTAGAGTCTTGATTAAAGAATAGATTCATATAATCGTTAAATACTTCTGCAAATTCCTCAGGGATAGATACTATTTTATCTACATTCTTAGAGGATACCCCTGTAACCTTTTTTAACATTCTTGCTCCTGTAGCATCTACTACATTTTCATATAACATATAACCTTTAGGTCTATCCTTAAGTTTAGCTAAATCAGCAGGAGTCAATCCGTATTGGTCTAAAAATCCTTGTATAAATCCAGATGCCTCCTGAGCCTTAATTGCTCGTGTTCCTCTTACCATCATCATATGAGCAGGGTCTTCGGATAACCACGGCTTCTTTAGTGCCACATTAACATCTCGGGGGTCTAGAGCTTGCGTAGTTCTTTCAATTAAGTTAGGGTCAATGACACTCATCATCTCAAAGATATCATCAGCAGCTTCATCTACTCTCATAGTTTCAGCTGTACCGAAAATAGACCTTAATCCTGCTTTTTCATGAGGTTTTAAAGATCTTGTAGGAATAAAAGGAACATAATTTTCTAACTCATGAATAGGAATTCCCATTTCCTTGTACATCTTAACAATAGAGTCCCTCCAAGAAATAAACCCATCTGCCACAGGCTGTAATTTGTCTGGTAATGAGATAGAAGTTGGATTTAACACATAGTCTAAAACTAACTGACGTTCATCCCTAGTAGTTCCAGAGAATAAAACTTGAACCTGTTTTAAAAAGTCCTCCTCAGCTCTAGGGGTCTTTTCGAATAACTTTGTAATACCTTTTCTAAATTCTTGGTAAACTTGAGCTCCCTCAACTTCAGTCATTTCAACTACTCGTTGAACTGCGTTATTTACCTGGGGTGCTATTTCTATTGAATTGTCAATTACTTCAGGTACAACTGTTTTTATTGCTTCTTGTTTGGGTAATGCTGTTCTTACAGCTCTTTCATAATCTCCTACTCTTTCAGTGGCTTTTACTCCTTGTTCTTGTATTTTCTTTAGTATAACAGAATCCGGAACTTCAGCCGGAGTATATTTAGTTGAAAACATTTTGCCTAATCTATCCCCAACTCGAGTACCTTTAATTATGTCCCCGGTCTTTTTTACTGCTCCTGTAATTAATTCACTTCCAGGAATATCTACTGCCTCTGATATAGTTTTTCGTTTTCCAAATGTCAAAGGAGTTTCAAATCCTACAGCTAATCTCTTTATTTCCTTATAAGGGATTTTGGTCGATAAGGTGCTGTGGGTTTCTAGCATTCCCTTTGTCATAATTTCAGCTAGCTTATCTGAACTAAATACCTTATCTTTTCCAATAGTTTGTATAATTTTCTTAGATAAATCTCCCACAGTACTTGCTCCGATATTTTCAGCACCCTCCCCTAATGCTGTGTAAATAGTAGAAGCAGCTTGTTGTCCGAAGGCTTTCTCTAAAGCTGGTAAACCTTTTAATCCTTTAGTTGTAACTGCTTTACTTACTCCAAAACTAACCCAATTTAAAATATCTAAAGGGTTAACTACATCTAAGGCAAATCCCAAAACTGCAGCTAATTTTTCATTTTCAACTCCAATGTCTTGCATTATATCTGCTCCTCGAGATTCCTCTTCTCCAGTTAGTCCCCTCCAAAATGCTTGTAATGGGTCAAATTTATCTGGAGTCATCCCGGACCTAGGGTCAGTAAATTCTCTTATAAATCCACTAGCAGCATATCCCGGCCTGGCTATCATCTTTAATATATTAGAAATATTTAATTTAGAAGGTTTTTCAATTTTATCTTCATACCCTATTGCACTTAATCTTGTTTTAATATTTTCAGTTTGTCTTAATGTTTTATCAAGACTATCTGCTCTATCGTCAGATATAGACGATACATTATATAATCCTGATAGTCCAATCTTAGGTAAAGTTGTGGAGGGCAATTTTGACACTCCTGATATATCAGACTGTTTTCTTTTTTGATACATTTCAACAAGACTCATTGATTTCCCTCCTTATCTTTTTCTAAAGTTCCCTATCATTTCTTGTAACTCTTTTACACCCGGGGAATATTGAGTATAAGTAGATGGGGAAAATATTGTACTTTTAGGTTTTACAGTATCTAAATATTGTTGATAGCTTCTTCCCGAATCTAATCCTTGCTCCATATCCCATTTAAAATCTATAGCATCTAATACCAACTTAGTTTTTATTCCGTCCTTTTTCATGTCTTTTAGTGTAGCACTATAATCAGCCATTGCTGAGTCTTTTGTGGGGTTTTCCCATATCGTATATATTGCTCCTGCTGTTATTTTATCTGTTCCAAATTGAGATTGTATATCCGGTATAGCTAATTCTTTAGCTGATTCTTTATTTTGTTCAGCAATCTCCCCTAAAGCTAATATATTTTGAAGCTCGTCTATAGGAGTCTGATGTAGTGACTGTCCCGGCTGAATTCCAAAGTTCTCCAATCCTGGAGGAGCGACCCCAGATGTTTGCCATATAGCTAATAATTGATTTATGTTCTGAGACTTTTCCGCTCGTTCTTGTGAAGCTACTGTCATATTAGCAATTTTTAATTGCATTTGTCTATTAGCTGCAGCTTCCCTAGTCGCATGAGATAATGTTCCCACAGGAACACCTAGTAAATCTGCTGTAGCTTGGTCTGCCACATATCCTAAAGTATTAACTTTATTCATAGCATTAGTTAGTATTTCACTCTGCTCATGGAATGCTTGGCTTCTTTCAGCTAAATCTTGATTAAATATAGTAGTATCTACCATTAAATTATAATCTCTCATACTACGAGCCTCTTCAAACATTATTTGTCTTTCCTGTAGACTTAATTGATTTTGAGCCATACGATTCTGTATATCTCTTTGGTCTTCATATTGATATCCAGTTAGTAATGAAACTAAGTTTTGCATTTGAGCTTGATTTT
Organism: Tissierellaceae bacterium; assembly: GCA_023229175.1. Taxonomy (GTDB): domain Bacteria; phylum Bacillota; class Clostridia; order Tissierellales; family Tissierellaceae; genus JAAYFT01. The sequence continues at coordinate 10,966 of JALNZV010000036.1, read as the reverse complement.
CCATATATCTTTCATTAGTAATTGCTTCATATAATGCTGGTACTAGAGCATTAAGTCCTGTCATAGCTTCTTGTTTAATCTGTCCCATTCGGTCTGTTGTCATATCTGACATTAATAGTCCTCGTTCATTCATTAGTTCCATAGCTTGTCTTTGACCCTTACTTACATTTTGCTTCATTAATGCTTGTTGAGCTCTATACCTAGGGTCTTGAGTTACGTCAATAGGAGCCTGTGGTGTTGCAGCTATGTCTCTAATTTGTTGAAGTATTTCAGCAATTTCATTAGCTTGTCTTTGACCCTTACTTACATTTTGCTCCATTAATGCTTCTTGAGTTACGTCAATAGGAGCCTGTGGTGTTGCAGCTATGTCTCTAATTTGTTGAAGTATTTCAGCAATTTCATTAGTATAAGTAGGTTCTATTGTAGTTAGAGTAGACTCAGGGGGTTTAGTTAAATCATATTGATTATACTTAGCTGTTACAGCATCTCGAGCTGCCTTAACCTGGTCCTTCCACCTATAGCCAGCTAGATGGTCAGGATTTTGAGCTAATACACTTTCAATTCTTTGCATTTCCCTATCATAATATCCTGGATTATTTGCATAATACGGAAGTCTTTCCTGATAGGGTAATTGCTGAAGGTCTTCATATGTTTTATTGTAATAAGGATTAGCCATTATTTTTTACCTCCTTTCCTCCCTCTACAGGGATAGCGTTATACACTGAAGCCAATATCTCATTAAATGCCGGAACTTCTTTCCCTGTTAAATTAATTCTAGTTAAAAATGCTTTTAAATTATTTAAAGTTTGTTCTTCTATTTTAATATTGAATAACATCTTCTTCACCTACCTTATAATAGGAAAATCATCATTATCTATTTGTTCTAAATAATCTTTTAAAGTATCTTCTTCTTCTGTTAGTTTATTAAATTTTTCTATTAATAAATTTCCTTGTTCCCTTAGTCGAGATTTTTGTCTATCAATGTCTAAAAGTTTTTCTTGAATCTCTAGTAAACTAATACTAGTTTCTGTTTCTTCCGTAATAATAAGTTTATTCCCTTTAACCTGAGTACTTTGACTTTTTAATATAAATTTATTCATTCTTTACCCCCCTTATTAGTATACATCTATATGACCTATAAAATCTCCGTAACGGTCTCTAACTGCAATTCTATCAGTAATTGTATCTAAGTCTAAATAGCATTTATTAGCATAGTAATAACTTTCAACAATATATCTCATATCTACCCCAACATCTAATCCTAATACATCACAATCATAAAAATCCCAAGTTCCTAAAGGCCAGGTTTCTTCCCATCCGTCATCATAAGCCAATACATTTGTTCCATAACTATTCATTGTCATTCCTGTAATATCATTATGTATATTAAAGAAAATATTATTACCATATTTTAAAGTAAAGTCTCCGTAAGTTCCTCCCATTACTGCTTGAGACGATTTATTACCACTATATATAGTTGTAATTCCTGTTAAGTCAATTCTTGAAGCTGATATTTCAACAGTGGTTGCAGTTTGATTAATTTTAGACACAACTTGATTACCTGTAACATCAGTAAAACTAACTATGGAAGAAATTTCACCAGCCATTTGACTAATTGACGAAGTATGTTGTCCTACAGTTGTATCCAAACTTGATACAGTTGAAGATATCCCCCCCACAGTTTGTTCTAATAATGAAAAGTCCCCTGACAATTCAGACACATATGAAGTTATCCCTCCTGCTGCAATAATTATTCCAGCTTCACTTCCTGTCATATCCCCAACATATAAAGATATTTCATCTACTGTTTGAGATATTGCAGAATAATTTCCTTGTATATCTTCTATTACTCCACCAACTTCAGGCATATTTGTTAAATCTAAATTATTTAATAGCCAGTCTAAAGTCTTCTTCATTTTTCCTACAACTATAACTATTTCTTCATTTGACATTCCTTCATAGACTCCGGGTAATATTACATTAGCCAATTATTTCACCTCTTTACCAAGGTTTAATTCTAAGATACCTTTGTATCTCATGTACTGTACAGGGACCTTTACCTGATAATTTTATTCTAATCCAGTCTACGTCATAAGCCATACCTAATGGTATAATTAGTCTATGTCTTACTAAGTTATCACTAGGAGTAATACTTTCAAGTAATTCCCATTCTTCTCCCTCAACATCTAAAGATAAATATACATCTAAAGTACTTCCCACAGGCAAATCAATAATAGCATATAGTTTGTGCCAGTTTACCCTTCTAGAAGTTTCCCCGTCAGAGAATGGCTTAGATATCCAATACCATTCTAATGAGTCTTCTGTGGTATTATCCAATTTATGAATCCTATCAGATGTTGCAAGATATAACTCATCTTTAAATTTAAAGAATTGAAGTATGGTAGTTTCATAATCATGCACATACCATTCTCCTATTTCAACGTCATATACTAATACTATGTTAGCAACAGTTGATTTATCGTAAGGAATAGCTAAGAAATATCTTCTACCATCTGTGCCTGCAACGCATTTATCTAAATGAGCTTTATTTATATTTATAAAATATTTTTCCACTGCCCATGACATTTTTTTAGGAGTCGTTCCCCCGTTATAAATATATACTCCATCTGAGGCCATCCATATTAAGTTTTGTTTTATCTCAACTATAGTATTATTAGCTTCACATCCTATGTCGTTTGATAATGTAATTGGAGCATAATTAATAGGTCCAGTACCGTATAGTTCATAAACTCCATTTTTTGAAAACATTACAACATGGTCGGAAAACGTAGTCACCCCTGTAAGGTCCTCCCCATTGGTAGTACTTATTTGTATTTTACCAGACTCGTCTACAGTCTCCCAATTATTATCATCCCTAAGACCTGAGTAATGTAAAATATTATCATATACTGCGTATAGTCTATTAGAATGAGTTGTTATATATTTAGCTTTTGGACTATTACTTAATGAAGTTACACTCCAATTTTCATCTATTTTAATTATTTTATTACCCGTTCCTGTAGTAATATATAAATTATCCATAAAGTTAGTACAATCAGCTAATACATTAGGAGTTATGGGAAGTGTTGCTTTCTTAGACCAAGATGAAGTTACAAATTCAAAAACTTCATTTGCTACAATCTTAATTAAATTACTTCCTTTATATGCGTGTAATAAAGATAAAAATCCACTATGAACCCCCCCAACATTTACTACAGTCCTTCTTGTTGACAATGCCGGGTAGTCATAAGTATCTACATTTAATAAGTCTGAAGCCTGGCTATCTTTTATATCTCTGGAAGGAATAGCAGTATTAATTCCGTCTCCTACTACTGAAATAATGGGTTTTAATCTATTACTTATTTTATTCCAATAAGCCATTACCATTCATCCTCCTCAGCATACCTAGCCCCTAATGTGTCCCGAGTATGAACATATTCTGGTTCTCGTTCAATTAAGTCCATTTGAAGATTTAATATTAATTCTTCTAAATCATAAGTATAAGCATTAGCTAAGTCCGCATCTTCCCTAGCCTTAGCTATGGTTATTAAAACATGAAGTATCAATAGTTCATGATAATCTTCTGTAATTTCTGGGATTTCGTGTTCCATTTCGTCTTCAGTTAATATCTTAGGTCTTATTCTATAAAATACTGTAACTAGTTCATCATCTTTTTCTGGCCTAGGATATATTCCCATTTGTCCTGCTATTGTATAATAAAATGTTCCTGTAGCATCTTGTTGTAGAGATTTAAAAGGAAGTCTAATCTCTTCATAAATTACTTCTTCTATTAAATCCATACTACATGAATCTGGTAATTTATACACTCCGATATCTGCAATAGTATTAAAACTATATACTCCAGGGATATTTAATTTCCTAAATATTTGCTTTTGAAAAGTGTTCATCCATCTAATTTTAGTCCCATCACTAAAACGATTTGGCATTCTTTCATCTATATCTTTAATTAATTCCTTTACAGTAGGCATCTTAGTACCTCCTTTACCATTCCCCTCCGTCTATTACTATTGAGGGAGCAAATCTAATTCCCCCCACAGGGCCTCTAGTGTCATTAATAGTCTTTATAATGTTATCTTCTACAATTATTTCAGCAAATTCAAATCCATTACTAGGAACTGAATTATCGTAAAGCATTTTATTAAATTCCCCTGAAAAGTATACCTTATAAACTCCATTATCCGAGGGAATTTCTATGTCTACCTCATAAATTGTCCATAAAAAATTCATAAAGGATAGAGTAGTTTCCTCTACTTGAATTGTATTATCCCCTGTTTTAGTTACTTCTCCGCCACTAATTATATACTCATCTAAAAAGATACCAAAACTTTCTAATTTAAAGAACTCATCCCCAGAATCCTTAAAGGCAATCATAATTCTTTTCATTTCCTCAGCTGTAATTAAATTTACAAGTCTTAATTGTGCACTTTCTAATACATTTTTAATTTCATCAGCGGCTATATTACTAACTTTATTCATTTATCCACCTCTTTCCCATAACAATAGGAATAAAGGGAGCCATTAAAGCTCCCTATTTTTTTAATCCACTTCTTCTATAGTCCAAGCGTCCCCCGTCTTAGTAGCAATCATGGGTTCTGCTACATCTGTAAATGTAAACATATCAACTACTGCAGGTACAATAAAGACATTTGCATCTTCATCATATGTTACCCCATTAGTCAATAAGGTAATAGCAGTCCCTGCATATCCCACATAGACATATTCAGGGTCTCCGTCAGTGTCCCAAGGACTTTCAGGCCAATCAGAAGCAACTTCACCTGTTGAGCCTATCATGCCCCTCCAGTTAGAGTATCCAACTGAAAATCTTAAATAACCACGATACTTAGCTACCATGTTGTCAAACTCAGATTTTTGAGCAAATTCAGGCTTAACCCTCCAGAAGAAGGTCATTTCGTGTAATGAGCTATCCTGTAAAAACCAAGCTCTAGTGTCATTTAAGTAAGACATGACTATAACCTTTAAGCTGGCTAACCCCTTAGCAGGGTTCTTGTCATTAAATACAGTTCCAGGTAACTGTGCAGACTGTAGCACCCTATATGCAGTCCACTCAAGCTCTTCCGGAATAATTAATTTATCTGCTTTAGATTGAATCTTAAGTCCAGCTTCATCCGTCTGTTGACTCATAAGCAATAAGCCCTCTTGTAGTCCCTGTGGACTAAGTACTCGAGTAATTTTGTTACTTCCAGTTCCACCTTTAATAAGAGGATGATTAGTTGCAAATAAAGTAGTACTATCATATCCACTAACAGAAAACCCTTCGTTTAATACGTCAGCAGAAATGGTTTCAACTGTTGCTCTTCCTCCTCTTGCAATAGTCTTAGGAAGTTTATTAATAACTCCATACTGGTCGTCATCGTAAAGTTCTCTTTCGACTTGTATTCCCTTAGCATAAGCCTTATGTCTATAGAATACACTTAAACCGTCTTGGATATCTTCATAGGAAATGTTTTCACTTCTTTTCTTTTCTTCCCACATTCCTAATCCTGATACATGATGGTCTTCTTCAGTGGCTCGTTTAGATGTATTCACATGATATATCTTAGAGTATTCTTCTGCTTTTTCCGTATAGGTATCAAAAAATATTTTTCTTAATCCAGGATAAAGCAGCTTTTGAAAATTATCGCTAGTAGCCATTCTACCTATCCCTCCTTGTTTTAATTAAAATTTAATATTATATTACTGATTTAGTTCTAGCAATCTTAACAACTGCTTCACCTTTAGCATTATTGTAATCTAGTAATTGCACTACATTTTTAGTAGAAGCTGCAAAATTCACAGTAACTTCATCAGTTAAATCAAAAGTACCAAATAAATTAGAGTCTGCTAAAGTGGTCTTTGTGGGTACTTTATAAGTTGCCCTTTCATCAATTATTACTAATACATAACCGTCTCTACTGGTATTTTCTTTAGCTACTCCTACTAATGCTGTAGAATCTGACGTAGCTTTTGCAGCTAATCCAGAAGCTATTGCTACAAGGTCCCCCGCTTCAGGTTGATTAGATGAACTAGCAGTAGCTTTTATGTGTAACATTACAGGATTAGAATTTCCCTCCACATTTCTTAGATATTCAAACATAGATTACTTCCCTCCTTGTTTTTTAGTTTTCATTTCCAATATTTTATCATAGTCTAAATCTTCATCATTATATAAAGCATATTCATCAGCTGATAATCCCATAGCTTCAGCCATTCGTCTTTGTCGGTCATCTAAAGCTGCACCAGCATTTTTAGAAACTTTACCTCCGCCTTCACCTTCTACAGTACCTCTTTTTTGTTTATGTTGCATATTATGACTAACTCTATGTTCAGCTAATTTCGTTTGTTTTTCTAATAACGCAGGCCCATTAATAGCCCAATAGGCTTGTTCCAAGGTCATATTTGAAGCTTCCGCCACTTGTCTAACCTGGTTCTTTACGTTATTGTAATCCTCGTATAAGGGATCTGTCATTAAAGTTTGTTCTTCCATTTGATACTTCATATCAAGTGTAACTCTTTTAGCATCTTCTAAAGCTCTTTGTGATTCTGACATTCTCTTTGCAATTTCAGGGGATACTCCCATCTGTTGAGCTTGTTGTTGTAATTCCACTTGTTCTAATTGAGTAAAAAATTGGTCTTCAGTTAAACCTGCCATATTAGCCAATCTTTCAATCGTTCCCTTATATCTACCGTAATCCTTATACTTTTCATTTAGTTGATTTACTCGTTCACTAACAATTTTAGAAACATGTGATTTAGGTATTACTTCTTCAGGTGGACCTTCTCCCCCCTCAGGTTCTTCTCCGTCCACAGGCTCATCTATAAGTGTTTCTTCTCCCTCATTTATATTAGTTTCTTCTCCTTCCGGAATAATTTCTTCTCCTTCATCCGAGAATAATTGTAAATCAAACTTGTCTAATAACATATTATTTCCTCCTTTTTACATCATTTAAGATGAATATTATCATTTTTTAAGAGTATGACTCTACTCTGTTACGCTGAGTTAGCGATACAATTTATCTTTAAGATATCCTTTAAGTATGACACTTGTAGGTCCCTCATAATTACAATAAGGACAAGCCATTATTTTATAAGCCTTCCATCCTTTATCACGAAGTCCTATGCGTTCACACCTCGGACATACCGGTAATTCTAACATCTCCTTTCTAGTTTTATTTATAGCAATCATTTGACTTTGTCTTGCATGTTCTAAATATTTATCTAAAGTTTTTTGTTCTCTCATATTCCGGGACCTCCCATTATTGAAGCTACTTGATTCATTATTTCAGGGGGTAAATTTTGTTCTTGTATCATAGGGTCATTTACCATAGGTTCACCCATCATTCCCCCGCCTCCTTGATTTAGCATAGCCATTTGTTCCGGAGATAAGTTTCTACCAGTATAATCTCCCACAGGATTCATGGGGTCAATTATAGGCCAATTAATTAATTCCTTTAAGCACATTCTAGCTTCCTCATTTGTTATTACCCCTTCTCTATGTAGCTCAATAGTTGCTTGATATACAAATGCTTTATTGTTGGGGAGTCCAGTTCCTACAATAACTTCAATATCAAATTCAGCTTCTTTATCCATTACATTTCCTTCTTCATCTTTTAATTCAGTTAAAGGTAACATTTGATTATCGTCTAATGGAGCTCCATAGTCCGGAACTAATTTAGGGATATTATTTAATTGAGAGCCTTTAAACCACATAAAATCATTATCAGTGCCTGTGGGTTCAACTCCGGTTATTCTAAAAGCCATTTCTTCAGTATAAAATTCTTTCACATAATCAAGTAATAATTCTACTACCATTTTATACCCAGCTTGAGCTAATAATCGTTTATGATTTACTCTTCTTAACCCAGCTTCCTGCATACTTATGACTGCAGATGCTGCTCGTAATGAGCCCCCACTACGTCCTTCAACAATATCTGACCTTCCTGAGATTATCTCAGCTTCCTTAAACCCCTCTTGACGTCTTCCCGGTATGTGATTAGGAATTGTCGGAGGCTGTACCATTTTCCAAGAATTTGGGTCTCGAGCAGGAATTTTAAGCCCGGGTTTATTAGTCCATTTCTTTAAATTAATTCCTGTAGCAATTCCTACAACAATCTGTATATTTCCCATAAGTCTAGCATTCATTCTTATTTGGTCATCTAAATCATTTATCATGTCTTGTATAGGTTTAAGTAATCCTACGTCACCCATACCCCACAGAACACCTTCCCTTGAATAGCAAGGAATATATACAAAAGGATATTTCCCATTCTCATAGTAACTTGATATTTTACCAGTTTCTTCTTCTTGTAAGTCTTCAAAGCTGTCTCTTAAAATAATTCCATTAGCCATATGAACTACTCTCAATATCCATTCATCATTTTCATCTAATTCCTTGCTCCATTGTTCAATTAATAGAGCTTGGGATTTTCCCGATTCACCCGAAGTATCCGCAGCAGAACCTTCATATATTAATGGGGAATATTGATACTGTGCATTAGCCTCAACCATTTTAGCAACTTCACCGTATCGCTGCCTTAAATATTTAATAGACTTAGGCATAGCATGTATTATAAAATCCGCATCTTGCATCTTTAAATAATCTTTTATTTTAGGGTCAGGGAAAAAATTAGCAGGATTAATAGGGTCAAAAGTAGGTAATCCTCTGTCATTAAAAGCATAAGGGTCAAACCAAACTTTAATAACTGAACCCCCGAATTTTAATCTTTGTCGCTCAGCCTTGTCCAATTTAAGCTCAGGATTATTTTTTTTCCATACCCAGTCAATTAATGCTTGAGTATTTTTAGCATACCTTTGGTCAGATGGCTCCAATCCTTTTAATAATATATCTAAAGGTTGGTCAACTAAATCCGCAACTTGTGACTCAATTATAGGATGTACTATATTTGTATTAGAAGCAGGATGGTCTTCCCCTCCAGTTTCATTAACTCTACCTGCCCAATAATCTTCAAATGTAGCCCAATCCTCCATTAGTCCAAGAGCAGTTTTATGCTCAAAAGCTTCTTTAAAATTCATAGTTATTTGTTCCGCTAAAGCTTCTTTATCTTCCCCTTGATTATCTTCTTCATATTCAAATTCAAAACCAGTGTTTAGTTCATCCGCCATTAATTTCTCCCCCCTTAGTATTCAGTTTTCTTTAATTTTTCTGATTTAATTTTACTTATCCCAGGTACCACAGGGTCTAAATCACTTTCATTTTTATAAAGGTATGGATTAAATAAATTAGCAGGATTATATTTTAATTTCTTTTCTTTTAATTTAGGATACGAGCTTTTAGGTTCCATTATATTAAAACTAATTAACATAATTAATTGATTCACCTTTATATACATTATTATACAACATATCCAAAATGAAAGCAATAGCAAAGCAAGCAAAATATCAAATAATTCCATAATATTCATTTCCTTTCATTAAATCCTCCCAGCAATCATTGTCTTCATCCTCATAATATGAAGGATGGTCATTAAAATCTTGACCTTGTCTAGTTTCCACAGGATTACCGGGGGTTACAGGATTAAGAGCATTTTGACCTTCAAATGCCCCAAGACCTAACATTAAATATTTTAAAGCATCTCGAGCATGGTCAGGATGAGCTAAATCCTTTCGAGGTTTTTCTCTTCCAACTGTCCCCTTAACTGTGGAAGAATCCCATGCAGCTGATTTTATCTCATTTATTAAATTAGGACATCTATCTTTATTAATATGAATAGTATTTTGTCTTAAGTACCGGTGCAGTAATGTAAAAAATGTGTCTTCATTATTTGTACTAGGTAATAATACAATACCTTCACTCATATATAAATCAGCAGGAGTACGCTTGTCAGCTCCTTTATATTGTGTGGAAGGGTCTGCATATACATAATCAAATCCCTTTTGTTTAATATCTTTAGCAACTAATTCTATTTCCGCATTAGCTTGATAATACTCATCATATATAAATAAATGCTCCACTCCATCTATTTCTGCCACAGCACCATATATCGTAGCAGTAGGCGCAGTAACTCCAAAGTCAAATCCCCTTTCCTTTCTCCAAAATGGAGATATTTCAACTTCATGGTCTCGGTAAGTATGACGTTCTAATACTGGAAGCTCATAACTAAATTCGCTATCATCAAATTCGGGAAATATTTGCCCCTCAAATACATCAAAGCTTCCGTCTAAAAATCTTTTGACCCAATGCTCGGGGTTATTGGCTTTAAGTTGTTCCACATATCCTTCCGGTAAAAACGGATTAGCCGAAGTCGGAACATTTACAGACCAAAATGTAGCAGGCTTAACAGCTATTTCTCCGTCAACATATCGTCTTAATAATTCTTTATCCCTGGCTATTTTTTTAGGGTCAAAAAAGTAATTCCATATCCAGTCTTTACCCCCAGAGTTTGATGTAATAAAGCCTCTGTGAGGTCCAACTTCATGCCTCAATCTAGCCATTAACATTTGAAATGTAGTAACAGGTACCTCTTCCCCATCAGGCTCATGTGCTTCATCAATCCAAAATCCTGAAATATCCAAAGAACCTAAAGGTCCCGGCTCGTCTAAGTGCATAAATAATATTTCTGAGTATACTCCAGACTTTGGAGTTTTTAACCATAATTTAGCCTCAGTTTTATTAAAGTCATCAATTAAATAATTAGGACAAATCTCAAAGAATCTCTTTTGTGTGGTTTCTCTTAATGCCTTTGCAGTCAGACGACCTATAACAAATAAACTACCAGGATAAAGCTGAGTCCATTTTATAACTTCCTTTGAACCCATCAAAGTTTTTCCTGCCCCGACTCCAGACACCATAGCTCGATATTTAGCATCTGATTGATGAAATGCTTTCTGATGTGGTAAAGGAGTATAATCATCCATTACCGAAAGTTTTCTTATTCTATTTAATCGGTGTCGTCTAGCCATATTTAAAATTCCCTTCTAGTTCGCATTT
>JALNZV010000007.1 GCA_023229175.1 Tissierellaceae bacterium | reverse complement strand
TTTCTAGAAGGATTTCTGCCCCTTCCTTTCCCGTTTTCTTTATGAAAGTTAACCAAAGCTCTACTTCTTCTAATTCCCCACCATTTAATTCCCATTCTATCAGCTTCTCAAATTTCTTTAACTCTATTGGGTTCGACCTATTGCTGTTATTGTAGATTAGTTCAAACAAACAATTATTTGTTCATCATTACCTTCTCAATAACTTCTCCAATATTTGAACCTACTGTATCTTCTAATTTGTACAAATCTTGCTCTAAATTCTTTTCTTGTTCAATTGCATATAAAACGTGGCTAGCAAATTTGGAAAATTTAATCCCCCTTTTAGGGTTCATATGATATAAATTTGAGACAATACTACTAATAAATGTATGATTATTGGAAACCTTCCCATTATCTAAGATATCATTGTAATTGGGTTTTATGATTTTTTCCACAGAATTTTCGCTATGCAGCAGTAGCCATAACTCAAAACATGGATTTGTTACCCCCAGGAGAAAATTATCCTTATGCTTATCTATAAAATCTACATAATCTTTAAAATCCCTTTTATCCCTATCAAAAACAATTAAAAACTTATCTCTTTCCGTATCATAAATTTTATCATTATCCCGTTTAAATTCGTTTATCTTATCATTTGCTAGGCATATTAGTCCATTCGGATTACTGAAGCCTTTAGACTTAGAATCTTTTTTCATAATTATTAACTCTATCAGATTACTTATACCAAGTTCTTTTGAATAATCCCTAATCCCCTCAAAATATTTTATTTCGGTACTTTCCCCTTCACATACTACAAATATCTTTTTATTAGGTTCCCGTGAAATGTCATCAGGGTGCCGTTTGTATAGGGACTTTTTTATCCTTAGACCCATTTTTCAATCCTCACTTTCCCTATTAATAAAAGACTCGAAACTATTAAATAAGGGAATAGCACCATATCTTCCTTCTAAATATGCCTTTTCTATCCTTTTGTCATATCTTTCTTTAAAACTGTCTAAGGAATATAACTCGCTTTCATTCATTCTATTTTTTTCAACAAACCATATTTCATCCTGCCTAACCAAATTCAAATCCATTATTTTAGATTCATGGGTTGTAAATATTAGTTGAATGTTTTTTTCTAACGCTACTTCATAAAATAGTTCAACGAATTTGTATGTCAAATTTGGATGCAAACTTCTATCCAATTCATCTACTATAAATATCTTATTGGTATCCGAATTTAATAGTATATCTAATAAATCAAACAGCCTTCTAGTGCCATCAGACTCCTCACGGAAATCATAGGTAGTTTTATTAAATCCATGTCTTAATTTAATAGTTTCAACATCATAATTATCGTTGGTAATATTAGATATCTGAAAGAAATCATTTTGGCTTCTTAAGACCGAATTACTCCTAGGTTTTTTCTTTGATTTTATCTCTATTTGTCTCATATCGTTTATGATGTCTTCTAAAATATGTTTGGGAAATACTTCGCCAAGTTCGTCTTTGCTAATTCTTTCAAGAGAAACACTACTAATCCCAGTATCAAATAAAGATATTATATGATTCAATTCCTTGTTTCCTGATTTATTTTTGCCAATAATATAGTCGAATTTAGTAATATGGTCATTTGGGAAATAGATTTTTAGATCATTTTGAAACCAATCATATATCTCTTCAAAAAAATATAACGAAGAGTCTATATCGATATTTTTGTTTCTGTTCATTTCACTTAACAACAAAGTCGTTGTATTAGTTTTCATGTCTGCTATAACAAATCTTAGACGACTTTCATCTTCACCAATAATGGTATGCTCATTGTATTTAACAGTATATTCCTCATCTACTAGTTCTCTTTCATATATCATCTCTTCATCATCATTATTAGGGAATAGTTTATACAGCCATTCTGATAAAATTTTTTGATTATTCAATGATAGTTGTATTCCGAAAGCATATATTGAACCATTTTTAATAAATTCTACCTCGAAAATTGTTGGTTTCTGCTCATTTTCGCTGTTCTCTCTAAAATACATTTTACTTATATCTGTTGGAACTTTTTTTGTTGTAATAAAACGAAACAAATCTATCGCTTTTACTATATTTGTTTTACCGGAAGCATTTGCACCATAAATCGCAGACATGTTTAATAGCCGCACCTTGTTTTTTTCAAAAACATGCTTATTTTTATTTTTCAAATTACTCGCAATCATAGAAAAGTTTTGTTTTTGGTTGAATGATAGAAAGTTTTCCAGCTGGAATCTAATTAACATATTTATCCTCCTTAAGTGAAAAAGTCTCTTACTATAGTATATATAATATATTATTACCATAAATATTACAAGTTAAACCTATCTTAAGAGTTTATTTCTCTTTTCTATATCCGCGACATTAATCGTGATGACATGCTTCTACTCCTTTGATTTAGAATGTTTTACCTTTAAATAATTTATAAATGCAGAAGCTGACACCAACATATATTTTGCATCTTCAAATTGGCTATTATTTTCATCAATCATTGCATGCCTTATACCTCCTTCATCACTTGTATATCCATACAATGCAGAAAAACCCCTCTTTAGGGCTGGATGAATATCTATGGATCTCTCAAGTACTTTTAAGGCCTTTCCCAATTCGGCTTTATAGTCACCTGTTATTATCTGACACATGGCTTCTACTGCTGAAATTGACTCTTTTATGGAGTTTCGGTAGTCTGGGTTTTTTCTATCAGATAACATGGCTAGTGCAGTCTTTAGATGCTTATTCACACCTACAAATTTAGATCTATCAGATTCTTCAATAGCCTCTTCTATTTCTTTTAGTTCAGTCCCATCGATAATTTCGGTAATGTAATCATCAATAAATCTATAGGCTGATAATTCTTTCTCAAGCATATCATTGCAGAATGTTCTAAAGCCTTTTTTATTAGCAGGTGATTCAACTGTCGGTACAAACTCTATAAAGTCATATATTTCATACCATTCAGCCTTAAAAAACCATTTTCTAATCCTACTATATGTAGATTCAAAGCTATCGTCCATATTATCCAATGGAAGTTTAAAAAAATTAAGCCATATAACCTTAAAGAAATAATTAAAATTAGAATTTTGAATCCATCGTGTTCCGACCTCATCTAAATAAAATATTTGAAAAGCATTCCACAGCCCTATTCTCAGGTCTTCATCCATAGACTCCTTTTGCACATCAACTTTCAAGGGCATTTTCCCTATTCTTTGAGAGAACCTCATATGCCTTCCTCCTTAATCATATGTAGTAAGTAATATTATATAATTCCTACATGTTGTGTTTCTTGAACCTTCTTCTTTGTGTCTATAATAACAATGTTATACCATTTAATAAAATGTACATTTAAAGGTAAAGGGAACATTCCTTTAATTCAGTGTCCATAAGGAGGGATTTTTAATGATAATTTCAGTCCTGGCATTTTTATATTATTTTACCTAGTGATATTAATAATCAAGAAATCTCTTTCCTGAATTGTCTACCTTATAGGGTACATTATAAGTTTTCTATTTACTAGTAAATCCTATAGCTATACACTATAGGATTTATTAGTTATATTTCTCTTTGTATGTTTTCAATTTCTTCTACAGGTAACTTTGTGTATTTGGCCACTAAAGCTACTTCCATACCATCCTTTAATAGCTCTTTAGCCGTTTCTTTAGCCTTCTTTAATTCTCCCTCTGCTCTTCCTTCTGCTTTACCTTCTGCTTTGCCTTCTGCTAATCCCTTTTCCAATCCAGTTTCATATCCCCTTGACTCTGCATATTTTATCCTTGAGATTTCATCTAACCTTGCCTTTTCCCTTGCATAGTATTTCTGCCTTAATAATTCGTCTCCACTTATCTTTTCTAACATTTCTTTGGCCATTTTTATTGTTTCACTCCTTTCAACAAGTTTTTCTAGAAGGATTTCTGCCCCTTCCTTTCCCGTTTTCTTTATGAAAGTTAACCAAAGCTCTACTTCTTCTAATTCCCCACCATTTAATTCCCATTCTATCAGCTTCTCAAATTTCTTTAACTCTATATAGTGTATTTCTAAATCTTCTGTTAGATTAAATCCTTCTTCTATTTCTCTTATTTTATATATGGTATGATACTTTTCTGTTTCATGGATTAGATTAAAGTCTAATAAGTTTATTACTATGCTCTTTTTTAATCTTTCATAGCTTTCTCCTTCATTTATTGTTTCGGCATACATCTTAGACCAGTAGTAAAGGCTCCTTTTTCTGAAATCATCTGCGTTATTTAGCTGCACTTCTATATTTATTCTTTCTTCTCTTTCTGTCTTTATTTTTATGTCTAGGATAGATCCTTTGTCTCCGTCAAATTCCTGGATGTTAAAGGGGCTTAGATGTATTATTTCTTTAATCTTCATTTCTCCATCTAATTCCAATATCTTGTTTAAAAAATCCATTAGTATTATTTTGCTGTTTTCCTCTTCTCTCCCGAATAATGCCTTAAATATTATATCGCTTAATGGACTTAACAGTTTGTTTCCCATCGATATCACATCCTTATCCCTTGTTCTCTTATCTATATTATACCCCATTTTAGTAACTATTTTAATAGGAAATTATAATTTAAGGTATAATATATGTACAGAAAATATCTTTTAGTTTCATTATTAGTTTGCTTATTCCCTCTCCTCGTTTATCTCTGTAGCAGCTTTCATACCAAAGAAAGCCAATGTAATCCCAATAACTGATCCAGTACCATCGATAAATACATCTCCCACCTGTCCACCTCTCCCTGGGACAAATAATTGGTGGATTTCATCCGATATGGCATAGAGAATACAAATAAGTAATGCTAAACATATGAGTTTATATCCCCTTAACTGGCTATTTCTCAAAGCATTAGTCACAAGGATTCCTAGAACTAAATATAGGAAAAAGTGAGCATTCTTTCTCAGCATATGATTAAAACTCCTAATATTTATATCCCTATTAGAAGTTTTATTTTCTATTATCTCTACTATTACTTCTGTGATGTTTGTACTTAATTTATTGGAATCTTCTCTAGGTTGGTGAGAAAATCCAAATATTAAAATCATCCACAGGATAACTATTGCCCATGAAACTATTTTTTTATTGTATTTATTTATCATTCTCTAATCTTATCCTTAATTTATTTATATATTAGAAGGGTTCAAAAATATATTATCCACTATATTATATCCTATTTTAGCAGTTATTTTAATAGAAAGTTTTCTTTTTATCCTTGAGATTTCATCTAACCTTGCCTTTTCCCTTGCATAGTATTTCTGCCTTAATAATTCGTCTCCACTTATCTTTTCTAACATTTCTTTGGCCATTTTTATTGTTTCACTCCTTTCAACAAGTTTTTCTAAAAGGGTTCTAGCCTTTTCTTTTTTTCGTTTTTATTTATTACAATATGAGTAACTATGGTATCATACAATCTATCTAACAATTTAGAATTTATCTCAAATTTACTCCTGAATTTTTCTCTATTTATTTTAGCTACTTTCGTTTCTCCACAGTTAAAACCTTTGCTCTTCATTTTTTCATTGACTGTTCCCATATCCCCATAAAATCCTGGACCTGCTCCCTTTATAATTATAATCTTAGGCAAATCCTCATCAATGTATCGTGATAAATACCCATATAGTCCATCAATATCAAACATATCATCAAATTGAAGCCACACATGAAATTCTTCATATTCCCCATGAATTTTTCTCCCATATAGATAACAACTATCTAAACCTAAATATTTTGCAAGCATCAAGTGTATATCTTCTGAATGTGTATATAGCTCTGTTTGGAACCACAACTCCATATCATTCAAACAAACTATTTCTTTATTATCTTTAAATTGATATTTTTTAGTAATAGATTCATGAATTTCTTCAATAGCCTCAATAAAACTTAAGCATTTTTTCTCCAAATTAAATTTTGAAAGATTAAATTCTACCTCATACTCCTTCAGTGCATCCCGCAAGTTTATCCTTGCTAACAGTGCCCTTTTATAAAATCGTTCTTTTTCAATATCCATTAACATTCCCCTTTCAAGCACAAAAGAGGCTATATTGTGTTTGCCTATTGACGGTCTCATAAGAGGTGCTACTGGCAAATCGAGATCCTTCAATCTTGATCCCCCAAGAAATATACTGGTGTTTTCAGGCTTGAGCATCCCCTCTTTTGTTTTATTTGAGTAAGCTATATTTAGCATAAGCAATATATCCTCAGATAATTCATTTTCAATAAATGTAACATTAATTTTATCAAGACGATTATCTAGATTTTGATCAGGGTAATAGATTGCATAAATTTTAATATTATCAAGGAAGGGTAATACCATAGCTCTTTCCTCTGGCTCCCCTTTGGGGATTAAATTGCCTCCTTTTTGATAATCAGAAATCACACTATTAGTAGCAAATATCTCCATTGACAAAGTGAATTGGGCAAAATGTATTTCAGAATATTTGTTAGTATATTCGCTAAAATCAAATGACGAATTTACCATAAAAATCTCTACCACATTAGAGCCATTTAATTCAATCAATTTATGATATTTCTTTGATTTATATTTAATGGGATTTATTAATTTAGGTATTTCTATTTTCATTAAGGGTATTGGAAAGAGTTGATTAATGTTAGGAGCCTGGATTCTTCTAAGAGGAAGATTCTGATACTGCTGTTCTCCTTTTCGGGGATTTGTTTTCTTTAAATGTATTGTTATCGGTTTATTATCCTTACCCTTATGATAACTAAGCTCATGATTTCTAGATGCATCAACATTCCAATGAATAGGACGATTTGCAAATAAACGATATGCATTAACATCAAATTCATTCTTTAAAAAACTAATCTTTAACTCATATCTTCCATCTTCAGGCTTACTAAATATGAGCCTGCAAATATCTTGATCATCAGCAACTATGGCAATTGAAGATTCCCTAACTTCCTTTTTAACCATTTATATACCCCTTCCTCCTTCAATAAGAAAAGTGGTAGCGTCTCTAATACTATTCCTTCTGTAAGCAGAATTAGTAAATTATATTATCTTATGCTGTTTATTGATTATGCACTCTTAATCAACCACCTTTATGCCTGATTGAACTATATTGAATTTTTTATCATAATTATTAATATAATAAGCTAAAATTTCCATGCGACTTCTTACCCTATTAAAAGTATGAGACCCTTTCGATAACAATGTTATTAATCTAAATTCATCGATTACTTCAGATTTATATCCTTCGAAAGTATTTTTAACTTCATCAGATTTAGCCGAATTAAATGCAGAAAATTGGCCATTTAGTTCATCTTATTAACCCTATAATACTAAAAAAGTGTTTATCAAAATCTGTGTTTGGCAATAATAAAATACAACTTTTGGCAACCAAAAATACAATCCGTATAAAGATAAATAAAAAAAGTAATTGCTAGCGCCAATTCAATAATATACCCTATTAGTGACAAAACTTTTCGGGGTAGAAAAGGACATGTTGACAATTACTCGTATAAATTATATAAGAGATTTATACTTTTCACAAGGGAAAAAATTATAATGAAATATGCAAAATTACTGGTAGGAATTTTAGGACAGTTAAAAAATATGTAATGAAGGGGGATTTCAATGGAAAGAAACATAAGGCTTCAAGACCTAATAAAATTGATGCCTTAAGGCCTGTGATTAAGAAATGGATAAATAGTACAGGTATCATACTTTCTAACAAAACTATTTTTAAATATTCAGTTATTTATTTCTACTATTTGATCCTTAAATATCTTCCTTATTCTTTCCAAATCAGGACATAAATCCGAAATAGTTTCCAAACTTAATAAATTTTCATCATATAAATCAATGGTGTTTTCCAGATACATTAAAACTGTCCCTACTTTGTAGTCCTCCACATTCCTATGTAAGTCAGCAAGTTCTATATAGGAGAAGGCCCTTTCCAAAACAGCCTCCTTAGGTAAGGAAATTAAGTAGTTTTCTAAATCCTTACTAGCCTGTTTATCCATATAATCGTAAATCCTTTTTTTAAATTTATAATATCTATCCATTTTTGCACCCTGTAAATCTAAAAAAAGTATCTTAAGATCTTTGTATAAATTATATTTGCCAGGCATTTCTAGCTTATCAATTCCATCTAGATCTGCTTCTAATTCATCAATGAATTTAAAAGGATTTGTTCTAGCTAACCATGTTACTCTAGCCATACTTGATATAAAATGTATCTTGTTATTGTCTGGAAACTTTAAATTCTTTATATTGCAAAAAACTCCATCAATAAACCTTTCCATCTCTTCCCTGCTAACATTTAACTGTCTTAATATTTCCAACCTTATATTTATAAAAGATGCTATCTCCAATTGACCGCTTACATCTTAACTTCTATTCTACTGTTTATTTCTACTTTTAATTTTGCTGTATAATCAATATAAAATTAACCCCATTGTTGAGCCTGCACTGTCTATAATAACATCTTTAACTTGTCCACCACTACCTGGAACAAATAATTGATGGACTTCATCTGATATGGCATATAAGATACAAATTTTTAAGGTATAAATAACTATTCTTGAATTAGTAAATTAATTCAAAAGCTTTATTTTTTTAATTCATATAAATTATTACTTATATTTCTACTCTTTACATGGGATAGATGTTTTTTTGTATTAGTTATCTGCTATCCCAATGTTTCTTTGCATTATCAAATATTTCATCTAAGGACATTTCATCGAATATTTCATCCTCTAGTTTTAAATAATCTTCTTTACTTATTCCCTCGGAGTGGCGTATAAATCTTAAAAATCCTGAATAACCTAGTTCCTTTATCAAGGCCCTAGATCCTTTCTCTATAATTTCTCTATCTGTAAATTTACTTTTTTCATTCAATAACATCAATATCCATCTCCTTTCTCAGAAAATCTATGGGATTATATAGTTGAATATTCTTAATTATATCAGTCAAATTATCTTTATTTCTTTCTACTGTCTTTATAAGTTTATCATCACAAGTTATAAAGTATTTACAACCTCCATATGCAGCTGAGGCTAGATGCAAGGCATCCTTATTTTTAGTATTTGATTTCTTAACTATATCTTTAGCTATTTCTTTGATTCTATCATTAGGCTCTATTACCTTATTACATAAGCTAGAAATAGATTTAATATTAAGTTTTCTTTCAATAAATGGATTCCTGCTATTTTCATATTCTAAAATAAAGGACCAAACTAATTCATATTTTTTCTTTTCAACTAGTTCAAACAAGATATCTATTGCCATTGATTCAAATCTTATTCTCATCTGTGTTTGATCATCGAATACCCTATTATATATATTCATATCAAAATATAGCTTCATCTAATACCCCCCTACCTATATATACTCTATGTTTATTATATCAAAATTACTAACTTTTAAGGCAGAGATTATTCCAAAGAATAAAAGGTTGTTTATGCTAAGCTAAAAGTGTGCACAGGCGGTCTGTTTAGAAGGCAATATTCACCAAATAATCAAGATAATTTAGGGTAGCCAAAAAAAATAGCTGCTCTTATTGTATGCACGTGTGATTATTGATCGCTTACAGTAAATCCTATAGCTTTCACTATAGGATTTACTGGTTATATTTCCCTTTGTATATTTTCAATTTCTTCTACAGCTAATTTTGTGTATTTGGCCACTAATGCCACTTCCATACCGTCTTTTAATAGCTCTCTAGCCATTTCTCTTTTTTCTTTTTCTATACCCTTTTCCATACCCTTTTCCATACCCTTTTCTATACCCTTTTCTATACCTTCTGCCAATCCCTTTTCCAATCCAGTTTCATATCCCTTTGACTCTGCATACTTTATCCTTGAGATTTCATCTAGCCTTGCCTTTTCCCTTGCATAGTATTTCTGCCTTAATAATTCGTCTCCACTTATCTTTTCTAACATTTCTTTGGCCATTTTTATTGTTTCACTCCTTTCAACAAGCTTTTCTAGAAGGGTTTCTGCCCCTTCCTTTCCCGTTTTCTTTATGAAAGTTAACCAAAGCTCTACTTCTTCTAATTCCTTTCCATTTGATTCCCATTCTATAAGCTTCTCAAATTTCTTTAACTCTATATAGTGTATTTCTAAATCTTCTGTTAGATTAAATCCTTCTTCTATTTCTCTTATTTTATATATGGTATGGTACTTTTCTGTTTCATGGATTAGATTAAAGTCTAATAAGTTTATTACTATGCTCTTTTTTAATCTTTCATAGCTTTCTCCTTCATTTATTGTTTCGGCATACATCTTAGACCAGTAGTAAAGGCTCCTTTTTCTGAAATCATCTGCGTTATTTAGCTGCACTTCTATATTTATTCTTTCTTCTCTTTCTGTCTTTATTTTTATGTCTAGGATAGATCCTTTGTCTCCATCAAATTCCTGGATGTTAAAGGGGCTTAGATGTATTATTTCTTTAATCTTCATTTCTCCATCTAATTCCAATATCTTGTTTAAAAAATCCATTAGTATTATTTTACTGTTTTCCTCTTCTCTCCCGAATAATGCCTTAAATATTATATCGCTTAATGGACTTAACAGTTTGTTTCCCATCGATACCACATCCTTATCAGTTGTTCTCTTATCTATATTATACCCTATTTTAGTAACTATTTTAATAGGAAATTATAATTTAAGGTTTTGTCTTACAATTACAAGTCCCCATAGTCGCAAAATTGTCTTTTGTGTCTATGGGGATAGGTTGTGATAAATCATCAATATATTAGTGTAACTTATTTTTTATTGTCTCCTAATCTTGTCCTTAATTAATTTAATAGCCCAAGGAGGTTTGTTTTGTATTTAATGATATCTTCTTTTCTATTCTTTTATGGAAATAGGATATTTCTTTGAATCCAACTGATTTTAGTAGGGCTATTCCCTCCTTTATACCTGCGTGGTAGTCGATATTTCTATGGGAATCGGAACCGATGGTGATAGTTTTTCCTCCTAGTTCTCTATATCTTTCCAGTACTTGTTTTTTTGGGTAAAAATCATTTATTTCTTCCCTTATCCCTGATGTGTTTAATTCTATGCCCTTCCCCTTCTCAATTATTTTCTTTAATATCTTATCTATTATTTCTTTATATTTCTCGTATTCATAGTATTTATTTTCAAAGGGTCCATATCTAGTGATGTAATCTAGATGCCCTACGACATCGTATTCATGGAAATTCTCTACCATTTCCAGTAAAATTTCAAAATACCTCATGTAAGATTGGTTTTGATTTTTCCCGTGAAAGAAATCTCCTAGATAAAAATCCCTACCATCCCCATAGTGAATGGACGATATGACAAAATCAAAGGGATATTTACCCAAGAAGTCCCTTATTTCTTCCTTTTGATTTTTTTCGTATCCTATCTCCACTCCTATTTTTATGGGAATATTGTGCTTTTCCTCTAGTTCTTTCATCATGTGAAAATATTTATCGTAATCGATATGGACCATAAAGTCCTTGTCCTTAGTCCCAAAATCCGCATGATCTGTAAATGTGACAAATTCTAGTCCCATCTCCTTTGCCTTCAATACATAGCCTTCTACCTTTCCTTCTCCATCAGGGGAATAATTTGTGTGTACGTGATGATCAGTATATTTCAAATCTTTACCTCCTATTTCATTCGCGAATTTAATTCCCTATATATATCTCCCAAGGTAATATTCTCGTTGACTAGTAATACCAATAGATGATAAACCAAATCACTTGCTTCATATATTAGCTCTTCCTTAGTATTTTTTGCCCCTATGATTACTTCTGCAGATTCTTCTCCTATCTTTTTCAGTATCTTATCTATTCCTTCCCTAAACAAATAATTGGTATAAGACCCTTCTACGGGGTTCTCTTTCCTATTGATTATGGTCTTGTATAGGGTTTCCAATACGCCATTTATATTATCTTCTTTCATGACTTCATTGTGAAAACAGGTGTAATTACCTGTATGACAGGCTACCCCTATTTGCTCTACTTTTAACAATATGGTGTCTCCGTCGCAATCGTAGTAAAATCCCTTTACCTTTTGTAAATTCCCCGAAGTCTCCCCCTTTTTCCAAATGCTTTGTCTTGACCTGGAATAATAATGGGCTAGTTTTGTTTCAATTGTAAGTTTTATGGATTCTTCGTTCATATATGCAAGCATCAGGACTTCCTTTGTATTGATATCCTGTGCAATGGCTGGTATTAGTCCTCTTTCATCGTACTTTATATCCATTATAGTTGCACCTCTATTCCTTTAGATTTCATATACTCTTTGACTTCTTTTACTGTAAGTTCACCATAGTGAAATACGCTGGCTGCCAAGACTCCATCTGCCCCTCCAATTTGTATCCCTTCTGCAAAGTGGTCTAGTTTCCCCGCACCGCCAGATGCTATGACTGGTACATTTACTTTAGATGTGATCAGCTTTAATAGCTCTAAGTCGTAGCCTTTCTTCATTCCATCTTCATCTATACTGTTGATGACTAGCTCTCCTGCCCCCATCTTTTCTCCCTCTACTGCCCATTGAATTGCATCTTTTCCTGTATCTACTTTACCCCCAGAGGTGAATACATTCCACTTATTTGGCCCTATCTTTTTCACATCTAAGGCCAGGACAACTTTTTCGGAGCCAAAGGCTACTGCACTTTCTTTTATAAGCTTGGGGTTTTTTAGTGCCCCTGTATTTATGGATACCTTAGCTGCCCCTTTGGATAGTATGTCTTCCACGTCTTCTATGGTATTTATACCTCCCCCTACGGTAATGGGTATATCAATTTTATTTGCTACTTTATTTATGAATTCTAATGATATATTTCTATCCTCCAATGAGGCGGTGATATCGTAAAATACCAATTCATCTGCCCCATCTTTCCAATATTTATATGCCAATGTCTCAGGGTCATCTACCTCGTTAATGTCCTTAAACTTTTTTCCCTTAACTACTTTTCCATTTCGTATATCCAAACATGGTATTATCCGTTTTATTGCCATTTTAACGCCTCCTGTAGACTTAGTTCCCCTCCATATAGGGCTTTTCCTATGATTGCACCGTATACCTTTATTTCCTTTAATCTCTTTAAATCTTCCACAGTGGTAATGCCCCCCGAGGCGATTATTTCGATATTGGATTTTTCCTTTAATTCTTGGTATATTTTAAAGTTTGGTCCTGCCAACATCCCATCCTTTTCTATATCCGTATATACTATCCTCCTTAATCCATAGGATTCCAGTTCCCTTATATAGTCAATGGCTCTTGTATTTGATATGCTCTCCCACCCATCTGTGGCTATAAAGCCTTTCTTTGCATCTATGGAGACCATGATTTTATCTTCATATTCCTTTATCATATCTCTTATCCAAGGCTTGTTTTTTATGGCAGCGGTGCCCACTATTACCTGACTGACCCCATAGCTAAGGAAGTCCATTATGGTATCTGTATCCCTTATACCTCCCCCCAATTGGACTGGGATATGGATATTTGCCAATATGTCTTTAACTATGGATTCATTTACCCTGATACCGTCTCTAGCACCATCTAGGTCTACTAGGTGGATATGACTTGCCCCTTCCTTTTCCCATCTCTTTGCCACTTTTACTGGATCCGATTCATATACTGTTACCTTATCGTAAAACCCCTGTGTCAGCCTGACACATGCCCTATCTTTCATGTCTATTGCAGGATATATTACCATTATAGTACCCCCTTGGTGCTGACTACTCGATTATCTACTATTTCAACTGCCTCTTTCAGTGCTCTGCCAAGCCCTTTAAATACTGCCTCTACTTTATGGTGGTCATTTTCTCCCCTCATAAGGTCTATGTGCAAGGTGATGGAACTGCTAAAGGCAAATGCCCTTAAAAATTCTTTAAAATCTTCACTGTCCATGGTTCCTATCTTTTCTTTTTTGAATTCCATATTTTCCACTAGAAATGGCCTATTGGAAATATCTATGGCTACTAGGGCCAAGCTTTCATCCATAGGCGTAATGGTAGATGAAAACCTCTTTATGCCTTTTTTATCCCCTAGACATTCTTTCAGTGCCTTACCTAAGGATAGTCCTATGTCCTCTACTGTATGATGGGTATCTACATGCAAGTCGCCGTCGCATCTTAGCTCTAAATCAAATCCTGCATAGAAGCACATTGCAGTCAGCATATGATCGAAAAAACCTATTCCTGTATCTATATTTGTACTGCCTGTACCGTCTATATTGAGTTTTAATTCTATTTTTGTTTCCTTAGTATTTCTAATAACTTTGCTCTGTCTCATTTAATACCTCCTCAAAACCTTTTATAAATCCATTGTTTTCCTCTACTGTACCTATGGTCAGCCTATAATACCCCTCTAACTCTCCGCCAAATCCCCTGATAAGCACTCCTTTGTTTGCCAATTTGCTTCCAAGGTCTTTGGTTCCCTTAAAGAAAAGGAAATTTCCCTGTGAAGGAAGTGGCCTGTAGCCTTTGCTCTCCATATAGCTTCTGATTCTTTCCCTTTCCGATTTGACCATTTCGATATTCTTGTCGATTTCTTCATGTTTGTCTAGTGCTTTTATTCCCACATCTTGGGTTAGGGTGTTTACGTTGTATGGGCTCCTTATCCTATTCACACAGTCTATGGTATTTTCGTGGGCAATCATATAGCCCAGCCTAATGCCTGCCAAAGCCATTGCCTTGGAAAAGGTCCTAAGTACAATTAAGTTTTCAAATTCTCTGGTATAGTCCTCTATTGGAAGGTCTGAAAACTCTATATAGGCTTCGTCCAATATCACCATGGCGTCAAGAGAGCTAATTATTCTTCTGATATCCTCCATAGATATTACTGTTCCAGTTGGATTATTTGGATTGCTAATGATTACTAGCTTTGCCTTACTTTCCTTTGCCAAGTCTATAAAAGCTGTCACATCTAAATCTACCATATCTTTTAAAGGAAACTTCCTGTATTTTCCCTTGTTTATTATGGTGTATATTTCATACATACTAAAGGTCGGCCATATGCTAAGGACTGTTTCTCCTATTTCCAAATATGCGTTCATTATATACCCAATTAATTCGCTGGACCCATTGCCTATGAGAATCTCACTTGGCTTTCTATTTAACCTTTCTCCAAGTTTTTCTCTTAAGGATTTACATGTATCGTCAGGATATTTGTTTAATCCGTCCATCCAATCTATGCCCTCATTGGCATCCAGCTTTATTTTGTATTTTATCTCATTTACTTGGTAAGGTTTTAGTTTCTTTACATCTTCTCTCAAATACTTATACATTTTTTTCCTCCATTCTCACCTTTATGGAATTGGCATGTCCTGTTAGGGCTTCATCTGTGGCTATGAGTACAATATCGTCCCCTGCCTTCATTAGGGCTTCCCTGGAATAATATATTAGGGAAGTTTTCTTTACAAAGTCGTATACCCCTAGTGCCGATGAAAACTTGGAAGTTCTCAAAGTGGGCAATGTGTGATTTGGCCCTGCATAGTAATCCCCTAGTGCCTCTGGGCTATATTCTCCTAAAAATATGGCACCTGCATTCTTTACTTCCTTATAGTCTTCTAGAGGTGATTTTGTCATGATTTCCAAATGTTCTGGGGCTAGTTTGTTTACTATCTCAAATGTTTCCTCCCTATTGTCCATTACTATTATTGCACCGTAATTATTTAAGGATTTTTCAATTATTTCACTTCTTTTTAGGCTCTTCACTTGCAGTTCTATTTCCTTCCATACTTCATTTGCCAAATCTTCGCAGTCTGTGACTACTATGCTGGCAGCCCTTTCATCGTGCTCTGCCTGAGCTATTAGGTCTGCTGCGATGAATTTGGGATTTGCATGAGCATCTGCTATGATTACGACTTCGCTTGGTCCAGCTATCATATCTATACCCACTAGCCCCGATACATGACGCTTTGCCATGGCTACATAAATGTTTCCTGGCCCGACTATTTTATCTACCCTGGATATGGTTTCTGTACCATAGGCCAAGGCACCTATGGCCTGTGCTCCCCCTGTTTTATATATCTCTTTGACTCCTAGCAAGTCTGCTGTCACCAGTACGGAGTCTTTTATGTTCCCTTGGCTGTCGGCGGGGGTTACCATGGCTATTTCCTTCACCCCTGCAATATTGGCAGGGATTACATTCATCATTACTGTAGATGGATAGGAGGCTGTTCCTCCAGGTATATAGACGCCTACCCTCTCTATGGGATTTACTATTTGCCCAATTATCTTGTCATCTTCCTCCATCATAAATCCAGTATCTTTTTGTCTTTCATGGTATTTTCTTATATTTTCTATGGCATTCTCTATGGCTTTTTTTAATTCCTTGTCTATATTTATCTTTGCCTTTTCTATTTCTTCTTCTCTAACTCTTAAATCCTGTAAATTGTGTTTATCGAATTTGTGGGTAAATTCCAGCAGTGCCTTGTCCCCATCGGACTGGATAAAACCCAAAATATTTTTCACTTGAAGGGATATTTTCTCGGAGTCCATTATACTTCGGTTTAGTATTTTGTTTAATTTATCCATTTCTTTGTAGCCGTATATTTTCTGTATCATCTTTTCACATCCAATATCTTCTCTATTTTCTTTATGGTATTGTATTTAAACCTATAGCTAGCCTTGTTGGCTATTAATCTCGCACTGATGTAGTCCAATTCCTCTAATATTTCGAGACCGTTATCCCTAAGTGTATTGCCAGTTTCCACGATGTCAACTATGACATCACTCAAATCTATTAGGGGTGCTAGTTCTACAGAGCCATTTAGTTTTATTATTTCTATTCTTTGATTTCTATTTTCAAATATGGATTGCACGTAATTAGGGTATTTTGATGCAATGCGGAGTACCCCATCTTTTTTCTTGATGCATTCATTTTTAAATCCTGCTATGGCAAATCTGCACTTTCCATAATCCAAATCAAGTATTTCATATACGTCCTTATCTTCCTCAAGCATTATATCTTTTCCTACTATGCCCAAATCAGCCACTCCCTTTTCTACATAGGTGACTACATCTGATGGCTTTACAAATATATATTGTGTAAGGCCTTTGGAGTCGCTGAATACCAATTTTCTTGAGTTTTCTTCTCTTACGATTTCCATGTCGCTGTCCTTAAATAGCCTTAGACCCTCTTCCCCCAATCTGCCCTTGGCTATGGCTATGGTTACCTTATTCATTGTGCTTTTCCCCCATTCTAATTGCAGTAATTTGATCCATATCTATCATAAATCCTATGGCCCTTACTTTGAGTCCAAATTCCTCTGTCAATTTATCGTACCTGCCTCCGCTAAGTAGCTTATTTGGATTTCCGTGAACATAGCCTTTAAATACAATGCCATCGTAGTAGTCTAAGTCGGGAACCATGGACAAATCCAGTTTTATATTTTCGTATAGGTCGCCATCTATGAAATAGTCCCTTATTTTAATTAACTGCTCTATGGCATCTTTCATGCTATGGTTCATTTCATGTTCCTTTGCCATTTCTATCACTTCTTTTATATTTCCCTGCATATCTAATATGTCTTTCAGTAGAGATTCTTCCAATCCATAGTCTGTAAGCCTGGAAATAAGCCCATGCCTATTTTTCTTTCCTATTAAATCTTTTAATTCTGTCTTTTGTATCTCGTTCAGGTCCAATTCTTTTAAATAAGAGTCTAAATACTTACTGGACCCCAGCTCTATGACAAAGGGAGTTCCCAAAGAATTCATTATGGTTGTGCCCATTTCCAGGGCTTCTATATCTCCCCTTGGTATTTCTGCACCTAAATACTCTATTCCCATTTGATGGTTTTCAAGTATTTTTCCCCCTTCTTTGTTCAAATAAATAGTAGAGTTGTAATACACTTTCAGCGGAGGCTCCCCATCCCATTTGGAGAATATCTCACCCAATACGTTGATGGTAATATCAGGTCTAAGAATAAAGATTCTGGAGTTCCCGCTTAGGACCTTAACTGTCTTGGATGAGTCCTGTTTATGCTCGGAATTGACGTATTCGTCGTATTTTTGAAATATTCGAGGCTCAATTAAATCAAATTCCATTTCCTCAAAATATCCTTCGATTTCTCTCTCTATGGCCTTTTTAAATTTGGTGACTGTTAGTTCTTCTTCAATGGTTGTAAACCTCATTTATCTCTCCCCTTTCCTTATTGAACGACAAAAAAACCATATGGGCAATCCATATGGTTTAGAAATCAAATATACCATAGATACATGCCCAGTTAAAACAAACTTAAATAGAGCATGTATATATGAACTTTTGGCTCATATTTACAGACTCTTGGATCTATGGTGATGAAATTGTAAACTTGAAATTTTTAACATTAACATAATATCACCTGTTTCATAATTTATTACATTATAACATTAAAGTGATGTACTGGCAATAGTTTTTTATATAGCTTTTTTATATGGTTGAACCCTTGGTCTTTTTAGACATAGGGTATCCTAGGTTGTAGTAGGTATTGTCATTGAATTCAAAGGTCTTTATCACGTCTAATCCCAACTTTTCTGTATGAGCTTTAAAAGATCTGGGGTTGATTATATTGATAAATGTAATTAATATTGGGTATCTTTTTACCATCTGCTGCCTGGAAAACTCGAATAAGTTCGGCAAAACTTCTGTCCCTCTGTATTTTTTATCTATGCTAATGGGTCCATATTGGTAGGAGTTTTCTGTGCTAAGCTTTTGCCCCATATACTCTATATTTGGCAGGTCCTCTATCATATAGGCAAATAAGGGCCACTCTGACCAGTACTCCCACGATGCTGCCATGGCATAGGCAACGACTTCATCTCCGTCTATTGCTATGGCTAGCCCATTTTCTTTTTCTATTAGTTCTTTGAATTGTTCCCTTGTAAATAAAGTGGTGACAAAACCATCGGCCTTGTCCTCTTCTTTGATAGTAGATACATGATATTTTTGCTGAAGTTTTTCAACTTGACCTATATCCTCTATGCTGGCATTTCTATAAATCATTTTAAGACCTCCGTAAATTTATTTGGGTGCAATTGTCGCCTCATTTTTAATGCTGGATAGGCTGATGGATGTAGATGAGGTAAGTACATTTGCCTTGGCTCTGATATTTGACAATAGTTTCTCTAAGCTTTCAGGCCCATCTGTTGCTATTTTAAGCAGGTATTCATACTCCCCCGTAATGCTATGACACTCCAAGATATCAGGTTCTGCCTTTACTAAATTGATAAAGTCCTCTAGCTTACCTTTGTCGTATCTTAGGGTAATGAATGTAAAGCAAGTGAGGTTTTTATTAAACTTCTTTGGGTTTAAAATTGCAGTATATTTATCTATATAACCGCCTTTCTCCAGTTTTTTAATTCTCTCCGACACTGCGGGGATAGATAAATTGACTTTTGTGCTAATAGCTGACACAGGTAACCTAGCATTTTTAGATAGTTCATTTAATATACTTAAATCTATATCGTCTATGGCAACAACACCTCCTTTGTTATAGGAAAATTATAACATATATTCCCACAAACTTAAACATTAAATATTAATGCCTTAACTATATATTACCTTATGTTTTTTTGCATTATGTAGGGAATTTGACACTTTACTTAAAGGCTTATGGTAATTCTAGAAACTATTGAAACTTAGGTATAAACTGGTATAATTTAATTAAGATTAAGTGAAAGGGGAATGAAAATGGAAAGGAACTTTAAATTAGGTGTTGAATTTGCTAAGGAACTGGATAGTAAAGATGAACTGAAATCCTACAGGGAACGATTTTATTTAGGTGAAGGTGAATTATATTTTGACGGAAATTCCTTAGGTGCTTGCTCCAAGGACGCTGAGGAAAGCTTACTGGAAATGTTAGATGTATGGAAAAAAGAAAAAATCCTTATATGGAATGTAAAGGACGGCAAGTATTTCAAGTACCCTCAGTATTTAGGCGGCCTATCTGCACCACTTGTCAATGCTGACGAAAATGAAATCACAATTACCAACAATACTACTATGAATATACATTCTGCTCTAGCTACATTTTACAGACCAACTGGAGAGAGATATAAGATTTTAGTCGATGAGTTGAATTTTCCATCTGATGCCCATGCAGTAGCTAGCCAAGTTAAGTTACATGGCTTGGACCCAGATAAAGCTATTAAAGTGGTAAAATCCAGGGACGGGAGAAATATCGAAGAGGATGATATAATAGAGGCTATGACAGACGATGTTGCAGTAGCTCTATTGCCAAGTGTGCTCTACAGATCTGCCCAGCTACTTGATATGGAGAGATTGACAAAGGCAGGTCATGACAAGGGAATAATCGTAGGTTGGGATTTAAGTCATTCTATTGGTTCTGTACCCCACGATTTTAAAAAGGTCGACCCTGACTTTGCTGTATGGTGTACTTACAAGCATTTGTCCGGTGGACCTGGCTCCAATGCAGCCCTTTATATAAACAAGAAACATTTTGGCACTGACCCTGGTTTGGCTGGTTGGTTTGGAAACAAAAAAGAATCTCAATTTTTAATGGATCACAGACACGACCCAGAGCTTGACGCAGATGCATGGCTTACTGGTACACCCAATATGCTGTCCATGGCACCTATTGAGGGAGTTCTTAAACTATTTAATGCGGCTGGCATCCATAATATTCGAGAGAAGTCTTTATTCTTAACGGACTATTTAGTTTTCTTGATTGAAAATAGATTAGAGAAATATGGTTTCAAAAATGGCACCTTAAAGGATCACAATAGACGTGGTGGACATATCGCCCTTGAGCACGACGATGCTTATAGAATTAGCTTGGCACTAAAGGAAAAAAATGTAATACCTGATTTCCGTGAGCCAAATGTCATAAGGCTTGCACCTGTTGCCCTATATAATTCTTTTGAAGATGTACACAAGGTAGTGGATATATTGGAAGAAATAGTTACAGAAAAAACTTACGAGAAATTCTCTGATAAAAGAGCACTCGTAGTATAAAAAAGCGACCTAGGTCGCTTTTTTGTTGTGGCGGGAGTATGTGAGAAAATTGATTGACACGTATTTTTATACGTGTTATAATGTTGAAATACAGTTTTTAGCATTTTAAAACAAGCAGGAATTGATATCAAAGATTAGTTCCTTTTGCTTTCGAATTTTAAGAGAAAGGAGACCTGTAATGAAAAAAGACAAATATATGTATCCAGCAGTATTTAATTATGATGATGATGGAATATCAGTTTCGTTCCCCGATCTACCTGGATGTTTTTCTTGTGCAGATACAGATGAAGAAGCTATGTATATGGCCAAGGATGCCATGGGTCTTCATTTATATGGCCTTGAAGATGACAGCGATGAAATTCCCGACCCTACTCCTTTAAATAAGGTACCCTTAGACATAAATCAAAGGGCAGTATTAGTTGAAGTTTATATGCCCTTAATTCGCCCCGCCATAGAAAACCTATCTGTAAAGAAAACATTAACTATTCCTCAATGGCTTAACAAACTTGCAGAAGAAAATAAAGTTAATTTCTCTCAAGTTTTGCAATCAGCTTTAAAAGAATATCTAGGACTAGATAATTAATTGAAACTCACTTAGTTTTATAAGACATTTAATATACAATGGCGAAAATGATTAAAAAGCGACCTAGGTCGCTTTTTTCTTGTGGCGGGAGTATGTGAGAATCGAACTCACCTAAGACGCTCCTAACGCCTCAAGCTGGTTTTGAAGACCAGTGGGCACACCAGCACCCATCTACTCCCATAAAATTCTTGTGATACTTGACACTAGTATATTATAGCAGGTTTTACTTTTGTGTCAAGGGCAGATTTTTAGTCAGTTTTTCTCCCCCCGATGCTCCACTGCCACATTCTATTGATACTTTTCTGCAATTTCCTGCTCTAATAGCTTTTTTAGTTTATTTTAATCTATAAGTTGTTCCAGCACCACTACCCATCCTCTGGATAATATTTTTATCAATAAGACCACTAATAATCCTAAGGGTTTTTGACTTTTCAAACCCAGATTTTAAGTCTATCTCTGATCGTGAAAGCTCAATTTCTTCTTTAAAGATTCTATAAACAAGCATTTCATCACCACTTAAATTCAATTTACCAATTTCAGTAATTGGCAAAACTATCTTTATATTGTTTTCACTTACATCAAAAGATGGTTTCGATATGCTATGTGTATATTCTTCATTAATTCTCGCTATACCTGTTCCAAACTTCTCTATGATATCTAACCTATGGAAAACACCTGCAATTATAGGGTTTCTTAAAATTGAAATATTTCCATATAAATATTCTTCCTCCGAAATACCCTTAGGCAATCCTCCTGGAGAATTAATTTCTATCCTGTCTTCATACATGGCTATTTGGGTATAGGAATTTATATCCCAGACTCTATGGACTATTGAGTTAGCTAAGGATTCTCTAAAGGCTTCTCTTGGTATTAGCTCCTTTTTCATTCGCTTATAGCCTTCTATTTCTTCATATAGGTAGTATTGTTCAAAAATCTCCACTGCCCTATCATATTGTGCCAATAAAGATTTGTTACTGATAGTCTCCCTATAAAGAATTATATTAGTGTCTTTTCCAAACCTCACTATATCAATTCCTGAAAAAGCTATATTATTACTGTCCGCTAATAATTCTCCTGCGATGTTGTAATATCCATCTCTGCTAAATAAATTTAGGGTTTTTAAAACATCTAGATTAACTTTTTCTACCCCAGCCTTTTCTTTTAATTTAGATTCTAGTACATTAAAATTTAAATCTTGACAAGATGCTTTTCTTTCCTCATAATCCATATTTATTCCTTCTATAGCTAACCTTCGTAGCTCAAATCTATCCACCTCTACTGTAGAAGTATCAGACCTTTTATAAGCCTTTCCTTGATAATAATAGGGCGTATCCTTACCCTTTTTTACTATTAATGCAATAATTGTCTTGCCTTCTAGCTCTCTGGTTTCTATATCGAAATTAGGAACAGGAGCTATAGAATCATTTATCATATTCTCTACTCTTATGGATTCATCTTTTGCTTCATTTATACCTACTGGGTCCCCATTATCATCAACACCGAATATTATTTCTCCGTCATTATAATTAGCATATGCACTGACAGTCTTCAGAAAAGTTCTTGTGATTTCTACTTTGAATTCCAAGTTGTATTTCTCCTTATCATCCATAAACACACCTCCAGAATATTTATAGTATAACCTTACCATAAATATTATAGTTTTGCAACGATTATCCCATCGTTTTATTTGTCGTTGCACTTTCAGGTGACAATTCATTCCTCGTTTCATAACGGTGTGCAACGATAGATCTACCTAAATAATTGACCATAGATGGGGCTCCATCTATTACATTAGCTATTTCTTTTTGTGTTGTATCTGGATTTTTTTTCTATATGTTGTAATAGTAATAATTCTTTTAATTCTGATGTAGGACTAAAAAATTTCATCTATTCTCTTGTATCCTTCATTAATTGAACGATTATAGTCTGACATATATCATTCGTTTTGTAAATGGTTATATCGACAAAAGATAAGATTCCTCGTTTCACTCGGAATGACAGTGTGGGTCTCAGGATGACAATAAAAAATCCCGCCTTTTACAAGACGGGTTATGTATTAAAATATATATTAATTTTTCGTTGTGTCGTTGGTGTGTCAATTGTGTGTCAAAGTTGGGTTTTTAGCCTCTCTTGCCGTTTTTATTTAGCTGTTTTTCAACGTTTATAGGGTGTCATACTGGTTTTGAAGACCAGTGGGCACACCAGCACCCATCTACCCCCATAAAATTCTTGTGATACTTGACACTAGTATATTATAGTAGGTTTTACTTTTGTGTCAAGGGTGTGTCCCCTAGTCAATTTAAATTAAATCTTTTTTAGAGTTGGGATTACCTTTTTCCTTGAGTAGTCGGCAATCTCCTTAATTTCCGTAAGCAACTCTTTGGCAAATGGTACCTCCCTTTCATTTAATACAATGTCCTGATTTGCCATTCGTTCAATTCCCAAATACATCTGCATCTCCTCACCCATCTCAGCAAACATTAAATTGTCAGCAGCCTTTTCTAACCTTTCTATTTCTTCCTTAAACATAGTGGTACTAACTGTGAATAAGTATG
Source organism: Tissierellaceae bacterium (assembly GCA_023229175.1). Lineage (GTDB taxonomy): Bacteria > Bacillota > Clostridia > Tissierellales > Tissierellaceae > JAAYFT01. Next base: position 78,186 of record JALNZV010000007.1, on the reverse strand, counting down.
ATTTCTCATCATTTGCTTTCAAAAAACTTTCTAGATTTTTTAAATGTACATCTTTATATGTGGGAGAAAATAGCAATAAATTTAAAGCTGCAGCAAATACCATAGTACCTAATGTCTCCTGCTCATCAGATGAAACCATTATGCCTTCTGCTTTATCTATTACCTCTTGCCATACTTCTGGCTTGGCAAGATTAACATTTATTATATTTCCATCTAAGACCTTCATTTCTTCAGACTCAAAATCTGCTTGAACATATACCACTCGTTCTTGATAATGGTCCATATTTAGATTATATAATTTTTCTAAGGTTTCCCTTACAAATCTAGTATCAGGGTATTGTAATGCAACAAATATTACTTTCCCTCCATTCCTTAGCCAATTGTAGATAAAAGCAAATCCTATTAATGGTTTGCCTGTACCACCTGGTCCACTTATCAATGTGGAACTTGGATATGGTAATCCTTGCGGAATCATATCATTTAGCCATTTTTCTTCTAGTTTAAGATTTTTCAAAACTATCCCTCCATATTTTTTTATTATGTAGTTTGGCTGTTTGATATAATTTTAGCAGGTGTGTTTCTATTATATCTTATTTGTTATCAATTGACAACCATTACCATATGATAGTTAGTATCATCTTATTTGATTGGAAATAGTTGACTTTTTATAGTTAAATATTGTATACTTGAAGAAGATGGGTACACAATAATTACTGTACTGGTACATTTTGAATCGGAGGTGTTTATATGTCAACTTTTTATTATGTCTATGGTCCTGTTCCTTCAAGGAGAATGGGATTATCTTTAGGCATCAGTCCAATACCTAAAGGCCATTGTAATTATTCTTGTATATATTGTCAACTAGGTCGTACAAAAAAAATGGTTAATCAGCAGATTGCTTTTTTTGAACTCTCGAGTATTATCGGCGAGTTTAAGAAGTATCTTATCAAAGACATTGATTTCGATGTAATTACCATAGTAGGTGAAGGTGAACCTCTTTTATATCTTGGAATAGGTAATTTAATTAGGGAACTAAAGAAATTCACTGATAAACCTATAGCTATAATAACAAATGGTGCTTTATTAAGTATTCCATCCATAAGAGATGATTTATTGGAGGCTGATATAGTACTGCCATCTCTAGATGCCGTTGATAAATCAACTTTTAAAACTATTAATAGACCACATGGAGATATTTCATTTGACAATATGGTTGAAGGTCTAATTGACTTTTCCAAAGATTTCAAAGGTCAGCTTTGGATAGAAACTATGATTATAAAAGGTATCAACGACAACAAAAACTTTTATTTAAGGCTCAAGGATATCTTGAAAAAAATCAACTATGAAAGATTATATCTTAATGTGCCTGTTCGTCCACCTGCCGAATCTTTTGTGCTACCTCCTTCTAATGAAAGCCTAAATGAGGCTATTTCCATATTAGGTGGCATATCTATTGATAAGTTAGTGTCAGAAGGTTTTTATAGCGAAATTGAAGACGACTATAAAGCTATACTCAGTATTATCAAGAGACATCCCATGAATCAATTCGAGCTCAAAACATTTCTAGAAAAAAGAAACAATAAAGATATTGACAATTTTTTAAAAAGATTATCTGCTGATAAAAATATTGAAGTAATTGACTACAAAAATTATATGACATATAGATTAAAATAAGGAGAGGTGGAGTCATGGAAAATCCAGTTAAAAAGGTTGCCGCAATCCATGATTTATCTGGGTTAGGAAGATCATCGCTTTCTGCGGTAATTCCAATTCTATCATGTATGGGCATTCAAGTATGTCCTTTTCCTACTGCCATATTATCAAGTAATACTGCTGGATACAAAGACTTTTCTTTTGTAGATTTGACAACTACCATGGAAGAATATTTATTACACTGGAAAAAGACTCAGGTAAAATTTGATTGCATCTATAGCGGATTTTTAGGTTCTGGAAATCAAGTAGACATTATCTTAAAATTTATTGAAAGTTTCAAAACTGAATTTACCTTGCTTGTGGTTGACCCTGTTTTAGGTGATGAAGGTAAACTTTACCCTACTATTAATAAGGATCTTGTTGAAAAAATTAGGATTTTGGTTTCCAAGGCAGATATTATCACACCTAATCTTACAGAAGCTATCTATTTGCTTGGCGAAGAATATTCTTCTAATTTCACCGAATCTGAAATCAAGGAAATACTGCTCAAATTATCTAATCTTGGCCCTGATATTGTAATAATAACTAGTGTACCTGATATTTCGAGTAATGATAAAATTAATGTATACGCATATGATAAGTCTAAAGATTTATTTTTAAATGTAAGAACTGATTACATCAATGTAAATTTCTTAGGTACAGGGGATGCTTTTACCAGTGTAATTATTGGCAGTTTATTAATGAATGATAGCCTTGAAACTGCACTAAATAAAAGTGTAAACTTTATACTAAATGGAATTAAAGAAAGTTGTAAATATGATTATCTTAAAAGAGAAGGGATTTTAATTGAAAAAATACTCCATACTTTACATTCGTAAATTATGGAGTATTATTTTACATTATTTTAATTTGGTATACAGATTACTTGCCCAACTTGCAGGTTATTTGGATTGATACCTGGATTTGCCCTCATGATGGCATCTACAGTGGTGTGGTATCTAATACTTAAAAAATATAAGGTATCGCCAGAGCGAATAGTATAAGCAAAGGTGCCCTGTGGACATGTGGTACTAGGAGCACATTGTACACCCAGTGCAGTCCAAGTATTGATACCTACTATCCCATCTGGTACTAGTCCTCTGCTTCTTTGAAATGCTATTACAGCTGCCTGAGTTCTAGTGCCAAAGATTCCATCTATGGGTCCTGGGTCGAAGCCTGCATTTCTCAGCAATGTTTGCAGTTGTGTGACAGATGCCCCCCTGCTACCTACCCTAAGTGTTGGGCAAGGGCTAGGTCCTGGTGATGGTCCCGGTCCTGGTCCAGGTGTTGGAACACAGATAACCTGACCTATAAATAACCTATTAGGATCTACCCCAGGATTTGCTGCCAAAATGGCGTCTAGGGATATTCCAAATGTTCCTGCAATAGAGAAAAAGGTATCTCCTGCTTTTATTGTATATGGCATTGAATTTGGCGGACATGACATTTTATTTAAAACCATAAGCTTTCCTCCTTAAATAATTAGTTGTTCAATAATAATATATTCACAACTAATTATTTTGTTCTTATGGTTTACATGGTTACGTTTATTAGCTGCTAAATCATTATACTTTTATGCTGCCATTTTCCTGTAAGGTAATAGATATATGAAATAATGTAGTTAGCAGCCCATCCCATTGGTATTGCGTACCAAATTGCCTGCACTCCCCAAATATGGGCAAATCTAAAGGCTATTACAACCCTAATACTTAAATTCACTAAATTTGATATGGTAAATAAGGTCATGTCTCCTGCTCCACGCAACACCCCATCTGTAATAGCTTTCAATCCCAGGAATACAAGGAAATATCCTATAAACTTTAAATAATTTATTCCCGTATAAAATGCCTCAGTGCCGCTTTTTACATTTAAGAATATGGAGATAATCGGTCTATAGAATAGGGCAATAATTAACCCAAGGATTATTGCCATGGAAATAATTATTTTATATCCTGCTTTGTATCCCTCTTCTACCCTATTTTGCTGTCCCGCTCCTAGGTTTTGTGCTGTAAATGTAGATATGGCGTTTCCCATGGCTATCATGGGCACTATGCTTATACTTTCTATTCTCGTAGCCGCAGAATACCCTGCTAATACTGAGGACCCAAAACTATTTACTACGGATTGAACTATTACCATTCCTATGGATACTATAGACTGTTGCAAAATCGATGGCAATGCTATGGTAACCATTTTTTTGAGCATTTGAATATTGAACAAACCGACTCTTTCCGATTCAATTTTATATAACTCCATGGTCCTTAACAATACTAAAAATAATATAACTGCAGATATTCCCTGTGCAATGACTGTGGCTATGGCCACGCCTGCTACGCCCATTTTTAGTACTATGACCATATATAGGTCGAGGGCTATATTTAATAGGGATGAAAATATTAGAAAATATAGTGGTATTCTCGACTTTCCCAATGAATTAAATATTGAGGACAATATATTGTACATAAATAAAAATGGTAAACCCATGAAATAAATTCTTAGGTATAGGGCCGCATCGTCAAATATGTTTGCAGGAGTATTTAACATAGTCAGCAACTTTTTATTTGCCATTAGCCCAAAGACAAACATTAGCACGCTGACTGCAAAGAAACTTATCAAAGCAGTATATATGGATGTTTTCATCTTCTCGTATTCTCTTGCCCCCAAGTACTGGGATATGATAACAGCAGATCCTATACCGCCGCCTATGGCTATCATTATAAATACCGTAGTCAAGGAGTAGGATGCTCCTACGGCTGCCAAGGCATCTTCACTGACGAATTTACCTACTATTATAGAGTCGGCCATATTGTAAAATTGTTGAAATAGATTTCCTATTATCATTGGCAAGGCAAAAAATAAAAGGGATTTCCCCGGATTATCTTCTAACATATTGTATTCTTTCATTTTGATTCCTCTTTTCTCTTATGTAAATATATATACCTTTTTATTATCTATCTTTTGACTCAAAAAATCAAGGTTTTACAAGATTAATTGGAAAACCCCTGAGAATTTACTCAAGGGTTTTAGTTTAGTCCAATAAATAATCGACCTGTGCAACGTTTTTGTGGTCCTCTGTATATATCCTAGGTACTCTTCTGCTTATTATACTGAGGATTTCATTTTTATTTGTATTTGCCTTTTCAGCCAGCTCTGCTAACGGAATGGATGGTCCTGGATATCCTCCCAATAGGATTGCTTCATCCCCCGGCTTTGCCTCTGGTATATTAGTCAAATCTATCATAAGCTGATCCATACATATTTTTCCGATGACTGATGCTCTTTTTCCCCTTACGATTACTTCTCCTTTTCCCGTAAGACACCTCATATATCCATCTGCATAACCCACTGGCAGCGTACCAACTATACATTTGTCAGGGGCAACAAAGTCGTAATCATAGCCTACGCCCTCTCCCTTTTCTATTTCCTTTACTTGGGATATTTTCGTCTTAAATGTCATGGCCAATCTAAGGGGCTCAGCTTCCTTTTTTAGGGTTTGACCACCGTATATAAATGAACCTATTCTAACCATATCTAATCGGTAGTCAGGGTAATAAACCATGCCAATACCATCACATATGTGTTTTAATTCTATGAAGATGCCTCTTGATTCCAGTTTTTTTACTATTTCCATAAATATTTCAAATTGTTCTCTATCTGTATCAGCATTTTTTAATGCAAGGTGACTAAATATCCCCTCTATTATTATATTACCAAATGAATGTATCTCTTCTATAGTGTTTATTGTCTCTTTATTGGCTCTAAATCCTATTCTATTCATTCCAGTATTTACTTTTATATGGATTTTAATATTCTTATTTATTTCTTTCCCTATATCTGATAATAGCTTAGCTTGTTCAAGGCTGAATATGGTCAAGGTGATATTCTTCTGAGCGGCTATTCTAAGGTGCTCATCTTCGGTAAATCCCATAATCAATATGGGTATATTGGTGTATTCCCTTCTAAGTTCAATGGCCTCAGATAAACAGGCAACAGCTAACATATCTATTCCCTCTTCTATTAAGGCCTTTGCCGTGTATACTGAACCGTGCCCATAGGCATTTGCCTTTAGTACTGCTGCTATCTTTATTTTAGGACCTATTAATTCCCGTGCTCTCTGTAAATTGTATTTAATATTATCTAAATTTATTTCCAACCACGTATTTCTCATTAGATCCCTCCAAATATTTAGGACGATTTGTTTTTCTTCGACGCAGTGATTAACTCCTCAAATATCTTTAGATATTCGGGGTAGCGGGGTGAAAGGGCTTCAGGATGAAATTGAACGCCCAATACAAATCCTTCTTTTGTTCCTTGTATCCCTTCTATTATGCCATCTTCTGAAAGGGCGATTACTTTCAGATCTTTTCCCAATTCTTTTATTGCCTGATGGTGAAATGAGTTGACCTGTATCTTGTCTTTCCCAAATATTTCGTAAAGTTGACTATTTCTTTCTATATTTATCCAATGGAAAAATTCATCAGCTTCCATAGATTTAGGGGCATGGCCTAGGGCTTCTTGCACTTGTGTATTGATGTCCTGATATAGGCTGCCGCCTAGGGCGACATTCATCAATTGGCTACCTCTGCATATTCCCAGTATGGGCTTTTTCATTTCATAAACTTTTTTAAATAATCCCAACTCATATTCGTCTCTTCGGGATGACATTAGATTAATTTCCTTTACTGGATTTTCCCCATATGTGAGGGGGGAAATATCCAGGCCTCCTGTGAATATTATGCCATCCACCAGATTTACATAAGTCTCATAATCCTCTTCGTCCTTGATTATGGGGATATTAATTGGTATTCCTCCCGCTGCAAATACTGCATTTATATATGTGCTTTTTACAGTGTGGTACCCCTTTGACTGTTCTTCAAATGTTGTAATCCCTATTATAGGTTTCATGATACTCCCCCTTTTGATTTATTTAAAAGACCCGCCAAGTGATATAAATTGGTCGAACATCAATCTGCTTACTTTTCCGCCAAATCTATAAGATTCGTGCTCATTGTAATATAGATTATCTACAAATTCTTTTGTGAATAAGGTTATTATATATCCTCCTCCTGGAGTATTTACTATTCCACCGTCATTTCTACAGGCATCCATGCTACCGCTTTTGGATGCTATGTATATCAATTCTTCATCTCCAGTATTTTCTGAGTCTAAGAAATATTGGGGCAAGTTTCTTGTAAGCATTGTGTTATAATGCTGGTTCTTAAATATTTCTAGCATTTCTTCAGATAGCTCAGGACTCCACAGTTCTTTTTTGTAAATCAGTTCAAAAAGCTTTCCGTAGTCCTTTGGAGTAGTAGTTCCTAATTGACTGTATTTTTCAAAGTCTATTTTGTTGTGCAATACTGTATCATTAAGTCCCAAATCGCGTATGGTATTATTTATATTGTCAATTCCCAGTAGGTCTATCATTATATTCGTAGCTATATTATCGCTGATGACTATCATTAGGGTTGCAAAGCTTTTGGCTGTCATTTCAACTCCAAAATCTAGGTCCCTAAGTACTCCACTTCCTACTACAAAATTCTCTTTTTCGTATTTTAGTACTTTATTTCTATCGATTTTCTTTTCATATACTTGTCTATAGAATTCTGCTAATATATAGGATTTTATGGTACTGGCTGTCTCAAATTTGTCTTCTGAGTTGATTTCTATTACATTTCCCTTGAAATCGTTGGCATATAGCCCTATTTTACCGCTGTAATTATATACTTCTGCATTTATTCTCGCTTCTAATGATAATCTATCCATGATATCCTCCCTTTTTTCATCTTACTTATATATTATATCAGAGATAGATTGCTGGCAATTGTTTTTTTAAAAACCCGCCTTTTCAGGCGGGCTTTTATTTACTATTCTATTTATCTATATATTTATCTCTATACTTATCTATATATTTATTTATATATTAATCTATTAGACCTAATTCTATAAGGAAGTCTCGTGCTACGTCTTCTGGTTCTCTCTTATCTAAGTCTACTGCTGCATTTAGTTCGGCCATTTTTATGTCGTCGATTTTGTTTGCTAATAGATTTAATATTTCTTCTATTTCTGGATGTTTTTCCAGTAAGTCCATTCTCACTATAGGTGCTGCATCGTATGGCGGGAAGAATTGTTTATCGTCTTCTAATATTACTAAATCAAAGGCGGATATTCTTCCTTCTGTTGCAAAAGCACTGATTACATCTACACTGCCTTGGACTAAAGCCTGATACATAAGAGCTGGATCCATTCCTATGACATCATTAAATTCAAAATCGTAGTGTTTGCTAAGGCCTGGATAACCGTCATCTCTTTCAGTAAATATATAAGTACAGCCTAAATCCATTTCTTCTCCAACTGCTGCCATGTCCGATATTGTCTTCAAATTATATTTTTCTGCTGTTTCCTTTGTGACTACCATTGCATAAGTATTGTTAAAACCATAGGGTTCCAACCATTTTATTTGTAATTCTTCTTCAAATCCCTCTTTTACACTTCTATATACTTCGTCTGGATCGTATATGGTTTCTCTCCCCAGATTTACTAATCCAGTGCCTGTATACTCTAGGTATAAATCTACTTGATCTGATTTTATGGCATCAAATAGTACATTTCCTGCTAAGTTTGTCGTCATAGTAGTTTCTAGACCTGCTTTTTCCTCTATTAATATTCTCAGCATGTCTGCCATAATATATTGCTCTGAGAAGTTTTTTCCTCCTACCCTAACTACATCTCCTTCTTTTTCGCTGCTGCATCCTGCCATGCTCAATAGTAATATACTAATGATTATTATGATTGACAAAAACTTTATTTTTCTATTCACAAAATTCTCCTCCTTTTTCTTTAGGCCTTTTTCCTTAGACCTTTTGGCATAAGGCGATATTCTACATATCCAAGTATCTTATCTGCGAAAATAGCCAATAATGCTGCCGGTACGGCCCCTGCCAAAATCATTTCGTTTCTATACATTTGTATACCTCTGAATATTAGTTCTCCTAGTCCACCTCCACCTACATATGCTGCTATGGTAGTAGTTCCAATATTGATTACTGTTGCTATTCTGACTCCTGCCATAATCACCGATAGGGATTGTGGCAGCTCCACCATTCGTAATATTTGCATGTTTGTCATGCCCATTCCCCTGCCAGCATCTATCATAAAGGGAGATACTTCCTTTATTCCCGTGTAGGTATTTTTTACTATAGGGAGTAGAGCATATAGAAATAGCACTAAGATAGCTGTTCTCTTTCCTATTCCCAGGATTGGTATTAGCAAACCAAAGAATGCAATACTGGGTATTGTCTGAAATATACTGGCTATTGCCAATATCGGATCTGCTAATTTCTTATAGCGGGTAATTATAATACCTAAGGGGACTCCTATTACAATTGCCGATAGGATTGCTGTGCCCGTCAGTTGGAGATGCTCCAATATCAGATTAAATATTAGGCTTGGGTTATTTTTTAAAAAGTTTAACAGTGACATTTTCTATTCTCCTTTTTCTATGATTTTCTAACTTCGCCCTAAAACGTTGACTAGACTTGACCTTGTAATGAGTCCCGTAAGTTTTTGTTTATCATCTGTAACTGGAACATATCCAACCTGCTCTTGTGCCATTATAGATAGTACCTGACTGACATTTGCATCTTCAGATACTTGGTGTACATTGGCTCGTATTACTTCATTTACTTTATAGGACTTATCAAAATTGTCTAGTACATCATTGGCTGTTATAAGACCTATAAATTTACTTTCACTATCTGTGACCATCAGGCTATCTACTTTTTCTTTTCTCATCTTTTCCAAAGCTTGGTTCAATGTTCGCTCCGGCGATATGGTTATGGGGTCTGTAATCATTATATCTTTGACTATGATAAATTCTGGTTGTTTTAATAGTCTGTCTTTGCCTATGAATTCTTCTACAAATCCATGACTTGGGTTTTTAAGTATTTCCTCTGGACTGTCAAATTGTAATATCTTTCCGTCCTTCATAATTGCTATTTTATCCGCTAATTTTAATGCCTCGTCCATGTCATGGGTTACAAAGATTATTGTCTTTTTTATCCTGTCCTGTATTTCCAGGAGCTCGTCTTGCAATGTTGACCTTGTAATGGGGTCCAAAGCACCGAAGGGCTCGTCCATCAATATTATTTCTGGATCTGCTGCAAGGGCCCTTGCCACACCTATACGCTGTTGTTGTCCCCCACTTAGTTCATTGGGATATCTATTGTAGAATTCTGATGGATCCATATCTACAAATTCTAATAGTTCTTCTACTCTTTGTTTACGCTTAGATTCTGGTACGTTTTTAAGGTATGGAACTAATCCTATGTTCTGTGCTATATTCATATGGGGAAATAAACCTATCTGCTGTATTACATACCCTATATTTCTCCTTAATTCTACAGGATTTGTTTTGTGTATGTCTGTTCCATTAATTGAAATACTGCCTTCTGTCGGCTCTATTAGTCGGTTTATCATACGCAATGTCGTAGTTTTCCCACACCCGCTAGGTCCTATTAACACTATGGTTTCCCCAGTATTGAATTCTACATTTAGATTATCTACAGCTACAAAAGAATCGAATTTTTTTGTTACGTTTTTAAAACTTATCACTGACATCCTCCTTTACACTGCTATTGACCCAAATTCACGGTGGATCTGCCCTTGAAAATGCACACAAAAAAGCTATGGAGATCCATAGCCTAAAAATTAATATACGCAACTATCAACCCCCTCTTCTTAAGCCTACGAGGTTAGCTGTCGGATTCGGACTGAAGAGTAGCCCTACTTCTTAAAGAAGATTCACCCCAAAAATTGGTTCCCCCGCTCTTTCCATAAAAGATTCAGCCTTATAAAAGAATGTTTTATTATAATAAGTATTGTAGCAAAGATTTAAAATTCTGTCAAATTGCATTCTATATAGATAATTCCACGCATTTCTTTGCTAATATTGTCATTGAATCAAAATACTTTTTTCTGTACTTTATTTCTTCTACCAATACGGATAGCTCTGTGCAACCGATTATGATTGGTATGTCTTTAGCTTCTGTGTATTTACTTACTAATTCTTCAAATTCCTTTAATTCTATATCTATTGCAGAAGATTTTACCTTGTAAATCCATGTCATAAGAATCTTTTTATCTCTATCATCCGGTACCAATATGTTTAATCCCATGGCATTGAAGTATTTCTCGTAAACCCGAGTTTTGTAAGTCCCCTCGGTAGCCAACAATAGGTATTCTTTATCTTCCTTATTATTTTTTCTTAGGTAATTCCCTGCTTCGTATATCATATTGATTATGTTTACTTTTGTATATTTTTTAATATCATCGTAAAAAAAATGGGCTGTATTGCAAGGGATTGCTATATTATCTACACCCATAGCCTCCAGTTTTACTATGGATTTAATCATTTCCGGCCTTGGGTCTTTCCCATTTCCAAGGATGTATTCTGTTCTGTCTGGTATTTTTGTATTGCTGTCTATTATGGTGTGTATATGGTCCTGATCATTTTCTGCATTTGTGAGTTTTATTATTCTTTGAAATAGCTGACATGTAGCCTGCGGGCCCATGCCTCCCAATATCCCTAATGCCATAGTAATGCCTCTTTTCTATATCTTTTAATATTATATGTTAGTATTATTAAAATAATAGCCTACTCCCCATTTTGTCATTATATACTGTTTGTCTAGGGAGTCTTTCTCCAATTTTTCTCTTATTCTTCTGATGTGAACATCTACTGTCCTCAAATCACCGAAATATGCGTATCCCCAAACTAATTCAAGTAGTTCTTCCCTTTTAAATACCTTGCCCGGATTGGAAATCAGCACATAGAAAAGATCGAATTCTTTCCCTGTTAAGTTTATATTTTTATTGTTTATCGTCACTTTTCTTCCAACAGTATTTATGGTAAAATCATGCATTTTAAGCACTTGATTGTTCAATTCTACATTTTTATAGTTTTCCCTTCTTAGTATTGCCTTTATCTTTGCTTTTAAGACTAAAATATTAAATGGTTTCACCATGTAGTCATCTGCCCCATATTCTAAGGCTAAGATCTTATTGATATCTTCATCTTTTTTAGTTATGACCACGATAGGAACCTGAGATACATCTCGAATCTCTTTACATGTATTTAATCCGTCGTAATCTGGTAACAACAAATCCAACATTACTAAATTATATTTGTATTTTGTTATTCTTTCAACTACCTCTTTCCCACTATAAACTGCATCTATGGTGTACCCGTCTTGTTCTAGGCTGTATTTTAACCCTTTTACAAAGGCCTTGTCCCCATCGATTATTAAGATTTTCGTCTCCATTTATCCACCTCAGTATTTAGCCAAATTTATTTATTTATTACCCTAATATCCTTTTCTCTTTTGGTCAGTTTAATTTGGTCAAAATACTCCAAAAGGGCAATGGCTACTTTTCTATTGGTATTTAAAAGATCTCTAAACTCACCAGTTGTTATACTTTCTTTTTCCTTTAAATATTCCTTTAATATATTTACTGCATTTTCATATGCTTCTTTTGATAGATGTAATTCCTCATTTAGTTTTACAATGTCGCCATCGTTCACCATGGATATGAAGACTTCATCTGCTTCTCCTTTGGGGCTATTCCCTATGGTGTCTAAGTCTTCTTTCTTTGGCGGTTGGTAGGGACTACTATTGAACTTTTTCAATATTTCTTCCCTTATGTTTTGCTGAAGGGGGCTTAGGTTTATTTCAAAGTCTATAATGGAAAGGTTTTCTAACCTTTGTGATAGGTACCCTTCTTTTACTAAGTTGTCAAGGAAACTATCTCCTACTCTCGGCTTTGCATTTCCTAAATATTTGTTTTTTATTTCTTCCTTGGACATTCCCCATCTCAAAGGATATTTTTTGTGAAAATTCTGCAATTCCTCTATTATCCTATTTTTCACTTCCTCATAATAGTTTTTGTGAATCACGTGCAGGTCCTTCGTCAGTTGAAAGGAGATTACTTTTTTCATTTCCATTAGACTTTGTACCTCATCCCTTACGCTCTCCTCCAACATCGACGTCAGTACTGCAATTTCTTTTGTGGTTGGAAAATTCTTTGAGTTATCTTCAATGATTTTTTCTGTTATATCTATGGATGTCCCCTTTTCTTTTACTTCTAATTCTTTTAAGGCCTTTTCGTCAAATCGCTTTTTCTTCTTTGGATTTGGCTCTAGTATTTCTCCCCCTCCAATTGTATACATGGGAGAATAAAATCTAATGATAAATTTGTCTCCTCTTTTTGCTACAGTTTCTTCCTCTAGCCTAAGTTGTGCATAGGTCTCTTCTCCTGGCCCCAATTGTTCTCTATCGAGCAGCACAATACGGCAGAGGATTTCTTTGGTGCCGACGTATAGTCTAAGCCTAGTTCTATTGTCTATATATCTATCTGCACCTTTTAAAAGTTTTATCTTCACATCTAGCATCATGGTGTCTGACATGGAATTTACAGGTGCTAGGGTATCTCCTCTTTGGATATCGTCTTTCTTTAATCCTGCTAGATTTATAGCTACTCTCTGCCCTCCATAGGCAGTCTTCGCATATTGGTCGTGAACTTGTAAGGTTCTTATTCTTGCCTTTCTTTGTCCTGGAAATACTTGCAGTTCTTCTCCAATGCTAAGCTGCCCCGATAGAAGGGTTCCTGTGACTACGGTACCGAAACCCGATATTGTAAATACCCTGTCTACAGGCAATCTAGGCATATCTTTGGTGTCCTTTTCCTCTAATTCATTGGCGTATTGGTCTATTATCTCGATAACTTCGTTTATACCCGCCTTAGTGGTTGATGACACTCTAATTATTGGAGATTTTTCTAAAAACGTTCCCAATATTTCGCTTTCTACTTCTTCCTCTACCATATCAATCCATTCTTTATCTACTAAATCTGTCTTTGTTAGGACTACAAAACCTTTTTTAATACCAAGTAGGTCCAATATGTGAAGGTGCTCCAAAGTTTGAGGCATAATTCCCTCGTCGGCTGCCACTACTAATAGTACTATATCTATACCCATGACTCCTGCAAGCATGTTTTTTATAAATTTTTCATGTCCAGGTACGTCGATTATACCAGCCCTTTGATTAGATGGTAGGTCAAAATAGGTGAAACCTAGCTCTATGGATATTCCCCTTTCCTGCTCTTCTTTCAATCTATCTGTATTTCTACCGGTGATAGCCCTTATTAAAGTTGTTTTGCCGTGATCAATATGACCAGCTGTTCCGATAATGACGTGTTTCATTGCATTACTCCTTTTGTTTTTTCAAAGGCATATAGTAGGCCCTCTACTATTATATCAAATTCTTCATTTCTGATTGTCCTTAAATCAAAATAAATTTTATCTTTATATAGTCTCGTAATAATAGGTATATGAAATCTTCTCAAGTTGTTTTCAAATGCTTGGGTACTCATTTTCTCTAGGGTCACAACTATACATTTTGTAGGCAGCTTTTCCAAAGGCAAAGAACCTCCTCCAACTTCAGAGTAGCTATTTTCTATATGAATTGTCATCCCAGGATCCTCTATTTTTTCCAGTATCCTTTCTTGAAGTACCTTAGTTTTCTTCTCAATCTCTTCCATGCTCATGGTCAGCATCTTTAGGGTTGGAATTTCATTTATAGCTCTTTCCTCGTCAAAGTAGTATCTTAAAGTTGCTTCCAATGCTGAAATAGTAAATTTATCAACTCTGAATGCCCTAGTCAAGGGGTTCTTTTTCATTTCTTCTATATATTTCCGTCTACCTACGATAATTCCCACTTGAGGTCCGCCTAATAACTTGTCTCCGCTAAAAGTCACTACATCGACGCCTTTTTTTATACTTTCTTGTACTGTGGGTTCGTATTCTATTCCGTATTTAGATAGGTCTACCAGTACTCCACTCCCCAAGTCCTCTATTAAAGGTATATCGTATTTTTTCCTCAGTTCAAATAGTTTTTCTGAATCTACTGATGACGTAAACCCTAATATTCTATAGTTACTGGTATGCACTTTCAATAGTGCTCCTGTATCTTCGTTTATGGCATTTTCATAGTCCCTTAAATGGGTTTTATTTGTGGTTCCAACTGAAATTAAAGTAGCTCCACTTTGTTCCATTACCTCTGGTATTCTAAATGCCCCTCCTATTTCAATTAGCTCACCACGGGAGACTATGACTTCTTTTCCCTTAGCTATGGTACTAAGTACCAACAATACTGCAGCGGCGTTGTTGTTTACTACTATGGTGGATTCGCCACCTGTTATTTCTGTAATTATTTCCTCTAAATGGCTGTATCTCAAACCCCTAGTTCCAGTCTCCAAGTCGTATTCGAGATTTGAATAATTAGTTGCTATTTCACTGATATTTTCCATTATTTCCTTGTTTATTAGAGATCTGCCCAAATTCGTGTGTATGACTACACCTGTGCAGTTGACAACTCTTTTAAGTTTGTTTTTATTTCTTTTCTCTGCCCTTTTCCTTATCTTAAAGTGAATATCTTCAATTTCTTTATTTATTTCGTCTTTTGGTCTTTGTCCTTTTATTTTTTCTCGTATTGCCTCTATTTCTATTCGTATGCTGTCCAAAACCAGCTTTCTCGGTATATAATCTAGTAAATCTTTTATGTTCTCTGATTCTAGTAAATCGTCTACTTTTGGCAATAAGGCAAATAGGTTTTCCAATTATAGATCCCTTCCCTTCTTAATCAACGTATATGTGATATTCCTGTTTTTCCACTACTTCTCCAATTATTCCATATCTTGTAGGGGTAGATTTTAACTCCTCTAGCAAAATATCTGCCCTTTCTTTTGGTATGGATATTAAAAGTCCTCCTGATGTTTGGGGGTCACATAGTATATCTTCCATATATTCTGGCACGTCCTTATTTATCTTGATAAATTCATCTACATACCCTCTGTTTGCGTAGGCACCAGCAGGTACTAGACCCATGTTTGCATATTCTATGGCTTTTGTTATTACTGGTATCTTTTTATGGTCTATCCTAATGGATACTGAACTGGCATCTGCCATCTCGTAGGCATGGCCTATTAGGCCAAATCCAGTGACATCTGTCAGGCTGTTTACGCCTCCTACTTTGTCGATTACTTCTTTAGCGTATTTATTTAATGTTGTCATTGCCATAACTGCTTCGTCATAAGATTCCTTATCCACTAATTCTCCCTTGATAGCGGTGTTAATTATTCCTATGCCCAAAGGTTTTGTAAGTATTAGCAAATCCCCTACCTTAGCCGTTTTATTTGCCAGTATCTTATCTGGATGTGCAAATCCTGTGACCGATAATCCAAACTTTGGTTCATCATCTTCTATTGTGTGGCCTCCTACCACTATGGCTCCTGCTTCCTTTACCTTGTCATAGCCTCCCTTTAAAATCTCCGTTAGGATATCGGGGCTTAAACATGTGGGAAAACATACTATATTCATGGCTAATTTTGGTTCGCCCCCCATGGCATATATATCTGACAGGGCGTTGGTAGCTGCTATTTGTCCAAATGTATAAGGGTCATCAACTATGGGAGTGAAAAAATCCACAGTTTGAATCATGGCAATTTCCTCATTTATCTTATAAACTGCTGCATCGTCGGATGTATCAAGTCCTACAAGCAGTTTTTCATCTTCTGATTTTGGTATATGACGCAAAACTTGCGCCAGGACATCGGGTCCTATTTTAGCGGCTCACCCCGAGGCTTTGGTCATTTGTGTCAATTTAATTTCCATTTACTCACCTCCTTCTAGTTAGCAATTATTAATTCCTTTACTGATTCGAATTTTTTATCTCCTATGCCAGATACATTTTTTATATCCTCTATGGTTTTGAAAGGAGTCTCTTCTCTATATTGGATTATCCTATCTGCCAAAATCTCGCCAATGCCAGGCAATGTGGACAATTCGCTTTTGCTTGCTTTGTTAATGTTAATCTTTCCCTCGGATTTAGTTTCTACTGTAGAATAACTCACTGTTTCTCCAGGTTCTTCACCTATTTTAGGTATATATATCTTTTCTTCGTCCTCCAACTTTTTTGCCAGGTTTATCCTATCTATATCTGCTTCCTTTTTCAAGCCTCCAAGCATTTCTACTGCATCTATTAGTCTTTTTCCTTTTTTTATTTCAATTACTCCCGGAAAATTTATTTGCCCGCTTATATGAACCATTATAAATTCATCTTCGTCCTCTTCATCTTCAAATTCTTCCATATTTGCAGTTGGTTCTTCATTGTATATCTCTAAATCCAACTCTTTTGGCTTAGTTATTTCCTTCTTTACAAATTTAAATCCCAAGGTAAAAATCATTATTAAGGCAATTACTAGTATAGCTATTTGTTCTCTTTTTGTAAAGGTCACCAATTATATACCCCCATTTCTCGATTTCATATATAATAATTCGACTTAATTTTGTTTTCTCCTGCTTTATTTTTAAGATTTTTATAGTTTTTATAAAACTTAGAAATTCATCCTACATTTTTTCTTTATTTCTGATATAATTTTATTGTTGAGTTTATTTACATAAAAATAAAGGTGGTGTATGTTTTGAAGAAAGTTATTTTTTTAATTGTTCTACTGTTAGCTGTAAGTACATACTCCTTTGCGGAAGATTTAAATCTTACTGGTGAGGGGGCAATTTTAATTGATGTGGATTCTTTGGAAATCCTTTACGAGAAAAATCCCCATAAAAGGCTTTACCCTGCCAGTACAACTAAAATAATGACTGCAATATTGGCAATTGAACTATCGGATTTAGATGATATTGTAATTGTGGATCAAGAAGTTGTTGATTTAACAGATGGCAGCCATATTGCCCTGGAGCCCGGTGAAAGACTGACGATGGAACAAATGTTAAATGCCCTTTTAATTCCCTCAGCCAACGATGCCGCATTGGCCATAGCAAAGCATATCAGCGGAAGTATTGAAGGATTTTCCAAGCTGATGAATGAAAAAGCAAAATCCCTTGGGGCTCTCAATACCAATTTTGTAAATCCCAACGGACTTCCAGATGAAAATCATTATACTTCAGCATACGACTTAGCGTTAATTGCTAGATATGCCATGGAAAATGAAATTTTCAGAAGTATTGTCGGCAATTATACTTATACTATACCAGTAACTAATGTAAAGACTGAGGAGAGATATTTGAAGTCCTCGAACAAGCTTTTATACAGCAATGAGAAAATAAATTTAGATGGCAATTCTATCCCAATTAAATTTGAGGGGGTAAACGGCGTTAAAACCGGTTATACCATTGCTGCAGGCAATTGTTTAGTCACTTCTTATGAGGATCTGGACAATAAGCTTATTTCCGTTGTGCTTAAGTCTGATCCCAAGGATGTGTACTCTGATACCCACAGGCTGTTGAATTATGGCATAAATAATTTCGAGAAAGCTAGGATTGGTTTTGCCAACAAGTTTATTGAAAATTTTCAGGTAGAAAATGGTGTACAACCTTATGTAGCTGGTATAACAAAATCAGATTCCTATTATATATTACAAAAAAATAAAAACACCTCTATTGAAGAGAGAATTATAGCTGATTCACCTATTGCTGCACCTATTGAAAAAAACCAGGTGATTGGCAAAATGGAATATTGGATAGATGATCACAAAGTTGCTGAATCCCATATTATATCTACTATGGATATAGATGCCCTTGAGGCTCCAAGCCTTTTAAAGAGGTTGGTTAATAATTGGTATTGGTTTGTATTTCTTGTACTTATTTTATCTAGGGTATGGGTTATCAGTAATAGGAGAAAAAGGCGTAAACAAAGAAGTGCCACTTTATTTGGAGCGTAAATCTATATTTTAAAAGCCACGTTTCCGTGGCTTTTTTCATATTACAATGCTGCTATTGCTTCGATTTCTATATCTGCTCCCTTTGGCAATGCTGATACTTGAACCAAAGATCTGGCAGGTTTGTGTCCTTCAAAGAACTCGTCGTATACCTCATTTATTGATGAAAAATTGTTCATATCTGTTACAAATACTGTAACTTTTGCTATGTCCTTTATGGTTGCACCTTCTGCTTCCAATACTGCCTTCACATTTTCTAGACACAGTTTCGTTTCTTTTTGTATATCTCCCTTGTGTACTTCTCCCGTTTCTAAAACTACAGGCAACTGCCCAGATGTAAATATAATGTTACCAGCTTTAATCCCTTGTGAATATGGACCTACTGCAGCTGGTGCTTTTTCTGTAGAAATAAATTTTAATGTCATTATTTATTCCTCCTCCTTTGATTTTTCTTTTTTGTTCGACCAAAGTCTCTCTAAATTGTAATAGTCCCTTTCTTCCTTATGAAATACATGTACTATTATATCATCTAAATCCATAAGTATCCACCTGCCACTTTGATATCCTTCTTTCGATATCTCTGTGTAGCCTGCCTCAAATACCTTTTTTTCCACCTCGTCAGCTATGGACATTACTTGAGCCGATGAATTCCCGCTTACGATTACAAAGTAGTCTGCTATAGGTGTTAATTCTGAAATATTAAGTACTCTCGTATCTATTCCCTTTTTCTCCTCACAGGCTTTGGTGATAATTGACAATTTGTTCTCCGTATCCAACATTCCTTAACCCCCTAAATTTGTTTTAACCTTTAATTATATATATTATATCCCCAATTCCATTATTAGATAATTTCTTGCTTCAATGGTCCGTGGATGGATTAATTTATTTTCTTTTACTAAAAAGCTAATTGTACTGCCCATGGCCATTAAAAGTCCCCTGTCTAGGTCTTTAAATGAAAGCCTTCTCATTTTCCTAAGTCCAGGGAAATCTCTGCCTAGCTCTATGTAATCAGATATATAAATTATCTTTTCCAATGTTGTCATATCTTTTTTCCCAGTTGTATGGTATCTTATGGCATTTAGTATTTCCTCATTTTTTATGTTGTATTTGGTCTTTGCGATGTAAGCCCCCAAAGGACCATGGACTAAATCCCCATTATATGTCATATAATTATCTATGATTATATCAAAATCCTTGGCCACTTTCAACAAATTTGTTTGACCTTGGAGTTTTCCGCAGTCGTGGAGAAGTGCCGCTAACCTTGCGTTTTCCACATCTATATCGTAAATCTTTGCAAGTTTCATTGCCATTTCCATTACCCTTAGGGAGTGTTCGTATCTCTTTTTTCCTATGTCTATTATTAGATCTTTTTCTATGGATTTATACATTTGTATCCCCCTTATAGAGATTATTGCCTGCGATATATTCTTCTACATTTTGTGGCAGCATGTATTTGATACTCTTATTATTAAATACTCTATTTCGTATTTCTGTAGATGATATTTCGATTTTTGGAGATTCTATTTTCTCAAATTTCAACCCATATTGCATTTTTAATTGCCTGATTTTATCCTCTACTATACTGTCTGTATCCCCTGCCCTATGGAATAATACTAGTTTGCATATCCTTGAGAGTTGCCTAAAGTCTTTCCATTTTTCTATTTCAAAGAGTATGTCTGTACCCAGTATAAAATACAATTCACTGCTTTTATATTTTCCCTTTAATAGCCTTAGGGTATCTATGGTATAGGAAATTCCTTCTTTATCGATTTCTATGGTGGATACTTCAAAGCATGAGTTTGATTCTATGGCCAAGGATATCATCTCTACTCTAATATGGGACGGACTAATGGCTTTATTGACTTTTAAAGGGTGTATACCTGTTGGGACAAATATTACTTTATCTAAGTCTAAGGTTTCCCTGGCGTATTCTGCCATTATCAAATGGCCAAAGTGTATTGGATCAAAGGTCCCGCCCATTATACCTATTTTCAAGATAACACCTCCATTAATCAAAAAACTCAAATTCATACCCGCATATGAATACTGGATCGTTTTCTTCTATTCCCAGTTCTATTAACTGGTCTACTACTCCTCTTTTCCTTAGGGCCTCTTGGAAATATCTAAGGGAGTCAACGTTGTCAAAATAGGTTGCATTGAGCAGCCTTTCTATAAATGGTCCCTCTACAATATAGTCTTCGTTTTCTTTCCTTACGATAATTTGTTCTTCTTCTTTTTCGACGTATACAAATTCTTCGTCATATGTTTCATAGTTTAGCTCTGTATTTATAAGTAAATCCCATATTGCATATTTTAATTGCTCTATTCCCTCCATGGTGGCTGCGGATACGGGATATACTTTGTATCCCTTTTGTTCTAGCTCTTCTTTTACCTTTCGAAGTCCCTCTTCTGCACCTTCTATATCCATTTTGTTGGCGGCTATTAGTTGTGGCTTATCTTTTAACTTTTCGTTGTATTGGCCTAATTCACTGTTGATTTTGTAAAAGTCTTCTAGGGGATCTCTGTGTTCGCTGCCGGATATGTCTAAAACATGTACTAAAATCCTAGTCCTCTCGATATGTCTTAAAAATTCATGGCCAAGCCCTGCACCTTCATGGGCACCTTCTATTAGACCTGGTATGTCAGCGATGACAAAGGACTTTTCCTCCCCCACTCTAACTACTCCCAAATTTGGCTTCAGGGTAGTGAAATGATAATTAGCTATTTTAGGCTTTGCTGCAGATAATATTGAGAGAACAGTTGATTTTCCGACGTTGGGAAAACCTATTAGTCCCACATCTGCAAGCAATTTTAGCTCTAATATAATATTTCTGTCCTGCCCTTTCGTTCCCGGCTCTGCAAACCCTGGGGCTTGTCGTGTGGCCGTGGCAAATTTTGCATTGCCCCTACCGCCTCTGCCCCCTTTGGCTATGACAGCTAATTGATCTTTTTCTTTTAAGTCTACAATTACTCCGCCTGTATCTGCATCTTTTATCAATGTGCCAACGGGAACTCTCAATATAATGTCTTTTCCTGCTTTGCCAAATTGTTTTTTTGTCCTGCCATCTTCTCCATTTTCGCCTTTGTATACCCTTTTGTACCTGAAATCCATCAAAGTTCTGATGCCCTCATCTGCCTTAAGTATTATGCTGCCTCCATTTCCTCCGTCTCCACCATAGGGTCCTCCAGAAGGCTCGTATTTTTCTCTTCTCCAGGCTACTACGCCGTCTCCGCCTTTGCCTGCCTTAACCTGGATTTTTGCCACATCTATAAACATAAACATCATCCTCACACAATCTCTCGTTTTTTAATAATTTATTTGATTAGTTTTCCCGCTTGCTAAAATAAAATGTAAATCCTAATTTTAGTAAAAATATAAGCTTACCTAATGGTAAGCTTTATATCTACGCCAATACTTCTACAGGGTAAACGCTAACTTGCTTTTTGTCTCTGCCTTTTCTTTCAAAACTAACTACACCATCTACTGTTGCAAATAGTGTATCGTCTCCACCTCTACCAACGTTGTTTCCTGGGTGTATTTTTGTTCCTCTTTGTCTTACTATGATATTACCTGCTAGGACAAACTGTCCATCGCCTCTTTTAACGCCCAGCCTTTTAGCTTGGCTATCTCTACCATTTCTTGAACTACCTACTCCTTTTTTAGAAGCAAATAATTGTAAATTCATTTTAATCATCGATTACACCTCCCCATTTTCGAGCTTCACATACTCTGGGTAAATTTCTATTATTGAATTTATTCCTAATTTTAAAGTTTCCAATACAATTTGTGTTTTTTCTAAGGTGGAATTGTCTAAATCTATAGGCAACTCTACTTCTAGAAAACCTGTCTTTTCTTCTACTATATAATTGATTTGGTTTTCCTCTACACCGCATACCTTCACAATTGATAATAGGGTTGTTTGAGCAAGTGCAGACACTGCGGCACATACTATATCGTTTCCCCGCTTGGCGTAATTTGCATGTCCTTTTATGGTAAACTTTCTGATATTGCCTTTTTTATCTTTATAAAATCTAGCATTTATCATATTATAAACCAATTATGTTTTCGATTTTTACCTTTGTAAATGGTTGACGATGTCCTTTTTTCTTTCTATAATTCTTTTTCGATTTATATTTAAATACGATAATCTTCTTTGCCTTACCTTGTTCTAAAACAACGGCATCTACCTTTGCACCATCAACATACGGTTTACCAGCGACTACATTGCCTTCATCTGACATTAACAAAACTTTGTCGAAGGATACGTTGTCCCCTTCTTGTGCATCTAGTTTCTCAACAAATACTACGTCTCCTTGTTGAACTCTATATTGTTTACCACCTGTTTCTATTACAGCGTACATGAGATTGCACCTCCTCTAACCTAGTCTCGCCAATACAGGGTGCCAATGGTCTTAAAACCCAGATTGAGCGGCTCTACACCAAGATAGTTTATCAAATTCTCAAGAGATTGTCAATACTCATTTTGTAAAATGTAGCCCTTACCGCTGCAATGAGGACATTTTCTATAAAACTCTGTGGTCAAGGGCCTTCTGATTTTTTTTCTAGTTAATTCTACTAGACCCAATTTTGTAATATCCACTATATTTACTTTTACCCTGTCATCTTTTAGGTATTTCTCCAATGTATCCAGTACTGTCTCTATATCATCTGCTTTTTTCATATCTATAAAATCTATAATTATAATTCCGCCTATATCCCTTAGGCGAATTTGCCTTGCTATTTCCTTTGCAGCTTCTAGGTTTGTCTTTAAAACTGTGTCCCCAAGGGATTTCGATCCTACGTATTTCCCTGTATTTACGTCTATGGCAACTAAGGCCTCTGTTTCGTCTATAACGATGTATCCCCCCCTAGGTAGGGGAACCTTTTTTTCCAGTGCGTATTTGATGTCCTCTTGTATTATTAAATCGTATTTTATTGAAAAATCCTTATTGTACTCTAATCTCTCGGAAAATTTAAAGGGAAAGTTATTTTCCATTTCCTTTAGGTCATTATATACTTCCTTTGAATTCACTATTATCTTTTCCGTATTTTGGTCAAAAGTGTCCCTTATTATTTGGTACCCCAAGGTTGGCTCTCTATAAAGCAATTTGGGGCAAGGTAAAAAATTCTTTTCTCTTTCAATTTTTGTATAGATAGAATGCAGAATTTCATATTCTTTCATAAGCAATGAGTCGTCGGCAAATTCCGATGCTGTCCTGAATATGAGCCCATATCCCTCTTTCATAATTTTATATCCTAAATCTTTTAGTTCCCTTATTCTCTTTGAATCTTCGATTTTTCTAGATATATTTACCCTTTTCGAAAATGGTGTAAATACTAGGTATCTTCCCGGTATTTCAATATGGGTTGTAATTTTAGCGCCTTTATTTCCATAGGGTTCCTTCTTTACTTGAACTATTATTTCTTGTCCTTGTTTGAGTAATTCAGATATTTTATATTTTTCGTCGGCGTGCATCAATTCCCTTGGCAATGCATCCTTTACATTTAGATATGTGTTTTTATACTCGCCTATGTCTATAAATGCAGCTTCCATACCTTGCAATACATTTATTACTCTGCCTCTATATATATTTCCTATTAATTTTTCTTTATCGACTTTGTCCAGGTGAAATTCTACTAGTCTATTGTCTTCTACTATGCCTACTTTATGGTATTCACCTACGGTCTCCATAAAAATATATCCCATAAAAACACTCCCACTCATAAGGGCTTAAATATATTATTATCTTTTTCTGCATACTGGCCTGTTCGCCTGATATCCATTGACTGTAAATCTATTTTTAGCTCCATGTCTCTGTTCATAGCTTCCACAAGATCCATGGGTTTTAAATTTCCATTGCTGCCTGCCTTTAGCAGTGTATTTAGCACAACGTTTTTTTCATGGATTTCTTTTACGGTCAAATTGCCAATTAATGGCCTAATATTTTCTACCCTTTTAATTTCTTTTTTCTTTTTTCTTCTTATTTTATCTATATTAATCTCATCTCTTTGCAACCATTTCATAAGGTTTTCCCCAAAACCTTCAATATTTTCTTTTAACTCAAATTCGATTTCATAATGTGCCCATGATATTAAAGAGTCTATGGTTTCACCTTTTTCAATGCTTTTACCCTCTATTATTTGGACGTCCTTTGGAAGTACCAGGTTCATTTTTTCAATAAAATCTTCAACTTCCATGTTATCTAGTTCTATGTCTATATACTCTTCATCTGATTCTATTCCCAGAGCTAAGGGGTTTGCTATGGAGAATTTCGGATGGGGGTTGAATCCTTCACTGTACCCTATTGGTATTTTTGCCTTGTTAAATGTCCTATGAAACAAGCGCATCAAGTCCAAATGTGAAATATACCTTAAATATCCTTTTTTGAAAAACTTTGCTCTGATTATCAAAACTTATACCCCCTCATGGTGCAATCTACTATGCCGCAGGCATTGCAACTAATCCTGCAGTCATCTGTTATCTTTTCCCCTAAGGATTTGTTGTATTCTCTTTTTAGGTATTCTTTAGACACTCCCGGATCTATGAAATCCCACGGTAAGTTTTCCTCTAAGTCCCTATTTCTTAAGGCATAAAAGTCACCGTCTATTCCCAGCTCCTCCATGACCTCAATCCAAGTATCGTATTTGAAATGCTCTGACCATCCGTCAAATTTGCAGCCCATCTCCCAGGCTTTTAAAATCAATTCTGATATTTTCCTGTCTCCACGGGAAATTATAGCCTCTAGGTAAGAGAGTTTTGGATCATGAAATGTAAATTTGATTTTATTGTCCTTTATGTTGTTTTTGACTAGATATGCCTTTCTATAAAATTCTTCTATGGAATCCTGACCTAGCCATTGGAATGGAGTGAAGGGTTTTGGCACAAAACAGGATGCAGAGGCTGTAATCTTTAGATTTCCTTTTCGCTGCTCCTTGGGGGTTTCAAAGAATATGTCCTTTACTTTATATGCTAAGTCCCTTATACCTAATACGTCCTCGTCTGTTTCCGTAGGCAATCCTATCATAAAGTATAATTTTACTGTAGACCACCCTTCCCTAAATATTCTAGTTACAGTGTTTACCAAATCTTCTTCTGTAACTCCTTTATTGATGACATCCCTCAGCCTTTGGCTCCCCGCCTCTGGTGCAAATGTTAGCCCTGATTTTCTTACCTTTTCTATCTCCTGCAGGATATCCACTATGAAGGAATCAAGCCTAAGAGATGGCAGGGATACTCCTACCTTCTTTTCCTCGAAATTTTCCATTAACTTTTCAATTAATAGATGTAGCTCAGAGTAATCACAGGAGCTTAGGGAAGATAGGGAAACATTTTCATACCCTGTATTTTCTACCAAGTTCTCTGCCAATTCCACTAATCTATCTACGGATTTTTCTCTAACGGGTCTATAAATCATACCTGCCTGGCAAAATCTACAGCCCCTGGTACAACCCCTAAAAATCTCCATTATAACTCTGTCGTGTACTGTTTCTATATAAGGTACTACCATGCTTTCCGGTGAAAACATAGTATTTAGGTCTTTCACCATTCTCTTTTTAATCTTTTCGGGTGCTGTGGAATTTAATACTTTTCTTTCTTTTATTGTATTATCTTCATTGTAAACTACTTGGTAAAACTTAGGTACATAAATGCCTTCCATGGTAGCTATGTCCTCTAAAAATCTATCTTTGCTCCAATTTTCAGCTTTATGTTTCTCGTACAGTTTTAGTATTTCTAAGGTTATTTCCTCACCTTCGCCTATTACAAAGAAATCTATGAATTCTGCCAAGGGCTCTGGATTATATGCACAGGGACCTCCTGCTATTACCAATGGGGCATTGTCCCCTCGGTCTTTTGCTCTAAGGGGTATATCTGACAAATCCAATATATTTAAAATATTAGTGTAGCTCATTTCGTATTGGAGTGTAAATCCTAAGAAATCAAAATTCTTTACTTCTTCTTTGCTTTCTAATGTAAATAGGGGAAGATTCTCTTTTCTCATTTCTTCTTCCATATCAGTCCACGGTGCAAATACTCTTTCACAAACATAATCTTTTTCATTGTTTATTAAGTTATATAATATATGAAGTCCTAAATGAGACATGCCCACATCGTATATATCGGGAAATGAAAAGGCGAATTTCACTTTTGCATTGGATATGTCTTTTTCTATGGAATTTTGCTCCATTCCAATGTATCTTGCAGGTTTTTCCACCTTTTTTAGTATTTTATCTAGGGTTTTTATATTTATCATCTGTTTCCACCTTTCATTATTCTAGTACTATATTAACATTTTTGTATATTATTTAATAGGGTTAGATTTATCAAATTAAAACCTCGGGATTCCCCAAGGTTTTAAATGTTCTACTCCTATTTTGGATAGGTCAGCCAGCTTTTTTACGCCTTCAATTAACCATTTACTGTCTTCTTTAAATACAAAATCTCGATTGATATTCCTATTCAAAAAGTTTAATACTTCTTTTGATGTACTGTTATTCATAGTTTTCATAATAAAAACAATTGAGAGCAAGGCCAACATCACTATAATTTTGTTGATTTGT
Organism: Tissierellaceae bacterium; assembly: GCA_023229175.1. Taxonomy (GTDB): domain Bacteria; phylum Bacillota; class Clostridia; order Tissierellales; family Tissierellaceae; genus JAAYFT01. The sequence goes on along the minus strand of JALNZV010000007.1, from coordinate 51,143 downwards.
CTGTTAAATAGGCCGTTAATTATGGCATTTCTATTTGTTTTTCTATTCATTTTCTTCACCCCAATATATTTTATTTACATTGGGCCTGTTTTATTCCATTTAATAATCTTTGATTGTAAATGGGGAATCCTTTGGCAAATTAAATATGCCTTTTAAGTTTTCTGTTGTATATATGGATTTATCCTTTGTAATAAATATGGCTTCGATGTTTTCTAAACTATTTACAAATTTCATCCCTTCGTCAAGCCCCATTACAAATACAGTTGTTGAAAGGGCATCCCCATCTATGGACTCATCTGAAATTATGCTAATCCCCGTCAATTCATTATCTGTGGGATATCCCGTATGGGGGTCGATTATGTGGTTGTATTTTTTACCCTTGTGTATAAAAAATCTTTCATAATCTCCAGATGTGACAACGGATATATTTGATACTTCTAGTATCCCCGCATAGCTTCCAGTGGGATTGAAAGGGTCTTGTATTCCTATACGCCATTGAGTGCCGTCACCTTTGTCACCATGAATATAGAGGTTGCCTCCTAAATCTATAATTGCTTTTTCCACTTTGTTTTCTACAAGTACTCTCTTTGCCTCGTCTGCTGCATACCCCTTCACTATGCTTCCAAGGACTATTTTCATACCTTTTCGCTTTAAATACACTTGATTGTCACCTAATAGTTCTAAATCTTCATATCCTACCATTGATTTTGCCTGTTCTATTTCTTCTGTTGTCGGTATAAAGTCTCTTTCCTTTTCTTCTGCTTTGACATCCCACAAGTCTACTAAAGTTCCTATGGTAGGATCGTATTTACCCTTTGACAACTCTGCGTAGTATTTTACCCTCTCTATTACTTCGTATGTATCTTCGTGGACTGTTACTGGTCCAATACCTGCATTGTCGTTGACTTTGCTTACATCTGATGTGGCTATATGTGAGCTCATTCTGTCCTCTATTTCCTGTAATCTTTGGAAAACTTTATCTAGGGTTTTTTCTTTTTGGTTGTCGTATATTCTAATGGTCATGACTGTGTCCATTAGAAAATCAGTTCTAGCTATATAGTTTAGATCGTTATTTGAGTTTCCTGTACAGCCCATTAAGAGCAATCCCAATGAAAGGACTATAAATGTAAGTTTCAATATATTTTTTTTCACTCTCTAGTCACTCCTCTTGTAAATTAAAAACCCTAACTCTTAGTTAGGGTTTTATTGTTTCCTATTTTGCTGAACTTAATGCTTCGTTCACAAGTTCTAATACTAAGCCTCTTGTAGATGTAGCACCAGTTATAGCATCTACATCAAGATTTTCTGTTCCGTTGTTGTCAATTATCATCTTGTGTAGTTCTTCTGCTACTTCCATTGGACGAGGATATGGGTAGTTATCTACTGATTTTCTGTCGCCTTCTTTTGCGTCTTCTGAATCTTCTATTGCTAATTCAGCATAGTCAACACCTACTATTTGACCGTCTTGTACTCTAACGCTAACTTGTGCCAACCAACCATGGCTATCTTCGTCTGCTACTGCTTCGTATACGCCATCTTCATAAACTGGTTCGTATGTCTCGCCTTTTGCTGCCTTTTCTAAGGCTACAGCTACTATTTCTTTGAAGCTGCCTTTTGTTGAAGTTGCTCCTGATACAGCGTCATAATCTATTGCGTCTAAGTCTTTCTTTTCGTTGAATTGTTCGTTTAAGTTTGCAATTACTGCTAAACCATCTGCATATGCATAGTTGTCAGCACTTTTTGCTTCGCCTGAATCTGATAGATATTCGTTGAAGTCAAATGCTACTACTTGTCCACCGCTTACTTCCAATTTTACCATTTGATAGTTTCCGTGATCGCTAACTGGGTTTTTTACTAAATAAGTACCGTCTACTAAATCTCCTGCTTGCGTATCAGTTGTGTCAACTGGTTTGCTGCTTTCGTCAACTGGAGCCTCTTGTTTTGAACATCCTGCAAATACTCCAACCATTAATACTAACACCAACGCCAATGCTAAAACTTTCTTACTCATAATTTCTTCTTCCTCCTGTTTATTAATATATATTCATTTGTTTTACCAGTCTATATTATATCTTATAGTTTAGAACTTATCAATACCTATTTTTTGTATTTATTTCATCTTCACTATAGGAATGTTGGCTACTAAGGCAGAAATAGTGGTGCTATCCACATCTCGCTTCATCCTTGTAAGCTTGATATCTAAACCTTCTTCATCAATTTCTGCATACTCGGATATTACCCTAATAATATCGCCTTTTATCATATCTAAAAACTTCGGTGAGAGATCAGCTCTATCGTGTACCAACACTAATTTCAGCCTTTCCTTTGCTACGTTTTTGCTCTTTTCTTCCTTTTTAGTGAATAGCTTTATAAAATCCATGGATTCCCCCCCTATTTACCGAATAATAGTTTAAATACTTTGCTAAGTTTTCCTTCTTGGTTGTCATCTAAATTCAAAAGTTCTACTTCTTCCCCTGTTATTCTTTTGGCGATATTGTTAAAGGCCCTTCCAGATAAAGTCTTTCCATCGATGACTACTGGTTCTCCCCTATTGGTAGAGATAACTATGGCCTCGTCATCGGGAACTATTCCCAGTAAGTCGATGGCCAATATGTCGATTATATCCTCGATATTCATCATATCGCCTCTTTTTACCATTTCCTGTCTGATTCTATTGATTAATAGCTTAGGATTGTATAGGCCTTTTGATTCTAAAATACCTATTACTCTGTCTGCATCCCGCACAGCTGATATTTCCGGAGTAGTGACGATTAAGGCCATATCTGCCCCTGCTATAGAGTTTTGAAAACCTTGTTCTATTCCTGCAGGCGAGTCTATGATTATGTAATCAAACTCTTTTTTTAAATCTCCTATTAATTCCAACATTTGCTCTGGACTTACGGCAGTTTTATCCTTTGTTTGAGCCGCTGGTAAAAGATACAGTTTGTCAAATCTTTTATCTCTAATCAATGCCTGCTTTAATCTACAATTTTTCTCTACAACATCGACTATATCATATACAATTCTGTTTTCAAGTCCCATGACCACGTCTAGGTTCCTAAGTCCTATGTCTGCATCTACTACAACTACTGAATATCCAAGAATTCCAAGGCCTGTCCCAAGATTAGCTGAGGTAGTTGTTTTACCAACACCACCTTTACCTGAAGTGATGACTATGGCTGTTCCCAATTTTTCTTTATCCATAATATTTCCTCCCTTTTTTTATTTATTAGGTAGGTAAGGCTCAATTATTACCTCTCCAGACCTTATTTTTGCAATTTCCGGCAAATGTAAAGATTCTGACACTTCATCTGGCGGCCTAGAAATTTTATTCCCTATTCTCAATTGCGTTGGCTGCAAGTCATAGGCAGCCACTATGGATTCTAGATTTCCATTCATTCCTGCATGGGCTACTCCTCGCAAGGTACCTAGTACAATTATATTTCCGCCTGCCTGTATCAAGGCCCCTGGATTTACGTCTCCTACAATTACGATGTTTCCGTGAAACTTTTCTATCTGGCCTGACCTCAGTGTTCCGTTGATAAACTTTGTCATGCCTACGTCTATACCTTGGAATACTTCATTTTCATCTGGCTCCAATTCATTTGTTTCCGGCTTTATCCCTATGTTTTTAGGCAGCTCCTCCTCTGAAACCAAAAAATCATATTTATACCTTAAAATAAACTTAAGTTCCAGTGTTTCTTTTGGAGACAATGAACTGGCCTTAATTCCTAAAAGCTTGGTTCCCTTATAAAAATCATAGGCTGTTTTCATCTTTTTCTCTAATTCTTCTTTGACAGCTAATAGGTTATCTCCGTTTACATTTACGAAAATACCTTCTTTTACCCCCTTAAATTCTATGACCTCTTTTTTCAATTTGTCTTTACCTCCAAATTTTGAAAAGCTATTTATTCTATTTTATCAATGTGCTTATAAAAGGTAATGATTCTTTAGTCCCAACTGCGTTTAATCCCAAGTATTCAGCAATTATATCTCTTACCATGGGACCGGCATAGCTTCCGCTACCTCCTTGAAATACGACTGAAGCTATGGCTATTTCTGGATCATCATAGGGTGCAAAGGCTACAAACCATGTGAAGTCGTCATAAGTCTCCCCTGTTACTGGATTAATTCCCGACTTTTGTGCTGTACCTGTTTTGGTTCCTACACTTACAGGCAAGCTGTTGAATATCCTCCTTACGGACCCCTCGGTGGTGACCATCAGCATTCCTTTCTTTACATGCTCTAGATTATCGTAACTGTTTAACTCTATTCTCTCAGATTCTACTTCATTTTCCAATATTACTTTTGAATTATTATAATTTTTCACACTATCGATTAAGGTTACCCTATTTCTATATCCTCCATTTGCTATGGTTGCTATATAGTTGGACATTTGCAATGGGGTATAGGAGTTAAGCCCCTGTCCAATGGTGACATTCAATGTCTCAGCTATTGTCCACCCTGCTTGGTTTATATAGCTGTATTTTATTTTATCTGCCAAGCCTTCTTTATCCTTACCTAACTTTTTCTCTGTATATAATCCAAAGCCGTCTAATCTCCTGACAACTTCTGCTCTAGTCAAGGGTTCTTCCAATTCTACCCAGCTAATTATCTCTTCTATTATTGAGCTTATTTCGTATTCGCTTAGTTTTACATCTTCTTTTATGTAATCCCTAATGCTTTTTTGTAAAAATGATTTTAACGAAGACTTGGTGTTGATTATTTTTCTTTGGGGATTAGGGACTCCACCAGATGTTTCGGCAGGAATATTTATTTCTATTCCTGTTTTATCGTTTAGACCCAATTGTTTGGAAAGGTTTACGATATCTTCTATTTCTACTTTGACTCCTATGTTCTCTCCAGTCCTTTGATTTCTCCCAATTGCCAAAGAATAAAAGTAGTAGTTGCAAGAATCCCTGATGGCCTCATACATATTTTCATATCCATGGGTGCTTCTACTTTGATTCCAAAGCCAGCAGGCAGGTCGATAATTCCCTATCTCTACGTACCCCATATCTCTAATCTTCTTTGTCGGGCTTAAACCTTTTTCTAAAGCAGATAGGGCAGTGACCATTTTAAAAGTCGAGCCTGGTTGGACTGCTGTTTGTGTTGCTATGTTGTATAGTGGCCTGGGTGCCAATGGATCTTTTTCATTTTCCGGAAAAAGACTTAACCAATCGGTATTGGAAATGCCTGTGGCAAAGAGATTTGGGTCATAGGATGGTTCGCTGACCATGGCTAGGGTTTCCCCTGTCTTTACGTCTAAAACCACCACAGCACCGGATGTGGCGTTTTCATAGGGTCTTTTCTTTGATTTGTTGATGTCAAAGGTATAATCTCCCCATTTACTCTCATATGTCCCGCCAACCTGTATTTTTTCCAAGGTTTGCTGCAGTACGTTTTGAGAGTAATTTTGCAAATTCCAATCTAAGCTTAAGTATACATTGTTACCTGATATTGGTTTTTTCTCATCAAGGACATTGGTGGTATTGCCTAGTACGTCTACTTCTACTCTTTTAATCCCATTTTCGCCCCTGAGGAAGTCTTCGAAGCTTTCTTCTATTCCAGTTTTTCCTATAAGATCATTGGGAGAATAGCTTTTCTGGTTTACATATTTCTCTATTTCACTTGCTTGGCTTATTTTCCCAAGGTAACCTAGTATATGGGCTGCAGTTTTTCCCTCTGGATAATACCTTACCTGTTCAATGGATACTTGAATACCCGGTAAGTATCCTAGGTTTTCTTCTATTTTTGCTACTGTCGTATTTTTAATGCCATAGGCTATATTTATAGGCTGATACGCCAGATGGCCTTGTTTACTTAAAAGTTCGTACATTATGAGCACTGACCTGGATTCGTATGGACTTAGCTTTTCAGGTATTTTATTTCTCTCTTTTAATATATCAAGTGCCTCTGCAATTGTGGCATTTTCTGGTATCTTATTTTCATTATACCATCTGATTTTGTTATTTATAAAGACGTATTCTATTTCATTTGCTACTGAAATTCTAGTATTTATACCGTCATTTATCAATTGTTCTTGAGCTAAGTATTTTATTTTATCACCTAAAATAAATTCCTCAAATACTTTTGCTTCTTTACCGTATTCTATTAATAGTTCCAGGGGAGTTTTATCTTGTATTGTATCATCTCCCGTATATTTGTATATTATATTCTGTCCTTCGTCAATTAGTTCTATTGATACGGGAACATCTATCCCCTTTTCTTTAATCATTTCCAATAGAATGCCACCTGGGATTAGTACTTCTTCTTTACCCTTGTCATCCTCTTCCAATATTACTTTTTCTAAAAGATTATTTAATGAGTGTTTTATAAAGATATTTACAAAGTCTTCTTTTGCCGTTGTGTTTTCCTTGACTTTATCTGAAAAATTCATCATGTTTTTCTTTTGTGCCATATAATCTTCATCAAAGGAAAGTACGTATTCCTCGAGTACGATGTTCCCCTCCAGATTATTTTTTGCCAACAAATCATATGCCAATTTTCGGGATATGGGATGGTCAATTATTTTTCTTAATATATTTTTGTCTTTATCTATTAATTGTACTATGGATTCCAAAGGCGATAAATCGCTGTCAATGCCGTATCTACTTTTCCATCTTTCTGTGTCTTCGCCTTCTATAAACTTTATTTCAAGTGAATACCCTGTTAAAATTGCTTCCATAGGAACATGTATGTCCTTACTTTCCAAAGCATCTAAAGCCTTATTTACCATAATAAATTGATAGTGCTCTTCATATTCTGGATATTTGTAGTATAGTCCTAGAAGTTCTTCTAATAAATCGTGTTCTAATATTAAGTCAATCACTTTCTCACCTGGGGTCACATATTCTTCTGTTTCCCCTTCTATTTCGGTTTCTCTTAGGACCTTTTCTTCAGAATTGTACTGAAACACATTTAAATCAATTGGAAAATCATCTAAATAACTGACACCGTCTTCCTCTAATAATCTGACTAGTGAAAGTAAGGCGTTGTTCTTTTTGTCTTTATCGTGGATATTTAGTTCGTCTTTTAGTATTTGTACTGTAAAGCTAGGTTTATTACCTGCTAGGAGTCTTCCATTTCTATCTCTTATTTCGCCCCTCGGTGCTGTAATATATATTTCCTTTAGCCTTTTGTTGTCCGATATATCTCTGTAATACTCCCCTTGTACAATGGTTAGTGTGGCCAGCCTAAATGACAACGCAAACATAAGTATTATCACTATATATACCAGTATATTGTATCTATCGAATATCTTTTTTAGTATTTTCACGTTCTCACCTCTAATACCACATTATTTACTGCCAAATCTGATTTGGGGAACTGCGAATATCTTGGAAAACATTTTGTATATGGGAACAATAAGTACACTGTTATATACGGTTTCAATCAGTAGTACGTCCTTTGCAAAGGATAGAAATTCTATTTCATGGGATAGAAAAAACATAAATATGTAGTATGCAAAATTATAATATACTGTACCTATAATTGACAGTAAAATAGGTATAAGGGTGTTGTCTTTTATCAGTTTGTTTTCTATCAAACCTATTAAATATCCTGCAAAAAAGAATATAAAGGCGTTTAGGCCTATTATGGGGCTAAAAAGTATATCCTGTATCAATCCTATAGCAATGCCAATGATTCCACCATATAATCTGCCCTTGTACAAAGAAATTGTAATGACAACCAGTAAGGATATATTTGGCACTACACCTAAAATGGGCATATACGGAAGTATGGTGCTTTGCAGGATGAAATTTACTAAAACCACTAGTAATAGTATAAATATGGTCATATCTTCTCCCCTATTCTATATCCTAATTGGATATTATAAAGACCTTGTGTAATTTCTTAAAATCAACTGCAGCCTTTATTTGTATTGTTTTCATCAAGTCTTCTTCGTCGCTTAGGACTGACTCGATTTCCCCTATATAAATATCTTTCAAATATGCTCCCCCTAGACCAGCAGTAAATAGCTTGTCTCCCTTTATGACATCGGCCTTGTCGTCAAATAGGTACCCTGTTATTTTTCTTTCTATATTCCCAGTCAATATACCTCCATCTTGAGTCCTTAAAATCTTGAAGGATATACTGCTGTTCTCATCTACTATGGCCACAATTTTGGACCAATTATCTCCAACATCTTGTACCCTTCCTACTATGCCCTCGATTATGGTATTCTGATCAATTTGTATCCCTTGAATTACAGTATCTCCTTTTTTAACTCCATCTTTCAATCCTTTATCTACTGTAAATCTATGGTACCAGTTTCCAGGTTCTTTACCGGTTATCTGGGCCTCTATTAAATTGTATTTTGTTGTTTTTTTAAGCTCTGCTTCATTTTTTAAGTAATCGATTTTCCCTATTATATCTTGAAAACTTCTGTTTTCTTCCTCTAGTTGGCTGATTATAGACTTGAGTCTTTCATTTTCCTCTCTCAATGAACCTATCTCTCCCACATTCTTGAAGAAATCTGAAGTATTTTTTCCAATAGAATTTGTAAACTTTCCAATGGGAGAAAGGATATTACCTAAAACTCTCTCAAACTTAGTCAATAATATCCTTTCTGCACTTGTAAATCCAATGAGTAAAATTAATGCAATTGCAATTATGGTTACAATGATTTTTTCTTTATTTCTACTGAAAAAAGACATGGCATCACCACTTAGAATTTTCTTTTATTTGAAATAGTTTTTTTAAGTACATCTATACTATCTAACGCTTTTCCTGTGCCTTTGGCTACACAGTCTAGTGGTTCATCTGCAATATTTACGGGTATTCCTGTTTCTTTAATAATTAATCTGTCTAGACCCTCTAAAAGTGCACCGCCACCTGTAAGCATTATTCCTTGTTCCATAATATCCGAGGCAAGTTCTGGTGGTGTCTTTTCCAAGGTGGATTTTATGGCATCTATTATGTTGAATACTGGATCTTTCATTGCACTATATATTTCAGTTGAGCTGATATTTACGGTCTTTGGCAAGCCCGTTATCATATCTCTACCTCTGATTTCCATGCTTGCTTTTTCTAAATTTATATCTGCGGAGCCTATGTTTATTTTCACGTCTTCTGCTGTTCGCTCCCCTATCATTAGGCTGTATTCTCTTTTTATAAAGCTAACAATGGCATCGTCTAATTCATCTCCTCCAACCCTAATGGATTTTGATGTAACGATTCCCCCCAGTGATATGACAGCCACCTCTGTTGTGCCGCCGCCAATATCTACTATCATTGAACCTGTAGGGTCTTGCACTGGCAGCCCTGCTCCTATAGCTGCAGCCATAGGCTCTTCTATGAGGTAGGCATCCCTAGCTCCTGCGTGAATTGCCGCTTCTTCTACAGCTCTCTTTTCTACCTCTGTTACTCCACTTGGTACACATACGACTACCCTTGGCTGTAAAAATGTTCTCCTTCTCGTAGCCTTTCTTATGAAGTGCTTCAACATGGATTTTGTTATGTCAAAGTCTGCTATTACTCCATCTTTTAGGGGCCTAATGGCTGTGATGCTGCCCGGGGTCCTTCCTATCATTCTCTTTGCTTCTTCTCCCACTGCCAAAACTTGATTGTTGTTGCCCTGAATTGCTACTACTGAAGGCTCCCTTGCCACTATTCCCTTTCCCTTTATATAAACTAAGGTATTTGCTGTGCCTAAATCTATTCCCAAATCCTTTATAAAACTGCTAAATAGTCCCATTATGTTCATTCCTTCCTATATCATTAAATTAAATTTTTCTCCTTAAAGCTTACATACCTATTATCTCCAATAATAATGTGATCTAATACTTTTATTCCTATTAAATTTCCTGCATCTATTAGCCTTCTGGTAATATTGATGTCTTCTTTACTAGGAGTTGGATCTCCACTAGGATGATTGTGCATTAATATCATAGCATTGGCATTTCTCTTAATTGCAGCTTTAAATACATCCCGTGGATGTACTATAGAGGCATTTAAAGTCCCCACGGAAACCTCCTCTGCTACGATGATTTGATTTTTTGTATCCAATAATACTATTCTAAAGTGTTCTCTTTGAAAAAACCTCATTTCATCCATATATAGATTTGCTATGGTACCCGGTTCATTAATCTTTAATTTATTTAAAGCCTCTAAGTAATTCAATCTTTTACCCATTTCAATGGCCGCCAAAATCTGAGCTGCCTTCGATTGACCTATTCCCTTTGTTTCCATTAGTTCTTGTAAAGTAGTATCTCTCAAATAGGCTAGTCCTCTATTATCCCTGCTTAAAATTTTCCTAGCAAGATCTATGGCAGTGTCATTTCTATTTCCCGTTCTAATTATTATGGCTATTAATTCTTCGTTAGATAGGGATTCTGGACCATATATATATAGTTTTTCCCTTGGTCTTTCAGTTTCTGGCAGTTCTTTTATTGTAAATTTTCTTTCTAAATCAATATCAGTGCTCATCTTTTCACCTGCTTTATAAGATACTAATATTAAAGTATTTTTCCAATATGTCATCTAGCTTTTCGATAGGTAAGCCAATCACATTGGTGTAAGAACCGTGGATTTCATCAACTAATATTTGACCGTATCCTTGAATTGCATAGGCTCCAGCCTTGTCCATGGGTTCACCAGTCTTTACATATCTTAGGATTTTGTCCTCTGACATATGTCTGAATTTAACTGTTGTAGTTTCATAATCTACTACTTTTTCTCTGGAATTAGCTCTAATAACGCAAATTCCAGTAAGGACCTGATGCTCTTTGCCATTTAAATTCTTTAGTATGTTAAAGGCATCCCCTTCATCCTTTGGTTTTCCCAGTATTTTTTGGTTTTGTACGACTATGGTATCTGCCCCAATTATTATTTCGTCGCTATTATACTTATTGCTTACCAGAAAGGCTTTTTCAAAAGCCAAAGACATGACTATCTGCTCTGGCCTTTCGGTCAAAGATACTTTTTCCTCTATGGGCAACTTAACCACCAGTGGATCCAGTTTGTATTTTTCGAGCATTTCTATCCTTCGCGGTGAAGATGACGCTAATATTATATTTTTCATGTTTTCTCCTTTAGGCATTAAAGATATGACTTAAACCTTTTTTGAGGTTTTTCGATATAAATATAGATGAAAGACCAACAAAATAACCTGTAAACAGGCTGGTAATCAGCAAAATAGGTAAATACGAATATATTCTAAGATTGCTCATTATATAAACCGCAGTGCTTACTTGTGCTATATTGTGTCCTACTGCTCCCAGTATGCTGACTCCTATTAGGCTGAAGATTTTTGAGAAGTATTTGTATGCTATATACATTACAATACCTGATAGTATACCGCCTGAAAGGCTATACATTAAACTGGAGACACTACCTGTTATCAGCACTAAAACCACACTTTTCAATATGCTAACAACCATGGCCTCCTTAAGTCCAAAAATGACCAATGTAACTAATATAACCATATTTGAAAGTCCAAGTCTAGCTCCTGGTATGACTATGGGTAGTGGTATTGACGATTCAAGGACTGATAGTGCTAATCCGATGGATACTAATAGTGATAGAAATATTATTTTATTTATTCTTTTCATTCTTTGTCATCCTTAGTAACTAATATAGTCTATTTCTCTAGTTTCTGTTGTTCCCTTTATTTCTATGACTAGTCTATTTGGCAAGCAGACAATCATTTCGCCTGGACTAGAAATTGCCCCTTGTAATACATCTAGCTTGTCTGGACAAGATGCCTCTATTACTCTGACATCCCCATCTCCTATTTCTATGAGATTGTATCCAAATTCTGTCTCTATAGGTATGGTTTTACCTATTACTGAATTGTCAAATATCACTTTCTTATACTCTTGTCCATTGACTTGGATGCTGATGTATTTTTCATTATAATTGACTATATTGTTTTTAACAAACCCTAGGGAAACTAAGCTAATTATTATGATTGCGACTATTAAAATTTTATCTCCTTTTGTCATTGAATCCATCCTTTATTTATAGTTTCAGTCATTTACATACATTATTAGTTTACCATTTATAATTTTCATTTACAAGTTAGATTTTTACAAAATAAAAGAGCCAAACTGGCTCTTTTATACGGCTAATTCCTTTACCGCAGATGAGAATATTGCATTAGTTGGGCATTTTTCAGCACAGATACCACAGTTAGTACAGATGTCGTAGTCAATTTTTGCCAAGTAGTTTTCAAAACTAAAGGCATCTACAGGACAATTTTTTACACATATTTGACATCCAATACATCCTATGCTGCAATTGTTTCTGACAACTTTCCCTGCATCCTCGCTTTTACATTTAACTACGAATTCATTTTCATATGGTACTAATTCAATTATTCCCTTTGGACATACTTCGATACATTTCATACATGCTGTACATTTGTCTTTGTCTACGAATGCAACTCCGTTTATCATTTCTATGGCATCAAATTCACAGACCTCTTGACAAGTACCCCCACCTAAACAACCATAAGTACAAGATTTGCTACCTGCTTGCTGTATGTTTTGGGCTCTACAATCTGTAATCCCTTGGTATTCATACTTTTCCTTGGCTTTGTCACAGTCTCCTTGACAAAGTACAGTAGCTACCATTTTCTTCATGTCTTCGGCGTCTTCTCCCATGATTTCAGCTACTCTTTCTGCTACAGGCATGCCGCCAACACTACATCCATTGACAGGTGCTTTTCCATCTGCTATGGCTGCTGCCAACCCATCACAACCAGGGAACCCACATGCACCGCAGTTGGCACCAGGAAGTACGGATCTTATTTCTTCTATTTTGGGGTCTACATCGACATGAAATATGTCTGAGGCTATGGATAGTAAAACTCCAAATCCTAATCCTAGACCACCTAATACTATGATTGGGTTTAATATATCAGTCATAATTTACCTCCTAAATAAGTCCATTGAAGCCTAAAAAGGCGATGGACATTAATCCTGCAGTGATTAGAGCGATAGGAAAGCCCTTTAGTGCTTCTGGCACATCTGCTAATTCTAGCTTTTCCCTAACCCCAGATGCAAGTATCAAGGCTAACGTAAATCCTAAGGATGAACCTATTGCATTAAATATGGTTTGTATTAAGTTATATCCTTCTTGAATATTAAGAATTGCAACTCCTAAAACTACACAGTTTGTAGTTATAAGTGGTAAATATACTCCTAATGCATTGTAAAGAGTTGGACTCATCTTTTTGATTACTAGTTCAACAAATTGTACCAACGCTGCAATTACAAGGATAAATACTATGGTTTGTAAATATTCTAGTCCTAATTTATCTAATATACCCTTTTGTATAAAATAAGTTAATATAGAAGACAATGTGACTACAAATGTTACTGCAACACCCATTCCAGTTGCTGTTTCCATTTTGTTGGATACACCTAAAAATGGACAAATACCAAGGAATCGGGCGAAAACGTAGTTATTGACAAATATTGTTGCGATTAAAATTGTCGCTATACTCATTATTTTTCCCCCTATCTATATTTCACTAGTTGCTTTTTTTCTTCTAGCAACGTTGAATATTCCTATTAATATACCTAGTACTATAAATGCTCCTGGAGGCATTACTAGTATTCCTGCTGGTTGGAAACTTTCGCCAAATAGGGGAATACCAAAGAAACTCCCTGCCCCAAAGATTTCCCTAACTGTCGATAAAGTAACTAATGCCAAAGTATACCCAAGTCCCATTCCTAATCCATCTATTAAGGAAGCTACGGGACCATTTTTAAAGGCGAAAGCCTCTGCACGGGCAAATATAATACAGTTTACTACTATTAGCGGTAGGAATATACCTAATGCTTGATATATTGGCTGCGCATATGCTTTCATAAACATCTCTACTATTGTAACAAAAGTAGCTATTACTATAACGAATGCTGGTATACGTATTTTTTCAGGTGTTGAGTTTCTAAGTAAAGATATTACCAGGTTTGAACCCATAAGAACTGCCACTACTGCAAGTCCCATGGCTAGACCATTGGATACACTAGTTGTAACTGCTAGGGTTGAACACATCCCAATTAACTGTACAAATATTGGGTTATCATTTATAATTCCATTTTTGAATATTTTAAATAGTTTCAATCATTCCACCTCCAAGTACTTTAATTTGAGAGTTCAGAGTTAAATATTTCTCTTGCCGAGTTTACCCCTGCTAAAACTCCATTGGTTGTACCAGTTGCTCCAGACAGGGCTTCTACAGTAATGTCATCAGCTGTAGATAGACCAATGAATCTATTTGTAAACTCCGGCTCCTCAGATCTGGCTCCTAGTCCAGGAGTCTCTGAATGCTCTAATACTCTCATACCCGATACTGTGCCATCTATGTTAAATCCAGTCATTAACAGTAAATCTCCACCAAAGCCCTTTGAGATGTTTTTTATGGCATAGCCTACTACGCTGTCCCCATTAAGAGCTTCAAATATTTCAACTACTGATGGATTGGCCTCTATTATTTGATTTTGCTTATTTTCTTCTAAAGGTTGAAATTTAACATCTTCGCCAAATATTTCCTGTAGCGCACCAATGCTTCCGGCCATCTCAAGCTCTGCAATTTTACCCTTTGTTGCATTGTTTGACACAGCTAAAACTCCCGCTGACACTACTGTAAATACAAACAATATAATCCCCAATTTTAATGTCTCTTTCATTTACTTCGCCCTCCCAAATATTTTTGGAGCAGAGAATTTTTCTATTAAAGGAGATACTACGTTCATTAATAGAATAGAATAAGATACTCCTTCTGGGAATCCACCCTTTACCCTAATTAGGGCTGTTAAAAATCCTGCACCTATTCCAAATACAATTCTTCCCATGGATGTAATTGGTCCCGTGGCGTAGTCTGTTGCCATGAAGAACGCACCTAAAATTAGTCCTCCACCTAAAATGTGATATATTATTTCATCAGCTGGTACACCAAATATTGCTAAAAATATTGCTGCTGCACCTAAATATACAACCGGAGTCCTCCAGTTGATGACTTTTCTAAATATTAGGTATGCTGCACCCAATAATAGAAGTACTGCAGATGTCTCTCCTATGGCTCCTCCTATATTGCCTACAAACATATCTAATATAGATGGCAAATTAGAACCTGCCTGTGCTACTGTAGCTGAGGCTGTACCGTCTACTCCGCCGAATTTCATTATGGCTAGAGGTGTTGCTCCGGTTACTGCGTCGGCACCAGGCAATACATAAGTTGACATTATATTTGGCCAAGATGCTAATAAGACTGCCCTTGCAGCCAGTGCTGGGTTCATAAAGTTTGACCCTATGCCACCAAATAATTGTTTAACGACTATAATTGCAAATCCTGAACCAAAGACCGGTATCCACCATGGCGCATTTGCAGGCAGATTAAATGCAACTAATATTCCTGTAATCAACGCACTGTAATCTTTAATTGTGATTTCTTTCTTAAGCATTTTTTGGATTAAGGCCTCAAAAGCTACTGCTGATGCCGCAGAAACTAATATTAATTTCAAAGCGTTCAATCCGAAAAAGTAAACTGCACCTATCATAGCTGGTATCAAAGCTATGACTACATCTATCATTATTCTCTCAACAGACTCATTGGACCTAATATGCGGTGATGACGATACGATTAGCATATCAGGCACTGCTGATTCTGCTTTTGTAGTATTTAACACTTTACCTTCCATTTATTTTCCCCCTAACTACTGTGATTTTTTCCTCTTTGCAAGGACTTCCCTTTTAGCAAATCTTATGGATTCAACTAATGGCCTCTTTGATGGGCATATAAAAGAACATGAGCCGCATTCTACACAATCTAAGGCCCCAAGTCTTTCTGCTCCTTCGAAGTCCTTTCTAAGTGCGAAGGCAGAAATATATAATGGTTGTAAAAATACTGGACATACTTCCAAGCATCTCCCGCATTTTATACAGGGCGATTCTTTTTCTGCTAAGGCTTCTTCTTCAGTTAGTACTAAAATTCCACCAGAACCTTTGATTACAGGAACTTCTGTCGAAAATTGACTAAGGCCCATCATTGGTCCACCCATAATAATTTTACCTGGAACTCCTTTGAATCCACCGGCTTGATCTATTACTTCCTGGAATGTAGTACCTATTTTAACTATTAGATTCTTAGGTTCGTTTACGCCGTTACCTGTTACTGTCACTACTCTTTCGTATACTGGTTTTCCTTCTAAAATTGCCTCTGATATAGCTTTTGCTGTACTTATATTACTCACTACACAGCCTACATCCATTGGCAGTCCACCTGAAGGAACTTTTCTACCAGTGACAGCATCTATGACTCTCTTTTCGTCGCCTTGTGGGTATTTCGCTTTTAATGTGACGATTTCGACGTTGTCGCCTTCTTGTATTACTGATCTAAGAGAATCAACGGCATCCATTTTGTTGGTCTCTACGCCTATGAATCCCCTCTCAACTCCCAATGCTTTCATTATTGCCTTTAGTCCAAAAACGACTTTTTCTGGCATTTCCAGCATTACTCTATGGTCTGATGTCAAAAACGGTTCACACTCTGCTCCATTTATTATAATGGTATCGATTTTTTTCTCAGGCGGCGGAGATAATTTTACATGAGTTGGGAATCCAGCACCACCCATGCCTGTTATGCCCGATTCTTTGATGATCCCAATTATTTCTTTTGGCGTTAGGTTGTCCAAATTGCCCTTAGGCTTAACCGACTCGTCCACTTCGTTGGTGCCATCAGTCTCTATAACCACGCAGTCGGATTTCATTCCAGTTGGAGTGGTTATCTTGCTTATGTTCTTTACTGTACCAGATACGCTGGAGTGAATTGGAGCAGATACAAAGGCTTTGGATTCGCCAATTTTTTGCCCTATTTTTACCTTGTCTCCTGCTTTGACAAGGGGTTCGCAAGGCGCACCCGTATGCTGATGCAAGGGTATGTATACTATGCTAGGTTCTTTAGCATATTCTAGGGACTTTTTCTCTGTCAACGCCTTGCTGTGCGGTACGTCTACCCCACCCTTAAAAGTGAGATTTTCTAGTTTCATTCTTTCCACCTCTCTATTGTGTTTTAATAAATCGCAAAATAATTAAACATATTATATGCTTAAATAATTCTAATATATTATAACATTAAACAATTATAATGTACATAAATTAGACCCTGTAAAAGAATGTCATTTTTTATACAATTATTTGCAGTTTAAATATTATTCCAATTTATATTTGTAAATATTGTATTAATTTTGTATTAAAAATTATACAAATTTGCATAATTACAAAATTTTAACCTATTATACACAGTCAAAGAACATGAATATGAACGATTACTCATAAACATGTTCTTTTATCTGAAATTATCTCTGTTGGTAGTTTTTTAATCATTTAACAAAGTTTTTATTTCGTTTACAAATTAACGACTTTGTGATTATTTTACGCATTCTATGATTTATTAAGAATATTTAATATCTTAATGTGATTATCTGTAGCTATGGAGACCTGCCAGTAATACATTCACCCCTACAAACGTAAATATTACACATATAAAACCTATTACTGAAAACCATGCAGCTGTTTTGCCTTTCCAACCCCTATTAAATCTCAAGTGCAAATAGGTAGAATATATAATCCAAGTAATCAATGACCATGTTTCTTTAGGGTCCCATCCCCAATACCTTGACCAGGCTCTTTTGGCCCATATTGCACCTGTGACTATGACTAATGTAAGCATCAGGTATCCAAAGGCAGTCACTCTATAGCTCAAGTAATCGCAGATTTCCGCATCTGGTAAATGGGATTTTTTGGTTCCTTTTCCCTTATTTCTTTCATAGATTAAGTACATGACTGATAGGCCTGCCGCTACTGCAAATGAACCGTAGGATATAATGGCAGTACCTACGTGTATGGAAAGCCACCTGCTCTGAAGTGCCGGCATTAAAGGTTTTATTGTCTTTGGAAGCATAGATGCATATCCCATCATTAAAAATGCCAGGGGCATTACAAAAGTACCTACTGCTGTGAATTTATAAATAAAATGTATCGCTAAATAACAAAGCACTATTCCCCAGGTAAAGCTATTGGCAAATTCAAATTGATTGCTAAATGGGAGTCTTCCAGATTCTATTATTCTAAGGACCATGGCTGCTGTGTGTACAATAAATCCCGCCAATGATACTGTAACTGCAAATTTGCCAACACTATCTTTCGATGATACTAAAAATATAAAAAATCCTAAAGAAGCTATTATATATATAATAAATGATAAAGTGAAAAACAACTCTTCAAAGTATATAATATCCATTATACTTCCTCCTTTTCCGATTCATCATTTGCTTGTAATATCTTTTTCATCTGCAATGTAAATCCCCATATATTTTGTCTTGTTATTGGCAATATGGAGTTTTCTTCTACTACTAAGAATTTTGGATAATAGTAAAATGACATTAATAGCCCTATAAATAAAAATAGTACCCCTATTAATACAAAGTAATATCCAAAGTCCTTCCTATATATAAGGCCCGTATAGAGAAAAGAGTCCTCAAAAGTTATTTCGATATCTTCATATTTTATGGCCTGTCCAGGTTCTGTTATATAGGAATCAATGTAGTTACCAAACTCATACAACACTACTGCATAATGGGGGTGTTTGACTTCTTGGCTAAGGGTCATGGGTTGTCCCATTTGATCTATGCTAAAATCTGGATAATAGCCATATAAATATACTGTTAAATGTTTTGGTTGGTAAAAGTATTGTTCATTGTTTTTTAATATGCTTTGATTTAAAATATCTCCTTGACTATCCTTGATGCTTAAATTGCTTACCCACCCAAAGCTGGATTGATATATGCTAAGGCCTTTATAGTCTAGGGGATTGTTTACCCAAATTTTTTTGGAATCTTTATGTTTCCCATTTTCAAACACCTTTAAATCGCTATAGTACTGTTCTGTAGAACCGTCTTCCCTGAAACCTAAATAAAAGTCTTCCAGTTCTATGGAAAATCCTTGCTCCATAAATGTCTTAGTCTCACCAGGCATTAAATTTACAAATCCTTCATAGGCGAATAAGTTTCCTAAAAAGCTTCCCAAAATAATTACAATAATACCTAGGTGGGTAACTGTTGGCCCAAGTACGCCTATCCGATTTTTTGCCGCCTTAAATCCCTTTTCTGTATCGTAAATTTTAAATCTCTTTTTTAATAGTTGTAATTTAAATAACTCTATGTCTTTCTTGTGGTCCCACAAGTTTTCCGAATCTTTTCTTGGTGATGGAAAATAGTCGTCCTTTATTCTCCTCATTTGCGATGGCAATAAATCTATGGTGCAGCCTGTTAGATTTACTAGAAAAAACAATAACAATCCCCGATAAATAAAGGAACTATAGACTTTGTTAAATTGCAAAATCATCATAATATTGCCAAAGCTTTTGTACTTCTCCATGTAAAATTCAGGTGCAACTCCCTGAGGTATAACTGTTCCAATTATAGAATATGTAGCTATAGCTATAAATAATACGATTGCAAAGCGAAAGCTTATTAAAAATCTTCCTATTTTTTTGATCATATTAATCTCTCCTATTTATCTTTTGTAAAACTAAAAGGGGAAAATTCCCCTTTTAGTTTTCATATTCTCTATGGTCTTGGAACTATTAGTCTTAAGTTTTCTTTGCTGTCGGACTCTATTATGTCCTCTTCTCTTAAGAAGAGTTTGTCGTTGTCATGACATGATTCACAAGACTCATTTTGGAATGTGCTCCTTTGGATATTATGTGTTGGAGAATATTTCCAATTGTTTATGTTGTCAAAGTTTGGGAGCATATTTGGTTCTACTGTGTCAAAGGAGTTGGCAGCAGTAGGTATATGTCTTAAAGTTACGTATTTATATGGTCTTTCCTCTGTTGGGTTTGGATTTAGTCCTATTCTAAACATCAGTTTACTGTCTGAGGCACTCTTTAATGCAGATTTGTCTTCGTTATATGTGACATGACATTCGAAGCAATTGTTATTTGCTTGGGCATGACATACTTGGCATGATAACATATCCCCATGGGCGTTGTGGGCTTCGATTTGGGAATTGCCCGACATTTCCTCTTCATGACAATCAAGACATGATGGCAATGCTTCATCCCACATTCTCTCCCCAACTTCTCCTGTGCCGTGAAAATTATCTATATTGTGACAATCCATACAATCCATTCCTAATTCGAAATGGACATCCCCAGAAAATCCTACTTCTCCCATGAATTCCCCTGCAGTTCTGGCACCGTGGCACCCGTAGCAAGTTTCTTCCATTGGAGGTGTCTTAAAGAATTCGTGTTGATTTATTAATCCTCCAGTATAATTACTTGGTCTACTGACATGGCATTCGCCGCAGGTTGCATGACAGCTCATACAGTTTTTGTCAAATACTTCTGCATGGGCCGGTGAATCTGGCATTGAATCCGTGCTTGCAAATGACATCAATCCATTTTCCATTCCATGTAAATTGTAGTGTATGGAACTGGCATATGTCTCAGTTACGCCTACGTGACATTGAGCACAGACTCCGTCGTTATCTTCTGATGGGTATGGATTCATAGTGGCGTGTGCTTGCTCTTGAGTTGGTAAGTTTTCACCTGAGTGGCAATTGATACAACCTAATTGTCCGTGTGAAGTCTCTAAAAAATCTTTTGATACTAAGTACATGTCTACAGCTTCCAGCTGTGGTCCTGCTACGCCTCAACCTCCTTCTCCTCCATGGCCTTCATCTGACTCTATTATTACTGAACCTATAATGGATTCGCTTGTATGACAAGCTATACAGTTGCTACTATCTATTGGCTCGATAGCCACGGGAGTTGTTAGTTTCTTAGCAATATGTTCTGATTTGTTTGTTAATTGATAGGTAAACAAAATAACTACTGATAATGCTATTAGGATTGCGGCACCAAATATTGCTTTTTGGTAGAATTTTTCTTTCATAATCTCACCTCCGAATATTTTTCTCAGAAGCATTCTATTTTGGGGGCCTTAGCCCCCAATCTTTTTATTCTACGACTGGTAATTCTGCCCCAGCCCAGCCTGCCATGCCTCTTGTGATTATTGAAGCATTGTATCCATTTAGCCTAAGCATTGTCATTATTTGCGCTGCTGTTTGGCCAGAGTAGCAAGCTAGATAAACTGGTCTGTTTTTAGGTATTTTATCTAGATTTTTTCCTACCTCTTTAAATGCAATGTTTGTCGCTCCTTCTATGTGACCCTTGGCAAAGTCTTCTCCTGATCTAAGGTCTACTACAAAGACAGCATCTGGATTTTCTTCTAATATTTCGCTTACATCTGCTGCTGCTTCCATGTAGGTTTTTCCTTCGTCAAAGAATTTTGCTACTGCATCCCATACTATTTGTTCTTCTTCCGATAAATCTGGCGTTTTTGCATCTGGTAGTGCATTTTCTGTTGTTTCTAGGGTATCTTCTCCCAATTCTAATGTATTCCAACCGAAGTTCATGCCGCCTTGGAAAGAAATTACATTAAATCCCAAGAGTTTTACTGTAGATACCCCTAGACCTGAATTCTGTCCTGAGTAGCAATACATGATTATTTGTTTGTTTGTAGGAAGTCTGTCTAAGTTTTTACCCATTTGAGCAAAAGGAATGTTTACTGCACCTGGTAAGTGGCCTTTGTCATAATCTTCCTTAGCTCTCATGTCAACAATAAACAATGCGTCTGGATTTTCTTCAATTCGTTCCATTGCTTCTTTAGCAGGTATCATGTTGCTGTTTTCTGGTATGTTGTTTAGATAAGTAGTTGTGTGCTCAAGTATGACTGCTGCAGGGTCTAAAGGTTCTTGAGCGTCGACTTGTGTCGTATCTTTAACTTGGGTCTGTGATGCATCGTCGTCGACTACTGGCGGTGCCTCTTGCTTTGCACAGCCACTCAAAATACTTAGAGATAGTAACAATGCTAACAAAATACTTAAAAACCTCTTCATCTTCATTGATTTCTTCCCCCTTGTTTTGATTGATATTAAACTAACTAGTAGCTTTGTTATTATTATAGCATACCTAGGTATTGTAATCAATATACAAAATTGCCATTATTTAAAATTTTTTATATAAAAAACACTCCATATTATATGGAGTGTTTTTATCAATGCAGAGAAAGGGACTCGAACCCTCATGCCGTTAAAGCATACGCCCCTCAAACGTACGTGTCTACCAGTTCCACCACCTCTGCTTATTTAATTATGGACTACAATTTCATTGTAGTCCATGTCTTACTATATTATTTTACTATATTTTCATCTTTTTTTCAACAAATCTTTAATTCTAAATTACTGCAGGTCTTTCGGTATAAATACATTTTCTATGCCCTTATATGGATTGAAAAATGTTGGTTCCAAATCCCCTACAATTTTTTTATCTAATAGTAAAGCCTTGTTTTTAAAAAATAAACTTATATATGGGAGCTCGTCTACTATTAACTCCTGTATTTTGTCATATGCTTTTACCTTGTTTCCTCTATTTCCATCCAAAAATGCCTTTTCTAATAATTGGTTCATATTTTCGCTGGAGTAATTTATGAAATTGGTATTATATCCTATTTGCGAGCTGTGAAATGCAAAGGACAAATCGGGAATAACTGATATTTGCCAGCCTAAAAGGGCTATGTCATAGTCTCCTGATATTAAAACATCATTCACTTCTTTCCATTGTTCTTCTATATCTTCTGCTGTCAGCTCATCGCTTCTTTTCCCTTCCGGAAAAATCGTTATTTCAATTCCCAATTTTGCAAGGTCGTTCTTAATTAATTCTGCTGTTTTCATTCTCATTAAATTATAAGAATTGGTCAGCAGTCTAAATGAAAGTTTATTTCCTTCTTGATCCTCTAAGATTCCGTCTCCATCTGTATCTTCAAAACCCAATTTCATAATTTCACTTTTTGCCAATTCCAAATTATATCCATATGTATTGGACTTTGATGACAATAACCATGAGTCTGGATGTATCGGCACATCTATTTGAGTGCCGTGGCCAAGGTATAGATTTTGGATAATGGATTGTCTATCTATTCCATAAACCATTGCCTTTCTCAGGTTATTTCCATTTTCTTCGGAGAAAACTTCATTTTTAAAGTTGAACCCTAAGAATTCATAGTTGTTTGAAACAAATTCGTATGTTTTTATTCTATTGTTTTGCTTATACTTGTCCCAGTCTACTCCTATGGTTGTTGCCATATTTATTTGCCCTGTTTCAAATGCTGTTAGTATATCTTCTTCATTCTCTAATACCTTTCCTGTTATATTGTCGATATAGGGCCTGCTTCTCCTATAATTATCGTTTGCAATTAAGGTTATTTGCTTCATCTTTTCATATGATTGGAATACAAATGGCCCTGTGCCTATGGGTGTATAATTGTTGACCTCCAATGCACTGGCGTAATCCTTGTTTCCACCTTTTGTAGTTTCAAAAAGATGCTTAGGAATTATGGGGAATGTCAATACTTCTAAATTATTGTTAAAGGCCCTGTCAAATGTAATCTCGAAGGTCATATCCTCTATAATCTTAATATCGATTATCCTGCGTAAATCGCTTGGACTGAAAGATCCCAATGCCTTGGAGAACATTTGATTGTAGGTGCTGTCTATATCTGCGTATTTAATGGTGTTAATTGTAAATTGGACATCTTCTGGTGTTAATTTTTCACCATCATGCCAATATATTTCGTCCATTAGCTCAATTTCTATTGTTCTGCCATGGTCTTTTATGCTATAGGACTTTGCCAGTTGCGTTTTGATATTTAAATCTTCGTCAAACTCAAATAGACCTTCGAAAATTAGCTTGCTAAAAAAATAGTAGCTGCTATTTTCTGTCATTAGAGGATTTAAAGTATCAAAATTAGTCAGCGGTACAACTATTTGTCCTCCAAACTCAGGCGTGTACTCTACTATGGCTTCTATGTCGTCTTCTATATTATCTTCCATATCCAAATTCTCATCTTGTATTTGACAGCCGCTAAGGACAGCCAAAATCATCAGTGCTATTATTGTGATTGCTATATACTTTGTTAGTTTCATCTTTGTCCTCCCTATATAATCCCTATAAATGATTTTATGGTCCTTCTAATATTATGTAATAAATTAATATAAAAGGAGTCTGTTTTTCTTCCGCTTTTTATATTTCCATATATCTTACTATAAACCTTATAATTTTGTTTTACTCTTTTTAAATAATCTTCTGTTTCTTTAAAGGGTATATTTGTAAGGTTTACTCCATCCTCTGAGTATTCTCTTTGACATAGCCATTTACTCACGTTTCCGCTGCCAGCATTATAAGCTGCCAACACTAAGTCAAATCTGCTGTCGAATTCACCCATTAACGTGTCTAAATACCATGCTCCAATCTTTATATTAGTTTCTGGATTAAAAAGCGTGTCGTCATCATAATCTTCTATTGACAATACTTCACTGGCCCATTGTCCAGTTTGAGAGCTTATCTGCATTAAACCTCTGGCACCTTTTTTTGATACTGCATTCTTGTCGTATTTACTCTCTACGTTGATAATAGATGCTATTAGATAGAAGTCAATATTGTATTCTGCAGAGTATTTTTCTATAGATTCTTCGTATATCAAGGGGTATTTTGTCGTTATATAAAATAGCCCTACGAAAAGTATAAAAACTATGACTACAATTGATGTTATTATTTTTTTTATTAATCTTATTGGTCTTAACAACGAGCTACCCCTCCAAGATTTAGATTATTTCATTTAATGCTTTTTCAATCTTTAATTTTAATTCTCTTAAATCTCCCCCATTATCGATAATCTTGGAAGATCTTGTCTTCTTCTCATTTATATCTATTTGTGCTGCTATCTTTTTTAAAGCTTCTTCTTTGCTTATTTTATCTCTATCCATAAGCCTTTTTATTTGCGTATTTCTTGTGGTGTAAATCAGCCATATTTCATCAAATTCAATACCGTATTCTGTGAATAATTGGTATTCTTCAAATAATAGTGGAATATCTAGAAATATTATATCATTTGATTTAGATAAATCTCCTATGATTTTTAAGGTTTGATTCAGTATATAGGGATGTATGATTGAATTTAGTTTTTTTCTAGCTTGGTCATCGTTAAATATCAGCTTCCCCAATGCTTTTCTGTTTATTGTTTTATCCTCGTTTATTATACTTTTTCCGAATTCCTGAGTTATCTTATTATAAGCTGGTTTTTGAGGTTCTACTACTTCCCTGGATATTTTGTCTGAATCTATTACTGCATACCCTTTGTCAATAAGCATGTTTGATACAGTTGATTTGCCTGTGGCAATACCTCCTGTCAATCCTATGAGCCTAAGTTTATTTCGTTTCATACCAGCTATCACCAACCTCTAGGTCTACTAATAGGGGTATGTCTAGTTTTATTGAGTTTTCCATGACATCTTTAAGTATTTTTTTGACTTCTTCAGATTCGTTTATCGGCGCCTCAATTATTAATTCGTCGTGAATTTGCAGTATTAATCTAGATTTTAGGTTTCTTTTTTTCAATTCCCAAAACACCTTTACCATAGCCATCTTTATGATGTCTGCTGCGGAGCCTTGGATAGGGGTATTCATGGCTATACGTTCTCCAAAGGACTTTATGTTGAAATTTCTTGCCTGCAGTTCAGGTACATATCTCCTCCTATGGAGTATTGTCTCTACATATCCCTGCTCTTTTCCTATGTTCACAATGTCCTCCATATAATCTTTGACTTTTTCATAATTTTTCAGGTATTTATCTATATATATTTTTGCCTCTTTCCTAGTGATATTCAAATCTCTAGATAGTCCATAATCTGAAATTCCATAAATTATACCAAAGTTTACAGCTTTTGCACTGGATCTCATATGGGAGCTTACTTCTTCCATGGATACATTGAATACTTCTGAAGCTGTTTTTCTATGTATATCCTCATTGTGTATAAAGGCATCTATCAGCTTTGGATCCTTTGATATATGGGCTAATATTCTCAACTCAATTTGAGAATAATCTGCATCTACCAGGGAATAACCATCTTCCGCTACAAAGGCTTTTCTTATTTTCCTACCGTCTTCTGTCCTGACAGGGATATTCTGTAGATTTGGTTCTGTGCTGCTTATTCTCCCAGTAGAAGTTATGGTTTGATTGAAGCTGGAATGTATTCTTTTTGTGTCTTCGTTGATTAATGCCAAAAGTCCGTCAATGTACGTGGATTTTAACTTTACTATTTGCCTATATCTCAGTACCTTTTCTATCATAGGATGCATATCTTTTAATTTATCCAGTACCTCAGCATCTGTTGAATATCCTGTTTTTGTCTTCTTTATAATTGGTAGCCCCAATTTGTCAAATAGAATCTCGCCCAATTGCTTTGGAGAATTTATATTAAATTCCGCACCGGCTAGATTGTATATTTCCCGGGTAAGTTTTTCGATTTCTTCATCGTACTCCTTACCTAATCTCTTTAATTCATTTGTATCTATTTTAAACCCTTCGTATTCCATATTAGCCAACACCTCTACTAAGGGTAATTCTACATCATTATAGAGGTCTATCATTTCTTGCTCTGTAATGGTCTTCATCATTTTATCTTCAATGCTGAATACTGTATCTAAGGTAAAAGATACTATTTCTCCTAATTCTTTTTCTGTCAATTGGTTATAACTTTTTCTTTTTTTCCCCTTGCCCAATATCTTTTCTTCGTCCGTTCCTGGAATACTTAGGTATTCTTCACTTAGATTTTTAATGAAATAGCCATTTTGCGTTGGATCTAATAAATATCCAGCTATCATCGAATCAAAAGACATTCCTGACAATTGTATGGACATCCTCAAAAGTGTGACTATTTCTTTCTTTAAATTGTGTCCAATCTTTTCTATTTTCTCATCTTCAAATATAGTTTTAAATTCCTCAAAGAATTTCTTTTTGTCGTCTTCAAATAAAATAATATTAGTTGGTTTGTTTTTTGTTTTTATTCCAATACCAATTATTTCGCTTTCAATATAATTGTCCTCTGCTGTGATGATTTTAAAGCTGAATTTCTTTTCCTTTTCTATCTCCTTTATTATAAAGCTATATTGATTGTCTTTTATTATATTGTATTCAAGACCTACTGATTTTACCTCTTCCCCTTCAAAGGTAATTTTTTTGAGTAAGCTATTGAATTCCAAGTTTTCATACAAAGATTTTAATTTATCCCACTTTGGTTCTTTCACCTGAAATTCATCTATATCAATGTCCGTGGGAACTGTAGTCATTATTTCCCCTAGCCTTCTGCTTAAAAATGCCAGTTGTTTGTTCTCAGTTAGATTTTCTTTTAATTTCTTTCCTTTTATATTATCTAAGTTTTCATAAATATTTTCAATTGTATCATATTCTTTGAGCAATTTTAATCCAGTCTTCTCTCCAATTCCTGGTACCCCTGGTATATTATCGGAGGCATCTCCCATCAATCCTTTTAAATCTATTAATTGATGGGGTGTAATGCCAAATTCATCTATTATTTTATTCCTATCGTATTCTTCTATCTCTGTAATTCCTTTTCTAGTAATTAATACTTTTGTGTTGTCTGTGGCAAGCTGTAAATAATCTTTATCTCCTGTAACTAGAAAAATTTCATAGTCCTTTTCACCTTTTTTTGCTATAGCCCCTGCTATGTCATCTGCTTCATATCCAGACAATTCTAGGTAACTTATATTCATTGCTTCCAGAATATCTTTCATAATTGGAAACTGTTGGGCTAATTCTGAAGGAGTGGCGGACCTATGAGCTTTATATTTATCGTACTCTTTATGCCTAAATGTTGGACCTTTCTTATCAAATACTATGCATAAATAATCAGGATTTATATCTTCCTGGACCTTGTATAACATAGTTAAAAAACCATATAAACCATTTGTATATATACCTTCTTTATTTGATAATAGCGGCAAGGCATAAAAGGCTCTATGTAATAGGGAACTCCCGTCAATAACCATTAACTTTTTTCTATCCATTTAAAAATCACTCCATTCTATTGTCCATATCTTTAAGTATACCTTAAAAGGTTTAATCAGTAAACAAAGGTAAAATAAAAATATTGATTTATCTTTTAGTTTGTGGTATTATTAGTTTATTGATTTCGCCGAAGTGGTGGAACTGGCAGACGCGCTGGACTCAAAATCCTGTGGTAGCAATACCGTGCGGGTTCGATTCCCGCCTTCGGCATTATCAAAGGACCAAGTATTTTATACTTGGTCCTTTACCTTTTATCATAAGCATTTTAAATAAACAGATAGCCCTGTGGCTACCTGTTTATTACACTCATTTTGATTCAGTATGTAATTCCATGAGTTCCGTCAGCGACAATTCTATAACTTTTTTTGTTACAGAAATAATGTAATCTTTTTCCTCTTCTGAAAATTCTATTATGCTCAATGAATACAATAAATCCTTGGCAATTAGCAATAAATTTTCTACCATCTTTTTCCCCCTAAACAATATCATCTAGTTATTATACTATTCTACACAAGTAAAAAAATTCCTTCTTTCCATAGGGAAATAAATAGACTAGGTTAAAGGTCCTAGTTTTAAAAGTCCTTTGCTAAATCATCTAGTGCTTTTCCAGTCACCCTAAATACAGTCCACTCATCCATTGGAACGGCACCTATGCTTTTGTAAAACTCTATGGATGGTTCATTCCAATCTATGCACCACCATTCAAATCTACCGCAGTTTCTCTCTTTTGCTAATTTAGCAAGAAATGCAAGAAGCGTCTTTCCATATCCTCGATTTCTCATTTCTGGCCTTATATACAAATCCTCAAGATAAATTCCCGGCCTACCTAAAAATGTTGAAAAGTTGTGGAAGAATAGAGCAAATCCTATGGGTTCTCCTTCGTATTCACCGATAATAACTTCTGCTGCCTTTTTTACAAATAAAGAATCAAACAGTATCTCTTCTGTTGCCACCACCTCATGTAATAGTTTTTCATAATCTGCCAGTTCCTTGATAAACTTCAGTATTAATTTTACGTCTTTTTCTTCTGCAAATCTGATGTTAAACCCTTTCTTTCTAGTCTTTATTAATCCCAACACAATCTACTCCTCCTTTATTATTATGATATACTTAATGCTCCTACGCTTAACAGCCATACTATGGCTCCTGATATTAGGTTACCGATTATTATAGAGGGAAATGCCCATTTGTATCTAATATTCAATAATGCAGCTATAAGGCTGCCACTCCATACTCCCGTACCTGGAATTGGCAATGCAACAAATATTAACAGTCCTAAGGAACCATATCTTCGAATAAAGTGAGATTTGTTAAAACTTCTGGCAACTAACCTATCTACAATTTTTCTAAAGACTTTTGTCTTCTTTAAGTTGTCAAATATGGGCTTAATTGCAATCAAAATAAATGGAACGGGAATTAGGCTGCCGATAAAACCAAGAAAAAAAGCGTGTAAAGGCGACAATCCTAAGGAGATACCTACGGGTATTGCACCCCTTAATTCTATAATTGGCAATGCTGCTGTCAACATTACTGTAAATTCAATACTTAATATGTTAAATATTTCCCTTAGTATTGCCATTTTTATTATTCTCCTTTTTAACATTAAATGTTATTCTTTCTTATTAATGTTTCACCTACTATTATATCAGTTAGGAGTAAAAAGTGGTTATTATTTCCATAAATTTAATGGCACCTTTAAAGTCCAAGACTTAAAGGTGCCATTAAATTTATAAGTTTTTCAGTTCTTCATTTAAAATCTCGTCGTATGTCTTTAATCCAGTGACCTTCGCAGCTAATTCTGTCAATGGAATTATATCATCTCTCTCAATATATTCTAATGCGAATTTTCTATTTAAAGTCATTAGTTGTTTTAGGCCTGTCACTACTCTGTGAATATATGAATATACCCCGACGGCACCCGTAGGTATATCTTTTGCATCATTGCCATAATAGGCCTTCAACTGCC
Source organism: Tissierellaceae bacterium (assembly GCA_023229175.1). Lineage (GTDB taxonomy): Bacteria > Bacillota > Clostridia > Tissierellales > Tissierellaceae > JAAYFT01. Next base: position 21,236 of record JALNZV010000007.1, on the reverse strand, counting down.
TATACCCTGTAAATACCTCTTCTACAGTATTTCCAAATCTTTCGTATCCTTTAACTGCCTTTCCCTGCCTTAGCAGTTCTCCTACTGTTTTGCCGCTCATACCTGCTGCCATGGCACCTCTGCCTATGCCTACTAAACCGACATATGGTGCACCCATGGACAATGTCTTGAATACATGATCCTCAGTCACTATTCCACCTGCTATTGCGATTTGAGGCAATGGGTATCCCTTCTCTTCCAGTTTCTTCAATGTTTTGTATATGATACTTTCCATGTATACAGTTGGTATTCCCCACTCGTTCATCATCTTAGATGGACTATTGCCTGTGCCACCCCCTGCTCCGTCAAAAGTTACTAAATCAACTTCTGCTTTTGATGCAATTTTAAGGATGGTTACTAGGTCCCTAGGGTCAAAAGGTCCCACCTTAAATAGGATTCTCTCGGCACCTAAATTCCTTAATTCCTCAATCCTCTGTAGTAATGCTTCCTCATTCCACATTGGAATTCTGCCAATCTTTTCGAAAAATGGCCCTATGCCCTTTTTATAATCTTCGGCTACTTTGGAATCTGAGGGATCTGGATTGATATAATACCCTTTTTGCTGTTGTTTCAGAGCTTCTTCTAATTCCTTTACTATTCCCATACCTTGTATTCCTTTAGCACCTTGGCCAAATTTCAATTCTACTGTTTTCACTCCCAATTTTGTAATGGCATAATCCAATACCCCCATACCTTCATCGTCGAAGTTGCCTTGTAATCCAATTTCTCCATATCCTCTGTAATACTTTCTAAAAGTATTTACCATGTCTTCAACTAAAGGCGATGATACTACCTTTCCATTTTCTAAAACTAAGTTTTCATCCTTTGGTATTCCATCTTCTCCAATGATTACCCCAATTCCCGCCAAGGCAGCTCCTGCAAAGTAATCCCTCCAATCTAACTTTGCAATTGCTGGAAGTATTATGGGGGCCTCCAGTTCTACTTTGTTTTTAATGCCTAGATTTGCTTTTACGTTTACATTTGGAAATGTCGCCTTATCGGCATCTTCCTCAATTCCCACCGCACCAAAAACCCTGCCATTAATATTGAAATGTGATAAATCCAGTGGATAGTCTTTTTCAGATGCAAACTGGTTTATGTCTGTTTTATACGGATATATTGCCTCTGAACCTCTTATTGCCGACAAGCCTATTTCACATGTTCCTGTGCAATTATAAGTACAAACTGCGCACATACCTGAAAATTGAGATACATTTTCCGGTGTCCTCATCTTTGTGTTTGTAATAGTACTTCCCAATGAAGGACTATAAGCCATAATATCCCTCCTAATATAATTGTTGACATATGTCACTTTCATTATATTCCTTTTATTTCCTAAACTCAACGATGGAATTCAGATAAAATTTTTTAAATAATTTGTTGACATGATATTCTATTTATGTTACTATGTGCTTAGTGTATATAGTGAATGAACATATAGCATATAGGTATATAGTCGTCATATGTAATATGCTGTCAGATATTGAACGATTTTAATTTTATTGTGAGGTGATATATAAGGTGAAAAAAAATAAAGAGGGTTGCTCCCGTATGCACAATAGAAGTGGATTATTAGAGGCTTGTCTTTTGATATTGCTAAAGGAAAACAAGTCATACGGTTACAATTTGATGAACGATTTGCATAAGTTTGGTTTTGAGGAGGATTCTCTAAATATTTCAGTTATTTATCGAAATTTACGAAGTATGGAGAAAAGAGGTCTAATTACTTCTTCTTGGGCAGAAAGCGATCAAGGTCCAAGGAAGAGAGTTTATGAAATTACGGCGGACGGCGAACAAGACTTGAAAAATTGGATTTGGATGTTAAAAAACAGAAAAAGTCAAATTGAAACTATTATTGAAAAGTATGAGAATTTAAAATAATTTATTAGGAGGTTAATATGCAAAATATAATTTTTTATTCATTAGCTATTGGTTTATTGTTGGTTTCGTTTATGAAGGACAAAAAAAAGACGAAGCAATCTTTAATGAAAGCTTGGAAGTCTTTTGAAAATATACTTCCGCAAATGTTGTCAATGATAACCTTAATTGGGGTTATAGTATCTGTCTTAAGCCCCGAAACCATAAGTAAGATTATTGGTAATTCCTCTGGTTGGTATGGCGTTATCATAGCAGCATTGTTGGGTTCAGTCACATTAATACCTGCTTTTGTGGCTTTTCCATTGGCGGCAATTTTGCTGCAAAATGGTGCTGGATATATGCAGCTTAGTGCGTTTATATCTACTTTAACTATGGTTGGTGTCATCACATTCCCATTGGAAATCAAGTTTTTTGGCAAGAAATTTACTATATTGCGAAATTCTTTAGCTTTTACTCTTGCCTTTGTAGTGGCGTTTATTATCGGAAAGGTGGTAGTGTAATATGAAACTGCTGAAAAGATACCTTATGTTTATTTTGTCTTTAGGCCTTGTAGCCTTGGCTTTTATTTGGAATAAGGATATTGGAGTGAAATCAGTAAATACAATTATAAATAGTTCCAAGGAAATGATGTTGATTTTACCTCCTGTGTTTATTCTCTTAGGTCTATTGGATGTATGGGTGCCAAGGGATACTATGGTTAAATTCATGGGTGAGGAATCAGGCTTATTGGGTGCAGTATTAGCATTTTTAGTAGGTTCTGCTGCTGCAGGTCCCCTTTATGTCGTATTTCCAATTGCTGCAGCCTTTATGAAAAAAGATGCTAAGTTTTCCAATATTCTAATATTAATCGGTGCTTGGTCCAATACAAAAATACCTATGCTGCTATTTGAATACTCTTCCCTTGGGGGTAAGTTTATGTTTACTAGATTGGCCCTAAATATACCTATGATACTGCTAATGACCTTTATTATGAACCACGTATTAAAGGCTGATGAAAAGGCTAAAATATATGAATTAGCAAATAGTTTCTAAAAAAGCTGGCTTCCGCCAGCTTTTTAAAACATTAATTCTAAAAATTCTTCTTTAGTTGTACTGCCAAAGTATTTTTCCAGTGGCTCATTTTCAATGGCTTTTTGCACTTCTGTTTTTTCGTACTTAACTCCGTTTAATTTTTCTTGGAGTAATGCCACATCTGCAGTTCCAAAAAAATCTCCATATATTTTGCTGCCTTTTATCAATCCATTTACTACGTTAAACCTGATATCTATGCTTCCAAAGGGAAATCTTTTGTAGTTTTGATAATTAAACTTTGGAGATTCACCGTAATTCCACTCCCATGTGGAGTACTTTTCCTCGTAAAGTTTTTGTATGTTTTCCAAATCGGTTTCCGATAATTTGTATTCTTCTGGCTGAAGGCCTTCCATTGCAAAAATGTTCTTAAGTAATAAGTCTCTGAATCCAAAAATATCCACATCGACGGTCATATAGGGTTTGATATTTGTTACCCTAGATTTTACAGATTTAACCCCCTTAGATTCGATTTTATCTTGTTTTACATTTAAAGCTTTAGATAACACGTCTAATTTAGTATCAAACAACAAAGTTCCATGGTTAAGGACTCTTTTTTTCCAAACAGATTGTGCTATTCCTGAAAACTTTTTCCCATCTATCGTGATGTCATTTCTTCCAGAAAGTTCACTATTGATTCCAAGTTTCTCTAGGGATTTTACAATTGGAATATTGTATTTTTTGAAATCAATGGTTTCAGGTCCTGAGGTCATAGATATGATACTGAAATTCAAATTTCCCAAATCGTGGTATACTGCACCTCCACCTGTTATCCTCCTAACTACTTTTATGGCATTTTCATCTACATAATCTTGATTGATTTCCTCCAATGTGTTTTGATTTTTCCCGACGATTATTGCAGGACCGTTAATCCAAAGTATTACATAATCCTCCTTTAAATCTAACTCCTTAAAACAATACTCCTCAAAGGCTAAATTATACCTTGGATCATTGGAATTATTAACTAGATACTTCATAAGCTTTTTCCTCCTTTGTTTTATCTACTTCCCAATGGATATATTTAAATCCATCAGTATATGTTGTAGGTCTATTAATTGATTTTTTAAATCGTCGTATTTTTGTACCAGTACCTTGTCGTCTATAAATGTATCTGACTTATCAATTAAGGCCTCAAATTGATTATATGCTGTTTTTAGTTCATTTTCAATGTCTGCTTTTAATTTGTCTGGTAAAATCCTTTGGCTTTTAGTTAATTCCACTTCATTCTTTCCAATGGTGAAACTATCACCTAGTTCAGGGATTATAGTTTTTATATTGTAATAATTTTCTATTTGCTCTCCAAGAGCTGCTGCAGGTTTTTCTTCTCCATGAACTATAAATATCTTTTTTGGCTTTTTTCTAAATTTCCCAACCCAGTTAAGAAGCATATCTCGATCAGCATGACCTGAAAATCCTTCTATATCGTAAATCTCTGCTTTTACATTTATCTCCTCACCTAGTATTTTAACCTTCTTTTTCCCGTCTAGAAGAATTCTGCCCAAAGTCCCCTGAGCCTGGTAACCTACAAATACTAAAGAGTTCTTTTCATCCCATAAATTGTGTTTTAGATGGTGTCTTATTCTTCCAGCTGTCGCCATACCGCTGGAGGATATAATCACCTTTGGAAACCTGTATTTATTTAAGGCTGCAGATTCTTCTTGACTACGTACATATCTTAAATTTTCAAATGCAAAGGGATTGTCGCCCCTAAGAACCAATTCCCTAGCTTCTTCTCCAAAACTACTGGAATTTCGTTCATAAGCTTCTGTCGCCTCTACGGCCATGGGGCTGTCTACATATATGGGCACCTTCATATGGTGCTCAATATTTGGATGATATTCATAATATTTATTTAATTGATATATTAGTTCCTGAGTCCTGCCCACAGCAAATGATGGAATGATTACTGTCCCACCTCGTATTACTGTTTTGTTGATGATTTGCATCAGTTTTTCTGTGCTTTCCTCAAAACTTTCATGTACTGTATCTCCGTACGTTGATTCAATTACTAGATAGTCTGCATCGTCAATAAATTCTGGATTTCTAATAATTGGCCTATTTGTAATGCCTAAATCTCCTGAAAAGACAATTTTAATATCTTCATTGCCATCTTTTATCCATAGTTCCAATATTGACGAGCCTAAAATATGGCCTGCATCCCTAAATCTAACCTGAATGTTTCCGTTTATCCTTATGTTTTGTCCATAAAAATAAGGTTCGAAATAATTAAGGCTGTTCTCCGCATCGGCCATGGTATATAGGGGTTCTATGGGTTCCCTTCCAGCCCTTTGTCTCTTCCTGTTTTCCCATTCCACATCTGATTCTTGTATTTTGGCACTATCCTTTAACATTATCTTACATAAATCGAAGGTAGGGTTTGTGGTGATTATCCTCCCCCTAAATCCCTCTCTCACTAGCTTTGGAATTCTTCCACTATGGTCAATATGGGCATGGGTCAGAAATAGAAGATCTATGTCCTTTGGATTATAGGGAAACTTCTCATAATTTAACTTCTCTAAATCTTTGCTGCCTTGAAACATACCGCAATCAACTAAAATATTGTGGCTTTTAGTCTTTATTAAGTAATTGGACCCTGTAACTATTTTTGCTGCACCGTAAAAATTAATATCCATTGATACGCCCCCCATTTATACATTACATTCACTTTGTTTTTACCCAAGAAAATCTTATTTAACACAAAAAGTGCCTGATGGCACTTTTGTATAATGGTAAAATATAATGTCTTTTATTCTCCAGACAAAACTTCTGTCCAAATTCTATCGTATTCCACTACGATATCCATAGGATCTCTAAATATTTCTGTATTTTCTATTTCTTTTTCTGATGGGTATGCAACTTTAGAATTTTTCATGTCTTCCGGAAGTAGGTCTATAGCCTCTGGGATTGGCGTCGAGTAACCTATATAGTCTGCATTTTTAGCTGCAATATCTGGTCTGCACATAAAGTCTATAAATTTCTCAGCATCTTCCTTATTCTTTGCATTTGCAGGTATTACCATGTCGTCAAACCATAGGTTTGTTCCTTCCTTTGGAATTACATATTCCAAATCTGGATTATCTCTAATCATGGCTACTGCATCTCCTGACCAAACTACTGCAAAAGCTGCTTCTCCTCCTACCATGGTGTCTTTAACTTCATCTCCTTGATAGGCCCATACTAATGGCCTTTGTTTAATTAATTCTGCTTTTGCTTCTTCTAATTCATCAATATTTCTTGTATTCATGGAATATCCTAGCTTCAATAGGGCAACTGCAATAGTATCCCTTTGACTGTTTAACATAATTATCTGGTCCTTATATTTTTCCTCCCACAATATATCCCAACTATCTACTACATCGTCAACCATGGTCTTATTATAGATTATTCCAACTGTACCCCACATATATGGTACTGAATATTCGTCATCTGGATCGTAATCTAGCCCAAAGAAGCTTTTATCGATATTCTTTAAATTTGGAATATTGTCTTTATCTAATTTTGCTAGCATACCTTCTCGTACCATTCTTTCAATCATGTAATCTGATGGAAATATGACATCAAAGCTCTCTCCGCCTTGTTTTAATTTTACGTAGAGGTCCTCATTTGTGGCGTACATGCTATAATTGACTTTGACACCGTATTCTTTTTCAAATTCTTTTAATACACCTTCGTCTATATAGTCCCCCCAGTTAAAAACGTTTATACTAGGTTTGCTTTCACCACAACCTGCTAACATAGACGCTATGACGGCTACTAAGACAAATAACACTATTGACTTAATTTTTTTCATCTTAACTCTCCCCTCTCAATTTCATTTTTTTCTGTCCTTTTATTTATGATAAGCAGTAATATCATTAAGCTTATAAACATCAATGTAGATAAAGCGTTAATTACAGGGTTAATTCCCCTTCTAGTCATGGAAAATATCTCAATACTTAAATTAGAAACACCTTTTCCAGTGTTGAAAAAGCTTATTACAAAATCGTCTACTGACAATGTAAAGGCGATTAATCCGCCTGTTATTATTCCTGGCATAATCTCGGGGATTACCACCTTGCGTAGTGCATAAAATGGCGTTGCCCCCAAATCCATGGCTGCCTCTGCCAAGTGCTTATTCATCTGTTTTAACTTTGGCAGCACCGATAATATGACATAAGGTATGGAAAAAGTTATATGGGATAATAGCATAGTTATAAATCCAAATTCTAATCTCAGAAATCTATATAGTGCCATAAGTGAAACTGCAGTTACTATATCTGGATTAAGTACTGGCAAATAGTTTAAGTTTAACACTATTTTTTTGCTAATCCCTGGCATATTGGATATACCTATTGCTGCCAATGTGCCGATTATGGTAGATATGATTGCTGAAAGGGCTGCAATTAGCAATGTATAATATAGGGCCCTAAGTATGCCTGCATCTTTAAATAATTCTATATACCATTTAAAAGTGAATCCTGCCCATACACCTCTAGACTTAGAATCGTTGAAGGAGAAAACTATGAGCACAATAATCGGTGCATACAAAAATAGAAATATTAAAAATGTATAAAGCCTTTTTCCAATTTTTTCTACCATAGTCCTCCGCCTCCCCCTTCCTTTTCCTTGTCAAATTTAGATGTTATTGCCATGGTTATAAGTATAAATACCATTAAAATAATCGACATAGATGAACCAAAATGCCAATCTCCTGTCCATCTAAATTGTTGCTCTATGAGATTGCCTATTAAGTTATATTTATTCCCTCCAAGTAAGGAGGATATAATAAATGTGCTCATGGCAGGTATAAATACCATTGTAATACCTGTAATTACCCCGGGGATACTAAGGGGAAATATTACTTTAGTAAATATCTCAAATCTGTTTGCCCCCAAATCTTCTGCTGCCTCTATAAGGTTTTTATCAATCTTTACAAGGATTGAGTATATTGGCAATACCATAAAGGGAAGAAAATTATATACCATACCCAACAGAACTGCCTTGTCATTAAATATTAAATCTAAAGGTTTCAAACCTATTTTTGTAATTATAAAATTAATAAATCCATTTCTGCCCAGTAATGTAAGCCATGCGTATGTCCTTAGAAGGAAATTCATCCACATAGGAATTACAAACATTAAAATCATAATATTCCTTTTCTTGTGCCTTTCCTTAGAAATTATATAGGCCATTGGATACCCAAGGGCAAGGCAAATAATAGTAGATATAAAAGCCAGATTCACTGACCTCCCTAAGACCTTTAGATATATGGGAGTAAAAAACCTTCTAAAATTACTTAGGCTAATTTCAAAAGAGGAAAAATCTTGGCTATTTCCTGCTGTAAAGGCAAAATAAAGAATTAAAAACAAAGGTATCACTATGAAAATCCCAATCCATAAAATATACGGATAGGCCGTCCTTTTCATTCTCATTCTTCTACCACCTTCTTCATAATGTGGATGTTTTCCGGAATTACCTTCATTCCAATTTCTGTTCCAATGGGCTTCATTATTGTAGAATGAATCATCCAATCAAAGTCTTCTGACTTAGCTATCATTTCGTAATGAACTCCCTTAAATGTGACTGAATCCACCACTCCCTTAAACATAGCATTGTCAACAGACGTTATTTCAATGTCTTCAGGCCTTATTACCACGTCTATATTTTCTCCCTTGTCAAATCCAAAATCTACACAATCAAAGTTCTTTCCAGAAAATTCTACTAGATAATCTTCATGCATAATCCCATTTATTATATTGCTTTCTCCAATAAATTCTGCGACAAAGGCATTCTTGGGTTCATTGTATATATCTACTGGTGTACCTACTTGCTGTATTACTCCTTTGTCCATTACTACGATTGTATCGGACATGGTCAGTGCCTCTTCTTGGTCATGGGTTACATAGATAAAGGTTATACCTACCCTTTTCTGCATGTTTTTCAATTCTATTTGCATATCCTTTCTAAGCTTTAAATCAAGGGCACCCAAAGGTTCATCCAACAACAATACCTTAGGCTCATTAATCAATGCCCTGGCTATGGCAATTCTTTGCTGTTGCCCTCCACTTAAGGAATCTATGGTTCTGTTTTCAAACCCCCTGAGGTTCACAAGCCTTAGCATTTCCTTAACTCGACTATTTATTTCATCCCTAGACATTTTCTTAATCTTTAGGCCAAAGGCCACATTGTCATATACATCTAAATGGGGAAAAAGTGCGTATTTTTGGAACACTGTATTTATCTGCCTTTTATATGGGGGTGCTCCTGTTATATCCTTTCCTTCGAATAACACAGTCCCAGTGGTCGGCTCTTCAAATCCCCCAATTATCCTTAAAGTTGTCGTTTTTCCACATCCACTTGGTCCCAGCAATGTAAGAAACTCATTTTGCTTAATATATAAATTAATATTTGCTAAAACTGTGACCCCGTTGTATTCTTTTGTGATGTTTTGTAATTCTATTATATGCATTGTACTACCCCCTATTAGAAACTTGGTGGCGTGCTTACCCATATGAGAGTAGCCTTCGTTTTGCCTTCATTTGTAATGTAATGGTTAGAATTGGCTTTAAAGTAAAAGCTCTCTCCTTTTCTAACTTTGTATTTTTCTTTACCTATATAAATACATATTATGCCGTTTATAACGTATCCAAACTCTTCTCCTTCGTGAGGTGAATCCTCTTTTGTTTTACCTCCTGGTTTTAATTCTATGAAAATAGGCTCCATTTTGTTTTTTTGAGCATTGGGTATTATCCACTTTAAGATATATCCCAGCTCCGTATTTTCAGTCTCAAATGCATCTTCCTTGGCAAATACGATTTTTTCATCTATATTTTCATTGAAAAACTCCTGCAAATTTGTACCCAGTCCTTCAAGTATATCTACCAATGTAGCAATAGATGGAGATGTAAGGTCCCTTTCTAATTGAGAAATAAATCCTTTTGTAAGCTCGGATCTTTCTGCTAGCTCTTCCTGTGTTAATGAGTTTTGAATTCTTAGCCTTCTTATCTTGTCTCCAATTTTCATACCTATCCTCCTTTCCACTAATTATATATTAAATAATTTGTTTATACTTACTAAACTTATTTTTTCAACTATCATATTATAGCCAAAGTTTATAATAAAAGTCAATAGTTTCTCGAAATTATTTTATTCTCTATATCCCTTGTATTTCAACACATATATAAACTTTCTTTCATATCCTTGTTTAATATATTAAAATATTAATGATTATTAAGTGTTATCTATTATTTTTTGTGATAATATTCTAAATATTGATATTTTATTGAATTAATTTGGGCTGATACTTTATTTTATTAAAAAAAGACTAGTTATTAGCTAATCTTTTTCAAGTTTTAATCTATGAACTATATGTTTATTCTATTACAGTGACTTTCATATTTTCTAGGGCCTCATCTACTAAATATTCCACATCAAGAAGCTCCTCTGATTTTAGAATATCTTCTAGTTTCGGCTTTGTAACTGGATGCTTTGGCAAAAATACTGTGCAGCAATCCTCAAATGGTAAAATTGACGTTTCATAGGTTTCGATGTCTTTTGCTATGTGTACAATATCCACCTTGTCAAATCCTATTAAAGGTCTAAAAACTGGTAATTTCACGGAGGCATTGGTGACTCCAATACCTTCTATGGTTTGACTTGCCACTTGCCCCAATGACTCTCCTGTAATCAGTCCATTTAATCCTTCTTTTTCTGCTATCTTTTCTGCTAATCTCATCATAAATCTCCTGGAAAGGATTGTCATTTCATTTTCCTTGCATTTAAGATTTATTTGTTTTTGGATTTCTAGTATGTTTACGCTATACATCTTTATCTTTCCCGTATATCTAGACAATATCCCTGCCAACTCTTTTACCTTTTCCTCTGATCTTTCACTTGTAAATGGATAGGAGTGATAGTGAACAGCTGATATTTCAACTCCCCTTTTTGCCATCATAAATCCTGCCACTGGGCTATCTATGCCCCCTGATAGGAGCAAGAGTGCCTTTCCATTTGTTCCTATGGGAAGCCCGCCATAGCCCCTAATTTTTTCCGTATATACGTAGGCATTTTGCTTAATGTCTATGTATAAATACATATCTGGGTTGTGAACATCTACCTTTAGATCTGAAAATTTATTAAGTACTATTCCTCCCATAATCCTAGAAACTTCAGGGGATTTTATTGGAAAATTTTTGTCGGCTCTATTTGTCTGCACCTTAAATGTCCTTATTCCATCGTCTTTGCTTGTTATTGCCTTTATAGATGCTTCCTCTATTGCTTCCATAGTTTTATCTACCCTAATGCAAGGGCTAATATTTACTAATCCAAACACCTTTTTCAGTCTACTTATTATCTTAGGGAAGTTTGGTTTCGGTGCTTCAATATATACTTTTCCTTGTTCCTTATATATTCTCTCAATATTCAAATCCTTAATTGCCCTTCTAATATTTTTAATCAGCTGGTCCTCAAAATATCTTCTGTTTAATCCTTTTAAAGCAATTTCCCCAAAACTTACTGATATTAATTCTTTCACCTTATCACCTCAAAATTATTTGCCTGATTTCTGATACTGAAGCCTTTAATTTTTCCACTGTATAATCCATTTCTTCCTTTACGTTTTCATAGGAAAAACAAAATCTAATGGCCCCTTCTATTTCCCTGTTTCCAAGCCCAATACTTTTAAGTACATGGCTTTTCTCAGTGCCCCTAGAGGAGCAAGCAGAAGATGTGGATACGTATATTCCATTTTCCTCCAAATAGTGAAGTAAAACTTCTCCCCTAGTGTCTAAAAATGAAATATTAAGTATATAGGGAGAAGATTTGTCATCCAATCTGCTATTTAATCTTATGTCTTTTATTTCCGCCTTAATTTTGTCAGCAAAATACGATTTCAGTTCCTTTACATGTTCTCTCTCTTTAACATAGTTTTCTGTTGCCAGTCTCACTGCCTCTCCAAAACCGATGATTCCAGTCAAATTCTCAGTCCCAGATCTAATACCCCTCTCTTGATTACCGCCAAAGATAACAGGTTCTATGTCGTGTTTTCTATCTATAAATAGGCCCCCAATCCCCTTTGGTCCATGAACTTTATGGCCGCTAAAGGAATATGAATCAACCTTCCCCAATTTCAGTTCTATATCAACTTTTCCAAACCCCTGTATGCCATCGACGTGAAATATAGTATTTGGGTTTTTATCCTTTATTATCCTGCCGATTTCCATAATGGGTTCTACTATTCCAATTTCATTGTTTACATGCATTACGGCAACTAGTATTGTATCATCTCTCATGGAATTTTCCAACTGTGAAAGGGATATATATCCTTTGTCATCTACATCTAAATAAGTAATTTCAAATCCTTGCTTTTCATAGAACTTCATAGTATTTAGCACTGAAGGATGCTCTATTTTTGTCGTTATAATATGCATCCCTTTTTTGCTTAATTTCCTAACAAAGCTTTGGATTGCCAAATTGTTACTTTCGGTTCCTCCAGATGTAAAGTAAATCTCCCTATCTTCCACATTGAGAAAATTAGATATTATTGCCCTGGCTTCTTTAATTTTTTTCTCTGCTCTTATACCTAACCTATGAAGGGATGATGGATTGCCAAAGTCCTCTAAAAGTGACTTTGCAATGACAGTTGCCACTTCTTCTCTGGGCCTAGTAGTTGAACAGTTATCTAAATAAATCAAATATTATACACCTCTTATTTAAATATTTTAAACTTCTATGAGTTAACAGCTTTTCTGTATGAATCTTTTCATCATTTACCTTATCTTTAACCATTATATATTATTTACCTAATATATTAAAGAATTATTAATGACTAAATGTAATAATATGGATAGGACCTTTTTTGTCGAGTAATGATTATTTTTGCAAAAAAGTGTTGCATTATTTTCTAGTCTTTGCTATACTTAAATAGTGGTTATCCCCCTGGTAACCTCAAATAAGATCTCTATTCCCAATACCCCTTTTGAACGGTTTTACATCCGTGAAGGATGAAGACTCCATTTTGGAGTCTTTTTTCTTTTTTTGCACCATAATATTCATTAATGTGTTATATTTATATTGTAATAAAAATTGGGAGGTAATTATATGGTTAAGAATAAAGTTGCTATTATATTTACGGGAGGTACCATATCTATGAAGGTTGACCCCAGAATACACGCTGCTATTCCTGCTTTGACCTCAGAAGAGATTATCGGTATGGTGACGAATATAGAGAAGTTTTCGCAAATCGAAATTATCAACTATGCCAATGTTCCAAGCCCTCACATAAATCCAACCATGATGATGGAAATTGCCATGTTGGTGAAAAAGACCGTTGCCAGGGAAGACATTACTGGTGTTATTGTAACTCATGGAACCGATACCCTGGAGGAAACTGCTTTTTTATTGGATTTGATTATTAGGACTGAAAAGCCCATCGTCGTAGTAGGTGCCATGAGAAATGGCTCAGAATTGGGATATGACGGCTCCAGCAACCTTTCAGCTGCACTTTGTACCGCCATATCTCCTAAGGCCAAAAATAAGGGCGTGTTGGTAGTCATGAACAACGAGGTCAATGCTGCAAGCGAGGTCACTAAAACCAACACTCTATCCCTGGATACATTTAAATCTCCAGAATTTGGCCCTTTAGGAATTGTAGATAATGACGAAGTGATTTTTTACCGCGATATTATATCCCATCAATTTCTAGATACGGAAAACATAGAAAAAAAGGTAGGATTAATAAAATCCGTCCCTGGAATGGAATCAGACATAATGGATTTTTACATCGATGCTGAATACAAGGGAATTGTCATCGAAGCCCTAGGAAGAGGTAATCTTCCGCCAGAGATGTTACCAGGCATCAAAAAGGCCATAAGTAAAGACATACCAATTGTTATGGTTTCAAGATGCCCTACTGGTAGAGTCCTTGATACTTATGGCTACGAAGGGGGAGGTAAAAATCTAAGGGAATTGGGAGTAATATTTGGCGGAAACCTGCCCGGTCAAAAAGTTCGCATAAAGCTTATGCTGGCCCTGGGAATTACAAAAGATATTGATACAATAAAAGAGATCATTGAATATAATGTTTTATAAAGGTTTATAGCAATCATTTGTTTACTATATTTCCGGTTCAATAGGGACTTCCGTTGCTGCATTTGTCGAACCAAATCCAAGGAACTGTATCTCAGGATATATTCCGCCAAAAGAATTGTCCAATACTATATCTTCCTTAGTCTCTGAGTTTAGGTATTTGTAGCGTACGAAGTCCATTGTCTTTGTTTTGTTCCACAAGAAAAGGCCAGCCCAATTTTCGCCCGTGTCGCTGCTATAGGTACTGGTAATCTTATCTAATTCCACCCATGAAACCCACAGTTTTCCTTTATAGTACAGTATGGTGGGATGTGAGGGGCTACCTTTTCTAGAAACGGTTTTATCATTATATTTTACAACCAGCCTTTCATCTATATATTCACAATAAGTCATATGAATATCCCCTTCTATGACAATGGCATCTAAAAAAAGTTTATCATTTCCCCCACTTACAAGTACATTTTCTTTGCTCCACTGCAATGTGTCTAAGTAGAATTCTCGATTTACTATTTCCCTTTTATTTCTATAGTAAATAATATTTATCTTTCCCCCATGTGCAAGAAATTTCATATTATTTATCAGCTCTTCATTTATTTCACTTATTATATAATCATACCACTTCCCCTTATAATTATAATGATGATTTATTGTATACTTTCCAGGATCATCTATTGCCCTAATATTATATACGATATGCAATCCTTCTTCTACTACTCCTATATTTAAGTTGAATATTTCGGAAATTGGCTTTTCTGTAAGCTGAGTTTCCTCTCTTATTTCATCGTCCAGTGTTATTAAAAAGAGATGGCCTTTATTGTTTTGATAAATAAGGAATATGGTGCTTTTGTCCTTTATGGCTGCATCATACTCCCCCAATATATCTTCTTTTATTATCTTTCTCTTAGGATGTTTTACACTGTCTTTTATTTCTTCCACCATTATTTTTTGTTTTGTTTTTCTAAATAATTTTATGCTCCCTTGGTTCAATTGGGCAATAATCAACTTGTCTGTAAAAAAAGCCATATTTTCACCTTCTCTGTATATATATTTATTTTCTATATATTAAGTGTATTGATTCTTTCGAATTTATATTACTCTTTTATCTGTAACCAAATAATGCAGATTAGAATATATTGTGAATGAGAAGTAAAATCCATATTGTATTGAAGGGAGGAAAATGTATGTCTTTAAATATATTGCCAGATGATGTTACTCAAGGTATTGGAGATAGATGTTGTATTGGAACTACAGGATGCGAATGGGATGGAACTTTAAGAAGAGTAGTTGCCGAACCAGTATTTGTTCAGAAGGTCTATGATGCCACTTTAGTAAACTTACAAGCACTTAGCACCGTTAATGGCATTAGGTTTACCCCTAATCTACCAAGGGGTTCAAGGATTGTAGGCGTATCGGATTTAAGATGCGTTAGATTTTTTAACCCTTCCAACATGAAAGATCCAAGAAATCTAGTTATAGATCCTGAAACCGTTCTTTCTGGCGGAGAATTTGTAAAAGATGAAAGAGGTAAAATAGTAGAAGTAGTAGGACCTGACGGAATAAAAAACCAAAAAATTATATATGCAAATACAGGAGAATGTGACGATATTGGGAGAGGGACCCCAGTATTCGGTACCCAAAGAATTTGTCTGAGAGGAAATGTATATATTGAAATTGACGTTGTAGTATTGGATTCTAGAGGTAGAAGAAATACTATAACCCTGACTTCAAATGTCCCTATTGCACCGGTAAATGCTCCTCTTATACTGACTAATTTCTTTGAATTATGTGTTCCATCAGTATTTGATTCGGCATTTTTCCCAAGGTTTGCAGAATTTTGCAATATCCTATGCGAAACTAGGTTGGGTACAAATAGTATCTCTAGGGACATCCGCATGAATCCAGAAACAGGAGAAGTGAGAATTGACCTAATAATTGCTATTTGTATAGCCTGCGAGAAAAAAATAATTGTTCCCGTTCAGCTGTGCGTTCTATCAACTGGCTTTACTGAAATATCTCCTGAAGTGTCACCAATATGTACCACATTCCCTACCTTGTTCCCAAGGCAAATCGATGAAGATAGTGTAGGGGATATAGTAGACCCCCCTTGTAAACCAAATAAACCAATTAGGGATGGTTTTCGTGGATTAGAAACTGAGATTTACCACGATAATGAATACCTAGATGAATATAACGAATAATATAAAAGGTGCTGAAAAAAGCACCTTTTATAATTTTATAACATCGCCTTATCCTTTATTTCTATTTTATTTAATACCCTTGATGCAAAATAAGTTATGATTATGGCCACTATGAGCCTAATGCCTAATAAAAACCATAGGCTAGCCCCCACCACTACAAATAGCAGGGTATCTTCTATGACTGCGTGACAGGCTACCAGAAAGACCATTAGGGTATATAAATCCCTTTTGCTCAAGTTATTTTCCTCAGCACTTTCGATTATTACACCTGCACCATAGGACAATCCAAATATTAAGCCTATAATGAGAGGAAAAATAGCATTATTGGATATATTTAAAAACTTGGCTATGGGGGAAATCTTATTTGATATCTTGTCTAAAACATTTGAATCCTTTAGTATTTCCATGACTGTCATAAGGGGTATAATAATTTTCGCCATGGTTAAAACTGAACTCGATGAACCTAAAATGCTCTCTTTCATAAACAATACAAAGTCCATTTGCCCCTCCTATAATACAATATTTAAAATAATACCTGAAACAACAGCCAAAGTCAGCCTTATAAATACTACAAGAGCAATACTTACACCTGTTCTTTTGGCTACAGCAGATTCTAAAAACAAGCTATGAGAAAAGGAAAGCATAACTGATAATATGGTAATTTGCTTTATGGTCAATGTCATGCTTGCAATTGCCCCTATACTTGCATAAAGGTTTATAAAATTGCCTAATACCAACACAACTGAAGCCTCCCCTGGCAGTCCAATTATTTGCATAGCTGGTTCAAACCAGATAGATATGGTGTCTAATGCATGACTCATCTTTAAAAATGTAACAAAAAAGTATACTGGAACAACTATCTTTGTAAGCTTCCACAAAGTAATCATGCCTTTTTTTAATCCTCTTTTTCCACTATCTACAAGCACATTATCAGCCCCATTAATTCTATTTGACATCTTCAACCATGTCACTTAACAACTGATATAGATAATCAAATGTTAGGTTTCTTTCCTCATTACTTGTCACCTTTATATCCAGTGAATATGATACGTAATCTAAGAACTCATCTACTCCCTCAAAAGGCAATTCAATCGACGAAAGTAGATTCCTCATTCGAACTTTTCTTTCAAGATTACTCATGCCTTTTATTGATCTATTGACATATGTGATTAATGAGTCACAAGTCTGGGATAAATAATCCGAATCTACTACCTTTTTATTATCTAAAGACAATACATGACCGTCTACAAATTCTAAGTCTCCGAAATACATTAAGATTTTTGTAGTGTTTTCGATTTCATTATTGATATTTTTGAAATCGAATTCTTTTCTATTTGCCGCTTCGGTCGACAGTCTGTTAAACTCCTCTAAATAAGAAAACAATTCTGTCTGTATTTTATCTCCAATTAAAGTAACATCTCCAGTAAATTTTCCTGTTAATTCTTCATCGTTATCCCTTCCCAACAATCCAATCCACTGATTATATATATCTTTAACTCTTGATAAATCAATGTCTTCTGAAATCTTATCTATTACAATAAATTTATTTACGATGCCGCCCATGCCCACAATGAAATCGTAAATATGCAATATTTCGCTTTCTAATTTTTTTATCTCTTCTACAGTTTTAATCAACTCATCTAAAGACTTTTCAGTATAATTTATATTTCTATACTTATGAATCTGTTGAAAAAAATAATCAAATTTGATTCCATGCCCATCCTGAATGGAACTATCAAATACCTTTTTGAGTTTTTTAATTTGCTTTTCTAATTCATATTGTGTCTTGTAACCGTGGCTGTTAATTAACGACTTTTTTACTACATCGTAATAATTATCTTTAGTTAGTCTCATGGGCAATGCTTTAATTACCTGGGAAATAACATAAATATAATTTTCATAATCATCTTGTAATGTCATAAGAGAATCCTTGATCTTGTCTGATAATGTATAGATTAGCTCATCGTCATATGGAAAATCGCTATAGTGCCTTGCAGCTATCATCTTGTTAATCTGTTGTTCTATCAACATACCAGCATAGGATAACTCTATATAGTATCCCTCTGAAGATGACGAGAATTCATTTAACAATTCTCTTTCTTTATCAAAGTCCATATCCCCGTTATATGTAGGTTCTATTGATTTATTTGCCTGTTCAATCAAATCTTTCAGCGAATTTACTAGTATTTGATAATCTTCGCTTTTTTTGAAATAATCGAGAGTTTGTAAAAAAACTAATTGTTTTTGCAAATCCTTTAAGCCACTAAATATACTAATATAGCTAGCTTCTTTAATCAATTTCAGTTGTTGATTATTAAAAAATAATATTTTTTCCCTTAGCTTTCCATCAGTCATATTTTTAACATCTTCAATTGTGCTTTTCATGATTATCCTCCAAATTTTTTTGATTAATCCATACAATATATATATAATATTGTTTAGTAACTGTATTATATCACAGAGAGGGTTTAAGGTGAACAATATGGAAATTATTAAATCAAATATTACTCATAACCTAAAAATGGAAAAGTACTTTCCGGAAAAAAATGTATGCTTTGTAGACATTGAAACCACTGGGCTAAATAGAAACAAAGAAATAATTTATTTGATAGGTCTGCTGTTCTTCAATAGGTCGTCTGATTCCTGGGTATTGAATCAATATTTTGCAAACAGTATTGAAATGGAAAAAGATATTTTGGGAGCTTTTAATTCAGAAATAAACAATTTTGACGTAGTCATTACCTATAACGGCGACTCTTTCGACCTTCCTTTTATAAGGTATAGGCTGAAAAGATATGATATCGATGGGATATATCTAGATGATATTACTTCATTTGATTTATATAAGATAATTAGAAGTAATAACATGTACTTAAATCTTCCTAATCTAAAACTAAAGACTTTAGAACAATTTCTTGGTATTGAAAGAGAAGACAAGCTTTCTGGATTTGAATGTATAGGGCTTTATTATGATTACATGGAGAGCAATAATTCTGTATTAAGGGAAAACATTTTAAAGCATAATTACGATGACTTGGTAAATATGTTGGATACAATGAATATTTTAGATATCTTAGATAGAAAAAAAAGCTTTTATACTGAATTTAAAAATATCCATAGAAAAATTAGTATAGATAGTGTTAAAACTGTAGGCGATTCCATTGTTATAAATGGACAAATACAGCCTAAGATGAAAAGTAATTTGAAATATTATAGAGATAACTATTCCTTGAATACGGAAAGTCATGGGGAATTCTTTCTAAGTTTATATTATAAAATAGGATTTGTAGAAAAAGATTTAAAGGGACTATATATTGATAAGAGGGAGTTTGAAGAGCTTCCCCTTGTTAATAATAATTCTCCATATAAATTGCTTCCCAATATAATATTATTAAAGGTTGGAAACTTATACTATATTGAAAATATAAAAAGCTTGGTTGAGGAGATTTTTAAATCCATTGATTAATCGAAAAAAACAGACAAAGTGTCTGTTTTTTTATGGGCCTTCAGGGACTCGAACCCCGGACCTACCGGTTATGAGCCGGGCGCTCTAACCAACTGAGCTAAAGGCCCCTACCATGGACCTGGGTGGACTCGAACCACCGACCTCACGCTTATCAGGCGTGCGCTCTAACCACCTGAGCTACAGGTCCATGTAAATTATGGCAGGGGTGGCAGGATTTGAACCCACGACATTCGGTTTTGGAGACCGACGTTCTGCCACTGAACTACACCCCTTTGTATATATTAATTAAAATTAGTCATAAATGGGCCTTCAGGGACTCGAACCCCGGACCTACCGGTTATGAGCCGGGCGCTCTAACCGACTGAGCTAAAGGCCCCTAAATAAAATGGTGCCCGGAGCCGGAATCGAACCAGCGACACGTAGATTTTCAGTCTACTGCTCTACCGACTGAGCTATCCGGGCAAGTTAAGTAATACACTTATTGTTTGTTTTTATGTAAAGAAAAGTGGGCCTTCAGGGACTCGAACCCCGGACCTACCGGTTATGAGCCGGGCGCTCTAACCGACTGAGCTAAAGGCCCCTAATTCAATGCAATAAAATAAACTGATTGACGGAGAAGGAGGGATTTGAACCCTCGCGCCCCGTGAAGGACCTACTCCCTTAGCAGGGGAGCCTCTTCAGCCGCTTGAGTACTTCTCCATATTTTACAATTATAAATGCTATCTTTTAAAAGATAACAAAAGACGGAGAGGGTGGGATTCGAACCCACGTGGGCTTGCACCCTAACGGTTTTCAAGACCGCCCCGTTATGACCGCTTCGGTACCTCTCCACAAATAATGATCCATCCGCGATTCGAACGCGGGACACCCTGATTAAAAGTCAGGTGCTCTGCCGACTGAGCTAATGGATCAATATGGCTGGGGTGACAGGACTCGAACCTGTGGAATGCTAGAGTCAAAGTCTAGTGCCTTACCGACTTGGCTACACCCCAATGTTTGTTGACGCGCCTAGGAGGATTCGAACCCCCGGCACACGGATTAGAAGTCCGTTGCTCTATCCTACTGAGCTATAGGCGCAAAATATAATTGCCTTTTTGTCCAACGAGCTTCGCGAGTTGTTGACAAAACGGACAGCGAAGCGAGTAAAACGAGCGAGGAATGAGTGAAACGAATGTTGCGTTTGACCTACCATCGATTTGTTTTTCCTTACAGTCAAACAAATCGGGTTATACATGGTCATTTTCCGCAGTTTCATGCAGCAAATTCGTTCACTCCTTGCAGTCGTGCGAATTTGGCATTCATTGCGTTTGACCTACCTACGGTTCGCCCTTTGGGCTTACCGGGTTAGGTCATAAGAGCGGGTGAAGGGAATCGAACCCTCGCAACCAGCTTGGAAGGCTGGGGCTCTACCACTGAGCTACACCCGCATATGGAGGAGACTGGATTCGAACCAGTGAAAGCTTAGCTAACGGATTTACAGTCCGTCCCCTTTAGCCTCTTGGGTACTCCTCCTTCGTATTTTA
>JALNZV010000006.1 GCA_023229175.1 Tissierellaceae bacterium | reverse complement strand
ATGCACTATTGGACATTGCAGCCCCCACCATAGACGCAAGTTTTCCACAGGATAAGGGCTTCCACGGTGAGGGAGTTACCATTGCCGTTGTAGATACTGGCGTCTCCCCCCACTACGACCTTGTAAGACCTACCAATAGGTTAATAGGGTTTAAGGATATCATAAATAATAGGACCTCTCCTTATGATGATAACGGCCACGGGACTCAAGTACCGTGAACAGTAAGCCAAAATTTTATTATTCCATTTTACAATTTCCAGTATATATTAATTACCCTATTTTGTCCATCCTCCTTAGCCCCTATTTCAATATAATCTATAGTTTCATTAACTATTTCATGAGTAAGTTTATGGTTTTTCAAATAATCTTTAACTACCTTTTCTACATCAGCTTTTTCTGATTCTAATCTTTTAATTTCTTCCATCTTATCTTTAATATCTTTTTTCCTTAATTCTAACTGCTGCCTTTCTTCTTGTAAAGTAAAAGAGATAGTTAAATAATCTTCATCAGAAACTATCCCTTTAGATTTATCTATATATAAATTAGTAAGCACTTTGGCCTTGTTCTTTAAATCAGCTTCAACAGTTTGCAAAGCACTTATTAATTTTCTTGTCTCCTCTGTATAGTCTACCTTCCTTATTTGTCTAGTAGTTGTATCAAGAGCCTCAGGACTACTTTCATATATTCCCATTACTCTTATAAATTCTGCTTCTACATAATCATATAAATCTGTATAATTAATCCTATTCATATATTCACAAACTAAATCGCCACCTAATGTGTGATTGTTACACTTTAAGTAGGAATATACTAAATCATCATACTTTCTACTTCTAGTAGTACTTCTTATCATGGAACCACCACAATGTAAGCATCTAACCTTAGTAGCAAATACATGGGTTTTCCCTTTTTTCTTTTTATTTCTTCTCTTAGAATCAAGTAATCTTTGGACTTCATAAAAATCCTTTTTACTTATTATTGGTTCATGATTGTCCTCTACTACTATCCAATCATCTTCATCTACTGATATCCTTCTTCTATCCTTATAGGATAATGTAGTTTCCCTTCCTTGTGTAAGAGTTCCTATATATATTGGATTTCGTAGCATTCTATTTATAGTAGTATGCCCCCATAGAGCATATTCACTTACATTAGGTAAAGAAAAATTCTCATATTTTCTTTTCATGTGTATAGAAGGTTTTTCTATGCCTTCTTTAGTTAATATCTTTGCTATTCTATGGGTACCATATCCCTTTAAATATAAGCTATAAACCTTTCTTACTACCTTTGCAGCTTCTTCATCTATTATAAGTTTATGTCTATTATTTGGATCCTTCATATAACCATAGGGAGGAAATGAACCTATATATTGTCCAGCTTCCATTTTTGTCTTAAAAACCTCCCTTATATTTTTAGAAAGATCTTCAAGATACCATTCATCTATCATACCATGGATCTGTCTTGATTTTTTATTGCCTTCAATTGCAGTATCAGCTCCATCTAACAAAGAGACAAACCTAATACCCCATTCTAAAAACTTGCCATGGATAATCTCTTCAACTGCTTCTAAATCCCTTAAAAATCTATTTTGTGTCTTACAAAGTACTATGGTAAATTCTCTGTTCTTAGCATCCCTTAATAATCTATCAAAGGAAGGCCTATCTCTATCAGCTCCTGAATAATCTTCATCTACATAAAAATCATATATTTGCCATCCTTTTCTTGCTGCATATTCAGATAACATAAGTTTTTGGTTTTTTATACTTTCACTATCATCTCCCTTAAAAATCTTTTTCATATCCTCTTTACTAAGCCTTATATATATTGCAACTTTCTCCATATACATCTTCCTTTAAAGACTTTATATACTTAAAGCTACTGCTTCCTCTTTATCCTCTGTATTCTCCATATTTTCTAAATCCCTGTTTATTAATTTAGCTATTATTTTAGACATATTTAAGGCGATCTCTTCCTCAGTTTTTGAAGTAAAATGACTATTGATTATTATTTCATCCATTTTTTTAGTTTTTATCATTTTAACATCACCCCTATAGATATCTATGCAATATTCTTGTTTTTTATTATAATTTTTTAAATATCACAGGCTGTCCTTGGTTAGAGGACACATAGTACCATGCCAAACACAGTAACTCTCCGATTCTATCCGAGCCACTCTCCATGGGATAACCTAGGACTAAGTGGAAGTATCATTATTTTCCCCTTGTGGTCATGGCGATTTAGCATTCCCTATGCTAATTTTGGTGTTGTATATAGGCTAAAATAGCCTGTCCACCTTTTCGCTTCCCCAGTTTCTGCCGGAGACAAGGGTAAAGTACCTGTTCTATTTTATGAAGTTTTCAAGGTCCAAATTACTTATATACAACATAATGTCCATTTGTTTAATCTTTTTCGATTACTAATTGCATTTAGTTGTATAATTAATTTCATTATATATTGCATAATGTAGTATGTCAATAGTAATTTTTCTTTTTGCAATTTTATTTTAATATTAGTTTCATTAAATTGCAATAAGTTGTATACTATAATCAACAATAGTTTATATAAGAAGGTGAAAAAGTTGAATATAGGAAACAGATTGAAACAGCTTAGAAATGAATATGGAATACTACAAAAGGACTTAGCAGAACAATTAAATCTTTCACAACAAACCATAAGTCTTTATGAATCCAATAAAAGACAACCTGACTATGATACTCTAAAAACCATAGCAGAATTTTTTAATGTATCTACTGATTATATTTTAGGAATAACTAATATACGTGAACCTATAAATATAATAACTGATACATCTGATGAATATATAGTAGAAGAGAAATTTAAGACTTATAATACATCTAAGAAAAGAATTAAAGCTTTGGAAATATTAGATAAGATATATGAATTGAGTCCTGAAACTCAGGAAGATGTAATAAAATATATAGAAATGTGTAAACTTTGGGAAAAAGAAAAAAAGAACCTTGAAGGTTCTGAGGGATTGGATAGTGAAGAGTAAAGCCATAACTACTATTAAAGTTGTAGTTATGGCTTTTTTACTTTAATCTTTTTATGACTTTATCTACTATATCTCTTACTTCTTCTATACCAAATAAATAACATAGCACTCCATACACTATTACAGCAAGTCCTACAGCGACTAATAGGGATATAAGATTATATAATTTAGATGCTCCTAATATACCATATAATCCATGATAAACTACATATGCAACTACTCCCATTATAGCAGAAGCCAGGCCTGCTTTTAATCCACATTTAATATAAGATAAGGTACCTAAAGAGCCTATTTTCTTTTTCAAACCATGAAACATAAGCAAAGTAGCTATAGTAGTAGCTATACTTGTTGCTAATGCTAAACCAGCATGTCCCATATATTGAACTAAAATAAGATTTAAAACTATATTAAATCCTACAGAAATAGCCCCATTTATCATTGGTGTTTTGGTATCTTGTAAAGAATAATATACTCTAGTAACTAATAGTCTTAATGCCATAGCTACAAGTCCAATTGAATAAAATATTAAGGCTTGAGATGTCATCATAGTAGCAGTAGCACCAAACTCTCCTCTTTGAAAAGCTATTTCTACAATAGGTTTAGCTAATACTATTAGCCCTACAGTGGCTGGGATAGTAATAAGTAGTATTAAATTAACTCCATATCCCATAGTCTTCTTTACTCCTGGTATATTATCATTATTTGCCTCTTTAGATAATATAGGAAATATAACTGTAGTTATAGCAGTAATAAATACCCCTAAAATAAGAGTATTTAACTTATTAGCATAGTTTAACGCTGATATACTACCAGTTACTAAACTAGATGCTAATGTTTTATCAATTATGGAATTTAAATCATTGATAGCAACTCCTATAATTACTGGAATGCTTAAATAGAGAACTTTCTTAATATATTTATCCTTTAAATCAAATATAAATTTATATTTGTATCCTATTTTTTTTACTTCTAAAAGTTGTAGTAATATTTGAGATAATACAGCAAATACAGCTGCAACCATTAGTCCTTTTATTCCAAATGTTGATGATAAAAACAATAGAAAAAATATATAAACAAAATTAAAAGGAAATCCTATTGCAGCAGAAGAGGTATGCCTTTGTTCACTTTGCAGAAATCCTGTTAGAGTTCCGACAATACTACTAAAAATAATCATAGGCAATCCTATCCGTAGTAATTTAATAGCAAGTTTGTATTGTTCTCCATGGAATCCTTTCGCCATTAAATTAATTATGATAGGTGAAAGAAACCAAGCAACAACAACTAATATAGTAGAAAAAAAGATTACAACATTAATCATATTATTAGTATGATCAATCTTACCTTGCTTGCCTTCTTTCGACTCTATTTTAGATAATACTGGTATAAAAGTTGTTTTAATAGCATTACTAGTAATACCTGTTAATAATGTAGTTGCACCAATCGCTATAAAAAATGTATCCGTTTCCATACCTGATCCAAATTTTGCTGCAATTAATATCTCCCTAAAAAACCCTAGGAATTTGCTTCCTAGGGCAAATATCATTATAACTAACATTGATTTTACTGCTTGATTTGACTTAGTCATTTTCTCCTCCGAATCTACTCAATTAGGCTTTACTTCTCCCAAACAACCCTATTCACATAATCAGTATAGGACAATATTATTCTAAGAACCTTATCAGATACATTAGGCATACTATAATCTCCAACTAATCTTAAAATATCTCTTTCTTGAGTTTCTAATACTTCAAGTCCTTGAAGTATTCTCTCTTTTTTAAGTCCTACCATCATAACTGATGCCTCTTCCATTGCTTCTGGTCTTTCATGAGCTTGTCTTATATTTAATGCTCTAAAGCCAAGTATTGATGATTCTTCACTGATGGTTCCACTATCACTAAGAACTGCTTTGGCTTTTATTTGAAGTTTTACATAATCATTAAATCCTAAAGGCTTTAATGTTCTAACTAATGGATTAAACTTAACTTCTTTAGCTTCTATCATTTTTCTAGTTCTTGGATGTGTACTTACTATTAGTGGTAACTTATACTTTTCTGCAACTGCATTTAAACTTTCAACTAAGTCTAAAAAATTAGTTTCTGAATTTATATTTTCTTCTCTATGTGCTGATACAACAAAATATTTTCCTTCTTCCAAATTTAATCTATCTAATACATCTGATTTCTCAATATCTTCTTTTCTTGAATTAAGCACTTCAAACATTGGGCTTCCAGTTTTAATAATTCTATCTGCTGGTAATCCTTCACTTATTAAATATTCTCTTGCTATATCACTATAAGTTAAATTAATATCTGCTATATGGTCTACTATTTTTCTATTTGTTTCTTCAGGTACTCTCTGATCAAAACATCTATTTCCTGCTTCCATATGAAATATTGGTATATGTTTTCTCTTAGCTGCTATGGCACAAAGACAACTATTAGTATCTCCAAGTACTAAAAAGGCATCTGGATTTACTTCATCTAGAATTGGATCTATTTTTACTAAGATATTCCCTATAGTTTCTACTGCTGTTCCTATAGCTGCATTAAGAAAATAATCTGGTTTCTTTAAATTAAAATCTTTAAAGAAAACTTCATTTAATTCGTAATCATAATTTTGACCCGTATGTACTAGGACGTGGTCTATTGCCTTTGATTCTTCTAATTTATTTATTACAGCTGATAGTCTTATAATCTCTGGTCTAGTACCTACTACTGTCATTACTTTTAATTTCTTCATTTATTAAACCTCCAAATAATAAGTATCAGGATTTTCAGGATCAAAACATTCATTAGCCCACATTATAGTTACCATATCTGTATCTCCTATATTAACTATTGAATGAGTATATCCTGTTGGTATATCTACTACTTCTAACTTTTCTCCACTGACTCTATACTCTATTATTTCATCTGAATCTATTTTTCTAAATCTAATTAATCCTTCTCCACCTACTACTAAAAATTTTTCGTTTTTTGTATGATGCCAATGATTACCTTTTGTAATTCCAGGCTTTGATACATTAACTGAGACTTGGCCTCTTGCAGGAGTTCTTATGAACTCTGTAAAAGATCCTCTATTATCTATATTCATTTTTAATGGATATGAAAACTTGTCCTCTGGTAAATAGCTTAAATATGTACTATAAAGTTTCTTAGTAAAAGGATCTTCCATATTAGGAATACTTAAATCTTTTCTACTTTCTTTAAAGCTTTGAATTAATTCTGCTAATCTACCAATCTTTACTTTATGTGAAACAGGTACTATACAAAATTCTCCTTCTTTAGTAGGATTGTTTTCTAATACCTTCATAAACTCATCTAATACATCATCTATATAACATAAATTAAGTTCCACTTCTGGGTCATTTATTTGAATATCTAAATTTCTAGCAATGTTATAACAAAAAGTAGATACTACTGAATTGTAATTTGGTTTACTCCATTTCCCAAATAAGTTTGGAAGACGGTAAACATATACCTTAACTCCCGTTTCCTTACTGTAATTAAATAATAAGTCTTCTCCTGCTTTTTTACTTTTCCCATATGAATTATCTCTTTCAGCTTGAATAGATGAAGTAATTAAGACTGGTGATTTGTTATTATTCTTTTTAAGTAAGTCAAGAAGTTCAGAAGTAAATCCAAAATTACCTTCCATAAATTCCTTTTCATCTTTAGGTCTATTTACTCCTGCTAGGTGAAATATAAATTCACATTCTTTTGTATATTCATCTAGTTGAATTTTAGTAGTTTCTCTTGTGCATTTTAGAATATCTTTATATCCCCTATTTTTAAGTTCAGCTATTAAGTTTTTGCCTACAAATCCATTGGCACCTGTAACTAATATTTTCATTATTTATTCCAACCTTTCAGCTCTTCTTGAATATATTCCAGACTTAAAAGTTTTTCTTTTATTTGTTCTACATTTAAAATTTCTGTGTTACTTGAATTATATTCTTCTTGAGTTGCAAGTTCTTTTCTTCCTTCTGTAAAATACTTATCATAATTAAGATCTCTTTTATCAGATGGAACTCTATAGAATCCACCTAAATCTTCTGCTACCATACTTTCTTCTTTAGTAAGTAATGTTTCATATTGTTTTTCACCATGACGTGTTCCTATTATCTTTATCTCATTATCTGCATTAAATAATTCCTTAATTGCTTGAGCTAAATCCCCTACAGTAGATGCTGGTGATTTTTGTACCATAATATCTCCTGATTGAGCATTTTTAAAAGCAAATACAACTAGCTCTACTGCTTCTTCTAAACTCATTAAAAATCTTGTCATATTAGGCTCTGTTACTGTTAAGGGTTGTCCATTTTTTATTTGTTCTACAAATAGTGGTATTACTGATCCTCTAGATGCCATTACATTTCCATATCTAGTTCCACATATTATGGTTCTATCTGGAGATACAGTTTTAGATTTAGCCACAAATACTTTCTCCATCATAGCCTTTGAAATTCCCATAGCATTAATTGGATATGCTGCCTTATCCGTTGAAAGACAAATTACCTTTTTTACACCATTTCTAATTGCCGCAGTAAGTACATTCTCCGTACCTAATACATTTGTTTTAACTGCTTCAATAGGAAAAAACTCACATGATGGCACTTGTTTTAATGCTGCTGCATGAAATACATAATCCACATCATACATAGCATTTTTAATACTTTGAATATCTCTTACATCCCCTATGTAAAATTTAATTTTATCGTTTTTATATTGTTTTCTCATATCATCTTGTTTTTTTTCATCACGAGAAAATATTCTAATTTCTTTTATATCTGTATCTAAAAATCTTTTTAATACTGCATTCCCAAAGGAGCCTGTTCCCCCTGTAATTAATAAAGTTCTATCTTTAAACATACAAATCCCCCTATTATTATAAATTTGATCATCTATGGGTTAAGGTACATAAATCACTAATAAAAGTATATTAATTTTTCATAATTCTTTGCATTTCAAACTATTAAATATGAGTAATGTTAAAGAATTTCTTCAGTTCCTTTTCCTTTTCTTTACCTTTTAAATGACCTAGATGTAAAGACTTCTCTTTAGCTCCCTCAAGATATTCATCCACAGTTTTTATAACTCTCGCAGGAACTCCCGCTATTACAGAATTATCTGGAAAAGTTCCTTTAACACATGAGCAAGCTCCAACAATGCATCTATTTCCTATGCTAGTCCCAGGTAATATAGTGGTACCAATACCTATATATACATCATTCCCAATTCTAATAGGAGCAGTTAACTCTAGGTCAGGAACCTCTTTTCTTAAAATTAATGTCCCTCCATCATGAGTTATAAACCTACAATTTGATGTAATATAAACATTATTACCAATCGTAATTAACCAAGGTTCAGTTGAAAACATTCCAGGTTTACAACCATAAAATTTTACGTTGCTACCTAGTTTTACTCCTTTTCTTTTTGCATATCTTATTGGATCTACTTTTGTTTCAATTAATTCTATTATCAGTTTAAATAAGTTAATAAATCTTTTCATTTTTTTCCTCCCAAGCAAAAATATATCTTTCCAAAAAAATCATCTTAATTTGTAATTGTTTTCAAGAGACTGCAAATAATAAATTAAAAATATCATCGCATATATATACCTATAATTAAACGTCGCCGGTAAGGCTACTTCAAATGAAAAAACTATAAACAATATAAATAATAAACTATCCTTTGGAATATTGTTCTTTAGAAACCTAAATGTCCAATAGTATATTATAAACAACAATGGAAAATTGCCCATAGTAAGATATACCATATAACCAGAGTCACTATAATTTAAATCGACATTATCAAGTATATTAAACCCTATTGCATAATTATTTAATATGTAATTTATGTTTTCTTGAAAAACAATATCCTCACCTAAATATCTTGCTATAAATCCATTTGAATTACTTTGAAAAATAAATAAGTATTTCTCAGTTAAAACAATGTAAAAATTAATCAAAACAATTACTCCTATTAGTAATAAAACAATCATAGTAAGTGGTTTTGTCTTAAATAGTTTTAATAGCATAAAAACCATAATAATTCCATATATGATACTAGTGTTTGATGTTAGAAAAAAAGTAAATATTGTTGCTGAAATACAATACAAATAATACTTTCTTTTTTTAGTTACTTTTGCAGTTTGATAGCTCATATAAAAGAATAACATATAAAAATAAGAAGCATATGTATGAACACCAAAACTCATAACTGTTTTATTGTATAATAAAGAATAAAAAAGTGCTCTATTATAATACTGTGAATAGTAATTAGTTGTAAATTCATTAATAAAACTATTATCAACTAATATCAATATATTCCATATAATCATAGTAATAAAAAATAAATCTAATAGTCTAGTCATTAATTTATATTGATTGCCAACATCAATCTTTATGGAATACAATAACGTCAATAACAATATAGGGGCAATCCTAGCGATTGAAATCCTGGCATATGAATTTATATTGAGTATAACAAGAGTGATTATACTCATATAGATAGTGACAAATAAAAATATCATCAAACTTTTTATTGTATTAGATTTATTCTTAAAATAAAGAATAAGAACCATTACTGTAGCAAGAGCCCAAATAGTAATAATCCAACCATTCCCATATATTTTAGAGTTATTAGATGTCGGTAAATAAACAAACATAAATAATGAAATAATAGGAATTATTGTATCAATAATAGATTCAGTTCTTGACACTTTTACTTTATATTTATTTATACTATTGTTAGTTAAATATGACATATGTCCTCGCCTTTCAAATATATTTTCCCCAAAATTTATGTGCAGATTAAAGTATAATCTTTAGCTCAATTATTATAATATATTTAAAATCTTCTCTAGTGCTTTCAATGAATCAAATAGATAATTTTCTTATTTTCAGTCTTAGACATTAAAAATGCGATGTTTGTTTTTATAAAGCTTACTTGTTTTTTAATGTTTTTTCAATCAACAAAATAAATTCTTTAACATCTTCCTTATAATCCCTATAGTCAAATTTTTGTTCCGCCGTTATTCTAGTTTTACTTCTCATTGAATTAAGCTGTTCTTTTGATAGTCTGTTTATTTCTCTAAGTGCTTCTTTAAGAGTAGTTGGAGATTCATCTTTTAATAGAAAACCATTTATTCCATTAT
Source organism: Tissierellaceae bacterium (assembly GCA_023229175.1). Classification (GTDB taxonomy): domain Bacteria; phylum Bacillota; class Clostridia; order Tissierellales; family Tissierellaceae; genus JAAYFT01. Next base: position 92,084 of record JALNZV010000006.1, on the reverse strand, counting down.
TTACATACAAACTAATATCACCAGTATCATTACAAATTACAGGTGTTCCTGCTGCCATTGATTCAGCCAGTTTTGTTGGAAAACCTGCATGTGAAGATCTCCTATTAGGCCTTAAAAAAATTCCAAAATCACTTTTTTGATATTCTTCATTAATTAAATCCTGTAATACTTTTCCTTTAATATTCACGTAGCCCTTTAGGTCATCTATTAAATAAGATTCATTTTCTAATTGTTTTTCAAGTTGTTCTTTTCCAATTCCAAATATATTAAATATAAATCTTTCTTTTTCTTCTCCTAGTTCATGAAATGCAATCAAAATATTTGAAATTAATTCTTTACTCTTTCCAGGATTCCCAGCATACATAAGGGTAATTTTTTCATTTTTTGTTTCTAAATTAAATGGTATATTTGATACATCTAAAATAGTAGGTATTCTTATCACATTACCAACATGTTTTCTATAATGTTCTTCTAATAGTCTTGATATAGCAATCACTCCATCTACTTTGATGAAATGATTTTTAAAACAATTTTCATATTGTCTATAAAACGGATTAATTTTCCCACCTCTCCAGTTTGAATAATGAAACCATTCACATGACTCTAAAATAATTGGTATTTGCCTTTTTTTTATTTCTTGGAATAAAAGATTAAACCTATCAGAACTACTACTCATTATTATTAAATCGACCTTATTTTGGTCTAAATATTCTTTTAAATAATCTCTACAAATTCTAGGATTCATAATTCTAGATTTTAATGAAGATATTTTGTCACCAATAACCTGAAATGATATATCTTCATATAATCCATAATTATTATTATCTAAGAACTTCTTATCACTTACATAATCAACCATTATATGTATATCAAAACCGATATCTTTGATTAATCTTGCAAAATTAAGTAACCTTGATGCATAGGCTGAACCTCGTGGAAATAGTCCACTTGTAATGTATAACAACTTCATTTTTTCCCCTCACTAAATTATTTTTTATTGAATCAATCTGCATACTTATCTCTAAAATAATTATTCATTAATTAACTTAATTTTATCACTCTTTAAATCAATCCAATCTCCCATTTTTCGTTCCCATTCTTCAGGTTCTACTATTTGCATTGCACCACCTGGGTAAAATGTTATTTCTCCAAAGTAAATATTCCCATTTATGTTGTATAAATCGACTCTACAAAAATGAAATGGTTCTGATAATTTTTCTGCATATTTAATCATCCCATCAAAGTTTATAGGTTTCTCAATTATTGAACTATCAAATTGTTCTCTTTTAACTTTAATGTTTAAATAATTAAAATCTTTATCATACACATTTCTTTTAGCATAAGGACTGTGAGAACCATCTTTTGCAGCTGTTTCAATATCTACAAAGATCATTTTTACAACCCCATCAAAACATAAAAACCTATAATCAATCAATGATTTGTTTTCTTTATCCTCAAGAATTTTTTCTACTATTATCTTAGGCTCAATTTCTTTATAATTCCATTCTCTTGATTGCCAATAGTAATTTTGTTTTAAAGATTTATTAAATCTTTTTCTAAACTTATCTTTATTAAATGGCTTGTTTCTGTCCCAAATAATATTCGTACCCGAACCATGATTAGTTTTTATAAAAGCTTTATCTGGCAATTCATCAAAATCAATATCATTAGCATTATCATATACTCCATAAACTTCATTCAATATATGTTCCAAACCGCATTCTTTTACATACTCTCTAACTCTAACTTTATCTGAACACTTTGTAAGTAAAGGATCCCTGTTATTTAACTTTAACCACCATAATTTTTCATTAAATGTTTTTGGATTTTCTAAATTTAATGTTCTACCAGTATTTTCTTTATATTTCATTTTTGCAAATTTCTCATCGCTTAAAGCCGAAAGCAATGATACTTTAGCCCTATTTGCTAATAAATATAACTTATTAATAAAACTATTTCTATGAGAAATATTTCTTACCTTATTTTTTATATCATAAATCATTGTTTAGCCCCCATACTAAATATTAATGCTAAGTAACTATATTATAATTTTCTTGAAAAACTTTAGATATCTTTCTAATTTCATAATTATCAATAACTCTACTTCTAGCTGTCATATTTCTATCCGTATCAGATTTATTTATAAAATTAATTAATTCTTTAGACATACTTATGTAATCTCTTACCTTTACAACTCTACCTGTATCTCCAACCATTAATTTTGAATCACCTACATCTGTAACAATACACGGTAATTCACATGCCATTGCTTCTCCAATTGCATTAGAAAAGCTTTCACCTAAAGATGATGAAACATATACATCAGCTGCTGATAATAATGCAGGTATATCATTACGTCTACCAAGTAAAATTACATTATCCTTTAAATTATAAGTATCTATCAAAGTTACTAATTCATAGTTCTCATAATCTAGATTAGTTCCAACCATAATCATTTTAAATTTTACATTTTGTTTTTTTAATTCATTTAATGCTTTTAATAAAGTATAGTAATCCTTTTGTATGTCCCATCTACCAACAGTAATCATTACTTTATCTTCTTTAAATCCCAGTTCCTCTCTAATCCTTAATCTATCATCTCTACTAAATTTAAACTTATTAAGTTCAAACCCATTAGGTATTATTATTGAATTCTTATCCATATATCCAAATAGCATATGATTCTCGAATGCTTTACTAGAGTTATAAGTAATTAAATCTACATACTTAGATAGAATGGAATTAATCTTTACTATTTTTAAAGTTCTAGGTTTGTTTGCATCTTTATCTAAGTTACTATGTCTTATATTCCATATGAGCTTTTTCCTTAATAATAATTTTGAAATTATAAATCCAAACATATCAGCATGATAAAGCCAAGTATCTACGATATCAAATCTTTTCACAATGTCTCTTGCTTCTAAAACAGAAGAAATTAAATTTCCTCTATTTAAATTAAGGCAATGTACTTTAATACCTAAGTCTTCTATTTTATTACCATATATACCTGTATCAGTTAATGACAATACTTCATGATAATATTTTTCTCTGTCTGAATACTTCAACAGTTTGTATAGCATGTGTTCTGCTCCACCACTGCCTAAACCTGTAATTATATGAACTATTTTTTTCATATTTAATCCTCACTTATGGTTATAAGTTTTCTTTATACCAGTTTATTGCTTCAATAAACCCATCCTTAAAACTCCAATTTGGGTTATATGATAAAAGTGCTTTTGCTTTTGATATATCGGCTAAACTATGTTTTATATCTCCAGCTCGTGGTTCCACATATTTAGGTTTAAGATTTACTTTTAATTGTTGGCACATTAAACTATACATCTCATTAACAGTAAACTTTTCTCCAAATGCTATATTATATCCTTGCCCACATGCTTCTTTAGGAGCTAAGCAAGACTTTAAGTTAGCCTCTATTACATTTTCTATGTATGTAAAGTCTCTGGATTGTTCACCATCTCCATATATTTCAACTTGTTCACCAGCTTTTAATGACTTAATAAATTTGGGAATTACAGCCGCATATTGTGAATCTGGATCTTGTCTCCTTCCAAATACATTAAAATATCTTAATCCAATGCATTCTAGACCATATATATCTGTATATAATTTACCATATTGCTCATTTACCCTTTTAGTTAATGCATATGGTGAAAGCACATTACCTTCATCCCCTTCTACTTTAGGTAAAGTTGATGAATCTCCATACACTGATGAAGAAGATGCGTATACAAATCTTTTTACTCCTTTTAATCTTGCTGCTTCCATCATATTAGATGTTCCTTTAATATTATTATCTTCATAAATTAAAGGTTCCCGCATTGATCTAGGAACAGAACCTAATGCTGCTTGATGAAGAACATAATCAATATCATCACATGCTTTTAAGCATGTTTCAAAATCTCTTATATCGCCTTCAATAAATTCATAATTTGGATGATTGATGAATTCTTCTACATTACTTTTTCTTCCTGTTGAATAGTTATCAAGCCCTCTTGCTTTATATCCCATTTTTAATATTGCTTCCACAAGATTGGAACCAATAAACCCTGCTGCTCCTGTAACTAAAAATCTTGTTCCTTCTGGAAACTTTATATTTTCATAACCCACTCTTATAACCTCCAATATAGATAGTCCATTTCCTCTGCATCTTTTCTATCAAACATACCTTTTACGTCAATTAATACCCTTTTATCATCTATTTCTTCATTACCGTTTATATGGGTATAATTATCATTGTAAAGAGAGCTAATACCTTCTAAGCTAAGCTCCTTATATTCTTCATGTGGTACTGCTAATATTACTGCATCTACATCTTTTATATCTTCAGCTTCTTTTATATCTATACCATATACATCAAATACTTCATTTTTATCTGCTTGTGGATCATGTACTAATGTGTTTATTCCATATTCTTTCAGTTCATTTATTATATCTATTACTTTAGTATTTCTAACATCTGGACAGTTCTCTTTAAATGTAAGTCCTAATACTGCCACTTTTGCACCTTTTATTTGTTTATTAGCTTTTATCATTAACTTTACTGTGTTTTCAGCTACATATTTTCCCATATTATCATTTATCTTTCTACCTGCTAATATTATCTGAGAATGATAGCCTATTTCTTCTGCTTTATATGTTAAATAATATGGATCTACACCTATACAGTGTCCTCCTACTAATCCTGGGGTAAAGTTTAAGAAATTCCATTTAGTTCCTGCTGCTTTTAATACTGACTTAGTATCAATTCCTAATTTATTAAATATAATAGAAAGTTCATTCATAAAAGCTATATTTATATCCCTTTGAGAGTTTTCTATTACTTTTGCGGCTTCTGCTACTTTGATACTTTCTGCTCTATGAATACCAGCTTGTACAACAAGTTCATATACTTTAGCAATAATATCTAGAGATTCTTCATCCATTCCTGATACTACTTTTACAATAGTTTCCAATCTATGTACTTTATCACCTGGATTTATTCTCTCTGGAGAATACCCTACTTTAAAGTCTACTCCATATTTCAAGCCTGACTCTTGTTCCAATATTGGTACACATACTTCTTCTGTTACTCCAGGATATACTGTAGATTCATATACTACTATAGAGCCCTTTGTAAGATTTTTCCCTAATGTTTTACTAGCACCTATTACTGGGTTTAAATTTGGTGTTTTATCTTTATTTATTGGAGTAGGTACTGCAACAATATGAAACTTTGCTTTTCTTAAATCTTCTTCGTTAGAAGTAAAAACAGCGTTAGTTCTTTTTAAAACATCATTTCCTACTTCTTTTGTTACATCTATACCGTTAAGATAACTTTTAACCTTATCTTTTGCTATATCAAATCCTATTACATCTACAACTTTTGCAAAAGATACTGCCAATGGTAATCCAACATACCCTAAACCTATAACTGATACTTTTTCTTCTTTATTTTTTATTTTTTCATATAAATTCATTTTTTACACCTCGAATAAGATTTAATATAATCCCATAGTTTTTAATATAACTTCATTTACTTTATTAACATCAAACTTTTCTTCACAAAGTCTGCGACTTTCTTGCCCCATTTTTTCTAATTCTTCTTTTTGTTCTATCATCCATATCATTCTCTCGGCTATCTTATATGAATCTTTTACTGGAACCAAAAATCCATTTACTCCATCAACCACTGTTTCTCTACAACCAGGAGCATTCGTTGTTATTATCGGCCTACCTATTGCCATGGCTTCAAGCACTGTTTTTGGTGTACCTTCGTGATATGAAGGTAATACATATGTACTACATTGAACAATAAATGGTCTCACATCCTTTTGTTCACCAAAATATTCAATAATTTCCTCATCTATATAGGGCTTTAGTTCTTCTGGTTTTAACGCAGAAGGATTGCTATCATAAGGCCCTACTAATAGACATCTAATATCCGAATATTTAGTTTTAACAATTTTACAAGCCTCTAAATACTCCATTATTCCTTTATCTTTAATAAGTCTACCAATAAAAAGAAAAGTGTTTTCTTGAGGTAGTTTAACAGGTTTAAACTTTTCTAAATTTACACCTGAACCATTTATAATAACTGCTTTTTCTTCCCCCAACAATCCATTCTTTACAAACTCACTTTTATCATCATTATTTTGAAAAAAGACTTTCTTACTATACTTACAAGCAATCCTATATTGAATTTCCATTATTAACTTTATTATTTTATTTTTAAATCCAGTCCCTCTAAATATTGAGCCTAATCCTGCTACCAAAGGATATACTTCTGTAATCCCATTTAATTTAGCTGCAATACTTCCATAAATTATCGTCTTTGCTTGATATGCAAAAACTTTGTCTGGTTTTTCCCTTTTCATAAACTTATGAAGTTGGATAATTGTTTTTATATCTTTAAATGGGTTTACACCATTACGATCTACATAAATCTGTTGATATTCTATATCATGTTCTTTAAATTTATAATTCCACTCATCTTCTGATCCTGGACCTATTGCTATAATTGTATGACCATTTTTTATAAACTCTTTCATCATATCCATACGAAACCAGAATAGTGATGAAGTATGACTTGAAAGCACAACTATCTTCATTCTTTTCCCCCACGCTTTTCTAAATACTGTCTCACTTCTATACTAATTCCTTCTTCAAAAGTCATTGGCTTGTATCCAAAATCTTTAGTTGCTTCTTCATGAGAATAATTCCTATCTTCACCCATACGTTGAACTTTTTCAATGTAATCAATTTTACCAATAGAAATAATCTTGAGAACCCTAGCCATAAACACTCCTAAGCCCAAAGGAACACTTATAAAAATAGTTTTCTTATTCAATTCCTTACTAATTAACTTAAATACATCTATCATTTTAATAGGACTATTTCCTGAAAGATTATATACTTTACCCTGAGTTTCTTTAGGAAGCATAAGCACAGTATAAAATGCTTTACCTAAATCTCTTGCATTAACAGGTTGTAATAAACTATTGCCTTTGCTAATTATTGGCATAATCCTAAGCCTATCTACCATTTTTATAAATTTACTCATATTGTGATCACATAAATCACCATATATCATAGTAGGTCTTAGAATTGTAATCTTTGTTAGACAATTAGTAACTTTTGTTAAATCTAATACTTCCTTTTCTATATTTTTATATTCCTCAGAAGCATTCTTAAAATTAGAATAAATTCCTGTAGTATGTACTAAAATTGCTCTTTTTACATTATTATTGATAGCTGCCTTAACTATCATAGGTGAATGATGTATATTATAAATATGCATCACAGTATTAACCCCTACCATTGCTTTGTTAATAAATTCCTGACTGTTTAAATCTCCTACAATTTTCTCTACATTTAATCCACTGTTATCAATCAAAGATGTATCAGAGCTTTCTCTAACAATACATCGAATAGGACCTTCATATTTATTCTTTATCAATTCTTGTAAAAAATATTTACCACTATGTCCTGTAATTCCTGTAACTAATAACATTTTTTCACCTCGATTTTTCCAATGATTCATTAGGTTCATTCTTCTTGTTTCCAGTTCCACCTTCAACGACTCCATCTCTTTTCAAAACACTTACAATAGTTCCCAAAAAACATTTAATATCAAAAACTAGTCCCATATTTTCAGTATAATATCCATCATATCTAGCTTTATCTTCAATAGTTACTGTATCTCTACCATTTATCTGTGCCCAGCCTGTAAGTCCTGGTGGTATATCATTAGCTCCATATTTATCTCTTTCAGCAATCAAATCATATTGATTCCATAGTGCTGGTCTAGGTCCTATAATACTCATCTCACCCTTTAATATATTAATTATCTGTGGTAGTTCATCAAGGCTTGTCTTCCTCAAAAATTTACCTACCTTTGTAATCCATTGTTCTGGATTCTCTAATAAATGTGTTGGAGTGTCCTTCGGAGTGTCAATTCTCATAGTTCTAAATTTAAATATATTAAAATGTGTCTTATGTATTCCTACTCTCTTCTGCTTAAATAAAATTGGCCCTTTTGAGTCAAATTTAATAGCTACAATTAAAATTAAAAATACTGGTGATAATACTATTAATCCTAATAACGAAAGAATAATATCTATTAGCCTTTTAAATTTTAAATACATTTAAATCACACTCCAACTTCAAAACTATATCCTAAGCTATCTAAATCATCACCTGATGCATTCTTAGTTTCAATATTTATTTTAGTTATTTCCATTTCAAGCATCTTTTCTGATATATTCCCATCATAATGTTTACCATTTATAAAAAGAACTTCAGTATCATCTAATTTCTCAATTAACTCTTTTAATTTCATCTTTTCACCTCTATTAATTAACTAAAAAATCTTATTATCTTATTCTCTGAATAATTAAGTTCTTTTAATCTTCCTCTTATCTCATCTTCATAAGCATAGCTTGTTATTACTACTGCATCATGTTCATAGTGATTAATATCGGCTCTAGATATAATTTTATATCCCAATAATTCTTTGCCTTGTATATCATCATTATCATCTATTACTGCTAATACTTTTAATGAATTTTTATTTCTATCCCTAATAACTCCTAGAATCGTCTCTGCTACTTCCCCTGCTCCATATATTAATAAATTACTATATCCTCGTTCCTCAATCTCCAATAGAAATTTTTCAACATTTTCTTTTGCTAGTCTATATAAATCTAAAAGTTCCCTCATATAGTTTATTAGTAAGTAATTCTTCCTCTTAACTCCTTCTGATGTAATATTATAATAAACTATCTTTGCAGACTTATAATCTCTAACCATATAATTCTTTTCTTCTAAATTGTCAATATAAACATTAACCATAGATGGAGCACCACTAATTACCTTAGCTATTTCCTTCTGTGTTGTATCTGGATTTTTTTCGATATGCTGTAATAGTAGTAGTTCTTTCAATTCACTAGTAGGGCTAAAAAATTTCATATTTTATTTTCTCCTTCTTTTTACATTCGTTTCATGAACGATATTATCGTACCATATATTAGTAGTTTTGTAAATAGATATTGATGATTTATGTTATTTCTTTAATTTTATATTTCTCCATAACTTCTTCTCTTTTTCTTCTAACAATTGCTTCTAGCTCTTCTGCACTATATTTATCTGTCTTATTTTCAAAGTTATGAAATCTAGTTTTTCTCTTTAGTTTAGGCTTGTCTCTACTTTTACTATCAGATAAATCATAGTTTACCTGTGCTTGTATTCTTGCAGAAAACTCATCTATTTCGTTAAATATGGCTGTTTTAAGAAAAGCTATAGGATATTGAATTTTTTCTTCTTTGCTTCTTTCAATAACCTTTTCAATAGTAGTTATAACCATATCAATATTAATGCTTTGAAGTTTAGATATTGCATCAAATTGAGATATTCTTTTCCCTCTAACCTTTGTATCATCATAATAATACATTTCCCACAATGCCTTTTTAAATGAATCTATCCATTCTGATATTGGATAGTCATAGTAATCTTTCATTAATCTAAGATCATAGACTAAATCATCATAACTAATAAATCCTTTTTCTTTTATTTTCTTATCTATATCAATCAATCTATCTTTATTATTTTTATTGATTTCACCTTTTTCATCAGAACATTCTATTGATTGATTGATTATATTATTAGATGGTTTACTTATATTATTATTTAGTTCTATTATATTATTAACCTTCCTGTTTTGTGAAAGTGGGTCCTTCTCATTTTGTGAAGGTGGGTCCTTCTCATTTTGTGAAGGTGGCTCTTTCTTGTTTTGTGAAGGTGGGGTATCTGTATTTTTACTATTGGAAAATCTATTCATAACTATATCCCAATCCCTATACTGAACAAATTCATAATTATTAGCTTCTAAAATATCTATAGGTGGATAATCATGAAATATATAGTTAGTATTGTTAGTTACATCCACAATTTTGATCAATTCTTGGGGGATATGTGGATAATATTCATTTATTAAGTTTTCTATGTTGTTTTTAAGTGAAATATCTATATCTTCTAGGGTACTAAAATATAATATTGATTTTTCTACTAACGGATTTTCCTTTCCTTCCAAATTATAATTAATGAAAAACTTTACCTTTACTATTTTTTCTACATCACATAATCCTATATTAAACAAAGTCTTTAAATGTCTATAGTATTTTGTTCTTCCAATATTAAATTGTTTTTGTAAATAAGCTTGAGTATAGGTTATTTGATTTTCTTTATTATTATCTTTTCTGTTGATATATCTTTTAAAGGATATATAGAATCCTAGAGTTTCACAATCAGCATATCTATTTAATGCATCAATAAAATCAAAATTAGTATTAATATATTGCTTATTACTTCTGCCTTCTCTTACATTGAATCCAGATTTATTTTCTTTCATCTTTAATCCCCTTTCTTTTATCCTGTTTTTAGACACAAAAAAAGGCACCTGATTTATTTCAAGTGCCTAGCTGGTCTTATATTCAATTTTAATTATTATAAAGTCTTATGCTCTACAATATAAGCCGATAATATGGATTCCCATATTTCTATATTTATATTTTTATTAAATAAGTCTGATGTATACTTACTGGAATATATTATCTCTCCATCTATTGGTAAAAACTTTTTAATACTTTGAATTTCCCCTTCATTTAATACTATAAAAACATCTTCCTTGTTTATTGTTTTTAGAGCATCCTTTAGCTGTGGTAATTCATAAGGTTTTATACCACTACACAATATTTTTACTTCTCCGATTCCAAAAGCCTTTAAGTTTCTTTGGTTTAATACACCAATGTCTATGATATTAAAATTATAATTATCTGCTGGAATATTACTATTGAAAAAGTAATCTACTTCATCTTGTGAGAAATAGTTATTACTAATAGGGATATTGGAAAAGAAGTAGGAATGGATTTTCTCAAGATGATTGTTTCCATTAGCTTCTGTATATGATACCTTGCCACCTATACTAGCTAAGTAAGATGCCATATTCATAGCTATAGTTGTTGTTCCTACTCTATTCATAGCTCCTGCTACTATAATTTTTATATTTTCTCCTATGAAGGAGTATTGTGGAATTTGTTCTATATTTATATCCATACTTGTATTCATGGATTTTAATAAATATTCCTTACTCATTCCCTGTGGACTTACACATATTCGTATTTCTTCTTTTATCTTCCCAATATTTTTAGCTGTTATTATATTATAGGTTTCTGTTTCTTCTATGATTTTATTTATTAGGCTTATATCTGCTTTTTCTGCAAAGATTATTATCCTAGAGTCATATAGGGTTTTAAAAGCAATTATAGCTTCTATAATTTCATCTATATCATCTTTAATTGCTTCTAGATCTATTGCAATATATGAAAAATGACTTAGATTTCTCATGTCATGTACTACAAATCTATTTAATGAAAATTCTCCTGATAGTTTTTTTACCAACATACCCAATTCTTCTGTAAGAAAGTCAAATAATCCTACATTTTCTGTACTGGTTAGATATAAGAGCATAATATGCACCTCCTACAATTCAATTGCTTATAATCCAAAATGGTCCTCCTGCTCCTGCACCCTTTCTTGCTTCATTTAGTATTATTGATAAATCCCATTCTTGTTCACTTCTTTTTATGCTTATTGGATCTGCTACTAAGATTTTACCTTCTTCTGTTATCCCCCTTAATACTATAAAGTGTCCTGAGCTTGTAAAATGACCTTTTCCCATGATTACTATGACTAATTGACCCTTTGATAGGGCTTGTATTATTTTATCCGGATTAAAGGCTTCTGTGCCTTCTACGGATAATCCAAAATGTTTTGCTGCATTAGGGATTAGGCTATGATAAGAGCCTACCCCTTCTGCATAGTATCCATTTTTATATGACCACCTTGCCATTTCTACAGGATTAACGGATTTTTTTGTTAATGTTGATATTACCATTGCCAAACTTGTAGGGCCACATCCACTTCTACCTATGGTTCCAGTTTTACCATAGGCAATATCTTTCCATCTGCTGTCTGCTTGATTAAAGTAAACTATATCTATTGAGCTATCTTCAAAATCATATGAAGTAAAATCAAACTCTGAGCTATAGATGTAATCCTCATTATCATCCTCTATAAGTTGGTCAAAACTATATTCATTGTGAAATTCCTGGGCAAAAGCTAATACTTCTGGTGAGAAAAAACTTGTTATAGCTTTAAATGGACTTGATAGGATATATACTATTGCTGTAAAAATTAAAAAAATAGCAACAAATATTGATGCTATTAGAGTAAATGTTCTTTTTCTATTTTCCTCATTCTTTATTGATTGAAGGATAACATGTTTTAATAATACTGGATCCATATTTATCTACCTCCAGCTCTTCCCATATAATTAAACTTATACTCTGGGATTTCAAATTGAATATTTAATCTCTTTGAACCTACTATCATAAGGGCAGAACCTCTTTTCTTAGACATAATAAGTTCTTCCTCTGCATCTGTTAGGTTATATAGATTTCTTGTTTCTTCTAAGTTTTGTCCATCTGTTCCCATAATAATTTTAAAGGTGGCTAAGTCTAATAAAGGCTGGCCATACATTTTTATTTCTGGGTCAAGGAAATCTACTACTGAGTGAGATATAATTGCTATTCCACCTTCGTATTTTCTAACTCCTTTGGCTGCATTTCTAAGAAATACTAAGGATTGTGGTACCTTTGGATCTATCATTAAATAAGCTTCATCACATATTAAAAGTACTCTTTCATCAGGATTTTTTACTATTTCTTCCCATGCCCATTGAAGGATATTAAAGTATTGAGTACTTATTATATTATCAGGTGAATTTTGTAAATCCTTTGTATCTAAACAAACGCATTTAGAATTGGGTTCTATTGTTGTATGGCCATTCCATAGGAAAGAGTCAGAACCTAGAGCTAAATCCTTAAGAAATAAACTTAAATCATCATAATCTTTGATATATGGATTGTTTTTATCTTTAGCTTTTTTAGCTATTTGATTATATAAATCTAGTATTATGGGGAAATCTGTATTATTTAGTTTTGAAATATCTGTATCCCAAAATATATTGAAACTATTATATAGCTCTATAATTTCAGATTTGAGTATTGCTCTTTGTCTATCTGAAAGGGAAGGTATATATAGTGAGAAAAATATCTCTAGGTTTTTAATGTATAATGCCATATCTCCCATCCCATGGCCTTCATCTTCATATAATCTTTCTATATCATTATCATCATCTTTTGGTGAAGTTCTTATTTGAAGTGGATTGATTTTACCTTTACTTCCACCACCTGCATTTATCCAATCTCCATTTAGTTTCTTACATAGTTCAAAGTATTCTCTATGAGGGTCAATGAAGATTAATTTTGTTCCTCTCATATATTCAGAAAGAACTATATGTTTTATTGCAGTTGATTTACCCACTCCAGGTACCCCCATGATTACAAAATTAGTATTTGTTCTATCCTCTTCTCTTTTCCATGGATCTATGATTACTAAACCACCTGAACTATCCTTTGCAAAATAATAGCCTGTTCCATCGTTATATCCTGAAGAGGCAAAAGGAAATCCACCTATAAAGGTGGATAGTGGTACAATTCTATTGATTATATTTTCTATTTCTTTTTCTGAACTATAAAATGGTGATAGTTGTTTAAATCCCTCTTCTTGAAGATGTGATAATCCTCTTAATCTACAATTTACTGATGTAACTCTACTTTCTACTTTTCTGCATGCTTTCTCAAATAACTCTTCATCTTTAGATACAGGCATTATGGTTATTCCCATTTGTCCTATGGCTTCTCCCTGTTGGTCTATTTTCTTCATTATCCTTTCTCCACCTTCTGCTGCTTTTTCAGCTCTAGAACGGGTTAAAGGATCCTTTGCAGAATTAGCTACTCCTCTATTTCTATTTATACTTCTTGATATGTTTTCTATGAATATTCCACTATCTATTGGAGTAAAGTTTATAGAACAAATTGTACCAGGTATATTGGTAATTCTTGATAACCAACCATATTCTAAATCTTGAGGATATTTTACTATTCCATAGACCTTTCCTGTGTTTTCTCCTAGTGTTAGGCTGTTTCTTTTTATTTCTAATCCCATTGGGGATATTATGTTTAGTAGGGTGTTGTTGATTGATGTTTCTTTGGTTTTTTTCAATTAGATTCATCCTTTCTTTAAATAGCCATTTCCTCACTGACTTCCAACTCTTCCTCTACTTCATTTTCATCTTCATCAATCACTTCTTCATTGTTTCTACCTAAATCCAGCTCCTGATTTAATTCAAATTGTCTAGCCAATTTAGTTTTATATTCTTCTTCATAAGGGAATGGTTTTTCGTATTCTAGTTTTGAGTTTTCTAGGTTCTTTTTATGGTTCTCTATTATTTCTTCTGATTTTATCATTCTATCTTCTAGGTTTTTAACTATATTTTCAATCCTGGCCATATTTCCATGGGGACTGTCCCCTAATTCTACTCTATATTTTAAATTGCCATGGATTGTTATCTCATAGCTTTCATATAGCATTGATTTTCTAAGGAGTAGATTAAATCCTTGGTAAGTGCCTATATGAAGTTCTTTCCCTGGTTCTACTTTGTTGCAAAGGGATTTTAAAATAGTTCCTGCCTTTTCCCTTTCATCAAATAATTTTCCATTGATATTAATTGAAAATTTCTCTGTAGTATTCATATTTCTTTTTTCAATATCCTTTATAATACATTCTAATCTTTGTTCTTCTTCTTTTATTAGTCTAGGATATTTATAAGTAAAGTTATCTTCTAAGGTATATCTTTGATTATCATAGGATGATTTCAATACTCTTAGTCTTGCAACATCATTATCTATGTCCATCTTTTCCTTTATTCTTGGATCCCCCGTTGCTAGTGCTTTTACTTCTGCAAAGGATAATACTGTTTCATCTATATCTTCACAGTTCCTTGCTATGGATTTAGAAGTCATTACCTGGGATATAAACTTTTGTTTTTGCTCTACGATTTGCCATAAATAACTGTCAAAGGTATCTTTAGTAACATATCTGTAGATATTTACTTCTTCGTTCATATTCCCTTGTCTTAATATCCTTCCTTCCCGCTGTTCAATATCTGAGGGTCTATAAGGACAATCTAGGTGATGAAGTGCTACAAGCCTGTCCTGTATATTTGTACCTGTCCCCATTTTAGGTGTACTACCTAGTATTATTCTTTTGTTCCCATATCTCATATCAGAAAAGAGTTTTTCCCTTTGTACTTCTGTATTGGCATCATGAATAAAACAAATTTCATCTTCTGGTATTCCTTTTTCTACTAACTTTTCTTTTATATCTGTATAAACAGAAAAACGCCCATCTTTATTAGGCGTTCCTACATCACAGAATACTATTTGTGTTCCTTTTATTTCCTCTGAATCTTTGTATTCATTGAAAATATTATCTATACATTTATTTACTTTAGAATTTGGATCATTAATGGCTTTTTCATCTATTAATCGAGGATCTGTTCCTAATAGTCTCGCTTCATTGGTTATCTTAAGCATATTGTCCTGATTTGGTTTTACTGCTCCCGATCTTATGGCTTCTGCTCTTATAACATAATTCTCCATCTCTTTTTTGACGAATTCACTTGGCTCTGATGAAATTAGCTTATATTGTCCTTCCTTTAATCTTGGAACTGGAAGATTTAGCATATCAGCTGTTTGGGTGTCTGCTACATTTTTAAACATTGACATTAACTCTGGAAGATTAGTAAATTTGGAGAATCTATTTCTTATTCTATAGCCTGTACCTTCTGGTGCTAATTCTAAAGATGATACCACTTCACCAAAATTAGCTGCCCATTCATCAAAATGGTTGATACCTCTTTCTTTTAAGGTGTTAGGTTGTAAATACCTTTGCATTACATACATTTCAGTCATACTGTTAGAGATAGGTGTCCCTGTAGCAAATACTATCCCCTTACCATTATTTATCTCTTGAATATACTGACATTTCATCAGTATATCACTGGATTTTTTAGCTGCTGTATTAGATATTCCTGCTACATTTCTCATTTTAGAAAATACTGCACAATTTTTATAGTAATGAGCTTCATCTACGAAAAGTGCATCTATTCCTAGTTCTTCAAAGTTTATTAAATCATCTTTTCTACTATCATCATTTAATTTTTTCAACTCAGTTTCTAAACTTTTTTTGAATTTCTCCATCTGTTTTATACTCCAATTTTCTCCCCTTGAGGATTTTGCTTCATTTATGGAATGAGTTATTTCATCTATTTGGTCATTTATCATTCTTTCCTGTCTTTCTTTAGATATAGGGATTTTTTCAAATTGGGTATATCCCATGATTACAGCATCATAATCCCCAGTGGCAATCCTTGAAATAAATTTCTGCCTATTCTTCTTTTGAAAATCTTTTTTAGTAGTTACAAGAATATTGGCCGAAGGATATAATCTTAGAAACTCTGAGCCTATTTGTTCTGTCAAATGATTTGGAACTACAAATATGGATTTCTTTGCTAAACCTAATCTCTTTAATTCCATACATCCTGCTATCATTTCAAAAGACTTACCAGCTCCTACACAGTGGTTTAATAATGTATTATCTTTACTATATAATATCCTGGCTATGGCATTTCTTTGATGTGGTCTTAGTTTAATATCAGGGTTCATGTTTGGAAATGTTAAATTGCTTCCATCATATTCCCTAAGTCTTATATTATTGAAGTTTTCATTGTAGAATTTTACATACTTTGCTCGTCTTTCAGGGTCTTTAAATATCCAGTTTTTGAATTCTTCTTTTAATTGATGTTGTTTTTCTCTAGCTAACATGGTTTCTTTTTGATTGACTACATATCTAACACTATCTCCATCATCTACTCTATCCCTTACTGTTACTGAATTTAGATTAAGTGTGTCTTCTATAATGTGATATGCACTCATTCTTTTAGTTCCAAAGGTTTCTGTAGATAATACTGAGTAATCACTGCTTTTATTTTGTATATTCCATTTAGAATTTATCTTGTTATAATTTACTTTTATTTCATTGTTTCCACTGGACCATCTAGAATAAGAATTGTGTAGATATCTTGGTGTTTCTAGGGTCTCATAGATGAATTTTTCAATATCTTCAATCTCTACCCAAGTAGTACCTAGTCTTACATCTATTTCAGATGCATCTAAGTCTTTAGGTTGTACCTTTTCAAGAGCTAATACATTTTTCATAAATAACTCTGGTTTGTTTTCTGCAAATATTTTGGCCAGCTTTAACTTTTCTCTAACATTCCCTGATAAATATTCATCTTGGGTTTCCCATCCCTTTGTAATATCTTCTCCATCATACTCCATAGGGTTTAAGTATATTTGCCCTTCTAGCTCTTTTATTAAAGCTTCTGGAGTGGTTTCATAGAGTTCTAGCATAAAGGGTATGTCCACCTTTCCTCTTTCGTTTAAACTGACCATAAGGGCTTCATTGGCTGTATCTACTTCTGTAATTGCTACATGGGGTCTAATGGTTTGCTTTGTAAACATATCAGCCTTTAAAACTTCTCCATTTTCATCTACTACTTCTAATGAACATAGGAGAGGGTAATCATTGTCATCTTCAAAGGCTCTAGTATTGGCTCTAGAAGTTATATATCCATAGTCTTTGACAAATTCATCATATCTCTTATTTAAGATTTCTTGCTTCTTCTTTAATTCTGATTCTGTACATCCATTCATTTGAATATTGATGATTTCCCTAGTGATTTCTCTTATATGATGAAGTCCTTTTATTCTTTCTAATGTTTTTCCTGTAATATCCATCTTTCTCATTGCTGTATTTTCTCTATAATATAGTTCATCATTGATTAATGTATAGGTATAGTTTTTTACTTTAGGATCAGCTGGAATTACATCCTCTTGATTTTCTTCTTCTATTTCATATTTTGTGATATTAGCCCTTAAATTTTCTATTGCACTATATAATTCACTTTCTAAGTCAAAATTTTCATCATCATTTATTAATGTTGTATATTTGCTATCTTCTCCAAACATTCTAGTGTCAAAGATCATTTTCCCTAGCATCATTTCAGGGTTTCTTATAAAATATTCATTTATTGGTATTCCATCTTCATTTTTCTCTACCTTTAACCAATTAGCTTCTTTTACAGATAATCTTTCTCTTTTTTGAAGGAATATTATATCTGTAGTTACTTCTGTATTGGCATTATCTTTAAATGTTGTATTAGGAAGTCTTATAGCACCTATTAAGTCTGATCTCTCTGATAGATATCTTCTTACACCATCATTTTCTTTATCCATGGTCCCTTTTGATGTTATAAATGCTATGACTCCTCCAGGTCTAACTTTATCTATTGCTTTTGCAAAGAAATAATCATGTATTAGAAAGTTATGTCTATTATATTTAGAATCAAATAATTTATAATCTCCAAATGGTACATTCCCAATAGCTACATCAAAGAAATTGTCAGGATAGTCGGTTTCTTCAAATCCTTGTATCTTTATTTTTGCTTTTTGATAGAGTTGTTTGGATATTCTACCTGATATATCATCAAGTTCTACACCATATAATCTTGAGTTCTTCATAGTATCAGGTAATGTGGAAAAGAAATTTCCAACTCCCATGGCTGGTTCTAATATATTTCCTTCTTTGAAACCAAATCTTTCTAAGGCTTTGTATATTCCACTGATTACTATAGGTGAAGTATAGTGGGCATTGGGGGTTGATGCTCTGGCACTATTGTATTCATCAGAAGTAAGAATAGATTTTAATTCTCTATATTCATTACTCCAACCTATGGAATTTTTATCAAAGGCTTGGGGCATACCACCCCAGCCTACATATCTTGCTAATATACTTTGTTCTTCCCTTGTGGCTAATCTATTTTCTTTTTCTATTACTTTTAAGGTTTTTATGGCTTCTACATTGTTTCTAAACTTTGTTTTTAGCCCACCTACTCCTATTTCATCTTCAGGGTTGAATTTATAGTTAATAAGTTCATTTTCTTCATTTGATATTTCTTCAATGATTTCTATTTCAATATTACCTTGTTCTTCTTCCTCTTCATCGGGAAATAAAAAAGAGTCCCTATCTTGAGACCCAAACATACTTATTTGTACTTCATCTTCTTTTTCTTCTATCTCTTTTTGTATACTATTTCTATCAAGACTATTTCCTCGGCTGTCCTCCTTATCATATCCCTGTGTCTGTATGTTTCGTAGGTGTTCATTGGATTCTCTATTGGCTCCTTCTGTAGTAGTTGTTTCTCCAATGTCTTTAGCCTCTTCTTGGCCTCCTGATCTACTTTGTGCATTAGGCCCATCAGTTCCCCCTCTATTTTCAACCAATTGTATCTCTTGGGGTAGTTCTCTTTGAGATATTTCATTGCCATCCTTCCGTATTTCCCTAGTGGCATCTGATCTGCTTCCTCTTCTTGAGATATCTGTATCTTGGGATATAATATCCCTTCCTTGGCTTCCTGATATTCCAGCTCTAGCAATGGATTTTTCCTCATATTTTTCACTCCTTATAATTTTTCTAATATTATAAAATTCTCTTTCTATTTCTCTTAAAATTTCTTCTGCTAGACTAGTAGTATCTATTCCTAGCCTGTATGTCATCTCCTTAATATTAAAATCTGAAATATTGGTGAAAGTCGGTAAATCTTCAAATCTAGATAAATCTAACCCACATCTATTAAACACCATGAAATTCACACTATCTTCTACAGTTTTAATATATTGTTTTTGAAATGAATAATTAAAATCAGATAAATCAAATTCATATTCCTTTAATTTAGGTTTTACTATATATTTCGAGATTAATTCTTCAAGATTAGGTTCATCTGTATTAAAGCTATTATTTAAACTATCTATAAGTTTAAAAGAAATCTCCTCATTCAATTTCCATAGTCTAGGTATTGTATGAGGAGGCCCATTGGTATCTGATATATCAAATAGATACTCTAGTTTTAATTCAGTTTTTCTTGTATCAAATACAGCTATACTCCTTGTTCCTTTGTTTACATATCGTCCCATTCTTCTATTCCAAAATCTCATATCTGCAACTGCTGTTGCATCTGGCTTTTGTGCATATATCAATATACTATTATCAAATTTATATTTATATAATCTTGATGCAAATTCTAGATATTCTTTCCATTCCTTTTCATTACTAGTTACAGTATTCATAATACTGTTATATATATCTTTTACTTGTCTTAATCTACTCATATGCTACCTCCAAATCTAATTAAACTAATCTTTTAAAAATGGTATGGTGGGCTCAAAGCTGGTATCTTCAATATTTGTATAGGCTGGATTGTTTATTAGATTACATAGTCTAACTATTTTATTTTCAGTTAAGATACTGCATTTAATACTGCTGGATTCTAGTTTTGATGCAAATTCCATGGCTCTTTTTAATATGTCCCTTTCTATACCTTCTTCATAATCTTCCCAAAGCATAATATAAAATTGCCTTTCTACAACTTCACCTGATAATGCAAAGTTACTAATGGAATAAATTTCATGTCTTAATAGCTCTTTTTGTTTTTGATTAGTTGTATTGGATATTATGTTTTGGTATTCAGTTAGTAATGGTGAGATATCTACTGGCCTTGATACAGCTATAAATTTAAAGATTTTTCTTTCTGAAGTTAGTTCTGCTGTTAATGTTCTAGCTAAGGTTTGTTTTTCTCTTTTGCTTAGTAGGTTTATGTCTATGGGATTTATTTGTATATAAGATATTATTTTCTCATCCCTTGTATATAGGAATTTATCTTTTATGTCCTTTACATTTACAAAATCTTGGGCTGTTTCTTTTTTATTATCTATTTTGTCCTTCTTGTTCATATAGATCCTTCCCCCTTAAAACTTAGCCATATATTTTGATTTTACTTTCAATCTAATCTTTAATGGTGGTAGATGTTCCCATCCAAAGGATAGTGGAACTTCTAATGAAATATAGGAGTCAGCTTCAAATACATCCCCACTAGAATTAGGTGCAAAGGGTGTATTGATTATATTTACTTCTAGATCTGAAAGTTTATATTCATATTCTCCATTTACTACCTTTACATGATGATCTTCTTCTATTCTTAGGTCTAGTAGTTCATCTAGTTTATTGAATACATCTTCAGTATGGAGCATCTCTTCCCACCTATCCTTTTCATCAATATATTTATATCCTCCTGAATAACCTTCCCTAGAGCTACTGTATATATTGTCATAGTTTTCTATGCTAAGGGATATAACTGCTGTTTGTATGGCTTCTTTTATTCCTGAAACTATTAGTTTAAGTCTTAGATATTCTGAGACTCCTGCAAAGATAATAAATAATGATAGAACTATAGCTATGGTTAAAGGAAATATACTGCCTTTCTTTTCTCTTAATTTATTTATCATTCTGATTTCCAGTACACCTCCGATTTCCCTGTAGCTTTAGATTTTAGGGATATTGGAAAGGAACCAAAATCTCCAAATAGTCCTATTTCCACATTGGTAGTACAGGTTACTGTGATTACTTCATCTAATTGTACTTTCCTATCTCCCAAGGTGTTTGCTTCCCATGTAACAGAATCTATATTAATATCTATGTTTTCTGCTATAGTACTGTAATCTATTTCTATCATCCCTTGTATTTGAGCTTCTCTAATTACTTCATTGGCAAAGGTATTTAATCTGTCCTTTGCCATAAAGGCTGGAAATACTTTAATCCCTAGAGCTATTACCATCATGGCTATTAGTACTAGGACCACTATATCTACATAACCGTTTCCTCTATTATCTTTTAAAATCTTCTTCATTAAAACATACCTCCTAGGCCTTTGACTACAGAGATACCTATTATTACTAAATACATTATGAGCATACATCCTAGCATTAGGAATGAATATTTTCTGATTTTTCCTGGTCTTTTAGCTGCTTCATGTTTTAGTCTCTGTATTTCTAATGCTTTAAAATCATGGGATAATAGCTGGAAAAACACTAAGGCATCATCTCCCCTTATAACAGAAATAAGCCCTCTAACAACATCAGAGAGCATTGGGCTTTGTATTCTTGTTTCAAATCTTGTTAATGCAGTTTCATAATTACCTGATTTCATATCTGCTATGGTTATATTTAGTTCTCTTTTCATTGTTTCTCCTGCATTGTTTTTATACCTTTCTAGAATTAAAAGTACATCTCTTGTAGACTTTAACTCTTGAGCTATTTCCCTTGTAAAACGTGGTAGTTCATATTCTATCTTTTCTTTTTCTTTACTTAAGCTTTTTTCTGCACTTCTACTTTCTTTGAAATATGTTCTAACAGATATTACTAAGAGTATTGGAATAGCAATTGGTAATAAGAAGGATAAAGGTATTGCTATTATTAAGGGAATTGCAGTTTTAATCCATATGGTTGCAATATGTTTTTCAGGTGTTTCAATTATTCCAGCAGTTTTTAGTGTTGCTAATAGCTTTTTTCTTTTGTATTCATCTAAAATAATGAATTTTGATATCTTACTCCCTAATCTATCTAATAGAATATTGATTTTATCTATTTTTTTATCTCTTCCATAAAAGGTTATTATATTCTTAGATGTTTGTAATGTAGGGAGTCTTAATACATTTGCAATGATTAAATATATTCCAAAGGAAAAAAGAAATATGGATAAATATATTAATATATTCATTGGACACCTCCCCTCTCTAACTTTTGTATTCTATTGGCCTTGTAAGTCTTATTACTGCTCCTAGGGAAATAAAGATAATTAATACACATAGGGCTATAATTCCATGGCCTACAGGTGTATTAACAAGTATTTCATACCAATCCTTGTTTAGGAGCCTAATCAATGGGATATTTGCTATTAATAGAATTACCATGGTGATAAATTCTTTCATAGGTTCAAATAACATATTTTCTAATTCTGCTGATACAATCCTGGTGTCTGATAATTTCCCTACTATGGGAACTAAGGTAGCTTTAAGATTTTTATTGTCCTGACATGCTATTAAGGCATCACACCATTCTTCAAAAACTTCATTTTGTATTTTAGGTTTTAGGTTTTTTATTGCTAATTTAGTATTGGAAGTGATTAACTTTGTTTGGCTTAAAAAGAATATAAATACCTCTGAAATAGGTGGATTTAAATATTCTATATTTTCTTCTACTGCTAGGATAATATCTTCTGACCTTATATATGATGTTGTAATGGTGGATAATGCTGTTTCTAATTCTTCATTTATTTGCTTTCTATAGGAATTAGAATTATATATTACATACCAAAATGGCATTAATCCTAGACCTATTGATAATACTGGAACTAAGAAGAAGTTTCCTAAAGATATGGATAAAACTGTTCCTGCTATAAAAAGGATTATGGAGATTAACCATACTAGATTGATTTTCTCACCTTTACCCATGATTAATAGTATTGATTTAGATTCTTCTATTATTTTTCTTATGCCTTTTTCTTTTTTCTTTCTTGTCTGATTTTTTATTTTAGATTTAATATCTTTCTTTTCTCTACTTAATAATTTAGAGATATCATCGGTTAATTCAAATATAGATATATTTAATACTGTATATAATCCAGTTAAAAGAATAATGAAGCTTATTATATTTAATAATCTTTCCAATTTATCATCACTCCTTATCTTAAAAAGTTTTGAATCATATTCTTAGGCATTCCATTTTCCAATAGTCTCTTTTGTAATCCCTTTGAGATATTATTTATTTTTTGAAATTCACCTATTATTTCTTTTTTACCTTCTATTTCTAATACATCTTCTACATTGAATTTATATAAGGTTCTAATATGTCTTTCACCTGTAGGGAATATTTCACATTCTGTTATTTCCATTATCTTTCTAGATTTATCTTCTAATTGTCTGGTAAAAACTACTATGGGAAAGGCTTCTGTTACAAGATTATATAATGTTTCATCTTTCATATCATATTTTAATTTACATAGGGTAACCATTCTTCCATAGGTTGCTTCACAGGAATTAGCATGAATAGTAGTTAATACACCATGGCCTGTTCTAGCTGCTTCTTGAGCTGCAAAGGCCTCTGCTGACTTCATTTCTCCTACTACTATAATGTCTGGATTAGATGTTAGGGCATATTCTAATAGAGTTTCTTGATTTATCATTTCCTTTGGGTTTTCACTATCCTTAGTAACTGTATGGACTACATTGTTTATGATATTTCCCCTTTCATCTCGTTTAATTAAAGAAAATTCTCTTACATTATTTTCTATGGTATATATTCTTCTATCATCTGGAATGGTTGATAGTATTCCATCTAATAAAGTGGTTTTTCCTGAGTTAGTTGCCCCTGCAATACATATTGAAATCCCGTATCTTACCATGGATTGAATATTATCTAATATTTCTTTTGTAGCTGTGCCTTTTTCTATAAAATCCTTTGGTCCTAATTTCTTAGGATTTATTATCCTTATGGAAGCTACAACACCTATGTCTTTATCTATTACTGGTGGAGCAAAGGCTGTTATCCTTACATTCCCAGCTCCTACTAGATGTCCTCTAACTATTGGGTTTGCATAGTCTAATATCATTCCTGATGTTTGCAAAAGCCTTCTAACTACGTCTAAGGCGTGGGTTGGTGAAGAAAATCTTTCCTTTGATGTAATCTCTTCTCCATTTGATAGATTGATTTTAATATCTTCCCAGGAATTGATATTTATTTCTTCTACATTTTGGGAAAATAAATAAGGGGTTAGAAATGAGAACTCTGACATCTCCTGATAGATTTTTTCTATTAATTCTTGAGTAGTATATCCTTCTACAGAAAGCTGATAGTCCATTAAGTATTTTGATATATACATTTTAAGTTGCCTAACCTGTGCTTCCTTATTGTCTACTACAAAGGATGAATATTTAGATGAAATATATTCCTGAACATCCTTTAATACTTCTTCAAAGGTGTTATTTTTTGTATGAAAAAATAATGCTGCTTTATTCATAGAATACTACCTCCATTATTTTCTCTATTTCATTTTTATACTGGATGCTATTTTTATCTCTAATACTTTCAAATAGCCTTGCTTCTACATATTGTTCCTCTATTTCTAATGTATTTGGTAAAAATATACTGCTTCCTCTTAGAACATCATTTACTACTTCAATTCCTTGAAAATCCTTAGTATTTGATATAACTCTTAAATGTTCCTCTGACTTAAACTTTTGATCCATAAGTAATGGTAATGTAGATTTAAAATAAGAAAGCCCTTTGAAATCTGCTGTTGAAAGTCTAATGACTTTATCAGCTAGTTCAAGGGCTGTAATAGTTAGTATACTCTCAGTTAGAATACTGGAACAATCTACTATAATATAGTCTACTAGATGTCTTAAAAGGATAAGTAAGTCTATTACCCTTTCCTTTGTATATTCAGGATAGGTAAAAGGGTTTTCCCCTTTTTGATGACCTATTAAGGCAATATAATCATAGTTTTTTACTGTAATTGAGTTATCTAATATGGTTTCCTGATCTATTGTTGGATTTGCAAATATTCTTCCTAAGGATTTATCTATATCCTTTATATTTGGCAATAGAATTGGTATAGTTGGACAAAAAACATCATCATGGAGTATAATTACATTTTTCTTTTTTTCTGCAAGTTCTTTAGCAATCTTAACTGATAATGTAGTTTTTCCACTTCCAGGACTACCCCAAATGGCTATTAAATGATTATCCTTTAACTCTAGTTTATTGATTTTGTTCTTCTGTTTCTTCCGAACCTTCTTCTTGGATTCCTTCATCTTCTTCAACTTGGGTAGTTTCAAATTCTTCAGTTTCTCCATATGTTTTTCCCTCCTCTGCCTTTTCTAATGATAATAGATATTCTTTCTGTATTCCTAAATACTCCTTAGCAATCTTTTCTTCTCCCCTATATACTAAAAGTAAATGTATATTTCCATTTTGCTCTTGTTCAACTAATTTTTCTGCTTGAATAGGATCTACTGATAAGTTTATTGTAGATGGTAATTCTTCCTTTTCTCCTTCTATATCTTTTCCTTCTTTTGATGTAATGGATAAGACTTCTACATATTGTAACTCTGGTATAATCATAGGTTTTATTCCATCTTCACTACTGGATATAATAGAAACTATATCACCAGCTTTTAACTTGCCTGAGAGTCCTGCTGCTAAACTTCTTATGGTAATAGATATTGCCATATTTTCATCTCTTAAATAATTATCATCATCTATAGAATCTGATACTTTAGATTTTAAAAAGTAATCATCTTTGTATATATCAGCTGTTGCATATTTTCCTACTAATTCATTTTGCTCTTTTATAACTTGTTGTGGTAAATTATATCCACCTACTTTTACCTTTGTTATTTTATCTGCTGTAATTTCTTCTCCTTTTTTAATATTCTTACTTGCTCTTATAATTGTTACTTGAGATTTCATTGCCTTGTTCATAAATGGTGTTACTCCAAAGCTAAGTAAAAGAGCTAGGATTATGCTACCTAGCCCTAATACTGTTCTATTTTTAAAAAACTCTTTCATATTTTTATTGACCTCCTTGCAGTTAGATAAGAAATGCTATTATGCTTCCAGTTGCTAGATAGGGGGCTAATGGAACTAATTGATTTCTATGCTTTTTTAATAGTAAAGATACTATGGTTGATAATGATAGTCCTATTACCATAGCTAAAGTTCCCTTTGTTAATCCTAGATAAAATCCTATAGCTCCTACTAATTTTATATCTCCTCCCCCAATACAATCTTCATTGAAGAATATTGGTATTATAAAGGGTATTGGTAAAATTAATAGGCCTAGGATTGATTGAATAATACTAAATTGTGAAAGTAAAGCAGAAATCATTATAATCACATGGACTTTATCAGGAATAATCCTCCTCTTATAGTCATAAATTCCTGCATAAATTAATGTTGAAATAAACAATATATTTTTTAATACTACCATAGCTAACTCCATTCGTCTCTATATTTATATGGATAATACTTTTGAGACTTGGCAAATCGTAACATATTTCTAATCTGGTCTACTACGGATAAATTTGTTGTATCCTTTGTAAGCATCATGATACTTCCTCCTACTGATACTAGTATAAAGACTACACAAAAGATTAGATTTTTAGTTGAAAAATATATTAAAGCATCTATTATCCCTGTAAAGATATTGAATATCAATGCTTTAATAGCTTCTTCCTTCCCAAATCCATCCCAAAGTTCATTTTTTTCTTTTAAACCTAATGGAATGTATAATGAGTTAGAATCTTCCATTTTATCACCTCCTAGAAATTGGCATGAAAAAAAGACTTATGTAATATAAGCCTTTTAACTTACTTAGAAATATATTTAAACAAATAGAATTATACTTTGCTTTTTAAGTGTTTCTTTAACTCATCAAACATCATCTCAGAAATTTCTTCGTTTTTTGTTACTTTGCCTTCATATTGATTTGTCACTACTATCTTCATAACCTCTATATAAGAAAACGCCAATGCTGTAGTTAACAAACTTGCTGTAGTGCCACTAATAGCACCCCCAATTATTGTCCCAGCACCTGGTATAAACTTTAGTAAATTTGCTACCAAAGTCTTTCCTGCAATAGTTGCTCCTGCAACTCCTCCAGCTCCTGATGCAATTGCTAAAAGTAACTCCTTGTCGACCTTAACTCCAAAAATTGTAGTTATATGGGCCAACATAGCTACTTGTTCTGGAATTAATATTGCTGCATCTGAAAATGGAATTGGTGTGAAGCCAACCCCAAATGAAGTTGCTATATATCCAAGTGCCCATTTTGTGGATTCATCTGTTTTCTTTTTTATATCCACCTTCTGGGCATTATTAAAAGCCCTTCTTATACCTTGTGGCAATACTTGATAAGTCTTTTCTACTAAATCTTCTAATCCAAACCTTGGCAATTCATAATTTCCAAATTTGATTGGCTCTGATAATACTCTCTGTATGCCCCTGATGTTTAAATTTAAATTATCAATGTATTTTTCTAATTCCTTTGCATTATCCACATAACTTTGGGTTAATACTATAAGTACTGGCACCTTTTCCGACAGCTCTTTAATCCATTCAATTTCAAAGTCCTCTATCCTATTGGATGTTGCATTAATACAATACCATACGATATGTATTAAATTTTCGGCATTTATATCTTTGTTTTTATTTATTCGATCTAATTCTTCATTAATATCAAGTCTTACCTTTTTCTGAACTTCTAAGTCTAACTCTAAACCTCTACTATCGTATAGATTAATTGGGATACCTTCTTTTGTGATTTTTTTCAAATGTTGTGTAACTGGTTTTCCTATGCCTGTTTCCGCCAAATTTTCTCTAAATATGTTGTTTATTAGTGTGCTTTTACCAACCCCTGTTTTCCCAATTAGCATTATATTAGCTGGTATAATATTTTTTGATTCTAGATTTATTTTATTAAATAATTCATTAACGAAATTATAATTTTCCACTTAATTCACCCCTCGTACTTTTATTTAATTATAACAAAATATACCGCAATAAACTATATTAACTCAATAAAATAACATTTTATAAAGAGAGCTTCTTAAGTTGTATTAACTATAATATCCTATTCTCCAAAATAATGCATTGCAATATCCTTCAACTGCCATATAGATTCAGCTAATATTAGAAAAACCAATGCATTTCTCATTCTCTTTTTATAAACTCCAATTTCTTCATCACTTTGTGTCATTTTAAAGAAGCAATAGGCTACACGGGTTACTGTTCCTGCCCTTATTAGCCATATAAAGGCCATAGATAATTCTTTTAATATATCCATTTCTTCAACTCCTACTTAACTACATTTTTAAACATCTGAACTAATCTAGCAGAAGAATATATATTGTTTACCATTCCTCCACCACCTGAAAAGATTAAGAATTCTTGCAAGAAACTAGGCGTTTTTACTGCAAAGTATTCAGCTGCTATCCCCCAAAACAAGTGTCCACTAAACATAAGACTTAATCCTAATTTTGCTAATACAACCTGGACTAATACTGTTAATGTTGATTGGAAAAATTTCTGTATATAGGTCCTAAACACTCCCTTATCTGCATCCATAAGTCCTACACATGCCAATGGTAATCCAATTCTTAGAATTAATATCTCTAGTCCTTTTCTTATGAATTGTATATATAATAGTATAAATATTATAAAGAATACTAAAAAGGCCAATACACTAAAAAAACTAGCTGTAGATAATGTTGAAATTAAAGCTGGAAAACTTGTATTAGCATTTAGCCCTATTGCATTTAAAGCCTTATTAGAAAAATCTTCTATAATTTTAGCCAACCAACTATATAATACGGGAAAGGTTAAGGCTATTGCCATTGCTCTAAAAAAGTTAGTTAAGAGTTGAACTGGATCAGAATCTGCATCCCCATCAGACCAAAGTACATATATTTCAAAACCTTTCTTTAGGAATTTAAGTATTATAAGAGATATACCAAAGTCTAGAAATATTCTAAACAAAGTACTAAATCCATCAATTCCTAGATTCTTCATATGCTCTTCTGCATGAAGGGCTAAGGGTACTATTCCTGTTAACATTTCATTTCCTAAAAAATCAAATAAACCTTCTAAAAAATCTATTATAAGGAGTGTAATTAACTTAGACATGTTTTTCTCCTTCCATATTTAAAGGGACTGTATTTAATTTACAGTCCCTGTTTATATTTAAGTTTTAGTTCCCTTTATAATTAAACATTTCAGTTATCCTTTCCGTTAGAGTAGGCATTATTGTAGTGTTAAAAAGTGCATATAGTCCAGCTAATAAAAGTGCTCCGATAACTACTGCAATTAATATTTTTACTCCTGTATCTACATAGTTTTCTCCTGATTTATCCCTTAATTTCCTAGATAATTTTCCATACATAGCCTTTGATTTATTTATAATATTAGTCATTCTTTTGTCCTCCTAATTATTTAAAATATCCACTTACTAATGTAATGATTACACCTGAAAGTATTGCACCTATTGTTGATACTATGGTTGTGGTAATTCTATTGGACCATTTTTTGTGGTCCATTTCATCGGCTGCTGCTCTTCTAATAAAGCAATATGCTGTAATCACTGTACCTACTGGTATTGCTATTACAATAAGTGCTTTTCCTAGGTCTTCTATTAACTTTTTTAATCCTGTAAATATGGTGCTACTTTCTATTCCATTAGCAAAAATAAAGGATGGAATTGCTACAAAAATCATAGTTAAGATTATTGTATTAATAAGTATTTTCTGTTTATCCTTATCCATTTAAAAGCTCCTTTCTACTAAACTTATAACTCATTATTATAAAATTCCCATATTCCCCATAAATTCATTTCACCTCCATTGATAGTCCTCTGTCTGCGTCTATTTTCTCTAATTTCCCTAACTATTCTGTTGTGTTCTTTATCTCCTAATCCTAAAATCTTATTGAAATACATTTGAGATATATCCGGGGCAAACATTATAGCTGGGTTATCCCTTGATATAACAAGACTATATGGCCTTGAAATAAGCCTTATTTCATTAGGATCTAGTAATGCTCTTCCTGTTAGATTAATGCTTTGAGATGAAGATGTACTATTAGCATTAGAAGATGCTGAAAGTGAATATGTTGATACAGTATAATTCCCTAGTTTTTTTGATATTTCTTCTAAGGTTTCAAGATCATCTGCCTGTAAGTATATCCATGTCTGGCAGTTGCCCCTAATGGTTCTACTGACTTCTTTTCCATACTTTTCTTCTAGTTGGGCAAAAGACTGTAAAAATAAGTTGAATCTTATGCCTCTACCACCTCCAACGGTTAATTTGTTTGCAAAATCTGGTATTTTAGAAAAGTTTCCAAACTCATCTAATAGGAAATTAACTCTTCTCTTTAATCTACCTCCTCTCTCATCTGCTATTTTGACTAATTGTTCATAAATTTGTGATACTAAAAGACTTGCCAAAGAGTAGTATGTTGTCTTTTCATCTGGAAGTATTATAAACAATGCTATCTTTTTACTTCCTAGTTCTTCAGGGTTAAAATCACTATTTGAAGTCATTGAATGTATTAATGGGTTAGTAAATAATCTTAAGTTAGTTAAAGCTGCAGTAAAAAAACTCCCTCTAGTTCTAGAAGGAGCTATTTCTGATATTGCTATTAAACCTTTTGCTGGATGATTATCTTCCAATTCTTTCATATATTCTACAATAGGCATTGTCTTATCAATGGTTTTACACATTTGGGATATAAAATAATATACATTTGTCATGTTTTGGTATTGCTTGTTATATCCAGTTTTATTGTCAAATACTACTGCCATAATAGCTGCTGCTATAGTTGATGCTTCGCCATCTGTCCATATTCTTTCTCCCTTTGATTCTCCTACTAATGAGGATGTTATATCCCATGTTGCTTCTATTGCCCTAGGGATATTCCCTTTATCTACTGCATCTATTATTGGTTGAAGGAAATTATATCGATTTGATTTTAGTGGATTTCTGAAATCCACTGCTATAACTTTATATCCTAATCTCTCTAGAAAAGGATAAGTATATTGAAATAGCTCTCCTTTTGGGTCAGATAGAACCATATTTTCTCCTGCAAGACCTAATGTACAAATTGATTGTAATACAATTGTTCTTGATTTACCTGAACGAGTAGCACCTACACAAAGAGTATGAACATCATCTGTTATGGTATATAATCTTTCTTCATTTTTACTTTTTTCTAGTCCAATTACTATACCACCTTCTTTAAAGTAAGATTTTTCATTAGCTCCTTCTATATCAAATATTTTCATCACCTACTTTCTCTGTTTCAATATCATCATATCCATGTTTAATTAAATAACTTATTAGTTTGTCATTTTTCTTTAACACACAGATAGAGAAGACTTTCTCCTTTTCTTCCTTTGTCATCCATCTAGCCGATCCAAATTGCTTTTGTCCTGCTGGAGCTGGTGTCATTATATTAGGTGTAATCTTTATTAAATCTGATTGATAAGGTTTATTGTTAGTTATTAAGTATAAAATGCTTCCTAAGATAATTGTTAATTGAAAAACCATGAATAAGTATAAATGATTTTTATTTCCCTTTAAACTATAAATAGAACTTTTAAAACTAGGTAAAGTTAATTCTGATATTTCCTTTGATAATAATTCATGTAATAAGGTGGAAAAATATAAATTAAATATTGTTCCTAAGATTAAAATCAATATTAAAGTTATAGTTTTTATTTTTCTTTTATTTTTTGACATTATTCCCTTCCTCTTTTAATTATTAATGGATGATTAGCTTGCCTTTGATATATATTCTTTTATGGTTAAATTATTTATAGCAAAATCTACTTTTAAAAAACATTCACAATATTTGGCTCTACTTCTGAATACATAAAAATAATCAGTTTCTTGGATAAAAGTTCCTCTAAAATATTTTGAACGATCTTTTTTTCTTCTTTGAGCTATATTTTCTATAATATATTGATTTCCTAAGATTAAACCTAAGTCTATATCTTCAATTCTAATTCCCATATATGAATTCTTAAAATCCTCTAATTTCATCACCTCCCATAAAAAAACGGCCTCTCAGAATGCTCTGTAAGGCCTTTAAAATAGATGAGCATACCTATTATATGGCTTGAAAAAAGAGCCTAAAGCTATAGGCTCTAATTTCTTTTATTTAATTTATCTTCTTATTTAACTATATAAATTTTCGTATTTCCAATTTTTTTGCATAAAATATTATTATTTCTTTTAAAATAATCCTTATCTTTTCTAGATATTACTATGTTATCAGATTTATCCTTATATACCTTATACCCTACAAATATTAATAGTATATTTAAATACATTAAGTCACTTTCTATATAATATATGCCTATTATAATAAATATTATTAAATTCACTAATATGCTAGTGTTTTTGGTTATATCTACTGTAATTAATGGGATTATATATGTGATAAAATAGTCTAATATATCATTATTGATAGATTCCACATTTTCAAAAGTATTTCGCTTTGTGTGATTAAAATTAAAAAAAATAATCATAGAAATTATTGATACTACCGAAAATGCAAATATTATTACCCAAAATATATTATTCTTGTTGTAAACCTCTAGTACAGATTCAACATTAAGATCTCCCATTTCATTTATAAAAATCAAAATATATAAGGGAATATATGAAGATATAAAAAGATTCATTTTAAAAAATTTCTTTAATAATCCCATAAATATTTATCACCTACTTTTATTTTAATTTATCTGTACCTGTCTGACCACCAATTAATGTTTTATAATATGCATCGTTCATTAATAATGTTATTTCTGTTAATTGGCTTTTATCCTCATAAATTATTTTACTTTCATCGTCATTAAATGTTATACCCAGTCCAAAAGCCTTTGACACTTCAACAACTTTATCGAAGTTTTTAAAAAATAATGGTAGTGTTTCATTTGCCTTTATTTTTGTTAATCTCTTAATAGCTGGTATGTTCCCTAGTACATCTTTTTCAAAATCCTCAAAGTTGAGAATTAAGTCCTGTTTCTCAATTACGTCTATAATTTCTCTTGCTTCATTTTTAAATTGTTCCTCTAAGTCAAAAATTCTTTCTAGTGATATATGATTTAAGATCAATATTTTTTCTTTATATAAAATTAAATCAATATCATTATCTACCCCTAATATATCTCCAGCTATCTCACTAAATGTTCCATCAACTAAAGTTCCTAAAAACCCCTCTCTTAATCTCCTCATCTTAGTAAATCTTCTAAAAGCAATAATCCTTTCATCCTTATGTTTAAAGTCAAAACAATATGTGTGAATATCGTTAACATTAATCATTTTTTCTAGCTGATTATCTAGTGTAAGACTTAAAGTTAAATCTTCAACATTCTTAATAAAGGTTTTATCACATTCCTCAATAACTCCTTCAACTTGTCCCGATGGATTATAATCACCTAACACAAATTCTTTCTCTTCAATAGTTTGAATTGTTTCTTGTATCCGCTTTATAGTTATTCCCTTCATTTCTCTTTGTATCTTCTTTGATATTGATGGAGAATATGCACTATAAGTATATTTTCCATTGCTAGATTTATCCTTAGTAATAAAATATAATTCGATACTATCTGTATTTTCTTTTTCTTTGAATTCATCTGGATTAATAGCTTCTAAGTTAAATAGCAATTCTCTTAAATCTATATGTTTGTTTTGAATTTTTTTAACAACTACTTCTTTTCCCATAATTATTTTCCCCTTTCATGTAGTACTATTAATATATTACTACAAAAATTTGGAAAATCCTTTTTTTATGATGAAAATCTATATTATTCTTTTCTTTCTTTTATTCAATTTATTTACTTTACAATATTTTTTCTGTAAAATAAACACTATTAACTGTATAAATATATCAATAAAAAATAGCAACCTGTTTAAACTGTAATTATCTAAGTTCTACTTAGTTTATCTTGTTTTACACTAAGCATATTATGGTATAATATAAATAAAGTAATAGATACCGCCAAGGTGTGGTTGCCACTATGGTGATTTAAAACATTTAATCACTCTGCATGGCCGTGCAGGGTGATTATTTTTTACTTTACTTTCTCGGTACTATTCTCCAGTCATCAAATAAATTCCCTTTAATATTTATATAATCATCTAAGCCTACTGATAACATTCCAGCTGGAGTCCATAAATCTATTACTTCTGAGTATATTGTGTATCTTTCTTCATCTGGGTACCATAATGGAGTAAAGTGAACTCTTTGATTATATGGTGAATATTTGTTTTTCTTTAATTGAAATTTAGCATTAGTTCCTCCTGAAATTTTTTCTGAAAGTCTACAATAAGCATTATAGTTAAACTCTGGAAAATAATTTATTACATTTTGAACACCTGTAACATCAGAACTTGAAGAATTATAGAAAACATTTGTTGAAACCTCAATATTTAATCCATAACCTGATTTCATTTCCCAAGTATCATAATACTCTTTTGCTGTAGGTACTTTTTCATCTGGTTTTATCTTATATGTTGCAGATAAAGAAGCACTGTATTGATTCCAAAAATATTCCCAATCCCCTTCATCAATCCATTCACCATAATCTACCCATTTTTCAAGGCGACTATTCCATCTCCAATCTTCGTGCCATACCCAATTAGCTTTCCAAAATGCTGACCACTCTCCCCATGAAGCTGTTGTATTATTTGCTTTTTGAGGAAGTCTAGGTATTCTAAAACCTCTAGGCATCTGTATTGGTTTTCCTGTTTTAGGATCTTTAGCTACTGGATCTGGTGGTATGTTTTCATTTAAATCTACAACTTTGACATATTTGTTATTTCCACCTATAAAGTAAGCATTTGAATTACCTGAAATACTTGCACTTACATTCATTGTTTGAGGCTTTGAAGGTGTATGCCACTTTGCCCATACAAGCTGACTACCACCATCTGGGAGAACTATATCTGTACTAGATATTGCTCTTCCATCTACATATATGGTAACAGTTGCTGGTTTATCTGGAGTTATCCTTTCAGTAGTACCTACTGTAAAGGAAGTAATTACGTCTGTATCTACTCTATAATCTCCAATATTTAAGTTTCTTAATTCCCCAATTCCATTCTCATCGTCTACAGGTGGAATAATTGGCTCTTGAGTATTAGTTCCATTAGCTCTTAGAAATCTCATACCCCAGCCTCCACCTTTTATTATCCTTTCATTGCTCCATTTCTCTTTGGATCTAGTTGGTGGATATGCAGTATAACCAAACCAATCCATTTCTAAAACTATAGAATTGGGTAAGTTAGCATGAGTCATCCCTGCTATATGTTGAGCATCATCACCATTATAGAAAAAGTTAAATAATCCATCCCTTTGAGATATTGCATATTCAGTAGGTGTAAAGGCTAATTTTGTTTTACCGTCTTTTAAATGAGCTATAGCAACAGGTTCATATATAATTACCCAAGGTACTTTATTTGTATATTTATCTCCTTCTTTTATTGGTAATATATCTTTTGGATTTTGTTTTCCTTTTTCACCTTCAATAGTAAAATCTATGTTTGAAACTAAACCTTCCCATGATGTTCCTTTATGGTGAGCTATGGCATTAAGTACCATTTCCAAAGTATAAGTATCTCCGAAGTAATTCTTTACTTGCTGCAAATTACCTCCATGAGTAATTGGTACAGGTGGTGGATTATCAGTTATTATTTTGACAGCATTAGCATATGCGTACTTCATTTCTGAACCTCTAAGATAATCTACTTTATTATTTTTCCCAAATATAGTTCCAGTTGGAAGTGAAAAACTTGATGGCTTTATAAATACTGGTTCTCCAATATTAGTGTAATTATAATAAAAAGATGAATCAGTTTCTGCAGTATCCTTTAGCCCCACATATATGGAAACTTTATACATCCATTCTCCACTTCTATAAAATCCCTTACCTTTTATAGCGTCACCTGTACTACCATCTCCTGTTCCTGCATTATCATCACCATCTGCAAGTATAGGTATGGGTATTGAAAGAAAAAGTATTAATATAAGAAATAATGCTATGATTCTTTTTATCCTATTCATATCTCAACCTCACTTTCTAACCTTTTAGCAAATAAAAAGAATCCTTCTTATTATTAAAGGATTCTTCAATATAAATTTATTTTTACTGATTTTAATTCTGCTTATAGTTGGATACTAGCATCAAAATTTATCTCCTTCTCCTGCCTTTTTACCATCAGGAAGTAAATCTTCTCCCTTAACTTCATTTGGTGCTGCATTTGGATCTCCTTCTATTTCTATTGGATTCCCTTTTAAATCTCTTACTACTCCATCTTCTCCTGTTCCGCCTTTTACCTCTTTCTTTGGTTCTTCTTTAGTAGTTGGTGGTTTTGATTTATCTTTTACTTCTTCTTTAACTGGTTTAGGTGGTTCTTCTGGTTTAGGTTCTGTTATAGGTTTTTCCATTTCTTCTGGGAGTTTTTCTTTATCTGGTTTTGATATTGGATTTATTTTATTTTTATTATCTTCATTTTCCATAATAGGTTCTTTATCTCTATCATTTTGGCTTTCTACTTCATTATCTAATTTTTCATTTTCAGTATTATCAATGCTTTCATTTTCTTTGATTGGTTTAATATTTACTTCTTCCTTTTCAATATCCATATTTTCATCTATTGGCCTATCAACTATTGCAGAATTCTTATCTTGTCTGTTTAAAGCCACTATTCCCATTACCAATGCTATACATATAATAATTCCTATAAACATGACTATCCTTTTACCTTTCTTAGTCATATAATCTCCCTCCTTACATACTAGTAAATTAAAAGAGCCTAGAATGTCTAAGGCTCCATGTTGTCAGTTAAATTATTTTCTAATATTTGTTCTATTAAATTTATATAGGTATCAAGTTGTTCTTCTTCTAAATTAATTACTAGCTCTAAAAATAGGTCTAGATTATTATTCTTCCCATACTCATCTAAAGCTTCATAATATAATATTTTATCTTCTGACTTTATATTTACTGGCAAATATCCATTTTCCATAAGAATATAATTCATAAGCATCCTTGAGGTTCTTCCATTTCCATCTTCAAATGGATGTATAGCTACAAATTCAGCATGTACCCAGGAAGCTTTTTCTATAGGATTTAATACTTTGTTTTTTAAATCATAATAGAAAATATTGAGTCTATCATGCATTTCTGTTCTCGAAGGCGGCTTATGACTAGCTCCTGTAATACTTACATCTACATACCTGTAGATGCCACCAGTAATTATATTATCCATTAAAATTTCATGTATATCTTTTATAACATTACTGTCTAATCCTATGCCTTTTTTAATATTATCTTTTACATATTGAAATGCTTTATTGTGATTTTCTACTTCATAAACTTCCCTTAGGCTTTTCCCTCCAATGGACATTCTATCTTCTATAATTAATTTGTTTTCGATTAAGGATAACGTATTACCTTCAATTTTAGTTGATTCATGGGTATATCTAATAGCAAAATCTAATTCGTATTTTTCTAAAGCTAATTTAGGTATTATATTTTTATGTTTTTCATAATAAATCTTTTTTTCTTCAATCTTTTTAAGTCTGTCTTTCATGGTAATATCTACCTCCTTAATCCTTTAATCTATATTATAATATAAATTTTACAGTAAATACATGGTATTTTCATTATTAGTACTTTATTAATAGGTATTACATTTCTCTTTCCCAGTCTAAACCTTGACCCTTCTCCTGTTCTATCATTTTTTCTTTTAATGCTTGCCCTTCTAAATATGTTAGGGGATAATTTTTATCTCCTTCACTAGGATTGTCTGATAGTATTCTTATGGTTTCTAATATTAAATTTTTTCTATCTTCTATTTGTCTTTCTACCCTAATTGTATCTTTTTTCTCGATAAATTGCTTGTTTAATTCAAACTTCTTTAGTAAGGCTTCCTTTGTAAAGCTTTTAGGAGGATGTAATTTATCGTTATTGCACTTTCTTCCATTGGGGAGAATAAAGGTTATATTTTTCCTATTATCTACCCATCTAACTTGATAGCCTAAATCATTCATATTTTTTATAAAATCATCTTTACTCATGGAAATTTTAATACATTCATTGACAGTTAGCCATAGCTCATATTTCCATGACCTGCCTTCTTTTTTAGCTCTATATTCTCCTGAGGTTATACTATTTGATATTTCTTTCTTTGTTTCAACTATACTATGCTTTAGACCATATTCTTTACATAATTCATTGGAATACTCTTTTAATTCTTCTAATTCTTTCCTCGATTGTCTCCACTTCTTCCCTGTTTCTGCATTTACTGTATTTAGCACAAAATGTGTATGAATATGGTCTTTATCTACATGGGTAGCTGCTATAATTTGAAAATTTTTAAATCTTGGATGTTCTATTAATTTTAAAGATATTTCATGGGCTAATGCTGGATCTATTTTCTCTTTATCTGAATATGAGTGGGTAAAATGTATAAATTGTCTACCACCTTCTTTATTAAACATTTTTTTAGTAATCATCATCTCTTCAAAAGCAGATTCAGGGCTACAATTTATTCCTGTTGTTAAGTTAATTGAAGTCTTTTCATCTTTGGTGATATAGTTTATAGCCCTATTTCCCTTGTTGTTTTCTATAAGCTGATCTATGAATAAACTTTCTACATCATCTTCTTTCAAATTAAAAGCTTCTGTTTTATTTTCATCTATAATATAATCTATTGCCCTTATCAATCCTGCCTTTTTCTCATTTCTCCCATTAATGAATTTAAGGATTGCCATACTTCATTCACCTTCTTCTTTGTTGCTGATATATCAGGACAGATTATTCGTCCCTGGTGACAAAGAATTGTTAGCTGATTTAAATTTGTTCCTATGGCTCTTAATTCTTTGGTAAAGCTTTTTAATTCATTAATTACTATGATTTCCTTATTTAAAGATGTATGCCTAACATATTCACTTACTTTCATATTAGCTTTATTAGCTTTTGATTCTATTACATTTAGTTCTTTAGGACTTATTCTAAAAGTTATTCTTTCAGTCTTATTTTCAATAAGAAACGCCCCCTTTAAAAAAGTAAAAGGACTAGATTATATTTCCTCCTAGTCCCTACCCCTTATTTTTACATGTTTTCATAGTTTTCAATAATGACTATTAAGCTTTCTATTTGCTCCATTGTGTCTTTGCTCAACCCTAAGCCTTCATAGTTTGCAAATAAATCATCAATATTGTTGTGTTCTAAATAGTTTTTTATTATATCTTTATCTCTTTCACTAGTATCTATTAACTTTAGCATCATTTCATTAATATTATCCACAACATCACTCCCTATTGTTTTTCTTTCAATTCCACTTTTTCTAAAATTCCATTTCATATTCATCGTTCTCAATTTCTTCATGGTAATCTTTATCTATTCCTATGTTTACTTTTTTATAATCCCCCATGCCTATTACTGTATATGGCATTAGCCCCTTTTCTTTTAGAGAAGTAAAGTTTTTATCATCCACTATTAAATAATCTATTATGTTTAAGTGAAGCGGTCTTAATATATTAAATAAATTTTGAGCTATTTCCATTGCTAAATTTGTTGTTTCATAATTATTTGGACTATTAGTATGTACCAAGCTTATAATTGCTGCATCGTATGCTAGAGTTTTAGATAATATATCTTTTGGACTTAGTACTATATTTCCTTCTCTTGTATTTGTTATCTTTTCAACCCCTAATAATACTAGTTTTGAATTATACAGCATTAAATATATATCTTCTTTACCTTCATCTTTTACTTTTTCTTTGAATAATCTTGCCATTTGAGTTGGACCATTTATTTTATTTTTAGCTTTAGATATATTGGTTAATGAATTATAATTTTGTAAAAAATCATTTATTATTTTTAATTTACTTAATTCTTTTTTATTTAAATTTAAAGTATCTTTGGCTCTTGTTGGATCTTCAACTATACTTATTATATTATTAGTATATAATGAATTTGATTCTTGTGGAATACTATTCAAGTAATTATTTATTTTTTTGTGGTCAATATCAGCAAGATTTAATAATGATTCAATAAACATATCTACATGGTTTTTATAGTATTCTTTTCCCACTGTATAATCTTCTTCATTTGTATTTACAATAAACTGATGGTCTTTATCATAGCCTATGACTCCTCTATCTTTAAGAGATGTTATATCATCTCCAACAATTACATGGTCTATTACTTTAATTCCTAATGGTGAAATTATATTTGCTAAATTATTTGTTAATGCAATGTCTTCATCACTTGGCTCTGTATTCCCACTAGGATGATTATGAGAAAATACCACTGATTTACATTTAGTATCTAGAACTTCTTTTACTATTTCCCTAGGAAAGACTATTGCTGCTGATAAGGTACCTTCAGATATTTTCTTTATATCAATTAATTGATTATTTCTGTCTAAGAAGGCACACATAAATACTTCCTTATCTTTTTTATTTCCTATTAGATACTTGAAATATTCTCCTACTTCCTTTGAGTTAGTAAAACTAATCTCCTTTTTATGGGAAAACTCTTTTGTAATACTATAATTAACCAAAAATTCATTTAGCAAATTAATTCTTTCCATTTGTAATTTTGTTGGTTCAATAGTTTTAGGTCTTTTGAGTAAATTTAATACTTCATTGTTTTGTGAATAATTTTGAATCTTCTCTTCCTTAATCCCTATCACCTTTGAAATTGCCTTAATTAATCTTTCTTCGTTTTTCTTCAATAATTTCATCTCCTTTCTTATTTAGAGGGTACGGGATACTTCCCGTGTATTAATCTATGAAATATGGGATGAAATCCCTTATTTCACCTATTTGGAGGCATAGTCCGACAAATGGGAAACTTGCCCTTTCAAAGCAAAGCTTTGTTAGGTACACCCTGGATATTGAAAAACAAAAAAGAAGAGCTATAGTTCCAAGTTGAACTTCTCTTCTTCGCCACGCCTAAGGAACATATTTTTTTTCGTAAAAATTTGATTATATGTTGTATTTATCAAATCTTCATTGTAATCTTTATTGATGGGATACTGTTCTATGACGTTATATTTATTTTTATACCCACTTCTAATTTTATTAGTGGCCTTAATTCCCGTTTTGTCATTATTAAGGCATAGGACTATATACCTGATCATTGGATTATCTTCTAAGTATTGTTTCAATGCCTTATCAGATACCCCTCCTAAGGAGATAATATGATGGTTAAAGGAGTTGATATTATATAACTTTAAAATAGTTAAATAACTAAGAACTTCTATTGGAGATTCACATACATATACCTTATCGCTTGTACCCTCAATAGCAAAAGGATATGCTTTATCGGAGTTTTTTACATCACCTTTAAATACAGTATTAGTGTTAGTACTTCTTAAATTTCCATATCTAGGATTATTGTTATTGTCATATCCAACAAATACGCAGTTTTTATTTTTATCCTCATATAATTTACCTTCTTTGATTAATTTATATACTAAGTTCTTATCTATTTTTCTTGTCTTTATCAGATAAGCTATAACATGTTTATAAGTATTGTTTTTTTCTGGAAGAATAAACTCTCCTTTTTCTTCTATTTTTCTTTTAGCTATACTGTATTGCTTATGGTGATTGGTAGTAGGATTAAAGCCTAGTAATTGCTTTACTGATTCTACCCATGTTTTATTCTCTATGAACATTACAAATTGTATTGGACCACCTCCTTCTCCCTTAGAGAAACAGTTCCATTTATTTAAGATAGGATTTATATATAGTCCTCCATAGCCTTCTATATGATATGAATCTTTTCCTACCTTTTTTAATTCCAATCCTATGTTTGCTGCATAGTCCATTAAATTAACATTATTAGCTTGAGTTAATTCTTCATCTGTAAATCTAAGCCTTTTATGGGCCATTATTTATCACCTACTTCTAAATTTCTATTTCTTCTATATTGGTATCACCTATAGAAAATTCATTAGCTGTAAACACATCTAAATCTGTTAAGTCTAATTGGTCTATACTCATTATTGGTTTATATCCTCTTTTAAATTTTTGATAATCATCCCATGAATATTTCTTTTCATCAAATATTTCAAATAATCTTCTTCTAAAGTTCCTACTATCTACTTCTAATATAAACCTATCATAATCCCTGTCTTCATCTGGTCTATCATCTTCAATATCAAAGTATATAGTTATTAATAATCTTCGCATTTTCTTCACCTTCCTCTAAACTTCTATTTCCTCTTCCAATTCATTGTTTTGTGAAAAATATAATTCTAATGCATTTTCTATGATTTCTTCTATTTCTTTTTGAGTTTGATTTTCTTTAAAATATTTATTAATTAATTTTGGTTTTAATTTAAAGTTTTTAACTTTCTTAGGTTTGTTGAAATACTTTCCTGATAACACTTCATAAGCTTTGTCATATTTAAAATTACTTCCTTGGGAATAGGATTTTAGAATATCTGATTTCTTTAGGTCTACCTTAAATCCGTAATCATCTAATATGTCTTCTACTATCTCTTGTTCTTCCTGTTTCAAGAAAGATAAATCAACAGCTGCTGTAAAAGGAATTTCATTATTATCAAGTCTTTCCTTTAGTTCTGCTATAAGAGTATCTATTCTTAGATATCTTGATACCATTCT
This sequence comes from Tissierellaceae bacterium, assembly GCA_023229175.1. Lineage (GTDB taxonomy): Bacteria > Bacillota > Clostridia > Tissierellales > Tissierellaceae > JAAYFT01. The sequence continues at coordinate 48,906 of JALNZV010000006.1, read as the reverse complement.
AGGAGAAAGATCATATTGGTCTCCTATTTTATCTCTTGTAAATTGTTTTGGGTCAATTTGGCCCAAATCAGAGTTTTCCTCTAAATAATCACCTTTATAGAGCTTTTCAATTTCATTTATTAAGTCTTTTCTTCTACCCTGTTCTTTAATTGCATCATGTCTTTCTGTTAAGATTCTTGCTTTTTCTGAATGAGTTAGTTCTGAAAATGCTCTTTGTATTAAGTTGGTTTCTGTAACTATTAACATGGCTTCTTCATCTGTTAAATCTTCTTTTATTACTACGGGTACTTTAGTTAAACCTGCTATCTTTGCTGAATTTGCTCTATTGTGCCCTGATAGTATTTCATATTTTCCATCTTCCTTAGGTCTAACTATTAGTGGAGTAATTACTCCATATTCTTTTATACTTTCAACCATGTCATTAAGACGTGGTCCTTCATAAAGTTTAAAAGGATGATTAGAAAAAGGAACCAACTGAGATATATCTACCTCTGTAGTTCCTTTCTTTTCATTATCTATGTCTTCATCTGTTAATCCTAACATTTCATTTAAATTGATTATGCTATTCTTTACCAATTTGACCACTCCTTTGCAAAGTCTTCATAAGCTTTAGCTACTTTGTTTTTGGGAGCATATTCTATAATACTCTTTTTATTTAATATAGCTTCTCCTGTCCTTACGGAAATTGGTATCTTGCTTTTAAATACCTTAATATCTAGATTGTATTTATCTTTAATAAAATCTACAGATTCATTTAATGCTTTTACCATTTCCTTTGAAAGATTTGTTCTCTGGTTTAACATTGTAATAAGTATTCCATCTATTTCTATGCCAGGATTAATTCTTTTCTTTATTCTATTTATATTGTTCACTAGAAGTCCTAATCCTTTAGCTGAAAGATATTCAGGTGTTACTGGAATGATTACACTATTACATGCTGCTAAGGCATTTATGGTAAGCATACCAAGGCTAGGGGAACAATCTATTAAAATATAGTCATAATCTTTTTTTATATTTTCCACTACTGATTTTAAAACTAATTCTCTACTCATTACATTTACTAAAGACATTTCTATTCCTGCTAAATCTAATGAACATGGTATTAAGTCTAAATTCTCTTTTATATTTAATATATATTTCTCTTCTTCCATCATCTCCTTTTCCTCTATGGCTAATGCCATTAGTGTTTGTATATTGGTTTTATTGTCTACATTACAACCTAAGGCAGCTGTTAGACTTGCTTGTGGATCAAAGTCAATTAATAGCACCTCCTTCCCTTCTTCAGATAATGCATACCCTAGGTTTAATGCTGTTGTAGTTTTTCCTGTTCCTCCTTTTTGATTTATTATTGCAGTTATTTTAGACATGTGAAAACCTCCTCTTTTAATATTCAAGTTCCCATTCTTCCCATCTTTCACCTCTAAGATGTTCTATACAATCTTCTAATGAACTAAATCTCTCTACTAATGTAAGTATTTTGTTTTCTATTGCAATGGATATGTAATCCTCTCCTTCTTTTTTATAAAAGTATCCTAGTAGTGGAAAATCATCAAACCTTACTGTGTCTTTAATTCTTTGATCCAGCCTATCTGTTATTTCAAAAGGTTCATCTATTGATATCTTTTCTACTTCTTTTGCTGTATAGATTTTTTCACTTTTGGTTTCGTTATTGAGTAAGTCTAAGATTTTAGTATCTTTGTTGTAGGTGAGTAGTAAGGAATAATTTTGCATGATTCAACTCCTTTCCATTAAAAAAGAGCCCTTAGGCTCTTATGTGATGAATAATATGTTTTTACTATATGAAATTAAAAGAAAAATACGATAAAATAACAAATGCTGAAGCTAAGTCCTCAGATATATCAAAGAGTAAAGAATATTTAATTAATAAGGTTAAAGAATTAAGTAGCAAGGGGAAATCTATGAGAAAAATAATTGACATTTACAATGCACCTTTAATTTCAGAATCTTCTAAAATAGTATATTATGTTATCTTGCTTTTTCTAAAACCCACTGAAAAAAAGGAGTTCTGTTATCTGGCATGGATTTATTGGGACCATACCAATGATTTGACACCACAAAAGCTCGACCATCAACATATATTTTTTCCTTATAAAATCGCTGCCTTCCATGCTCATCATAGCAATCACCATCTTCTAATTGACCTTCTAATCCTACCTCAGATAAAATAGGAAACTTACTACAATTAAATAATCTTTTACATTCATCTTCATTTGTAAGAATTTTAATTACTTCTTCATTAAAACAACCTTTATCATTAAGAAGTTCAAGACAACTGTATGCAAATTTTTTATTTCCTAGTTTTTCAAAATCTACCATTAGCCATCCCCCCCTATACTTTATAATTGTTTCATTATTAAGTTGCCTCTATTATAACATCTATTAGCGTGTTTGGGTTTAGCAAATGAATAGCTAAAATTTGTGTTTGACCCCGTATAGTCAAAAGATGTTAACCCATTATCCTTAGAAACATAGAAAAAGGAATAAATTATAAATTTCTCAATTCATAATTTATTCCTCATAATTATCATATAAATATATAGAATTATCCTTTAGAATTTTTCCTATTGAAAGTATATAAGAATTTATATTTTTCGTACTATGTTTTGAAGCTGCTATATCTTCAACAAATTTAGCAAAGTCAATTCTTTCTGTATCTAATTCATAGCCATTAATGTATAAAAAGATTTCACAACTATTAAAAGCAATTCTTTTATTTCCATCAGGAAAACAGTGATTTTTGGTGAGCGAATATAATAAATAGGCTGCTTTGTTAAATAGTCCAATATATGGGTTCCTACCAAAATATTCAGCAAACATATTGTTTAATATAGCATCGACTTTTGCTTCTGTATCAGGAAAAATTCCACTCATTCCACCGAAATCTCTTATAAGCATATCATGTAATTCTATAATGTCTTCTACATCTAGTATTTCATAATCTTCCATAATTCACCTATTTTGCTAGTTTCTTATAGATATCTTTATTTTTTTTTGTTAATTTTTCGTATAATTCATCCCTTTTTTCTTTACTAACCCTTTTATTTATAGGGGTAGTAGTTTCAACTTTTACTGTATTCATTTTACTACCTCCTTTTTCTTCATTTTGCTGATCTATATTCATATTATACCACTCCTTATAAATTTTTACTAGTAATAGTATTATATGATTTATACAAATTTAATATCCATTTTAGTATAATTGAAAAAGACCAGCTAATTATAACTATATATAATTGTAAAGTTGAAAATCTAAAAATTTCATCTACATATATAATTATACCCCAAAATAATATACTGCCATACCTTTTAGTTGCCATATAGATTCAGCTAAGATTAGAAAAACCAGTGCATTTCTCATTCTCTTTTTATAAACTCCAATTTCTTCATCACTTTGTGTCATTTTAAAGAAGCAATAGGCTACACGAGTTACTGTTCCTGCCCTTATTAGCCATATAAAGGCCATAGATAATTCTTTTAATATATCCTTTTCTTCAACTCCTACTTAACTACATTTTTAAACATCTGAACTAATCTAGCAGAAGAATATATGAAGATTAAGAATTCTTGCAAGAAACTAGGTGTTTTTACTGCAAAGTATTCAGCTGCTATCCCCCAAAACAAATGTCCACTAAACATAAGACTTAATCCTAATTTTGCTAATACAACCTAGACTAATACTGTTAATGTTGATTGGAAAAGATAAAGCTATAGCCAATGCCATTAATATTTGTATATTAGCTTTATCTTCTACATTACATCCTAGTGCAGCTGTTAAACTTGCTTGTGGGTCAAAATCAATTAATAGAACCTCTTTTCCTATTTCTGATAATGCATAACCTAGATTTAATACGGTGGTAGTTTTACCAACTCCCCCTTTTTGATTTACTATTGCAATGGATATGTAATCCTCCCCTTCTTTTTTATAAAAGTATCCTAGTAGTGGAAAATCATTAAACCTTGCTGTGTCTTTAATTCTTTGAACCAGCCTATCTGTTATTTCAAAAGATTCATCTATGGATATTTTTTCTACTTCTTTTGATGTGTAGATTTTTTCGTTTTTGGTTTCATTATTGAGTAAGTCTAAGATTTTAGTATCTTTGTTGTAGGTTAGTAGTAAGGAATAATTTTGCATGATTCAACTCCTTTCCATTAAAAAAGAGCCCTTAGGCTCTGGTGTAAGTAAGTATTAATACTAATCTTTAGTTTTTTTGTATCTAAACTCATTCTGCCTTCTAATTAATGTACTCCTACTAATCCCCATAATCTCTGCAACCTCATTATAACTATATCCTCCACCATTAACTGTCAGCATTCTAAGTGCCTGTTCTATGGTTTTTTTATTAAATTTCCTGGGCCTCCCTTCCTTAAAATAAGGTTTTTCTTTGGCTATTGCCTTCCCCTGTTGGGTTCTTTCTATAATCATAGAACTTTCAAATTCAGAAAATGCAAGTAAATTTGTAACTATAAGTTTTCCCATGGCTGTATCTTCAATAAGCCCCATATTTAAAATATGAATTCTGATTCCCCTATTACTTAACTCATCTATAAGTTCCAATCCTTCCTTTGTTGTTCTACAGAATCTATCTAATTTTGTTACTACCAAAGTATCATTCTTTTGTAATTTGCCTAATAATTTATTAAAAACTGGCCTATCCATACTTGAACCAGTAAATTGTTCTTTATATATTTCTGCATCATGATATCTTTCTAATATTTCCTTCTCCTGTTGTTCAAAACTGTTATTATCTAATTGAGCCTTAGTTGATACCCTAATATATCCATAATTCATAATAAAACCACCCCCTTGATTTGGTACCAAGTTATGATACCCCTGTATATATTGATATTACATACTTTAATTTAAGGTGTCATAACTTAAAAGTTCTGATACTGGATAATTTAAAAATCTACTCGTTACATTTTAAAATTACTAGTTAAGTTTTATGTATTCCATTTTTCTCCAACTAAAAAAGGGCACCTGGCCCTTTATAATAACTATTTTATACTTTTTAGATATGCATCTTTCATGGACATACTGTTATTTTTAATCATTTCTTCATTTTCTAAAAACTCATTAGTATTAAAGCAGTATTCATAAATAGCAGGGAAAGTTACCTCTTTATTTTTATAAATTTCATTATCCATTATTTCTACAATATCTACATCATGTTCTTCCATACAAAGAAAGCAAAGTTTCCTTACACTTTTTATTTTTTTCATCATCATCCCACCTATTTTTTTGTATAGAGCATATTTTAAACGATATATATTTATTACTCGCTAATTATAAAATTTACTTGTTAAGCTAATTTATTACTAGTTAATTCTTGTTCCTGTAATATCGCTATTTATCAAGCTTTTTATGTTTTACTAGTAGAGTTACTTGACAAATTTGAAATCTACTCGTCAAATTTAAAAACTACTAGTTAAGTTCTAATTTTAAACTTATGTGTATTTTTCAATGTTAGCTCTATTTTTACTAGAAATCTACTTGACAAATTTAATTTCTACTCGTCAAATCTAGTTTTTACTAGTTAATGTTTATAATTCAACCTCCACACCCATTGAAATCAAGCCATTACATTTTTTGGCTTATGGTTCACGTAACTCATGTAGCTGGCATCATCGCAGGAAATGGATTTTCATCCATGGGTAAATACTTAGGAATTGCTCCCAAGGCCAATATTCTGGGAATAAAAGCATTAGATTCTCAAGGTAGCGGGGATGCCTCAGATATCATTGAAGCAATATCTTATATTATCGAAACAAAGGAAAAATACAATACAAAGATAATAAATCTATCTCTCGGTACCCCATCTAATATTCCATGCCAAAAAGATCCACTATGTAAAGCCGTAGATGCAGCTGTAAAGGCTGGGCTTATAGTCATTGCCGCTGCAGGTAATAGTGGTCCAACTGAGGGTACAATTTTATCTCCTGGAATTAGTAATTCTGTAATCACAGTAGGAGCTTCAGATCATATGGGTACCGTAGATACTTCAGACGATACAATTGCACCTTTTTCCAGCCGTGGCCCCACCTTTGAGGGGTTAATGAAGCCAGATATAGTAGCCCCTGGAGTCAATATAAAGTCCCTGTCAAATGTCGATTTAGATGGATATTCTTCCTTAAGCGGGACCTCTATGGCTACTCCATTGGTTTCTGGATCTGCAGCCCTTTTATTAAACGAATTTAACCTGCTTACACCTCAGGAAGTAAAGAATAAAGTCATTGATTCTTGTATTGATTTAAAAGATACTAAGGAAAATCAAGGTGCTGGTCTGTTAAATCTTAAGTTGCTATTTTCAGATGGTACCATAGATAATACAAAGGATTTGGAAGACATCGCCGACATAGGATTTGAAATTAACCGCAAAGAATTGTTAGAAGATTTGATTTTACTTTTGGCCCTGTTAATATTATACGATTATAAAAAATAGACATAAAAAGTCAGGTAGATAGTTAATGCAAATTAAACTATCTACCTGGCCTTCTTAACTATGATTTTTTAGCATTATCTCAATAATCTTTTCATCGGCACCTAGCATGCCTTCTTTAGTAAATTTTCCTAAATTCCTAATGGCATCCTCTGCCTTTGGGCTCAAAAGTCCATCTAAACCATTTATAAATACATTTGATTTTGCTAATTTTGCCTGCATTACTGCCTCCGAAGCCGCTGTAGACAATTTAAATGCACAGCCACCCTTCGCTCCATCGCAAACCATACCTGCCAATGTACCCATTATATTCTTTATGGAGCCTCCGATTTGCTCGTCATTTCCGCCTAATGCCCAAGTAATTGAGGCTGTGGCCCCTGCTCCTGCAGCAACTGCACACCCACATATAGGCGATAGTACCCCCGTAAATACCTTTACGTAAGCTGTGACTAAGTGGCTAAATGCCAATGTTCTAGCTAATTTTTCCTCATCACATCCCATATCTTCACATACTACCATGGGTGGTATAATTGCCGTTAGTCCATGATTTCCGCTTCCTGCACTACTCATAACTGGCATATTGAGTCCCGCCATCCTGGCATCACTGGCTGCAGATGTCAATACCCTTGCCTTATTTACAATATCGTTTTCCATAAATCCTTCTGATATCAATTGATTAAGGGCAGCACCTAGACCTGGCCCAGGTTTCAGCTCCAAACCTGCCTTCGCTATATCCATATTTATTCTTACGCCTTCCAGCATAAATTCAATATCCGTAAAATCCACATTTTCTATAAATTCCCTTATATCCTTTAAGTCTAGGTCCTTTAAATAGTCATTGCCATTGGAGCTTGACTCCTTGACCTTATCGTTATTAAATATAATTCTCCCATTGGATTCGATGTAGACTATGTTAGTATGGCTATCCCTAATAATGCATATCCCTTTTCCTTCATCAGTTGTTACCTCCGCTTTTATAAAGAAATCTCCTTTATCCATTACAGGCACAACAAAGACGAGGTTCCTGTCCAACAGAGTATTCGCTTCAGACACTGCTTCATCGTTGACATATCGAAATACCTCAAAACCTAAATTGGAATCTCCGCATGTAACTCCAAGGGCTGCAGCAAACACCAACCCTATTTCTACCGTACCGGGTATACCTACACCCATGCCATTTTTATAAATATTTGGACTTACCTCTACATCTATGCTTTTTACCTTTCCTTTTATTCGCTCTACAGCCTTTGCCGTTGCTAATCCAACTGCTACTGGCTCAGTACATCCCAATGCTGGCTTTACGCCTGTGACTAAAGTCTGCAGTAGCTTTTCCGAAACATCGCTGGTGACCTTTTCCATAGCTTCCATTATACTTTTGCCTCCTTTTAGTTAATCCTATATAACCTAACTAAAATTAGATGCAATTTATATGCCATCATTGACAATAACCATATAAATATGATGAACTCAAGGTAATTCCCCTGAAAGCTTACATAGTACCTGCTATCAAATCAAAGTATAGTATAAATACAATTTCGATATTCTCACTTATGATAATTGTTCTCGTATATGAGAAGGTATTTTGGATCATGTAATTCACTTTTAACTTTCATATGTTCCAATTTTTCTGTATAAAGTTGCCAATCCGATATTGAGCCTCTCAGCCACCAGTTTCTTGCCCTCTAGTGTATTTCCGTATTTGTCAATTAAATCTTTTATAATGAACCTTTCAAATTCCAGCCTTAATTCCTCCAAGGTTTTATCCGTACTTGAATAGCCTTGCAGGTCACTTAATTCCCTAGAATTGCGATTTAACTTGTGTTCAAAAAAGTATTTTGGGATGTCGTTTAATGATATTTCCTTTCCCTTCGCGAAGCAAAGAGAATGCTCCAATATATTTTCCAACTCCCTGAGGTTTCCAGGCCAAGAATAAGCTTTAAACACTTCCTTGACCTCCTTCGACAATATCTTAGGATCTGTGTTAATCTTTTTAGACATTTTATCAATTATATAGTCGGAGCATAGGAATACATCGTCTTCTCTGTCCTTTAATGGAGGCAAATCTATGGGTATGACGTTTAGTCTATAAAATAAATCGAGCCTAAATTCTCCTTTTGCTACTAGGTTCTCAAGATTTCTGTGGGTAGCAGCAATTACCCTTATGTTCACATCTACAGGCCTTCCATCGCCACCAATCCTCTCAACATTTCGCTCCTGCAGAACTCTTAAAAGTCTTGTTTGCATGTGGATTGATAAATCCCCTATTTCATCTAAAAACAATGTGCCGTTATTGGCCAATTCTATCTTTCCTTTTTTTCCTCCAGGATTTGCTCCAGTAAATGCACCTCTTTCATATCCAAAGAGTTCTGACTCCATTAGACTCTCTGGTATGCCTGCACAATTAATCACTATGAAGGGTCCATCTCTTCTTTGACTTTCATTGTGAATAGATCTGGCAAATAACTCCTTACCTGTCCCGCTTTCTCCTTGAATTAGAATAGTAGAATCGGTTTGGGCGGCAATCTTGGACCTTTCTATGGATTCCAACAGGCTTTTACTTTCACCTATTATATCGTCAAACACGATTTCGCCTTTGTTTTCATAAGTCTTGGCGATGTCTATAATTTCCTTAATCTCATCGAAGCTTATTATGGTTGAAAACTTACCATCCTCTAAAAATATCTTGCTAATGTTATATCTGACCCTAGTGTCCTTTCCATTTATATCCCAATATCCAACAGTATCCTTATTTCCCGTATCTCGCAGGTTAATTTTCTTTACTATGGTATTTATATGTTTGTCCAATATCTTGTAATCCGATAAATTCTTATTTAGGACTTCCAGGGCTTTTATATTAATATGTATGATCTTATTTTGAGAGTTTAATATTATTATCCCTTTATTTAAGTTGTTTATTATTTCGTCTACTGCAATATAGTTGGTTTTCAATTTATTAGCTATTATTATCCTTGAAATTTCATTTTCTATCATTTCCGCTAACTGTTTAAGCATCCGAAAGTATTCATCTTTCTTTATGGACATTATCTCTCCCTGTTTTACGTCAAAGGATGCAAAACTTACTACACCTATTACCTGATTGTTGATGGACAAGGGATATGTCATGTTGGCGTATTCAGAGCAATAATCGTAAGCAGGGCATTCCCTGCATATCTTTTCGTCTCTGACAATTAAATTTATATTTGGCGTTTTTGACTCGATGACTTTTGCGAATAGGGATTCTTCTGGGCTGCTTTCTTCGATTTTGCTGTAAAACCTTCCAGTACCTACTATTCTAGTCAGATTTTTATCAGTTATGGTCACATCTATATTGAGTGCAGATGCCACTGTTTCAGCCCATTCTTGCAGAGTCTTCTGAATTAATCTCAGATAGGCCATATCTTTTACCCCCTATACATTCTTCTAAATCCTATTGCATTATTGTAATTATATCAGACAATTCCCCATATATCTATATACCTTTAAATCAAAAAGGAAGCCTTAGCTTCCTTACTTTACAAAATTTGCTGGGTTTTGATTTTTCCCATTTTTCAATACTTCAAAATGTAAATGTGGTCCAGTGGAATTGCCTGTATTTCCAACGTTGGCAATATGTTGTCCTTTATATACTTTGTCCCCGACTTTTACCAAGATTGAGCTGCAGTGAGCGTATCTAGTCTTGTATCCATTTCCGTGATCTACTTCTACCATCTTTCCATAAGTACTCTTTGTCCCTGCAAATACTACAGTTCCACCATCCGCAGCATTTATAGGTGTTCCCATTTTAGCTGCTATATCTAAGCCATTGTGCATCCTGCCCCATCTCATGCCGTATCTAGAGGAAATTGTCCCCCTTGTGGGCATTAAAAATAATCCAGTTGCAACTGTCTTTGGAGGTTCTTTTGTCCCCCTAACGACTACTTCTGTTACTGGTTCTTTTACAACCTCTTCCCATACAATTTCCTTTTCTTCTAAAATCCCATTATATTTTATTTCGTTGGCTGTAACTAGCTTTTCCCCACTTACGCCGGCGACTTTTGTCTTTTTTTCAGTTTTGTACATATTTTTATCGTACTCTGTTTCTGTGTCAAACTTAACTTTTTCTGTGTACTCTACTTCAGCAACTGTAGCCACAGTAAGCACGGGCTTTGGAACCACTAACTTAATTTCGTCACCTATTTGCAGCTTATCTGGATTTCTTTCAGGGTTTGCAGTAATTAAATCGTCCACTGTTAAATCGTAAATCTTGGCAATGGTCCAAAGGCTCTCCCCTACTTCCACCGTATGGGTCCTAACTACTTCTGTACTTGTAACCAGGTATTCGTATATCTTTTCTGGATTCCCGATTTTATACAGGGGCATCTCTTCCTTAACTATTTCTATATCCTCTACTATTCTAATATCCTTTAGTTCAATGCCTTCCATCATGGCAATATAAGGTTCTTTTATTCTTTCTATTATATCCTCAATTTCCTCTTTGGTTTTAAGAGAACCTACCTCTAATCCATTTACCTTTAGCATGTATCCGTAGACCTTAAAATCTACCTTTTCCATAAAGGATCTCTCCAAGTCTTCTACAGACGTTATCATTTGATCCTTTGCCTTCGTCTCTTCAAAGCTTATGTCCTCATGCAATGCAATATCCATATGGTATCTACTGGATAAATCCCTTTTTAGATTTTCTATGACAAGTTGTATTTCCTCTTGATCTCTTATGGTCCCCATTTTATATTGACCTAAGTACACATCGTAGGCCTTTAATTTTGCTTCGTGAATTCTGTACCCTGTAACACTTAATGCTAATATGGTGACAATCATAAAGCTGCTTAATGCTATTTTCAAATATGTAATCTTCTTTTTGCTTTCTATTTCCCTGACTTTACTAAAATCAATTTTTTTAAGTTGTATCTTTTTCAAACTATCTATGATTTTAGAAAACTGTTTCTTTAATCCTTCTAGGTCTATTTTCCCTGAATTTGGGTCTTCCATATTTTTTTCCTCCTAGTTCAAGATTATTAATTCAATGTTTTGTAACCATTCTGTAACAATTATACCACAATTTTTCATTTTTTCAACTATATGCCTGTCTAATTTATTATTATTATATTCCATAAAAACTTTATTATTCTCATTCCGAATATTTGTAATTCCAACGCATAAAGATATTATTATACCCCATGACCTGAAATAAAAGTATTACATTATATTAATAAATTCAATATCCCTGTTCTGTATTTTAATTGGTCTTTGGGAGATACTGTTAGTATTGTCTTCTTTTACATGGGGATACTTCAATAGGAGGAAATTACAAATGAGCTTATTTTTCAAGAATAATTATATCGATTCTAATTCCCCCCTGGCATTAACTCAGTTTTCTAGTCTAGTATATAAATATTTATCTGAAGGTTTTTCCTATGAAATGGAACTTATAATCCTATGTATTGGCACCGATAGATCTACGGGAGATTCCCTAGGCCCTTTAGTCGGGCATAAATTGTCATCCTTAATTAAATCCTATGATAATATCCAGTTGGTAGGCACATTAGAAGAACCAATACACGCCAAAAATCTAGAAGAAGCCATAGGTTCAATTTATGAGGATAATAAATCCCCCTTTGTCCTTGCCATAGATTCATCTCTGGGTAATCAAAACAGGGTAGGGTATTTATCCATAAAAAATACACCCCTAAATCCAGGTGCTGGGGTAAATAAGGTACTTCCAGCCATAGGAGATGTCTCTATTACGGGAATTGTCAATATCGGCGGTATGATGGAATATATGGTACTGCAAAATACTAGGCTGTCCATTGTAATGAATATGGCAGATATCATATATAAAAGTATATATCTTTCTCTGTTGAGGCTAGATATACCGAAGGTCCAAGATTCATCAATAAAATTAAAATAGCCTATTTACCGTATATGACCTCTAATTTATTTCGCTCCAGAGAAAATTCAATTTCACCTTCAACGGATGTTAGTTCCCCATCAATATTCAAATGTAGAGGGTTTTCAAAACTTACTTTTATTCTATTCCCTTGGTAAATCCTTACGTATTCCGTATATTTAATATGGGTTCCCTTAAATATGGTGGGAAATAAATATAGCAGCTTCAGTTTTCCTATTTTAGATACGACACATATGTGAAATAGACCGTCATCTACAATTGCCATAGGCAATATGCTCATTCCGCCACCATAATATCTCCCATTGCCAATTGCTAGAAGTATTATTTCCTCTTCTATTAGCTTATCCCCAATGGTGATTGTCACCTTTTTATTCTTAAAGCTAAATAGAGTATAAATTACGCTGATAGCATAAGATATGCCAGACTTTACAATCCTCTTTATATTCACGTTATTTGCCACTACTTCAGCATCAAAACCTATGCTGGAAATATTTATGAATTTATGTCCATTTACATTCCCCACGTCTATAAACTTTTTATATCCCTTGTTTAAAATCTCCATAGCTTCTACAGGATTATTTGGTATTCCCAAAGTTCGAGCCATGTCGTTGCCTGTGCCTCCAGGTAAAATACCCAAGGTGCCCTTTCCCTTGTTTATTAGCCCTTTAGATACCTCATTTACTGTACCATCGCCGCCAACAGCTACTACTGCCTCATATTCCTCTGCCTTCCCCTCCGCAATTACAATTGCTTCCTTAGGTTTTCTGGTCAATACTATATCGTAGTGCTTTTTATACCTATCCATAGTTTCCCTAATAAGGGGTATCAGGTCCTTCGCCTTGCCCCCACCAGCCACTGGATTTACAATAAATAAGATATTATCCATATGAGCTTTCCCCCTGCTAGATTGTTTTTTCACCATGTTCGCCCATCATTGCTCTGTCTATTGCTTGAATTTCTTCAACTGATAATGGATACACGGATTTACCAAATTTAATTGGTTTTGCATAACTAGTAGTGCTCTCTCTGCCAAATATACTTGTTAAAACAAAGCCATTGTTAAACTTGTCCAATAGAGCTACGGAAAAGCTTAAATCTGAACCTAGTTCTCCAAAGGCATTGTATCTAACAAATCCAACTTTTTGAATTGCAAATGATAGTTTAGTCTCCAAATTTTCTATGGACTGCTCGATTATATTCATGTCTATACGGATGTCGTAGAGCTCTTCACCTGTCTTTATGAGGAGCTCCTCTACATTTAATCCTTTGACTCCCCTAACCAATTCATTATACCTTTTTTTTATACCAGTTATTCTTATTTCTGCTACTATATACAATAATAACAAAATTAGAAAAGCTGCCATAAGCCCCATTATAATCTCTAAATTATATGTCGAGATAATTGCCCTTAGTTGTACCACAGAAATATCCCCTTTCTAGAGTTCCCCAGCTATATCTTTAATAGCTTTAAGGGCATACTCTATTTCTTCAAAGGTGTTTTCATATCCAAAGCTAAACCTAACAACGCCTTGATCAAATGTGCCTATGGTTTTATGGGCAAGGGGAGCACAATGCAGCCCTGGCCTCACTGCAATATCGTATTCCTCATCTAGTATATAGCTTATTTCAGAGGAATCAGCATCCTTAATATTCAAGGATATAACCGGTGCCTGATATCCCTTCTCCAGTGGTCCATATAGTTTTACCCCGTCAATTTTTCTAACTTCCTCTATGAAAAACTTCGTTAAGTCTTCTTCTTTTTTCCTTATGTTTTCTATTCCCGTATCAATTATATATTTTACACCAGCTCCCAACCCTACAATCCCCGGTCCATTCGCCGTGCCAGATTCAAATTTATCCGGCAGCATATCGGGCTGTTCAAGGGAATGGGAGGTGCTTCCTGTTCCCCCCTGAAAAGTTGAAGCTACATCAAGCCCCTCCCTAATATATAGTCCTCCTGTTCCCTGCGGTCCTAAAAGCCCCTTATGCCCAGGAAACGCTAACATATCCATATTCATTCTGTCCATGTCCAAATCGTAAACCCCTGCAGACTGGGCTCCATCGACTAAATACAATAGCCCATGCTTCCTTGCAATTTCTCCAATGGCTTCAATATTCATTATGGTGCCTGTAAGATTGGAAATATGTGTCGTCACTATTAACTTTGTGTCTTTTCTGATGCTATTTTCAATATCTTTTGGGTTTATCCTTCCTTCAGTATCACCTTGAACTATTGTGCTTTTTATTCCCATTTTTTGCAGAAATGCAATTGGCCTCAAAACTGAATTATGCTCCATAGAGGTTGTAATCACATGGTCTCCAGATTTCAAGACTCCTTTTATCCCAATATTTAAGCTTTCGGTACAATTAAAAGTAAATACGAGATTCATCGGATCTTTTATATTAAAAAGCTTCGAAATTTCTAATCTTGTATTATATATTTCCCTGTTTAATCTTAGGGCCCTTTTGTGCCCACTTCGCCCAGGGTTAGCCCCGTATTCCACCATTGCCTCCATTATCTTATGGTAAACTGCCTTTGGTTTTGGATAAGATGTGGCGGCATTATCAAAATAACTCATACTATCACTCCACACTAATTTCTATAAAATCAAAATTTTCTACGTCAAACAGGCCCATATCTGTAAGTTTTATCTTCGGTATTACAGGCAATGCCATAAATGCCAAAGTCATAAAGGGGTCTATATCCTTGTTCACATTTAATTCTTTGTGGGATTTGTCTATCATCCTCTTTAATATTTCATTTGTCTCCTCTATAGGTCTTGAAGTCATTATGCCCCCAATTTCCAAAGCCAAACTTTCCAATACACGACCATTGGAGACCATTGTGAGTCCGCCCCCAATTTTCTCAAGCTCTTTTATTGCAGCCAACATATCCCTATCGTTATCTCCTATTACAATCATATTGTGGGAATCATGCCCTATAGTAGAGCCTATTGCCCCGCCCTTTAGATTGAAGTTTTTAATCAAACCTACACCAACATTTCCTGTGGCAAAATGTCTTTCGATGACAGCGAGTTTTAAAACGTCATTATCAGAATACTTAAAGTATCCCTCTTCAACTTCTACTTCCTCTACTAATTTTTCTGTGACTAAACTGCCCTTCAGTACTCCTATGACATTTGCCCTATTGGATTTCATGGGTATTCGCAAATCCTTCAGCTCTACTTCTTTAATTTTCACTGTATCAGTCATATGTTTTGGCAAATTTATACTTGGTTCAAATAGGGCCTTGTTGTTTTCTGCAACTAAGATCCCATTTTTAAATACCTTTTCTATGTTAAAATCATCTAAGTTGTCTATTACTACCACATCTGCCTCATAACCTGGAGCTAAGGCCCCTTTCTTCTTGAGGTTGTAGCACTCTGCTGCATTTAAAGTGGCCATTTTTATGGCATCTATGGGTTCTATTCCCTCTTTAATCGCCAATTTTATATTGAAATCAATTGATCCGTCTTTTATCAGGTCCTCTGGATGTTTATCGTCTGTGCAGAACATAAATCTCCTTAAGTTGTCTTTGTTTACTGGTTTTATTATATTTCTCAAATCCTTAGCTGCTGAACCTTCCCTTAATAAAATATACATGCCTAGTCTCAATCTGTCAATCACTTCTTCTACCGTCGAGCATTCATGTTCTGTTTTTATACCTGATGCTACGTATGCGTTTAAATCTTTACCCGAAATAGCAGGTCCATGTCCGTCGATTACCCTATCCTTAAATAAAGCCAATTTGTCAATTACCTTGTCGTCTGCTGAAATTACACCAGGATAATTCATCATTTCTCCTAGGCCGAGAACTCCTTCGTGGTCCATAAGCTCCTTTAAATCATCAGCCTCAAGAACTGCCCCAGCGTTTTCGAAATCTGTAGAAGGTACACAGCTGGGAAGCATTACATGGACGTCTAAGGGTGTATTTTTACTTTCCTCTATTATATATTTTATTCCGTCAATTCCCTTTACATTGGCAATCTCATGGGGGTCAGCGATTATACTGGTCACGCCCCTGGGTACTATTACCCTAGCAAACTGTGACGGCGATGACATAGACGACTCTATGTGAACATGGCTGTCTATAAAACCTGGGGATATATATTTTCCTTCTACATCTATTTCTTTTTCACCAGAATAATCTCCAATGCCTATAATTATGCCACCGTCTATGGCCAAATCCCCTTTGATAATCTCATTGGTAAATACGTTTATTATATTTCCATTTTTAAGGACTAGCTCAGCCTTTTCGCTACCTCTTGCCTTCATTATTACATTCTTTAACATATTACCCTCCCTTTCTCCTAAACTTTCACAACATAATTATACTACTTTTCCCTTAAATATCATATTGTATAAATGTGCCATATATGTAAAGATAGCCCCTTGGGAGCTATCTTATAAGTCTCTTTGACCTACTCCTATGGAGTTGAATATTTAATTATTCATCTTTTAGGTATAAATTAAATCCTTGCTTTTTGACAATATTCAACATTTCTTGTCTCCTTGGTAGAGGGCTTTTTAGCTTTTTAACCACTTGATTTGTAAAAGAGTCAACCCTCCTGTTTGCATCCCTAAGGTCATAATACGTTGTCATTTCTTCGTCATATTCCTTTAATTCCTCGAGGTAATTGTCGTATTTCTTATATGTGTCTTCAAATACCCTGTATTTCATATCCATTCTCGGTTTCATCTGTGGATCCTGATTCGGGTATCCAAGTGCTACGCCCAAGGCTGGGAAAGTCAATTGAGGCAAGTTTAAAATTTTGCCGATTTCCTCCGTATCGTTAAGTATGCTGCCCATATAAAATGTACCTAAACCTAAGGATTCTGCCGCATTTACTACGTTCTGTGCCATTAAAACGGCATCTGTATATGCCGAAAAGAAATTGTCCATATCCCTTGCACATTCATCTGTAGAATTCTTTTCCTTTGCAATCTGAGAGTTTCTATATTGATCGACTATGAATATTAAAATTTCTGTAGCTCTGGCGATGTATTCCTGGTTGCATACCTTGGAAACCTTCTTCTTGATTTCAGGATTTCTGACGCGTATTATCGAGGCCGCCTGCATTCCGTTAGATGTGGCTGTTCTCCTGGCAACTTCCATTAGCTGTGCAAATACATCATCGGAAACTTTTTTATCAGTAAATTCCCTGATGGTCCTATGGGCCAATTGGACCTTGATTATTTCATTCATTACCTTCATTTACATTCCTCCCCGTTAGTAGTTCTATATATATACCCAACGTCCCCTAATTTAAAAGAAAAAGAGAAGTTTCCTTCTCTTATCCTAGTCTTTCGTATACAATTTTAAGCAATTCTTCTTTTAAATCCTTACCCGATTTTAATATACTGTCTACTTTTCCACTTATTTCTTCTTTATATTCCTGATTTTTAATGCTTCCTAAATTAATGGTTACATTAAATAAAGCTCCTTCAAGCCCAGAGTATGCCAGCAATGTCCCTACTCCTACATCTGTAATGGCGTTGACATTGCCATATCTGGCAAAAACGCCTTGAAGCTCAAGTACCTTCAGGCATTTCTCAGCAGCTCTAAGTGGTACTTCAAGGGCAATTTTATACCCTTCTTGAATAGCATTTGACCTTATTTTCTTTTCTTCCTCAGTCTCCTTAGGGAGTTTAAATGCTACCATAACTTTGTCAAATGCCTTAGTGTCCTCGTCTACTATTCCCGTTAAATCCTCCATAAGGGATTCTATTTCTTTGGCGTTCTCAACTATCTCATTTTTGATTCCCTCAGATAGTTCTTCAAAAGCCTTCTTTCCTACGGTTAAATTGTTTACCATACCGGTTAACGCTGCTCCAAGACCTCCCACTAAGGCAGATACACTACCGCCACCTGGCGTTGGATCTCCGCTGGCTACTGTTGCCATGTACTCTTTTACACTTTTTTCTATAAACATTAACCCACCTCCTAGATGTATTTTACTACAAAAGACATAAAATGTGAACTATGCTTTTGTTTATATTGACATTATACCCGATAATACTATTTTAGCATCTCCACCTACTTTTACAATAGTTTCGCCCTTTCTTTTTTCTAACCTGCAATATATGGTACTAGGTCTGTTCATAGATTGACCTTGATATGATACAATTCTGTTTCTGTCTATTAGGTTGTTTTCCCTTAGAAAATAAATCAAAGCCCCATTCGATGTGCCAGTAGCCGCCTCTTCGTCTATTCCTACTAAAGGGGCAAAATTTCTAGTATAGACAATTTCGGAATCCTTGCTAGGCAGATAAAAAGCATGTACACCTATTACATCAAGCTCCTCCGACAGCTTTGACAATTTGTTCATATTCACATTCATATGGTCTAGTATTTCCTTATCTTTAACGGGTAACATAATATCCGGAAGACCTGTAGAAACTATTTCGGGATATATGGTTTCTTTTCCAATCCCAATGTCTTCCATAGATATTCCCATGGCCTCAGCTAGTCTTTCCAGGTCCTCTACCCTACCAATATTTTTAGGTTTTGCCTGCTCCATGAACACCTTATATATCTCTCCATCTCTATATTCAAGCTCTACTGCTAGCTTACCAGATCTGGTTTCTTGATATACTGTTTTTGTCCCATCTATCATTCCCTCTATATAACCCATTTTCCCTAGGGTATAAAATGTCGATATGGTGGCATGACCACATAAATCAACTTCGCATACAGGAGTAAAAAATCTAACCCAAAATGAGTCTTTCGCAAATTGAATTACAAAGGCAGTTTCAGACAGGTTCATTTCCTTTGCAATATCTTGCATCGTGTTGGCTGTCAAGGTTCTCGAGCTCAGCACCACAGCTGCTGGGTTTCCACCAAAAGCCCTATCGGAAAAGGCATCAACTTGATAAACCATTATTTCCATTGCTTCTCTCCCCTTAGGATATCGATTATTCTTTCCAAATCCTCATATCCGTAGTATTCAATTTCAATCTTTCCTTTTTTATTGCCGATTACTAAATTTACCTTAGTTCCTAAAATCCTCATTAAACTCTCCTCTAAATCTACGACATTAGAATCTCTTGTACTCTTCACCTTTGGTTTTGTTTGTCTTTTAGCTTTTGTCGTCAATTTCTCCGACTCCCTGATGTTTAAACTGTCACTTATTATTTTGTTTGCAGCCTTGAGCTGCTCTTCTTTATTCTCTATACCTAAAAGCACCTTCCCATGGCCTGCTGTCAGTTCTCCATTGGAAATATATTTTATCACTTCTCTGTTTAAATTTAATAGCCTTATGGTATTCGCTATATAGGGCCTTGATTTTCCTATCTCCCTCGCAACCTCTTCCTGGGTAAGCTTATGATCCTTCATTAATTTTTTATATGCAATAGCCTCTTCTATGGGGTTTAGGTCTTCTCTTTGAATGTTCTCAATCAGGGCAAATTTAGCTGAAGCCTTTTCATCTACATCTTTCAATAGACAGGGGATTTCCTTAAGGCCAGCCATCTTGGAAGCCCTCCATCTTCGTTCTCCCGCTATTATTTCGTATTTTTGGCCGTCTTTTCTAACTAATATAGGTTGTATTAAGCCGTTGACTCTTATTGAATCCGCCAAACTAGTAAGGCTTTCATCGTTAAAATCTACTCTAGGTTGGTTTTTATTGGGAGTTATAAGACCTATATCGATATAATCCACTACCTCTTGCGACCCTATATTTTCGTAAGCTATATCATCTGAGATTAATGCAGATAACCCTTTGCCCAATCCTCTTTTCTTAGTACTCATCTAATCACTCCTCAACTAATTCTAAGAATTCCTCCGCTAGGTCCATATACGCCTCTGCTCCCTTTGATTTATCATCATAATCCATTATGGATAAGCCGTGACTTGGAGCTTCTGCCAATCTAACGTTTCTGGGAATTATGCTTACATATACCTTTTCTTTAAAAAAACTCTTAACCTCATCCACTACTTGTATAGATAGGTTTGTCCTGCCGTCGAACATGCTCAGTACCACGCCTTCTACTTCTAAGCCCGGGTTTAACCCCTTTTTTACAAGTTTTATGGTATCAAACAACTGACTTACACCTTCTAGGGCGTAATATTCACATTGGATTGGAATGATTACGCTATTGGATGCCACCAGACCTATGACCGAGAGAATTCCCAGGGATGGAGGACAATCTATAAATATAAAATCGTAATCGCCTTGTATTTCTTTTAGCTTATCCCTTAATATGCTCTCCCAACCCCCTACTCTAGCCAATTCAATTTCCAATCCTGCCAGTTCATTATTAGAGGGTATTATAAAGACATTTTCCGCCGTAGTATCCCTTATAGCATCTTTAATATTGGCATCGTTTACAAGTACATCGTATATTATGGGTTTCCCATCGTGTTTTTCAACCCCAAGACCAGATGTTGAATTCCCCTGAGGATCAATATCTATTAAAATTACCCTTTTCCCAAGTTTTCCTAAACCTGCGCAAAGGTTAATTGCCGTTGTAGTCTTTCCTACTCCACCTTTTTGATTGAATATTGAAATAACCTTTCCCAAAAAGTTCACCACCTATTTTCATCCGAAGTCTTAAATGTTTTTTCGTCAACATATTAATATAATCATACCATATATTTTTTATTTTGGAACGGCTTGAACTAAAAAAACAAAATGTTCCACGTGGAACATTTTGTAAAAGTTTGTTCTATAGTTGCTATGGCATTGTTTTAGTAAATCATAGTATTGCTTAATCTTCAAAAAAACCTTTCATTTCATCGGGTATAATTTTTAGCCCTTGTACCTTAAATTCGCCACCTTCTAGCCTTGTAGAAAATTCTACTAATATCATCTCACCATTGTCAAATTTAAGTAATTCATAGGTTTCGTGATGAACCCCTGAGGTCAATAGTCCCTTGACTTCGTAGAATTGCTCTTTTGAAATCCAATTTTCTTCACCTTTTGAATATATGTCATTAAAATCCTCATAATCTAAATGATCCATGTTTGCTTTCATTGACATAGAGGCGTGCATTGGAGTGTGATTAGTTTTTTGGCATGCTGTAGATAATAAAATAGCTACTAAAAAGATTATAAAAATTATATTTTTCTTTTTCATAGCCACCCCCTTCTCGAAATTAATGCAGATATATCTTCTTATGTCGCGTTTTATAAATAATACTTCCTTGTCATCCTGGGCCTGTCGAGAGATTTGGCTCTGTCATTCCAGGTGTAACGAGGAATCTTAGGGTTTAAAACAAAGATCCTTCGTCGCTATGCTCCTCTGGATGACAAGACCCCTGTTTCTCATTTTTCTACCTATACGACATTGAATATAAAAAATGTACAGCAACAAGTTTGTCATTCCGAGTGCAACGAGGAACCTTTGTTTTAAAAATCCAAGGATAAATCTTTCCATTCTGGATTATCATTTTCTACTAATTCGTTTTTCTTCTGTCTAGACCAGCCTTTAATCTGTTTCTCCCTTGATATTGCAACGATTGCATCATCAGTGAAATCAAAATAGACTAACTTGTTTATATTATATTTAGCAGTAAATCCCTTTACTAACTTATTTTTATGCTCATATACTCTGCGTTCCAAGTTATTTGTAATACCAGTATATAATACCTTGTTATTCCAATTCGCCATCATATATACATAATACAAATTTTCACCCCTTAAGATTCCTCACATTCGTTCGGAATGACAAGAACAAGCCTGGCATTCCGAGCCTGTCTAGGAATCTAACTTTGTCATTCCGAGTCTGTCGAGGAATCTGGCTCTGTCATTCCAAGTGCAACGAGGAATCTTAGGGTTTAAAACAAAGATCCATCGTCGCTATGCTCCTCTGGATGACATGATCCCTACTATGCTCCTCTGGATGACATGATCCCTACTATGCTCCTCTGGATAACAAAATCCCTTCTCATTCCTCTGGATTTTTGCACAGCATTAATCTGCCGATACGATACCAAACATAAATTGTATCTTTATACATGTTTTCAAACTTGTCAAATAATGATTTATAGGTATAAATAATTAACTGTATTATGTCAGCACCATTTCCTACTTTTAAGATTTTAATTTGCTTTCTTAGGATTCATAAGTATAAAATTAGTTAACGCAATAAGAAAACCTATTATAATTGTTCCTATGGTCTTATTTAATCCAGCAATAACAACAAATAATGTAACTGTAAATATTAAAACCAATAGCACTGTCCATCTAATAAACCACTTACCTTTCCAATTTTCAGGAATCTTCTGAGCAAAAGAAAATACTTCTGGATTACCTTTTTGTAATAAATTCAATAATAGGGTGAAGATTCCACTACTCATTAATATTATAAATATAGTCTTGACTGTGCTGTTCAAGTCAATACCTCCCTGTTATAAGATACCACCTTTTTACACATCTAACTGTTTTAGTGCCGTCTTTATAAATATTAATCATCTAATTTTTTTCCATCTTTACGCGATTATAAGCCTTATTTTATATTTTTCTTCTAAATAACCGTATTATTAATATCAAGATACCCAAGATACCCATCAGAGTGATAAGTTTAGCTTAGATTTTCACAGATACCATGACTGTTAGAATAATAAAAAGGTCCCTAAAAATGCTAAAGTAGATTCATTTGAAAAAATATGTTTTAATTACCTCTCATCTTCAACGATTTATACAATATCAGCTAAATTATAATTTATCACTTTTCTTAGGTCTTCTAAGCTAATCTCAACTTGATAACCTATTTTTCCAGCATTAAAAATAATATTTTCAAAATCCTTTGCAGATTCATCTATGATGGTAATAAAGGATTTTTTCATTCCAATAGGTGAGCAGCCACCGTGGACATAGCCAGATATGGACAATAGATCCTTTGATTTTATCATCTCTATGGACTTTTCATTAACACTTATGCTGGCCTTCTTTAGATCTAGTTCTGCATCGACGGGGACCAAAAATACATAGAAGTTTTTTGATTTTCCTATGGTAACTAAAGTTTTAAACACCTGACTAGGGTTTAAATTTAGTATATTTACTACCTCAACCCCACTTATAGCATCTGTATCTGCATAGCTGTAACTTGTATATTTAATTTTATTCCTATCTAAAATTCTCATTACATTTGTTTTATACGCCATCGTGAACTTCATCCTTACTTTAATTAATATTTTTAAGCTAGTTTACTCTTTATCATCTCAATCTCTTTGCCGTACCCCTCTAACTCGTTTGGAGTTTCAAGATAGAATGGCAAATGCCTCAGCTTTGGATGCCTAACTACGTTAAGTATTCCTTCTAAGCCAATATTTCCATCCCCAATTTTTTCATGGCGGTCCTTTTTACTGCCCAAAGGATTTTTACTATCGTTCAAATGGATAGCATATAGTCTGTCTAATCCAATTATTCTATCAAATTCCCCTAGTACACCATCTAAGTCGTTTACTATGTCGTATCCCCCATCGTATATATGACATGTATCTAGGCATACACCCATTTTATTTGAAAGCCTTACTCCGTCAAGTATCCACCTTAACTCTTCAAAGGATCTTCCAATTTCAGTTCCCTTTCCAGCCATGGTTTCTAGGAGAATAGTCGTAGTATGATGTGGTTTTATGACATGATTTAGCAAATCTATTATATAGTCTATACCAGTCTCTACCCCTTGACCAACATGACTGCCTGGATGAAAATTATATAAATTATTCGGCAAGTATTCCATTCTATTTAAATCGTCTTCCATGACTAGCTTTGCAAACTCCCGTGTCCTGATTTTATCAGAAGCTGGATTAAGGGTATATGGTGCGTGGGCCAGAAGTTTCCCAAAACCATTTTCCTCCCCTATTTTAATTAATTTTTCCACATCAGTTATATCTATGTCCTTTGCCTTGCTGCCCCTTGGATTTCTCGTAAAGAACTGAAATACATTGGCCCCAATACTTAAGGCATCTTTTCCCATGGATTCAAAACCATTTGATGTCGATAAGTGACAACCTATATACAATATCTTCACTCCCTAATCTTTATATTATTCTAAGATCTAGATATCCTCGGAAACCAAGCCCCTTCAGGAAATCCGATTCCCTTGTAATCTAGTATCATCCATCCTCCATCTAAATCTTTATTTATCTCCATTCCATTTACAATTATGTCGGGGGTAAAATTATAATGTACCCTTCTTATACCCATATCTTTTAAACTAAAGAGTATCCCATTCATACTAGTATATGTCAATGGATTACTGCTATAGGTGTCCATCCAACTAACTTCTTCTCCATCAATATATAGTGATAGATAGTATTCAACACCGCTATCATCTCTCCACAAATAAAAACTGTCACCTAACATAAATAGATAGTAGAACATTAAAAGGTGATAATCTTCAGTAGCAGAGAGTTTATTGGACAGTGGAACTGACCTGCTCTTTAATTCCCTTAATAACTCTGGAGTCATTGTCACGGACTCTAGTCCTATTTGGTTCTCCCCTTGTCCGTTTGCAAGGCTTCCATCTGAAATGCCTTCCAGATTAATTGAATATCTTGATTCACAATAGGGTTTAAAACCACATTTCTTGTACAAATCAACTGCCCTTTCATCTGCAGAGAGAAAAAATAAGTCGCACTTGTCTTTATGGTCTTCAATTACCTGCTCCAACAAACTCTGTGCCAGACCTTTTCTACGATGACCTTCATCGGTCATTACTGTACCTATTTGTATGGCATCGTATTTATTGCCAGTTATAATCAGCCTCATTTTATTCAGCGATACGTTAGATATGACTTTCCCATTCCATAAATAACTGTAACAAATATAATTATCATTCCAGAAACCCATGCTATACCAATGTTCAAACTGTATATCAAAAGTCTTTTCAGCTAAGGACGTGAAAGATAGTCTAAACTTATCCTGCTCCTTATAATCTTTAATAAATTTGTATCTACTGTCTATTGCACCCTTTGCAACTGAACTATTCATTGCTCAACCGCCCCTTGTGTCTTTAATATGTTGATTATAAATGAATACAGCTTATACTTTAATTGCTGCCTTTTTCATATTTATCTATTACAAAATTATATACGCTTTCAATTGGCAGCACATCTATGGCAGATTCATCGAAATAGCCCATTTCATGCAGTTCCTTACCTAATTCTATGGCCCTATGATTTACATCCCTCCAAGAGGACAATATCTCCTCAATCCTTGGATGCTTTCGCCTGTATTCGTAGGCGGACTGCAGTATCAGTTGAAATGCTTCGACCTCTCCACCCTCATATTTTATATTCATGTTTTTCTTCCTTATATAGTCCAGACTATGGTTTAACTCGGCAGCACCTGCAAATCCATCCCTTGCACCATAGTATATATTTCTTATGTTCATCATGATAGCTGTGCCAAAACACATGGGACAGGGTTCCATAGAGGTATATAGTATATATTCGCGAATATTGGGATGGTCAGTACCCTTTAGTCCAAGCAAGGCATTCATCTCGGCGTGGGCCATATTTGTTCCCGACAGTTGATTATAATCGGTCAAATCAAAAATCCTATTTCTTCCCTTTGATACTACATTGCCATATTTATTTACAATTACTGCTCC
Organism: Tissierellaceae bacterium; assembly: GCA_023229175.1. Classification (GTDB taxonomy): domain Bacteria; phylum Bacillota; class Clostridia; order Tissierellales; family Tissierellaceae; genus JAAYFT01. The sequence continues at coordinate 22,983 of JALNZV010000006.1, read as the reverse complement.
TATAGGTACCGTACCTTCCCTATAGGCCTCCCATGCCAATTCCAAGGCAAGCTGCCATGGAACTTCTATGTCATTCCACATGAACATACCCCTTTCGTTTTATATTTTCCACCGTAATAAGTCGTCTTATCTATATTTACTGGCCTGTAAATTAAACAATCCTGCATAGTCCCCGCCTAATTTCATCAAATCGTAATGATTTCCAGATTCGCTGACCTTCCCCTCTGACAGGTAGATAATTTTGTCGCTAAACCTGCAACTAGATAGTCGGTGAGAAATAAATATAGCCAATTTATTGTTTGTAATGGATTTAAAATGCCGATAAACCTCTTCTTCAGCAATAGGATCCAGAGAGGCAGTTGGTTCATCCAATATGATTAGGGACCCTTCTTCATATATGCTGCGGGCTATCACAAGCTTTTGTTCCTGACCTTTAGACAAGCTTATTGTATCCTGATCATCATGTCTTGAAAGTTTTGTCTCAACTCCCTTGGGAAGTGGGTCCAATTCCTTTTTAAGCTCCGATTTTTCCAAGGCATCATTGAGTTTGTTGTCATCGAAATCTTTATCCAATACAATATTTTCTCTTATTGAATAGGAGAAGGTTTTAAAATCTTGGAAAATAATCGACAATTGTTTAAGGTATGACTTTTCTTCGTATTCTTGGATGTTTATCCCATTGACAAATATCTCCCCTGATTGAGGTTTGTACAGTCTTGAAAGCAATTTAATAATAGTGGTTTTACCGCTGCCATTTCTACCTACTATGGATAAATTCTCACTACAATCAATCTTAAAGCTGCAGCCTTTTAAAACGTATTCGTCTGTTCTTGGATATTTAAAGAATACATCCCTAAACTCCATGGACTCAATTTTATCTTCCAAAACTATATTGCCTTTGTAATTTTTAGTTTCGATCAAATCGTAAAACTCCATTAGAGGTTTCAAGTAAATTATTTGTTGATTAAGGAGCAACAATTCCGATAAAAATACGTTAATCTGGCTATTAAAATTTACTGTTGCATTGACTAATAGTATAAAAACAGCTCCGCTAATGGATGATGAAAATACCTTGGAGATTAAATATCCGTAAATCGTCCCCAATAGAATAACAGAAAGCACCTGATTAATTAGTCCCCGAAACTCACGAGATCTATATAGTTCCCGTGCATCCTGTACATACCAACCAAATAAGCTAGCCAGTTTTTTTATAAAAAATGGTTGCATCTTATAGATGCGGACGTCTTTTGCGATTTCTGAACTTCGCATTACCCTTAAGTAGTAAACGTATTCCTTATTTTGTCTAGCTGACCTCAGTGCTGTCTTCGCCTCATGATTTATCATTGAACGACATAATCCAAAACTAATTCCCGCCAATAGAATCGAAAAAACCATAAGAATTGGTTCATATACCAATAAAATTGATAAAACACTTATGAGTATGATAGTAGCCTGCACTATTGTGGGGACCGTCCTAAAAAGGTTTTCTATGGTTCCCTGGGTTTTTATCGGAAATAGTGCCTCCTCTTTTTTAGCTATGAATTCTGAGTCTTCAATCTGAGAAAAAGGTACATTGACTATTTTATTGCTGATATCTCTCAGGAATTCTTGAGAAAATTTCTCCTCATTGATAAAAGCATTGCGATTTAGTATCTTGTTCCCTATTCTCAATGCCAATAGCAAGGCTAAGGTACCGAGTATATACATTATTATCTTTTCATAGGTGAAGTTATTTGAAAGCAATAAAATCACCATTGAAGGAATATACATTATAAGCAATATTTCCAAGGTCTTAAAAATGGAGTATATACCCCTTAAAATAAATATATTTGGACGCATTTTTCTAACTAATCTAATAAAGAACAAGAAGATATTATACTTTTCTTTCATATCGCTTCACCACTTTGATAGTATTTTGCCTGAACCTTAAATAGCTCTGAGTACCTACCAGACTTATCTAATAACTCCTTGTGAGTACCTTTTTCAGCTATTGTACCATTCTCTATTAGAACTATTTCATTACAAAACTGTGTACTTGCCAGCCTATGGGACACAAATAATACAGTATGTTCCTTCATTATCTCATCTATTTTGTAGTAGAAATCATATTCTGCAACTGCATCTAATGCACTGGTAGGCTCATCTAGGATATAAATTGGCCTTTTAGATGCAAATGCCCTAGCTGTAACAAATTTTTGCGATTGGCCACCGGATAAATTTAATCCATCCGAATGTATATAACGAGTCATGTATGTAGAGTCTAGGTCGCCGTTATTTAATTCATCCGTCTTTAATCCAGAGTCTTCTATGGCTCGAAGGATTGATTCTTTACTGACCTGTCTCCCAAAGCTCATGTTTTCTACAATTGTAAATGGAAAAATATTAATTTCTTGAAAAACCGGTGCAAATAGCTCAAAGTAGTCATCCAATTTGTATTCCCATATATCTATGCCATTTAAAGTGATAGTCCCCTTAGTTGGTCTATATAGCCGCAACAACAATTTCAATAAGGTAGTTTTGCCAACTCCATTTAATCCAACTATGGCTATTTTTTTGCCCTTTTCAATGGTAAAATTCAAATTTTCGTAAATCCAATTTTCACATTCTGGGTATTTAAACCACACGTCATTAAATTCAATCGTCCACTTCTGATTAAAATCAATGGGTCTGCCTTCGTTGGATTGTTTAGGAATATTGATAAAGTCAATCATCTTTTTATAATTATCGTGTTTTGATAAAATTTGTTTGATATTTTCTGTACCAGCCATTAGGGCACTATTTAATTGTAAAATTAAAACACTATAAGAAGTAAATTCACCTATACTAATTTGCTTCTTAAAATACAAAGTAATTAAAAATACATAAATAAGGCTATCCCTTATGAACTGGAAAATATCATTTGCTATCTCTGGAATTATATATGTAGTTTCATTTTTCCTAGTCAGTATATTTAGATTGTCGTGTAATGTAATCAGTTTGTTCTCTAACCACCTCTGTAGTTGAAAGACGCGAATTTCCTTTCCATAGGCCACATCCACTGCTATATCATCTAAATACCATTCCTCTCGCCTAAGGTGGATATTTTTGTTTGTTTCTTCATCGACCTTGTTGGCAGCCTTTATAGATAGGGCTGTATAAAACCCAAACCATATAAAAATCATGGCTGATATCCACCATTGGATTTTAAGCAATATACCTATAGAAACAAAAAAGATTCCCAGATTTCCAACAAATAGTGCAATATTTGTATAGAATGCTTGTACGCCGTCAATGGACGATACAGGCCGCATTATCTTCCATACGTCACTTTGAATTTTAGGATCATCGTATTTTTCATAGGGTATGGAAATATACTGCTCTGAAATCTGTAAAAGATACCTATACCTAATCTTATGTCCTATAGGCGTATACAGCACCTTGCTATAGGACCATAGCAATGCAGAAACCATTAAAACCATAAATATGCCCAGTACCTTATAGATATCAATTTCTGATGATTCAATCATGTCCAAAACAATTTTAGGTGTTTGAATAGTATAATAACTAAATATAACTATGCCAACAAAGCTTAAAAACAAATAAAGAAAATATCTTCTTTCAATCTCCCAAGCCTGTTTCATAAAAACCTTGAAATTGTGAAATACCTGCTGCATATACCGCCCTCCTAATCAATCTTTTATACTATCTGTACACATCCAAGGGAGTAACTACAGGTTTTCCATCCTTATCCAACAATACAGTCAATCCCCCAGCATATCCATCCCAAGTAAACAAATAGTTTACGCCCGTTTTACTGTCTACAATTACTTTTGTTCCAGTAAATTTACCTTCTTTATAAATAGTAACGAATCTTTTTTCCCTAGACATTATATCCCTCCAATTATTTATTTTCCAACCCGTTGATTATCTCTATGGCAGCTTTACCCGTCATATGCTCTATTTCAATTTCAATTAAACTTACATTGTCCCACTCTTTTTCAATTTCCAGTTGTCCCTCTTGGATATAGTCAGGGGAATATTTTCCTACTAAGGCTTCAAGGGCCTTCATCTTTTCCTCGGAGTCAGCTAATATCCTAGCTTTTCCAAAAATTGAGACTGAACGAAAATGTGTGGTAAATGTACTCTGAATTACCTCATCCCTATCTATAACAGAAAATGAAACTTTGCTGTTCTTTACAATACTGTCTACCTTGTGACCTTCTTTTGCACTATGCATATATAGTTTATTGCCACTATATACATAGCTCATGGGAACAGTGTAGGGATATCCATGGTCTCCAATGACCCCCAACACTCCAGCACTGCTGTTTTTTAAGATGTTAATTGTCTCCTCCTCCGTCAACAATTGTTTTTTACGTCTCATTTTCCTGAACACAGACTCACCCTTTCTATGATTTCATATATTTGTCCTTACACCTGAATAAATAACCTCTATTTCTCATATATTAATAATATCATATCAGAATATGAATTGTTAAAGATTTTTCAACTTTAGTAGAATATTATTTTACTAAAAAATATTCTAGCAAAAAATGTCAAAAAATGTTCCACATGGAACATTTTTATCTGTTTATAATTATTTATATTTCCTATCTCGTTGAACTAATCTTCATTGGGATATATTGTATTCACTATTTCATTTGCCTTCTCAAAAAAGGATTCTTCAACTAATATTTCAGTGCCGTAAAGGGATTGACCACCTATGATTCTCATGTACCCCCCAGCTCCTTGGTCTTTGAGAATATAGGGTATATTATTTTCTGAAAGTAGTGCCGTTATGATTCCCAACTGAAAACTATCCTGGACAACTCTTAATAAAGCCAATTGCAATGGTTCCATGAAGACACCTCCAAGCTTGTATTCTCGTCATTAATTCTTGTTTTTAATATACCCTAATTTGTCTTTATAAACCTAGAAATACAAAACCTTCTAGGTCTTTGGTATTTTAACTACTACTTCTACATGGTCTCCTTTGTCAATCTCCTTGTATTCTGCTTCAATTCCAGATTCTTTTATGGCAGAAAAAGCCTTCTTCATAGTATTTAAATAAATTCTTATGCTAATAAGGCTTTTAATGTTTTGCTTAACTCCGTCTTCTTCATTTTTAGTCAAATCTGTTAATATTCCATCTACAAGAGACTCTGCCCTATTTACATTTAAATCGTTTTTTACAATTCTATTTAAAATTTTTCTCTTTAAATCGTCTCCTGCCAGTTTTAATAGTGCTCTACCGTGTCTTTCTGTTAGATTGTATCTAAGCAAATCCCCCTTAATGTCTTCTGGCAATTTTAAAAGTCTTAGTTTATTTGCTATGGTAGATTGACTTTTACCCATTTTTTCCGCAATTTCCTGTTGAGTAAATCCGTGGTCTACAATAAGGTTGTTATAGCCCTCGGCTTCCTCTATATAGTTCAAATCCTCTCTTTGTAAGTTTTCCATCAAGGCAATTAGGGCAGACTCCTTATCCCTATAATCTACGATTATGGCAGGTATCTCAGCAAGCTTCGCTATTTCCGAAGCGCGAAGTCTCCTCTCACCAGCAATCAGCTCATAGGCATTTGCACGAATCTGCCTTACGCTAATGGGCTGAATGACGCCATATGATTTTATTGACTGACTTAATTCCTCTAAAGATTTTTGATTAAAGTCCCTTCGAGGCTGATATGGATTTGGCCTAATATCAGCAATGGGAATATACTTTATTTCCGCTTGTACATTTCTCATTTATATCCCTCTTCCCAAATTAGTTTAATCTATAGTTCTACATCTGCTATAATATTTCCTTCTTTATTGCCCAAGTTTTTTCCTACAAATAAACCTAAATTACAAAGGTTTTTTCTTAGGATTGCCTCCTCCTCTAGGGTATTTTGTCGCAGTTTTAGAGGTTTTCTCCACTATTATCAAAGAATGAACTATATTTGATTGAGGTATTTCAATGTATTTAAGGTCGATTACCTTTCCACCTAGAACTTGGATTGCTTTTTCAGCTTCTTCCAATTCATTTTCTACATCAGGCCCCTTCATTGAAATAAAATGTCCCCCAATTTTTATAAATGGCATACAATACTCAGACAAGGTATTTAAAGATGCTACAGCTCTAGAAATGCAAATGTCGTATTTTTCTCTGAATTTTACATCTCTGCCCAATTCTTCAGCCCTTCCATGGATAGCTGTTATACCTTGTAATTCTAGGGATTTAATTACTTCATTTAAAAAAGATATCCTCTTATTTAAGCTATCTAATAAAGTCATATCTAAGTTTTCATTAACAATCTTAAGGGGTAAACCAGGAAAGCCACCACCTGTACCGATGTCAATAACCTTTGCATCATCAAAGAATAAATTAGTAGCTATGGGAGTTAGACTATCTAGAAAATGTTTAATATCTATTTCAGCATCGTCAGTTATTGCTGTAATATTAATTTTCCTATTCCATTCCTTTAATAGAGTTTTATATATCTGAAATTTCATTGCTTGTTTACTATTTAAGTCGATTTTAAGTTTTGCAGCTCCCTGCAATAAAATGTCTGGATTATCCATTGGATCCTATCCTTTCTTCCCTTCTCCTTTGTTCTAAATATATAAGCAGCACATTTATATCTGATGGGGAAACCCCTGAAATTCTAGAGGCCTGCCCTACAGAATCGGGCTTAATATTGTTTAGCTTTTGTTTTGCCTCGTTGCTAAGACCCCTTACCAAATCATAATCGAAATTCTGATCTAATCTTTTATTCTCCAGTTTTTTAAATTGCTCAATTTGAATCATTTGTTTCTTAATATATCCATCGTACTTTATTTCTGTCTCAACCTGTAGTCTTATTTCCCTTAGAAGTTCCGGCCTGTTTAAATCTAAGGGTCCCACTATATCGTATCCCAATTCTGGCCTTTTAATTAAATCCAAAAGACTAACTGGATTAGAAAGGATGGAACTACCTAATTGTTTTATTATTTCATTGTTTTCTTTTGTGGGATTAATCTGCAATTTACCTAACCTATTAATTTCGCTTTCTATGGCATTTTTTTTCTCCAATGTCCTCAAATACCTTTCTTCAGACACGAGACCTATCTTATATCCTTTTTCTGTCAACCTTAAATCTGCATTGTCCTGTCTAAGGGTAAGCCTATATTCAGCCCTAGAAGTCATCATTCTATAGGGTTCATCAGTTTCTTTTGTAACCAAATCGTCTATTAGCACTCCAATGTACGCTTCAGACCTATCTAAAATAAAAGGTTCTTCCCCCCTTATATTGAGTACGGCATTTATTCCCGCCATTAACCCCTGAGCTGCAGCTTCTTCGTATCCAGAGGAGCCATTAATCTGCCCTGCAAAAAATAAATTAGAAATTTCCTTGTGTTCCAATGTCCTTTTAAGGGTTGTAGCATCTATAGCATCGTATTCAATGGCATAGGCGGACCTCATAAACTTTACATTCTCAAGACCTATGATTTCCCTGTACATCTCCAATTGAGTCTCTTCAGGTAAAGTTGAGCTAGCCCCTTGGACATACATTTCCTTAGTATCGAGGCCCTCCGGTTCAATAAATATTTGATGTTTATCCTTGTCAGAAAAACGGACTATTTTATCTTCAATAGATGGACAATATCTAGGGCCAATACCTTCAATTTCGCCTGCATACATAGGGGATCGATGTAAATTTACCCTTATAATTTCATGCATCTTCTCAGTGGTATACGTTAAATAACAAGGCACTTGCTCACGGCTTAAATCCTTTCCCACATTCAAAAATGAAAATGGGATTATCTCGTCGTCTCCAGGTTGAATTTCCATTTTAGAATAATCAATGCTATCCTTGTGGACCCTAGCAGGCGTACCAGTCTTCATCCTCCTCAAATAAAAACCCTTATCCCTTAAGGCATCGGATAATTGAAGAGATGGAAACATGCCATCGGGACCAGACTCGTAGTTTACCTCACCTATATATACTCTTCCCTTTAAATAGGTACCTGTAGCCACGACTACAGCCTTGCAATTGTAAACGGCACCCGTTCTAGTTGCAACACCTTTTACCCCCGTATCGTCTATGAAAATGTCTACTATTTCCCCTTGTCTCAATGTCAAATTTGGCTCATCTTCTAATACCTTTTTCATTTCCATATGGTATTTCTTTTTATCAGCTTGAACCCTTAAGGAGTGAACAGCAGGACCTTTTGAGGTGTTTAACATCCTGGACTGAATAAATGACTTGTCAATATTAAGGGCCATTTCCCCACCTAAAGCGTCTATTTCTCTAACTAAATGTCCCTTTCCAGTACCTCCAATATTTGGATTGCAGGATAAAGCCACAATGGAATCTAAGCTCATGGTCATAATCAAAGTATTTAAACCCATTCTACTACTTGATAAAGCAGCTTCTACTCCAGCATGTCCAGCCCCTATAACCACTACATCATAGTCTCCTGCCAAATATTTCTTTACTTCTTTCATTTCAATCACCTTTCTAATATTAAGGTAAAACTAACTATTTTCCAATACAAAATTCAGCGAATATCTTATCTAAAATATCTTCTCCCACTGTATCTCCTGAAATTTCGCCTAGATCCTCCCAGCAATTTCGTAAATCCACCTCGATACAATCAATTGGCACATTGGATTTTATATCGATTAATGCCTGAGATATATTTTCCAAGGCTTTCTCCAGCAAGCTCTTATGTCTAATGTTTGTAACTATAGTATCAGAATTTATTTCCACCTGTCCACTATAAAACAACTCTTTAATGTTTTTCTCGAGTATATCTAGGCCAGTACCTAATTCTATGGAGGAATCTATTATTTCCCTTTCCCCTAACAGGGATTTCAAATAGGCCCTGGTCAATTTCAACGGTAAATCAGTTTTATTTAACAATATTATACTCTTTTTATCTTTTATGAGGTCAATTATTTCAAAATCTTCCTCAGAAAGTTCCCTTGAACCATCGAATATGGCAATTATTAAATCTGCCTTTTCCACGGTTTCCTTGGCCTTATTTACTCCAATTTGCTCTACAACATCTTCTGTTACCCGAATTCCCGCAGTATCTACTATCTTAAGCGGAATACCATCTATATTTATATACTCCTCAATTATATCCCTAGTAGTCCCTGGGATATTCGTCACTATTGCCCTGTTCTCCCTGAGGATTGCATTTAATAAGGATGATTTTCCAACATTGGGTTTACCTAATATAACTGTATTTAAACCATCTCTTAATATTCTCCCCCTTTGGGAAGTTGACAGTAATTTTTCTATCTCCTCTTTTACTGTATAAGCACTTCTCTCCAAGTCCTCATAGGTTACCTCTTCAATGTCCTCATCTGGAAAATCAATTGATACCTCCACATGGGCTATCATCTCAAGTAAAATATTCCTTATATTTTTGACTTTATTAGATAGGGAACCCTCCAGTTGACCCAAAGATGCCTCAAAGCTCTTGTCAGTTTTAGCCCTTATCATATCTATTACTGCTTCTGCTTGGGATAAATCCAATCTTCCATTTAAAAATGCCCTCTTTGTAAATTCACCAGCTTCTGCAATCCTGGCACCGTTTCTCAATACTAGGTCCAGGACCTTTCTTACTGAAATAATCCCTCCGTGGCAATAAACCTCCACCATATCTTCCCTAGTATAGGTATTTGGACCGGCCATAAAGGAAATTAATACTTCGTCAATTAACAAATCCCTTTCCCCATCTACTATATGTCCATACACCAATCTCCTGTTTAGGCTCTTATCCAGTTTTTCAACTTTATTTCCTCTAAATATTTTATTTCCAATATCCAGTGACTTCTTGCCACTGATTCTTACAATGCCAATACCTGCTTCTCCAATAGATGTAGATATAGCTGCAATTGTCAAAATATCACCTCCAAAAACATACCGACATTAAATGCATCAGTATTGCCTATAATATATTATTTACATAATTATAAGAAGAACCCAGTATTATACTGGGTTTATTGTCTTATTTTGATTGTATAACTACTCTCCTAAAGGGTTCATCCCCTTCACTATAGGTTGTTATTCCACTTTTATTCTGCAATGCCGAATGTATTATTCTTCTCTCATAGGGGTTCATAGGTTCAAGCTTTACTAATCTTCTGCTATACCTGGCCTTTTCTGCCATTTTATTTGCCAATCTAATTAGAGTTTCCTCTCTTTTGGCCCTATACCCTTCTATATCTACTATTACCTTTATATAGTTTTCCTTGCTTTTATTAATAGTAAGGCTCAGTAGATATTGTATTGCATCTAAGGTATTACCTCTTTTCCCTATTAATATACCCATGTCAGAAGAACTAATATCAGTTATATCAATGGTCAAATTATCTACACCTTTATTTACAATACACTCTGCTTTAATCTGCATAGAATGTAAAACCTTATAGATAAAATTCTCAGCGACCTCTACAGGATCGTATATTACCGTAATTTTTACCTTTGCATCCTTCCCACCAATTATGCCGAATAATCCCTTACTCGGTTCTTCAATTACCTCTATTTCTACATCACTCTTATTTACATTTAATTCCATTAAACCTTCATTTATGGCATCTTCAACGGTTTTCGATACTTTAATAATGGATTTCATTATCTCATTTCTCCTCCTTAATCTTACCTAAAGACCTATTGGAAATTAATTGTTGTACAATAGAGAAAACATTACTTATTACCCAATACAACGCAAGTCCAGCTGCAAATCCTTTGGCAGCCATAAAAATCATAACTGGGAGAAACATATTCATTGTTTTCATAGTACTTTGGGCTTGTTGATCCGGATTAGATGCTGACATTGTAACAGATTGCAAATATGTGGTTGCTGCTGCCAATAGTGGCAAACCCCATAGTAATGGATCTGGATTTTCCAGATTTTTAATCCAGAAAAAAGCCTTATTCATGGCCTCATAAGCGGCCACATCCTTAAAAGCATATAGAGTAGGTTCACGCATAACTTTAAAGAAAGCAAAAATAATAGGAATTTGAATTATAAGTATTAAACAGCCAGACGCTGGATTATATTTTGCTTCTTTATATAGTTCCATAGTCTTTGCCTGCATGGTCTGTGGATCGTTTTTATATTTAGTTTGTATTTCCTTTATCCTTGGTTGAATTTCCCCCATCTTTTTTGTAGACTTCGTCTGATGCATGCTAACAGGCAAAAGTAACAACTTAAATATTATTGTAGTAACTATAATTGCCATGGCATAAAAGGAAAAAGTTTCTGGCTCCGAACCAATGGATGAAACCGTATCGTAGACTAATTTCAATAGCCCACCCAAAATATTACCTAAAAAAGCTGACATTTACTAACCCCCCATCATTTAAGTGGATCGTATCCACCTTCATTAAACGGATTACATCTTAATACTCTATTTACACTTAAATAAGTGCCCTTAACTATGCCGTACTTCTCATAAGCTTGAATAGAATAATCTGAACAAGTTGGATAAAATCTGCAACTTCTACCAGTTAATATATATCTTGAAATTACCTTTTGATAAAACTTTATTATCAAAATAATTATTTTTTTCATATTATCACTCTATTTCTCTATAATATCTCCAAGTTTAAAAATATGGAGCATCGCACTTTCTAATTCCAAATAGGAAATGTTTACCGCATTTCTCTTAGGTATAATAATTATATCATACCCTTCCTTTATATTATTTAATTTCAAACGATATATTTCTTTCATCCTTCTTCTAATTTTATTTCTAACCACAGAATTTCCTACTTTTTTACTAATGGAATACCCAATCCTAGTATAGTTTAAATTATTTTTTCTAACATAGATAATTAAATACTTATTCCAATAATTTTTTCCACCACTATATACTTTTTTAAACTCCATATTACTCCTTAGCCTATTTACTTTATCCATTATAATAACACCCTTTGAGAAAACACAAACTAGCAAAAAAAGGCCACCAAACTAGGGGCCTTATGCAGTTAATTTCTTTCTTCCTCTTTTTCTTCTAGCTCTTATTATTTCCCTACCTGCTTTTGTCCTCATTCTTTTTCTAAAACCATGCTCTCTGCTTCTTTGTCTTTTTTTCGGTTGATAAGTTCTCTTCATAAAAAAACACCTCCTTCAATAGGGTATCTTCATATATAATATGGAGTTTTAACAAATTGAAATAAATACTACTAATAATTATATTGACTTAATTACCATATGTCAAGAATTTTAAATAATTACAGCATAGTATAAAATTTATTAACATTCAGTGACAAAAAGTTATACACAATCTATTAGTCTTGTGGATAATTTTATTGAATATATTTTTAATTTCTGCTATCATTAAAATACATGTGAATAACTTTTTTAATAGTATCAACAACCATAGTTATACACATTTTGTGGATAACTTGTGTATAACTATAGGTTATTTATAAATAAAATATTGTATTTTACTCATTTTTTATCCACATTACACCGTTTATATAAAATGTTAATAAGTTAATAACTTTATTCAATTAATTATATACACAAAGTATTATAAAATTATCAACAAATTTTTGTATATGATTTTTATTATATATTCATTAAACTTTATACACAAGAATTGGGGACAACCTAAGCCCTATGGTAAAATCCGTTTATATATTTTTAAAATGGCAATAATTTTAATGTAATAGGAGGTAAATTTATGTCTTCAGGATTAGATAATATTTGGAGTGAAGTCTTGAATTTAATGAAAGTTGAATTGACAGAAGTTAGTTTTAATACTTGGTTTAATACCATAGAGCCTGTTAGCATCTCTTCCGATAAAGTAATTTTAGCAGCACCAAATGAATTTACAAAAGGCATATTGGTTGGAAGATATCAAAACCTCATTAAAAATGCTATAAAGCACGTAACAGAGGAAGATTTAGATATTGTTTTTATTATCCCAGGTGAGGAATATAATCTAAACCAATCAATGGTACAGGAATCTGGAGAATACAATCAAAGATCCCAATTAAACCCAAAGTATACATTTGATACATTTGTTATAGGTAGCAGCAATAGATTTGCCCATGCTGCTTCACTGGCAGTTGCAGAAGCTCCTGCTCAGGCATATAATCCACTTTTTATATATGGTGGTGTAGGATTAGGAAAGACACATTTAATGCATGCAATTGGACATTACATACTCAGCCAAAATCCATCTTCCAAAGTAGTATATGTATCATCTGAAAAATTCACAAATGAATTGATAAACTCTATTAGAGAATATAGAAATGAAGAATTTAGAAATAAGTATAGAAATATAGACGTACTCCTGGTGGACGATATACAATTTATAGCTGGGAAAGAAGGAACTCAGGAAGAATTTTTTCACACTTTTAACGCTTTACACGAAGCAAATAAACAGATAATAATATCTAGTGATAGACCTCCGAAAGAAATACCTACCTTAGAAGATAGACTCAGATCTAGATTTGAATGGGGATTAATATCCGATATACAACCACCTGATTTAGAAACTAGAATAGCAATACTTAGGAAAAAAGCAAATATTGAAAAAATAGAAGTGAGTGACGAAGTGATGCTCTATATAGCTTCCAAAATTCAATCTAACATAAGAGAACTGGAGGGGGCTTTAATCAGGGTAGTAGCATATTCTTCCTTAGCTAATTCCCAAGTAACTGAAGAACTGGCAGAAGAGGCCTTAAAAGATATAATATCTAATAATAAAAACATAGAAATAACTGTAGATTTAATAAAAGATATCGTTTCAAAAAACTTTAGAATAAAAATAGACGATTTTAATTCAAAAAAGAGAACTAGGGCAATTGCATACCCTAGACAAATAGCCATGTACCTGACTAGGGAATTGACAGATTTGTCTCTTCCTAAAATAGGGGATGAATTTGGCGGCAGAGATCATACGACGGTGATACACGCCTACGACAAAATAAGTTCCGACTTAAAAGATAATATGGACTTAAAAAGAAAGGTAGACGATATTATAAAGAAGTTAAAAGAATGATAACAGATAAACTGTGAATAGTTTTTAAAAATATACAATACTTATCCACAGTTTATTAAAACTTATAGTTATTTGTTATTCACATCCTTATACACTATCCACATAACCACAGGTCCTACTACTATTACTACTGTATAATATATTCTTTCTATATCAGAAAATTGAAAGGGAGGAAAATTATGAAATTAAAAGTAAACCAAAGAGACTTATGGAAACATATCAGCATTGCACAAAAAGGAATTTCATCTAGAACCACATTGCAAATATTAGACGGTATATTATTAGATGCTTCAGAGAATAGATTAAATTTAATAGGCACGGATTTGGAAATAAGTATAGATACATTCGTAGAATGTGAAGTGGAGAGAAGCGGATCAATAGTCGTTGATTCTAAAATATTTGGGGATATAGTTAGAAAATTGCCAGATGCACCTATATATATAAATGTCGTAGAAAATAATATAAATTTAAAATGTGAAGAATCAGAATTCAACCTAATTGGAAATTCTTCAGAGGAGTATCCATATTTGCCAGTAATATTGGAAAAGAGTTCATTTGAATTTCCCAAGGACTTGCTAAAGACGGCAATTAGACAAACTATAATAGCCACATCACAAGATGAATCAAGACCTTCATTGACAGGTGTACTTCTGGAGGTATTGGAAGACAAAATTTCATTTGTAGCCTTAGATGGCTATAGATTGGCATTAAAAAGGCTTCCGGCAAAGGTAGATTTAGATTTTAAAGTAATCATTCCAGGTAGGACATTAAATGAATTAAATAAAATAATTGAAGAAAACGAGGAAAAGATAATTATTTCATCGGCTCCAAGCTACGTAGTATTTGAAATAGGAAATACTACAATATATTCTAGAGTTTTAGAAGGGCAATTTTTCAATTATAAAGAAATAATAAGACAGGACCATAAAACAAAAGCAATTGTAAATAAAAGGTCTTTCCAAGATGGGTTGGAAAGGGCTTCCCTATTGGCAAGGGAAGAAAAGGCAAATTTAGTGAAATTGACAATTAAAGATGGAATTATACTAATAAGATCTAACTCGGAAATAGGAGATGTAAATGAAAATATTGCAGCAGATATAAGTGGGGAAGAAATGAATATAGCTTTCAACTCAAAGTATATATTAGAAGGTGTAAAAGTAATAGATGCAGATGAAATACAACTAAATTTCATGGGTAGTTTAAATCCCTGCATAATTAATCCAGTAGAAGATGAAAATTATACTTATTTAGTATTGCCAGTCAGATTAGCCCAAGATGATTTTTAAGGAGAAAAAAATGGAAAAAATAAGAATAGAAACAGAATATATAAAGCTGGATCAATTTTTAAAGCACGCTGGCATTGTACAAACAGGTGGCCAGGCAAAAATCTTAATAAGTCAAGGTAACATACTTGTAAATAATGAAGTAGTCTATGAAAGAGGGAAAAAACTTAGAAAAAATGATATAATTGAAATAATAGATAGTGGTAGCTTTACCATACTATAGTTTCCTTAGGAGTGTTTTTTTTGCACGTTAAAAATATTAGGTTAATAAATTTTAGAAATTATGACAATTTAAGTTTAGATTTTAACAGAAAAACCAATGTCTTTGTAGGAAAAAATGCCCAAGGTAAAACAAATTTACTGGAAGGAATATATATTTGTGCCACAGGAAGGTCCTTTAAAACCAATAGGGACAAGGAAATAATTAATTTTTCTAAGAAGGAGGCCTATATAGGGGCCAATGTAAGTATTGGGGAATATGAAAGATTTATTGAAATTAAAATGGAAAGGGATAGGACTAAAAGGATAAGAATAAATAAAACAGAACTAAAAAACTATAAGGAACTAAATAGTGGACTGAACGTTATAATCTTTTCTCCCGACGACTTGAAATTAGTAAAGGAAGGACCCCAGGAGAGAAGAAATTTTTTGGATTTAGAAATATCCCAGCTAAAACCCATATATAGCCACAATATATTGCGATACAATAAGGTTTTATTTCAAAGAAATAATTTACTTAGATTAAATAAATTTAGTAAAAATATAGAGGAATTAATAGAAATATTTGATCTTCAATTGGCAAAGATAGGAACCGATATAATACTAGAAAGGCAAAGATATGTAGAAGAAATATCAAAGATATGTAAAATTACCCACAATAAAATAACCTTGAATAAAGAGAGTTTGGAATTAAAATATATATCCAATATCGATATATTGAAAGATAAGTGGAAAATGGAGCAAAACTATATAGATTTGCTTAAAAAAAATAGAAAAAAAGATATAGAAAATTCTTCTACTCAATTGGGACCCCATAGGGACGATTTGTATATAGGCATAGACCATAAAGAATTAAAAACATATGGTTCCCAAGGACAGCAAAGAACAGCAGTATTATCCATAAAATTGTCAGAAATAGAATTAATAAAGGATCAAAAAGGTTTTTATCCTGTTTTACTATTGGACGACGTATTTTCAGAGTTAGATGGTGAAAGAAAAAGGTATTTAATAAGTCTCTTTAAAGACATTCAAACATTAATTACAACAACTGATACTACAGATTTAAAGGAACTTAAAGATATAGAAAAATCTGTATTTAACATAGAAAATGGAAATATAAAATAGTTAATCGATTTTAAAATAAAGACTGGAGGTAATTCAATGACCAATGAGAAAAATGGGAATGGCCTAAATAATAGGCATTATACGGCCCAAGACATTCAAGTTTTAACTGGTTTAGAACCTGTAAGAAAAAGACCAGGAATGTATATAGGTAGTACTGGGCCCAAGGGCCTTCATCACTTGGTGTATGAAGTAGTTGACAATAGTATAGATGAGGCCTTGGCAGGCATATGTGATACAATAGAGATCACTATTTTTAAGGATAATTCCGTAAAAGTATCAGATAATGGCAGCGGTATACCAGTGGAAATACATCCACAAACGGGAAAATCCACAGTGGAGACAGTCCTTACAATACTTCATGCTGGTGGAAAATTTAACAATGGTGCATATAAAGTATCCGGTGGTTTACATGGGGTTGGCGTATCTGTTGTAAATGCACTATCAAAGTGGCTAACAGCAAAGGTAAAAAGAGATGGAAATGAATATATGCAAAAATTTGAAAGGGGATATGCCACTTCAGAATTAGAAATAATAGGTAAATCTGAGGACACAGGGACTACAATCCACTACATGCCTGACGAAGAGGTATTTGAAACCATAGAAATAAATTTGGAAACCTTAGAACATAGATTTAGGGAAATGGCATTTTTAAATAAGGGAATAAAAATTGTATTAAAAGACGAAAGAATCGATAAAACTAAGGAATTTTACTATGAAGGCGGAATAAAGTCATTTGTAGAATATATAAATAAAAATAAAACTCCTATACAAAAACAAATAATGTATTTTGAAGGAGAAAAAGATAGCACCATAGTAGAATTTGCATTACAATATACAGATGCATATGCAGAAAATATATTTACATTTGCAAATAATATCAATACCCAAGAAGGCGGTACCCATCTATCTGGTTTTAGAACAGCACTAACGAGAGTTATTAACGACTACGGAAGAAAATACGGATATATAAAAGAAAAAGACGACAATTTAAGCGGGGACGATGTGAGAGAAGGCTTGACTGGGATATTGTCTGTAAAGTTGATGGAACCTCAATTCGAGGGTCAAACTAAGTCAAAGCTAGGCAACAGTGAAACAAGGGGCATAGTTGAAACATTAACCTACGATTTTCTAAACATTTATTTAGAAGAAAATCCAAGGGATGGAAAGATAATATTGGAAAAAGCCATTGCATCCCAAAGAGCAAGAGAAGCTGCAAGAAAGGCGAGGGACTTAACTAGGAGAAAAAGTATATTAGATAATACTACTTTGCCTGGGAAACTTGCCGATTGTCAAGAATCGGGAATAGAAATCACAGAAATTTATATAGTAGAAGGGGACTCAGCAGGAGGTAGTGCTAAACAAGGTAGAGATAAGAAATTTCAGGCAATACTACCACTAAAGGGCAAAATAATGAATGTAGAAAAGGCTAGAATAGATAAAATATTAGGATTTGAGGAGATAAAAGCTCTTATAACAGCATTTGGAACGGGTATAGGGGAAGATTTTGACATAGAAAAACTTAGATATGGAAAGATAATAATAATGACAGACGCCGATGTAGATGGGGCACATATTAGAACATTATTGCTGACATTTTTCTATAGGTACATGAAAGAATTAATAGAAAATGGACATATATATATAGCACAACCTCCCCTATATAAGGTGACAAAGTCTAGAAAAGACCACTATGTCTATAGCGACAATGAATTAGAAAAGCTATTGGATAAAATAGGCAGGTCAAATTATTCAATTCAAAGGTATAAGGGTCTAGGTGAGATGAACCCCGAACAACTTTGGGATACAACAATGGATCCTGAGACGAGAATATTATTGAGAGTTGCCGTTGAAGATGCATTGGTAGCAGATGAAATATTTACCACCTTAATGGGAGATAAGGTTCAACCCCGTAGGGAATTTATAGAGACAAATGCAAAATTAGTAATAAATTTAGATATATAGGAGGTGGACCATGGACAATAAATTTGATAAAGTAATTGAAGTTAATATAGAAGAAGAAATGAAAAAATCCTATCTAGACTATGCCATGAGCGTAATAATGAGCCGTGCTCTACCAGATGTGCGAGATGGTTTAAAACCAGTTCATAGAAGGATAATATATGCAATGGATGAATTAAGTATGGGACCAGATAAGCAATATAGAAAATCAGCAAGGCTAGTAGGGGACGTACTTGGTAAATATCATCCCCATGGGGATTCATCGGTATACGATGCAATGGTAAGATTGGCTCAAGACTTCAATACTAGATACCCCTTAGTAGATGGTCATGGGAACTTTGGTTCCATAGATGGAGATAGGGCAGCAGCCATGCGTTATACAGAAGCAAGAATGACAAAACTAGCCATGGAAATGCTAAGGGATATAAATAAAGATACTGTAGAATACAGGCCAAATTTTGACGAAACCCTAAAAGAGCCCGTAGTACTTCCAAGCAGATTTCCCAATTTAATGGTAAATGGTTCCTCAGGCATAGCCGTAGGAATGGCAACAAATATACCTCCGCACAATCTAAGGGAAGTAGTAGATGGAATAGTAATGTTAATAGACAATCCAGATGCGGACATAGACGAACTAATGACTGTAATTAAGGGTCCGGATTTTCCCACAGGAGCTCATATAATGGGAAAGGAAGGAATTAAATCTGCATTTAAAACTGGCAGGGGAAGGGTTATAGTCAGAGCAGTAACAGAAATAGAGGAAACAAATAAGGGAAGATATAAAATTATAGTTACAGAATTGCCATATCAAGTCAATAAATCTAATCTAATTGAAAAAATTGCAGAATACGTAAGAGATAAAAAGATTGAAGGTATTTCAGATTTAAGGGATGAATCCGACAGAGAAGGTATGAGAATAGTAATAGAAGTAAAAAGAGACGCAAATCCCAATGTAGTATTAAATAATCTATATAAATATACTCAATTTCAAACTACATTTGGCGTAATAATGCTAGCCTTAGTAAATGAAGAACCTAAGGTACTGAAT
Source organism: Tissierellaceae bacterium (assembly GCA_023229175.1). GTDB lineage: Bacteria > Bacillota > Clostridia > Tissierellales > Tissierellaceae > JAAYFT01. The sequence continues at coordinate 3,377 of JALNZV010000006.1, read as the reverse complement.
CTCAAACAGATGTTATCTCACTATATTGCACACCAGAAAGAAATAATAACTAGAAGAACCCAATTTGATTTAAATAAGGCAGAGGAAAGGGCTCATATTATTGAAGGCTTGAAAATAGCCTTGGACAATATAGATAAAGTAATAAAAGTAATTAGAGCCTCAAAAACTGATGCAATTGCCAAAGATGCATTGATGGAAAACTTTGGCTTATCAGAAAAGCAATCTCAGGCCATATTAGACATGAGGCTGAGAAGATTGACTGGATTAGAGAGAGAAAAGTTAGAAGAGGAATACGAAGAATTAATAAAGGAAATCAATAGATTAAGAGAAATATTGGCAAATGAAAGGCTAATATTCCAAATAATAAAAGATGAATTGGAAGAAATAAAAGAAAAACATGGAGATGTAAGAAGAACTAGAATTAAGGCTGCGGCAGATGAAATAGATATGGAAGATATAATAGATGAAGAAGACATAGTAGTTACATTGACACATTTTGGATATATAAAAAGGACCCCAGAGTATACTTATAAAACCCAAAGACGAGGTGGAAAAGGGATAATAGCCTTAACTACAAGGGAAGAGGACTTTATAGAATCATTGTATATAACGTCGACACATGACACAATATTATTCTTCACCAACAAGGGAAAAGTATTTTCTTTAAAGGCCTATGAAATACCTGAAGGAAGCAGGCAGGCAAAGGGAACAGCCATAATAAATCTTCTGAATTTGAACGGAGACGAAAAAGTAACGGCTATAATACCCATAAACAAAGATACAAAGGAAAAGAATTTGGTATTAATAACGAAAAACGGCATAATTAAAAAGACTGGCCTAGAAAGCTTTGAAAACATTAGGAAAAATGGGATAATAGCCATTAGCTTAAAGGAAGACGATGAACTAATAGGAGTAAGAAAGACCGATGGAACCAGGGAAATAATAGTAGTAACTAGAAAGGGAATGTCCATAAGATTTGACGAAAATGATGTTCGAAAAATGGGCAGGACAGCCATGGGTGTAAAGGCCATTGCCTTGAAGAAGGGAGACAGCGTAGTAGCAGTTGAACTAATAGAAGAAAATAAAAAGCTATTGGTAATTTCCGAATTTGGATTTGGAAAGAGAACGTCCCTAAATGAATATAAGACTCAAAATAGAGGTGGAAGAGGGATATTGACCTATAGCATCAAAGAAAAGACAGGGAATATAGTCTCTGCCAAAGTTGTAGACGATAAAGATGAAATAATGATGATATCAACAGCAGGTATAATCATTAGAATAGTCGCAAAGGATATTTCTATAATGGGAAGATCTACTCAGGGAGTTACATTGATGAAAATGAAAGATGATAAGGTTGTGGCAGTGGCAAAATACGTAGAAGAGGAATAGATAAAATAATGGTCCTTAGTTTCTATTTATGTAAATAGATAAGGGCCATTTATTTAAATCCGAGTATATTCCTTTACATTGGACTAGTTTTATTATAAAATTAATACGTATCACCATAATACAAGGGGGGATTTATATGTCCTTAAATATTACAGTTAATTACGATGAAAATGAAAATAAATGGGTGTTCATACCCGAAGGAGAAATAGATATATACACATCTTCAAAATTAAAAAAGGAAATACTAAATAATTTTGAAGAAAACAAAGCTGATATAATTATTGACGGAAAAAAACTGAACTATATAGATAGTACTGGGTTAGGAGCATTAATATCTATTTTAAAGAGACTTAAAGAAAACGAGTATAAAATATATCTTTCAAATATTAAACCTAACATAAGGAAAATTTTTGATATTACAGAATTAGACAAGCTGTTCATCATAAGAGGTGAAGACAGTGAGTAGGGATTGCGTATCTTTAAAAATACCAAAGAAAGCTGATTTTATTAGCCTTGCAAGGCTTGCAACATCAGGTATAGCATACACTATGTCCTTAAATGTTGAAAATATAGAAGATATAAAAGTCTCCATTGGAGAAGCCTGCTTGAATTCCCTTATGTTGGGACATGAGGATACAATTTCTCTGTCCTTTGAAATATTCAGAGATAAATTGTCCATGGAAATATCTGGAGTTAAAGAAATGATTCCAGAAGAGCTTGAGGAGAGGAAGGAAAGGGAGTTAGGTTTATTGATCATTAAGTCATTGATGGATGAAGTAAACTTTAGCAAAGAAGGAGTAAAAATGATCAAATATATTGAGGATGATAATTAATGACTATGAGGCCATTGGAAGAAAAAGAAACAAATGGACAAAGAGAAAAAGAGGAAATAAAAGAATTATTTAAATACTATAGCGAAAATAGGGATAAAAAGACAAGGGAAGTATTAATAGAAAAACACATTTATATTGCTGAAATACTGTCAAAAAAATATGCCAATAGAGGCATAGAATACGATGATATATTTCAGGTGGCTTGCATTGGACTTATATATGCTATTGATAGATACGATATAGAAAAAGGATATGAGTTTTCTAGTTTTGCAACGCCCACTATAATTGGTGAAATCAAAAAATATTTTAGGGATAAGGGATGGACAATTCGCGTACCTAGAAGGATTCAGGAATTGTCAAAGAAAATAAATAATGCAAAAGTATTCTTATCTCAACAGCTATTGAGGTCCCCAACGGTGCAGGACGTGGCAAATTACCTGAATTCCACAGAGGAGGAGATACTTGAAGCCATGGAGGCTAGCAAAGTATATACCCCTCAATCTTTAGATATAACTTATGATTCGAATAACGACGACAAGGATATAAATCTTTCAGATCTCATAGGAGAAGAGGATTATTATTTTAGTAGAATAGAAAACAACGATTTTTTAATGAAGACCATGGAAAAGTTAAATGACATGGAAAAGCAAATATTAATTGAAAGGTACTTTAATAAAAAGACTCAAGTCGCCATAGCTCGAACCTTAGATATATCTCAAATGACTGTATCTAGGATAGAAAAAAAAGTATTGGAAAAATTGCGGAAAGAATTGGAAAAAATAATGCTATAATAGCAGTATACCTTAAGGAAACAGGCTTGGAGTCTGTTTTTTTAATTTTTTTGAAAAATAGTTTAAAATAATAGTTGACATAGAAATTAAAATTTGTTATAGTAATAAAGTCGCTTAAATACGACGACCCTAATCGAAAAGATAAGGGTGGGACCTAGAAAAGTAAATAGTGTGAAACAGTTGACCTAACCCAACGAACTTAAAGTGAGTTGTAGGTAGGTCATTCGTAATGAGAAACAATTTTATGCGAGAAATCGAGCAAATAAAATTGTAATTCGAAACTACGAGAATTAAACTATAAGTCAATAGACAAATAAGTCAGCGAGAGCAAATCAAACTATAAAATGAGAGTTTGATCCTGGCT
>JALNZV010000025.1 GCA_023229175.1 Tissierellaceae bacterium | reverse complement strand
AGGCAGCATATACGCCATAGGCATAAGTGCATTCCTTGGAGGGTTAATAGCAGTTTTTACTGCTATTGCCCTCACAAATATGTCAAGGGACAGGGGCATTTCTACCATAGTATTGGCGGGGATTATCATAGGCTCCATTACTCAAGGGGCCATTATGCTGCTGAAGTTTTTTGCAGATCCAGAGAGGCAATTGGCGGCCATAGAGTTTTGGTCCATGGGCTCCTTTGCAGGAGTTACATCGGATAAACTACTGCCCATATTGCCTTTTTTCTCCATGGGGATAATTACCTTATTTCTCCTCAGATGGCAGATTAACATACTGTCCCTCAGTGACGAGGAGAGCAAGAGCCTAGGGGTCAATGTGAAGAAAGTCAGAGTCGTTGTCATTGTAGCTGCCACCTTAGTAGTGGGCAGCATAGTCAGCATCACAGGTTTAATTTCCTTTATAGGACTAATAGCACCCCATATGGGCAGAATAATCAGGAAAAAGAACGACTTCGGCACTGCAATTTTCTCGGGAATAATAGGTGCAATTATACTGATAATTGCCGACTGTCTTGCCAGGAGCATATCCAGTAGTGAAATCCCCATTAGCATATTGACCACATTCATAGGGGCACCGTATTTGGCCTATTTAATGAACAGGTATAGATAGTAGGAGGAGACCATGGGACTATTAAAGGTACAAGAAATAAATGCAGGATATGATAGGAATTTAGTATTAAAGGACATAGGATTTTCCATGGAAAGAGGCACTTTGCTGGGGCTTTTAGGCTTAAATGGGGCAGGCAAAACTACTCTTTTAAAAGTAATAGGGGGACTTCTAAGCCCCGTAAAGGGCCATGTCTTTGTGGAGGACAAGGACATATATACATATAAAGAAAAGGAAAGGGCGAAGCACATAAGCTTTATGCCTCAGAGGCACAGTATAGTCTACGACACGGAGGTCTTAGATGTGGTGCTAATGGGCATAAATCCGTATTTGGGAGTATTTGACAGCCCTACTAGTTTACATAAAGAGAAGGCATATGAGGCACTGGAAGATGTAGGTATGGAGGCCAAGTACAAATCCAATTTTCTCCACCTTAGCGAAGGGCAGAGGCAGTTGGCAGTCATAGCCCGATCATTGCTTCAAGATTCAGATATAATGTTATTTGACGAACCCGACAGCACACTGGATTTTAACAATAGCCATATGGTATTATCTAAGATAAGGGAGATAGTAAAAGCCAAGGGAAAATCTGGCATCATAACACTACATGACCCAAATATGGCCCTTAGCTATTGTGATACAATCATAGTATTAAAAGACAAGAGGATTTACGAGCACTTTAATGTAGAAAACATAGATAAAACCTTTGTCGAAGATGTTTTCAGTAAAATCTACGAAGATATTGAAACAGTCCATTATAAAAATCAATTTTTCATAATGAGAAGACCCTAGGAGGATAGAAAAATGATGAGAAAGGCCCTTATATTCATTTTAATAATCGCATTGCTGTTTACACCTTCTCAAATATTTACTGAAAATAGTGAGGAAATAATCCGCATACAAGAAAGCCTTGACAGTATAACAGAAGAAGAAAAAGAAATATTAAAGCACCTATTTATCCAAGTACAAGAAATAGAAGAGATGGAAAGGGAAAGCAAGAGAATAGACGATGAAATAAAGAGTATATCCATAGATATAGAGACATTGGACCTTAGAATAAAGGAAGAAGAAAAGGACTATAACACAAACTTAAATGCCTTGGAGGCAGTATTGAAAACATATCAGAAAATGGGGCCGGGCTCTTATTTAGATATAATCTTGGGCTCAGACAGCTTGACTTCCTTGATACGCAGGATAAATATATTAAGGGATTTGACGAAAAATACAGAAGGGCTACTAATGACTATAGAGGAAAAGCGGGAAAAACTAATGGAAGAAAAGGCAAACTTGGACAAAAGCGTGGAGCTCCTTGGGGAGAAACGAAAAGACCTCCAAGAGAGCATAAGTAGAAGACAAGCCCTAGTAAAGGAACAGGAAGAATATCTAGCTTCTTTGCAAAGCGACAGGGAAATTTACCTTGAAAGGCTGGAGTACGTATCTATTATGATGGAGGAATTAAAGAAAATAGTCGGCGAATTTACAAAAGGATTTACAAAGATAATTGAAGAGGGAAGTTTTCCCGAAAGTGGAATAAAACAGACCCTGACTTTAAGGGGAGTAAAAGGTACCATAGAAGAAAAGGTATTTAACGATATAATAAATGCATACCCTTGGATACCAAAGATGGAAATAAAATTTAGAGATGGAGAGATAGAACTAAATGCCCCAGACAAGGGACTGCACCTCACTGGAAACTTTGCCATAGAAGGGGGACAAATACTGAAATTTGTGCCGGAGAAAGGAAGTTTTTTGGAAATGCCCCTGGAAAAGGGCACCCTTGAGGATTTATTTGAGGCAGGAGACTTTGTACTAAATCTTGAACCTATTATCGGCGGAAATATAATTAAAAGCGTGGAAATCATAGAGGGATACTTAGAAATTCTAGTAGCCATAAAACTATTTTAATCGAGGTGATTTAGTTGATTGAAGGTAAAGATATTTCATTGGTATATGGAGACGGTACAAAGGCTTTAAGGGGAGTTAACATCGCCATAAGCAAGGGCCAATTGGCTTATATCATCGGGCCCAGCGGCTCAGGCAAGACCAGTTTACTTAAGCTTTTCATGGGAATAGAATACCCTACAGAAGGGGAACTGAAAGTCCTCGGACTAAAAATGCAAAAGGGACAAGAGGCAAACATAAGGAAACTTAGAAGGCTCATAGGCCCTGTATTTCAGGAATTTAAGCTAATAAAGGGAAGGACGGCTTTGGAAAACGTCATGTTGGGTCTTAGATTTCTAGACATGCCCTCTAAAATGATAAAAGAAGAATCAAAAAATGCGTTGATAAAAGTGGGGTTAAGCCATAAAATAGATACTGTAGTAGAACATCTTTCCTTTGGAGAAACCCAAAGAGTAGCCATAGCTAGGGCAGTAGCCAGAAAGCCAGCTTTGATACTTGCAGATGAGCCAACGGGCAATTTGGATGTGGACAACGCCCTGAATATCATGAGCCTTCTGGCATCCTTTAGAAATGAAAACACAGCTGTGATTATCACTACACACGCCACCCACCTCCTGGATAATATTGACCAAGGAGAAATTATAAAAGTAGAAAATGGCATAATAAAAATGGAAAGCAGAGGTGCTGTCCAATGAAAAACATAGGGTACTTTTTTAAAGAAGCAAGGACCATATTTCAAGTGGACCGCCTATCCAATATATTGTCTATATTCAGTATAGGACTTATATTTCTTATACTTTCTACCATAACTACTGCTTGGTGGGTAAGCCACCAATTAGTAAATATGCTTAGGGATGAGGCAGAGATAAATGTTTTTTTCCAAGAGGACATGGAAGATGTGAACATAAACAGTCTAATGGAAAGCATAGGGATAATTGGGGATGTAAAAGAGGTAAAATTAGTAGATAAGGAAGAATCCCACCAGAGAATGGTGGAGATATTAGGCAAAGAAGCTAAGGTCCTGGAGCTATTTGACTCGAATCCATTTCAGGCATTTATAGAAGTAAAGATTAATGTGGAGAAGCTGGATACGATTTTGGAAAGGTTAGAATCCATTGAAGCCATAGATTACATAAGGGACAATAAGGATGTAATTGACAAACTTCAAAATCTAATATCCCTATTGACCATAGTGGGCGTATTGGTGATTACAGCTACGGGAATATCCACTTTAGTAGTCATATCCCACATCATTAGGCAGGGGATATATAACAACAGGGAGCAAATCAATACCCTAAGGCTTCTTGGGGCACCAGAAAGCTTTATAGGATTTCCCTTTGTGTTGGAGGGACTGTTTTTGACTGTGGCAGGAGGGTTATTGGCCTTTGGGCTGGTGTATTTAGGAGTGAAGACTGCCTATGGACAAATAGGCTCCAACATTTTCATACCCCTGCCCCATATGGAGGACTTGTTAAAGTCAATGGGCGTATTTATATTGTTTGCGAGTGGGGTATTGGGCATAGGAGGCAGCATCTTTGGGCTAAAATCTGCAAAGGTTAACTAAATAAGGAAGAAGTGAAAGGAGCAGCATATGAAAATAGGATTAATAGGATTGCCAACTGTAGGAAAAACCAGTTTATTTAATTTGTTGACGGGATCACATATAGAGATTACAGAGTTCTCCCAAGGAAAGGTAGAGGCAAATTTAGGTATGGCAAAGATACCAGATGAGAGAATAGATTTCTTAGATGGGATTTACAGTCCCAAGAAGAAGACCTATGCCAATATAGAGGTCATAGATGTGCCAGGTCTAGTAAAGGGTTCCAGCTCGGGGAAAGGCGTGGGAAATCAATTTTTAGACAACATTAGAAAAGTTGACCTTCTAGTCCACGTTCTCAGGGCATTTGAAAACGACCATGTTATCCATGCAGAGGGTTCCATAGACCCCATGAGAGATATAGAGACCATAAATCTAGAACTGCTATTTGCAGACCTTGGGGTTATAGAAAATAGAATAGAGAGAATAGAAACGTCTAAAAAAGTGACAAAGGAGAACCTAGAGGAACTGGAAGTGCTGAAAAAATGTAGGGAAGGATTAGAAAATGGGCTCTTACTTCACAATATAGACCTGACCGATGAGGAAAAAGAAATACTGAAGACCTTTTCGTTTCTGTCGGAGAAACCAATGCTCATAGTGGCCAATGTAGATGAAAATCAATTGGTAAGCGGACAATATCCAGGCAAGGAAAAAGTGAAGGAGTTTGTCAAATCCGTGGATACACCATTAATAGAGCTTTGTATAAAGACTGAACTAGAGCTGACGGAGTTGGAGAAAGAGGACAGGGAAATGTTTATGGAGGATTTAGGTATAGATGAATCGGGAATAGATATATTGGCAAAGACATCCTATGACTATTTGGGGCTCATATCATTTCTCACAGCAGGAAAAGACGAAGTAAGGGCATGGACCATAAGGAGGGGGACCATTGCCAAAGAGGCAGCAGGTAAAATCCATACAGATATAGAAAAGGGATTTATCAGGGCAGAAGTATGTAAGTTCCAATACTTAAAAGAACATGGCTCCATGGTAAAGGTAAAGGAAAAGGGTCTTGCTACATTGGAGGGCAAAGAATATGTAGTAGAAGACGGAGATATAATCGAATTTAGATTTAATGTGTAAACTCAAATGTATATAATAAAATAATACTTGAAAAACTTCGCCAAATGTATTATCATATATTAGTAACTGAATTTGGGGCTTTGGCGAAGTTGGGATCGCGCCTGACTGGCAGTCAGGAGACCAGGGGTTCGAATCCCCTAAGCTCCATACCAGTAATAACAAGGCTTGTAGGCATTTCTACAAGTCTTTTTAATGCCTTTTTGCCTATTTGGGTACTATTTATCGGGAACTTATACCTAAAATGTTTTTAAAAATTCTTCCATGGGTATAAATGAACCACACTATAATAAATACAAGTTTGTAACCATAGCAGGAGGGATAAGCCGTGAAGGATTTGGGAGGTATCATGGTCAAGGGAATAAAGGCAAAATTTGACATTGGCGTAGTTAAATTTGTATTGGAAAAAGGATATTTTATTGAGAGATTAAAGAAACGTTACTATGTTCATTCCCTGAACTATGAAAAAAACAATCAAAGGATATTTGTGGAATATATGTTTAACGTTGGATTTAGGGCGGAGTCAGGATTTGCCCCGTTGAATATGGACTCTTTGGTTTTATTTGATGGAAGAGGTGGCACAGTAGACAGGGAGTCTGTAAACGACAAATTGGAAAATATAGCAAAAATGATATTAAATTTATAAATGTATAATAGTCTGAGTACCAAAATACTTTATAATTAAACAAATAATAAAAATCCATAAGTGAATATAATATTAGATATTGGGTAATAACATAAGCAATATTACTTTTACAGGGGGCTGCATAATGGGAAAATATAATATGGAAGAATTAAACAAGATGACACTAGAAATGCTGGAGAGAAGAGGAGTAAAACTAGAAGACATAGGAGAGCTAGTTTTGATGCTACAGCAAAAATATTATCCAGATCTTACACTGGAGGTATGCGTGGATAATATCAAGGCAGTCCTTACAAAAAGAGAGATAATCCACGCCATAATGACGGGGATAGCCTTAGATGAAATTGCAGAGAAAAAGCTATTGCCGGAACCACTTCAGACAATAGTGGAAACTGATGAGGGGCTTTATGGAATAGATGAAATAATTCCCCTGTCCATAGTAAATGTCTATGGCACCATAGGCCTTACAAACTACGGATATTTAGACAAAGAAAAGGTCGGCATACTTAAGGAATTAGACGAGATGAAAGGCGATGCAGTCCACACATTCTTAGACGATTTAGTAGCTGCCATTGCTGCAGCAGCTGCCAGTAGAATTGCCCATACGAGAAAAGAATAAAACAGGTCCAAAGGACCTGTTTTTATACGTTTTATTACCATTCTATAGATATCATGGATTTATCTATTGATTTTAAGTCTTTGGCTCCCGTAAGGATCATAGCCTGATACAATTGGTTTTTCATATCAGAAAATACCTGTTCAACACCTTCTGCAAATCCACCGTAGGCACCAATAGCAACAGGTCTGCCTATGGATACGGCATCAGCCCCTAGGGCAATCATTTTAAGTACATCTACACCAGTCCTGATGCCTCCATCAACTAAAATCATAATCTTGCCTTTCACAGCCTCAGCGATTTCAGGCAGTACCTTGGCAGTTGATTGGGTATGGTCTAGTACCCTGCCGCCGTGATTGGAGACAACAATTGCTTTTGCTCCCACTTCCACAGCTAGAAGGGCCTCTTCCTTTGTCATTATGCCCTTCAATACAAATGGTAGCTTGGTAGAGGAAATAATCTTCTTTAGGTCTTCAGGGGTTTTGGGACCTACAGGTATACCGTGTAATGCCATGGTGACTAGTCCTGCCCCGTCAATGTCCATTCCAGCTGCTACGGCTCCAATATCTTCCGCTTTCTTTATGAACTCCATAACTACGTCATTGTCCTTAGGCTTGATGATGGCGATGCCTTTGCTGTTTACGTTTTTAACGGCATTTAAGGCGTAATCGTAGTAAACAGGATTTACGGAGTCGCCAATCATAGTCATAGTACCTGCATTTACGGTGCCACTGACTACTGAGTCTATATATTCCTCTTCAGTAATTGTGGGACCCATATTAAATGCAGTACCGGTTACAGCCGCACCGATTATGGGCATGTCCAATTTATTGCCGAAGAAATCAAAGCTAGTATCTGGATTTGTAGCATTATGTATGGTTTTTAATCGAACTTTTACCTTAGCCAAGTCAGTGACATTAGATTTAAAAGAGGAGCCAGTTAGAGTGCCTCCCATACCAGGAACTTCACCAGCACAGACAACTCCATTGCATTCGGGACAAACCCTGCAGAAACCCTTCATCTTTTCCCTTGCAGTATTTCTCATTTCCTTCACATTCATACCTATTGAACCTCCTTTATGTAATTACATAAGTAAATCATACTACAACGATATTGCAGATACAATAAAATATTTATTTTCTTATAAAATCCTTTATCCTGTAACTACCAGCAGAAAATAAAGCCAGTACCATAAGCAGTACTATCAGAGTGTTGGGGAAAAATATAGTTTTCTCTAAACTGTCAAAAATCCAATATTGAGGAGTAAATTTACCTAAGTTTTTTATAAACAGGGGTACGCTTTGATATATACCTTCTTGGGCAAACATAGATAAAAATAAGGTCAACATAGAAACTAAAGCTGTAATCAATGAGCCTGTGCCTTCATTGGTAAATATCCTAGACATTGCCAGGGATAGGGTAATTGAAAACATACTAGCCAATATTAAGTTTACAGTTATAATGTGAAAATTGACTATATTATATCCAATAAATCTTTGACCTAAGAACAGGACTATGAGATTTGCCCCTACTTGGAACAATAATAGGGACAAGGCAATACTGCCTAATATGGTAGAGTCTTTGTTAGGTGTGGTTATAGCCCTTGAAATTATATTCTTCTTTTTAAACTCAATTAATTCAGCTCCTATGGTAGTGGAGCCTAGGATAATAAAGTATATAAGAAGCATGGTGACAGTATGGAGGTCCCCATTGCTTACTTTCTTGTTCCTTTCAAAAACAGTTTCTGTCTTTAGTGTATATAGTTCATCTACTTCGGTGATAACTTTGTTATCTAACAAAAACCTTTTTTTAATCAATTCATTGATTTTGTCGTTTATCTCAATTTCTAGGGCAATGGTGGCATTTCCTTCTTCCCGTTTAAAAGATTCAATGATGGGTTTTTCATAGTTGTCAATCTTTTCAGTAAAGTTTTCAGGCACATTATATACTATTGCCACCTGGCTTTTTTCCAAGAGCTCCAGTGCAGTATCTCTTTGATTGTTAAATATCCAATTGGATTTTGTCGTCGAATTAAAGACTTCAGCACCTAAGTCCCCTGTATCCTCAATATTTATGGCTATATCCACATTGGACATTGCAGAACTTGAACTCGACCCTCCGTCCATAAAGCTTACAAGGAATATTACAGCTATAGGCATGATAAACATAAATCCAAATTTCGAAGGATCCTTTATCATTCTCTTAATATTTACAAAAACAAGTTGAAATAATCTCATTTACTGACACCCCATTTCATTTGAACCACTAATACATTGAGCATATATAGAACTAAAGATATTCCTATCATAACGAGCAAGTAATTTGATATGGAAGAAAGACTGCCAACTAACATATAGTTTTTATAGGTATTGCTTATGAGAATATCTGGTTTTAACTTAGATAAGCCTTGAAGCACTGCGTTGGAAGTAAATTTGTGAGCAGGACCGATTATACCTCCTATGACCATTTGAGTCATAAGGAGTATTTGTACTAGGATTAAGCCGTATTTTTTTTTGAATACAGCAGAAATTAAGGTCCCGATTACGGTAATCATCAGGCTTTGAATTGACACTATTATGGCCAATAAAGCCCATGAGCCCCCAAAGGACAAACCTGTAATCCTGTAGACGAGGACGTAAATTGTATTGGCAATTATCATCGTAAGGTAGTTAGATACAAATCCATAGTGAAAATACTCCAATCTAGTCATGGGGGTCGACATTATCCTATGATACAGTCCTATTTCTTTTTCCAATGCATCCGAGGAAATAACTGCTATTAAAAATATAAAGAAGACGAAACTTAAAAATGTTACAGAATAGTATTCGTAGGAATCTAAGCTCTTTTTAACAGTATGCAGATTGGCTTTTATAGAATTAGAGCCATTGGCATTTATTAGAATATGGTTTATATCCGAAAGGATTTTCTCCTTTTCCCCTGACGATACAGGCAGTTTTTCAATGTTCCTTTGTATGGTTAGACCTTGGCTTGCCTCCTGATTGTATCTGTCAACTATGCTTACCAATATATTACCTAATGAAGTCGAGGACTTTTCTTCTGCCTCTACTTTCACAGTTGAACTGCCATTACCTAGGAGACTATTTTCATAGCCCTCTGGAATCCTAAGAGTGTAATCAAATTTGCCTTCCTCAGAATTTTTAACAGTCATGACCTGTGATATTTCATCGCTATTTAAAAAAGCTACCAAGTTTCGAGACTGTTCTGAATCATCTTCATCTCTTATAATAACTGAAAATATAGGTTCACTAATGGATGGCGTAAACATATCTTTTTGCACATATCCCATTACAAGGGCTATGACTAAAGGGTAGACTCCATAGGATAGTACAAATGAAGGGAACTCTCTTATTATACTTTTTATACTAAGCTTTATGTATGCTAACAGTTTCATATCTTCACCCCTAATCCCTTAGTTTTTTCCCAGTTAAAGCAAGGAATACTTCTTCCAGATTGGGCTCTGCCACATTGATGCTTTTAATTGTAGAATGGTTGCTTTCAAGGATTTTCAATAATGGTTCTAATTTAAAGTTGTTTTCTTCAACCAATAAATCTATTTCTTCGTGGGAATTTTCACAATCTACTACGCCATTTATAGCTCGAATGCTATCTATTAAATCCGTATTTAAGTTTTCGACCCTAAGATGTACCTTATTATTCCTATTTATCATGGATTTCACAGAGTTTTTGCTGCCGTAGGCCACTTCTTTGCCCTCATCTATGATAAATATATTGTTACATAGGTACTCAACCTCTTCCATATAGTGGGATGTGTAGATAACAGTAGTATTTCTATCCTTATTAACACCCTTTATGAACTGGAATATATGATTTCTTGACTGGGGATCAATACCTACTGTAGGCTCATCTAAAATAAGTATTTTAGGATTGTGCATTATTGCCGCCGCTAAATTCAGCCTTCTTTTCATGCCGCCAGAGAATTTCTTGACCTTATCCTTCCTTTTTTCAGATAGGCCTGTGATTTCCAAGGCATAGCCTATTCTATCTTTTAGGACCTTGCCTTTTAATCCATAAAGGCTGCCAAAAAACTCCAAATTGTCATTTGCAGATACTGCCTCCATCAAGGCTAATTCTTGAGGTACTAGTCCAAAAAACTCCTTTGCCTTTAATGTCTCTTTTCCTACATCGAAGCCGCCAATGCTGATAGAGCCGTTATTTGGGTCCAATAGGCCGGTCATTATGTTAATCAAGGTAGATTTACCAGCTCCATTGGGGCCTATTAATCCAAATACGTCCCCCTCCTCTACAGTAAAGGAAATATCGTCTAATACGACCTTGTCATCGAACTTTTTACTAATATTTTTTATCTCTATAATGTCCATGTTTGCTGCCCCCTTTAATATCTTGGACTTAAGCTATTATCTTATTATTCAAAATTAGGGACATAAATGTCCCTAATTTGAAAATCTTCGTTCTTTTGATTATATAACCTTAAATATATGCTCCACAATATCCATACAATTATCCACAGTTCGGCCGTCTTCGTGGTCTATTTTTGGGTTTAACTCCACAAAGTCCATGGAATTTACAAAACCTTCCTTCAGCAAAGTCGTGAAAACCTGTTTTCCTTCCTCCATGGTAAATCCATTTTCAACAGGTGTTCCAGTACCGGGTACTAAACTGGAATCCAGTACATCTATGTCAAAACTCAGGTGAACGCCATCTACGCGGGATTTGTTTATTTTGTCGATTATCTCTTCAAGTATAGCATCTAGGCCCCTTTCATTGATTATATCGGAGGTGTATAGATTGAGATTTAGCCTTTCAGCCAAATCAAATTCCCCTCTATCTATGTCCCTGCCACCTAATATATATACGTTTTCCGGTTTGACCTTAATCCCCTCAAAATATATGTTTGTCAGAATGGGGTGCCCAACATTCATAGATGCTGCCAAGGGCATACCGTGTATATTTCCCGATGGGGATGTCTCCTCTGTATTTATATCTCCATGGGCATCAACCCAAATAACTGCTAATTCGTTAAAAAACTTACTTGCTCCTGCAATACTGCCTGCGCCAAGGGCGTGATCTCCGCCTATGACAAAGGGAAAGCCACCACTACTTAGAGAAGAATAAACATTATTAGCTAAATCTTCATTGGCCTTAGCCACTGCACCTAGATATTTCATTTTCGGATGATCTTTGTATTTATCCTCCTGGGGGACGAAGGGAATATAGATATTGCCCATATCGTGAACTTTGTGTCCATTTTTTCGAATTATATCTTCAAGGCCCCTTTCTCTAATGGTATTTGGCCCCGTTTGAACTCCATCTCTGTCGCAGCCATAGTATAGCGGCATTCCTATTATGTCAATTTTCATTGGAAAACCCTCCTTTTATGGTAAACCATGTATTTTAAAAATAAATCCTTTGTATTTCATATAGTAATATTATATCATTAATATGGCTATATTGTTAAGAAATATAATGGATTTTATAAAGTAAAAATAGCCTCTAACTGTGATATAATAAGGCATTAAAGCGGAGGTGTAAAATGGCAAAGTACTATTACGCTGTTAAAAAAGGTAAAAATATCGGCATATATAAAACGTGGAAAGAATGTGAAGAAAATGTAAAGGGCTACTCTGGTGCCATATATAAAAAATTCCCCACCTACGAGGAGGCTAGAAGTTTTATAGATGGAGAAAGCAAAATTGCACATGAAGTAGATATATTAGATTTGGGCGAAAAAGAGGCCATAGCCTATGTAGATGGTAGTTTTAATCTGGAGAAGTTTGAATACAGCTATGGAGTTGTGTTTTTGACACTAGCTGGTGAGGAGTCTTTTAGCGGCAAAGAAAACCATAAGGATTTGGCAGAGATGAGAAATGTGTCGGGAGAACTAAAGGGAGCTATGGAAGCCATGAAAATAGCCATAGAGAGGGGAATAAATACTCTTTACCTTCACTACGACTATACGGGCATTGAAAATTGGGCCTTGGGAAATTGGAAAACAAATAAAGATGGAACCAAAAACTATAAGGAGTTTTACGATTCCATCAAAGATAAATTACAGGTAAAATTTATCAAAGTACGGGCTCACTCAGGCGTGAAATACAACGAAGAGGCAGATAAATTGGCTAAGGAGGCCCTTATTTAATCTGCTCAAATCCTACGTTATTTCTTTTAAGTAGTTCGATGGCGTATTCATCTACCCTGTATTCGTGCTTATAGTATATAAACTTAATTCCTGCCTGTATCAAAGATTTTGTACAATTCAAGCAAGGAAAGTGGGTTACATAGGCAGTACAGCCCTTTACGGGAATTCCTTCCTTTGCACAGTATAATAGGGCATTCATTTCCGCGTGGATGGTGGCAATACAGTGGCCATCTCTCATGGTATGTCCCACGTCGTCGCAATGGGGATTACCTGCTACGGAGCCATTGTACCCCGTGGAGACGATTCTATTGTCGTCGTTGACCAAAAGGCAGCCCACATATGCCCTGTCGCAGGTGCCGCGAGTGGCTACAATTTCTGCTATTTCCATAAAGTATTCCTTCCAAGGTTTTCTCATATAATCAACTCCTAATTTTATTCTCCTTAATACTATCAAATTTCCCCTAGGTTTCCAATAGTTTATTAAGGAGGATTATGGGTATATTTTAACACAAGGGAGGAGATGCTTATGCTAAAAGAATTTAAAGAATTTGCAGTAAAGGGAAATGTAGTAGATTTGGCCATAGGGGTAATTATAGGGGGAGCCTTTGGCAAAATAGTCACATCTTTGGTAAACGACATGGTAATGCCTGTCATAGGCCTACTTGTAGGTAAAGTCGATTTTACCAATTTATTTGTCAGCCTCGATGGTTCTAAGTTTCCATCGCTAGCTGCAGCCCAAGAGGCAGGAGCAGCAACGCTTAACTATGGAATATTTATCAATACTATTATCGAGTTTTTAATCATTGCCTTTTCAATCTTTATGGTAATCAAACAGCTAAATAAATTTAAGAAAAAAGAAGAAGTAGTAGAGGCGGCACCTACTACAAAGACGTGTCCATATTGCTTTACGGAGATTCATTTGGATGCTACTAGGTGTCCCAATTGCACATCAGAAATTGTGAAGGAGTAAAGAGGTGTTATAGATGTATGGTCTAGTCCTTGAAGGCGGAGGAGCAAAGGGATCATATCATATAGGCGTATATAAGGCTCTAATGGAAGAAGGCATAGATATAGGCGGCGTAGTCGGCACTTCCATTGGAGCTTTAAATGGTGCCATGATAGTACAGGGAGACTATGACAAATGCTATGAACTGTGGAGCAGGATTTCCTATTCCATGGTAATCGACGTAGATGACAGGGAAATAGAAAAACTAATGGAGCTGAGACCAATTAGGGAGAATTTCCCCTTTATAAAGGAAAAGATTAAGTCCTTCATCGGGGATAAGGGATTTGATATAACCCCTTTAAAGGCTTTGCTGGAGGAATATATTGACGAGGAAAAGATTAGAAGTTCCCATATGGAATTTGGCATAGTAACTATTAATTTAAGCGAATTTAAACCACTATATATCTTTTTAGAAGATATACCAGAAGGAGAGCTAACCCATTACCTTCTAGCTAGTGCCTATCTGCCATTTTTTAAATCCGAGAGGATAAGGGGAAAAAGGTACTTGGACGGTGGGTTTTACGACAATCTTCCCTATAGAATGCTGCTTAATAAAGGTTACAAAGACCTTATACTAATAAGGACCCATGCCAAGGGCATAACCCGAAGAATAAGATTACCTGGTAAGACTTCTATAGTCATATCCCCTAGTGAATATCTGGGAAGAACCGTAGAATACGACAGCAGAAGGGCTAGGTCAAATATTAGAATGGGGTATTACGATGGCCTAAGGGCTTTAAGGGGGCTAAAAGGCGATAGATATTATATAGAGCCCAAGGGTGACGAACAGTTTTTTCTCAATATTTTGCTAAATTTAAGTAAAAGTCAAATAACACAAATAAGGGATATCCTTAGGTTACACGAAGGCTATTATATGAGGACATTATTTGAAGATATAGTACCAAAGATATACTCCATGCTTTCCTTAGATAAGACAAAGAATTATGAGGATTTATTGATATATTTATTGGAGAAAAAGGCGGAGAAATGCAATATAAACAAGTATGAAATTTACAGTTTTGAGGAACTGGTAGAATTGGTAAAGACTCAAAAGATTCTCAAGGAAAGAGATGAGATAAGTACATTTGATAGGATAATCGAGAAGGTGGACATAATCCCCATATTTGGAAAGGAAGAAATTATATTGGAAATAGCCGATATAATTTTTAGCTAATGGAGAAGGTTTAGGTCAGGAGGTGCAATATGGATATTAAAGATATTATTAAAAAATTAATAGATAGAACCCCTAAGCCTTTGGACATTAAAAATAGGTATGCAGTTCTCATACCTATAGTAGAAAACGAAGGAAAACTGGAAATAATATTTGAGTTGAGGTCAAAGGATTTGACTCAGCAGCCTGGAGAAATATCCTTTCCCGGTGGAGAAGTAGAGGGCAGTGAGACTTACGAGGAAGCCGCCATTAGGGAAACTATGGAAGAATTAAACATTGGGAGAGAAAGCATTGAAATCATTGGAGAACTTGATTATTTAGTATCCTATGCTGGCATTACAATCCATTGCTTTGTAGGCACCATAAGTGGCATAGAAGTAAAAGAAATACGACCTAATAAAGACGAAGTGGATCATATATTTACTGTGCCCCTGGACTTTTTTCTAGATAATGAACCAGATAAATACGAATTGGAACTGGAAACTGTGATAAACGAAGAATTTCCCTATAATTTAATACCAAATGGGAAGGACTATAATTGGAGAAAGGGAAAGAATGTCGTAATGTTTTACTATTACGGAGAATATATTATATGGGGATTTACAGCTAGGATGATGAATAATTTTACACAAACAATAAAGGGTCTGATTTAGGCCCTTAATTTTCTTCAATAGTCTTATTTAATCTAGGATTTGTTTCATTTCCTAGATTTTTTATGCTCCGCAGTACGAAAAATGCAGTAAGGACAGAAGCGATAAAGTCCGCCAAAGGTCCTGCCATCCATACTCCAGTTAGCCCAAATATTCTAGGAAGAATAATTAGTGCAGGAATTAGGATAAGCACTTGCCTAGACAAACTTAAAAACATAGATTGCTTTGGCTTTCCCGTTGCCTGAAAATAGTTGGAACTCACCACTTGAAAACCTATTATGGGAAACATAGCTAGGTATGTCCTCATGCCTGGAACCCCAATCCTTGAAATTTCCGTAAGGTTTCCATTTTTGCTTATAAATAGCTGATATAGCTTAACAGGAAAAAATTGTGTCAGTACAAATCCCAATGAAGTCAAGGTTGTAGCCGCTATAATAGAATACTTAAGGGTTTCCTTTACTCTGTCGTAATTCTTGGCACCGTAGTTAAACCCTATAATGGGCTGAGAGCCTTGGTTTATGCCAAATACAGGCATCATTACCATCATTGCCACGCTATTTATAACTGCCATGCTGGAATTTGCTAAGTCACCGCCGTAGTTCTTTAAGCTGTTGTTCAATAGAACTGTTACCATGCTTCCAGCGATTTGCATACTAAAAGGTCCTACGCCAATGGCTATGATGTCCTTAAATATCTCCCATTTCAATTTCAAATAGGATTTTTTAATGCTAAGCATGGATTTGCCCCCAAAGAAATACCTCATAACCCAAATTGCAGATAAGCCTTGAGATATGATAGTGGCTAAAGCAGCTCCTTGTACTCCCATATGGAATACAAATATGAAAATGGGGTCCAGTATGGTATTTGTAATAGCTCCTATGAGCATAGTTTTCATGGCAATAGTTGGACTTCCCTCTCCCCTAATAAAGTTGTTCATTCCAAATCCAATGGTCTGGAGGGGTGCACCTATTAGTATGATTTTCATATAGTCATAGGCGTATCCAAAATTAGAAGGTGAGGCACCAAAGGCGTTCAATAGAGGTTTTAGAAAAATGAGTCCAAAAACGCTTATGGCCAATGAAGCCAATATAAGAAGCACAAAGGCATTTCCTGTGACTTTTTCTGCTTCTTCCTTCCTATCTTGTCCCAATTTAATGGACACCAAGGTATTTCCTCCAATGCCAATTAGCATACCAAAAGCCATGATAACCAAGGATATAGGCATAGTAATAAATATACCGCCAATGGCTAAATCTCCAACCCCTTTGCCAATAAATATTCTATCTACAACATTGTACAATGCGTTTACAATCATTCCAGTAATTGCAGGCAGGGAGAATTTAAATAAAAGCCTTCCTATGGGCTCCTCTCCTAACAATTTTCGTCTTTCGTTTTCTTTATTCATCTGATCACCTAAATTAAATAGTAGTTAGCCTTCTGCTAGAAGGCCAACTACTATTATATCACAAAAAAATTATAATTGATAATGATATTTTGATACTCTAATTAATTTGTAAACATTTGAGTCCAATAGTTTGTCCCATTGCCAGTCTGATAGTATCCTACACCTATTCTGGTAAAACTTGGGTTCATGATATTTGCCCTATGACCTGAGGAATTCATCCATGCCCTGACCACTGATTGGGCAGAAAGCTGACCCTTTGCGATGTTCTCTCCAGCAGTGCCGTACTTGATACCGAAAGATTTCATCATATCGAAGGGCGAACCATAAGTAGGCGAATTGTGATTAAAGTAGTTGTTTTTTCCCATATCTTCTGATTTTTTTCTTGCAACATTGGACAGTTCAACACTAGCTTCCAGCGGCCTCAAACCTTCCCTTTGTCTCTCTACATTGACTAATCTAACCACTTCAGCTTCTATGGCAGATAGGCCTGAAATAGAAGGAGTAGGAGCGGGATTAGTAGGTTTAGTAGGTATTTCTGGGGTCTCCACTGGGTAATTTGGTCTTGGATTATTTGGCACGGGATTAGATGGTACATTTGGGACAGAAGGTTTTTCAGGTAATTGAATGGTTGTCCCAGGTCTTGACACAGGGCTTGTACTTACTACGGTCCATGTCCATTGAGGATAATTTTCAATGGGGGTGTAGTCGTAGTAGTAATTTATCACATAGCCCTTATTGAAATTGTTTCCATAAGTAACAGTTGGATAGTAAAAGTTTGCAGCGCTGGCTGCTGATGAACTAAGTACAGTGGCAGCTAGTATTGAGATTGCTGCCTTTTTTTTCTTATTTAACATATTATGTCCTCCTTGAAATTTGCGAAATATAACCTTATCCATTTCCCTCCTTTCAAAAGGTTACAAAATAGTAACATTTTTTAAAAGTATATCACTAGTAACTGGGATAAATAAAGCCTCAAAACTTAACATATGTGTATAAAACTGGAATGCTAGACATTTTTAGTTATTTATGTTAATCTGTTAATATATTAAATTAACTGAACCAGGAGGTATAACAAATGAAAAAAGGAAGATTTCCGCTGATATTCATAGTATCGACTATACCTACTATTTTGCTTTTGTTGGCTTTATATCTAGTCAATATAAAGGTAGATACTTTAATTATTCCAATTGTGGCAACGTTGATTGGTTCATTGATAGCTGCCATGGTAATCGCCAACCTTGGCAATGGCAGTTCGGGAAATTTGGCTGAAAGGATATCCAAGACCATAAATCTTTTGCTGTCTGGTGACTTTTTCGGCTCATTGGATTATTTAGAAAAAGTGGAAGGAGAACACAACGTAATCAAAGATTTTGAGGGATTGGTAAACAGTCTTATGGAGATGCTAGAGCAGTTTGACATGTCTGCCCAAAAAAACGCATTTTACTCAGAAAGGTTGCTTGAAGTTGTCAACGGAGCGAATATATCAGATAGGGAAATCTTACAAGCCATAGATGGAGTAGCAAAAGGGGCAGATGAAACGGCGTATTCCATAGAAAACATATCAAGGTTGGTAAACAACTTAGTTGAACAGGCAGTGACATTGGAGTCGGAAACTAGAAAATCCGTAGGGGTCATAGATGACTTTAGGGAGCTCTCCGACCATATACAAATTATACTGACAAATTTGACAGACGACATAGATAAAACAGTAGAGTCCAATAGGGTATCTGCAGAAAACATCAGGGAGCTTCAGATAAAATCTGAAGAGATTAGTGCTATAGTCCATTCAGTAACTCAGGTTGCAGAGCAAACTAATTTGTTAGCTCTCAATGCAGCCATAGAAGCAGCTAGGGCAGGTGAAGCAGGTAGAGGATTTGCCATAGTGGCAGAAGAAGTACGAAAATTGGCAGAGGAATCTAAAATAGCAGCAGACAAAATAAGTTTTACAGCAAATGAAATAAAAGACCAAACTCAAATAACAGCAGATAACGTAGAGGAAACCGTAGAGCTAATAGAGAAAAACTCCATAGAGACAAAGAACACAGCTGAGAAGTTTTACGAAATGAAGGCTTTAGTGGATACAGTAAAGGATACAGTCGACGACATAGTGAAGTTTTTGGAAGAGGATCTCAATAGTACAAAGGCTATATTTGACGAAGTAGATAAGGTAGCAGCTATGTCTCAGGAAACAGCAGCCAGCAGCGAAGAAGTTAGTGCTTCTAGTCAAGCACGTACACAGCTAACAGACAATTTAAATAACATTTCTCAACAGTTACATAAAATGTCTGCAGATCAAAATCAGTTGACCGCCAGCTTAGTAAAGGAATCAAAACTAGAAGAAAGACAAGTGGCGGAGACAAAGAGAATATTAGATTTACTTGTGGATATGTCAAAAAAACAAGAAATCACAAATATGGACAAATCAAAGCCTGTTTTAGAGGACTTTATGAGGCACAGCGAATACTTGGACTTTGCCTATATTACAGATAAAGAAGGTACAGTAATAGCCTCAAATGACTCAAAGGGTATCGGTGCAAACTTTTCCTTTAGGCCCTGGTTTATAGACGTGATGAAGGGAAATTCTCATATAACAAAGACCTATATATCCTTGGTAACCCACAAGCCAGTTATTACCGTGGCAGCACCTATATTTGGGGACAATAGGGAGGTCATAGGCAGTACACTTACAAACTTAAGAATAATGGAAATATAGTATTAATCTTTATTATTTTCTAATATATCTACAAAATCTTGGAAATTGTCTAAAAAAAGTTGGGTCATTACTGGGTCAAAGTGATGGCCCTTTTCTTCTTCAAATAGGCTTCGCACTTTGTCATAAGGCCATGCAGGTTTATATACTCTCTCAGATGCCAGTGCGTCAAACACGTCGGCAATGGCAGTTATTCTACCATAGGGATGAATTTCTTCTCCCTTCAAGCCCAAGGGGTATCCCCTGCCGTTCCATTTTTCGTGGTGTTCGTGGGCAATAATTGATGAAGTCTTGATAATTATCCTATCGGAGTTTTTAAGCAATCTATATCCGATTGACGTATGTTCTTTCATATGCTCAAATTCTTCATCTGTCAGCTTTCCAGGTTTAAGCAATATGGAATCTGGTATAGCTACCTTTCCAATATCGTGCATAGGAGAAGCCATCTTTATAAGCTCGATTTCATCTTGGCCCATGCCGTATAGTCCTGCCAATAAGGCTGATACCTCAGCCACCCTCTTGACGTGGTTGCCAGTTTCCTTGGATCTGCTCTCACCGATTTCAGCCATTAGAAATATGATTTCCTTTTGAGTCTTTTCGATTTCTTCGTTGAGTATTGCATTGGTCAGAGACTTTTCAGAGTAGGACGCAACCATCTTCAAGGTGCCAAAGTCTTCCTTAGTAAATTCCCCAGAGGAAGACATCTTGTTTACTGCTTGATAGGCACCAAATATATTGCCCTCGTTGTCAAATAGGGGTAAAGCAAGCAAAGATTTAGTGATATATCCAGTTTCCTTATCTACCTCACAGTTAAAATTTTGGTCGCCATAGGGGTCGTTTGTAAAATATTCTTCTTGAGTATTGAGGACGTGGCCCACTATGCCCGTATCTGCAGGTATTCGTATCTCTGGAATACCGTGGGCGACCTTTGTCCACAGTTGATTATTTCCTCTATCGTAAAGCCAAAGGGTACACCTATCGGCTACTATTAGCTCTCGCCCTAAATCTGCCATGAGCATCAATAGATTGTCCAACCTAGATTCATCGGCAATTTTCCCTACGTAATCGAATAAAAGTTTAAGTTTTTGATCGGAATTTAACTCTAGCATAAGTCTCCCCCTCAAATTTTGCATATCATTACTTTAATATTACCCAAATAAAAAAAACTTATAGATGGGTTAAAAATATTTCTATAATATGTACAAATATGTAGAGTTTTGGCGGAGAGTGGGTATATATATTTATACAGTTGTCAAAATATTCTAAAATTGAGAAGGGGGATAATTCTATGTGCAGGAGAGGTTTAATCAAGACAATAGTCATGGTGTTAATCATGACAATGGTCTTAGCTAGTTCAGCTTTAGGGGTAAATAATACCGCCTCTGCAAGTGGGCTAACTGTAATAGGTAGTGGGGAATCAGCTAGGAGTGATGGAAAGGCTACAGAAGTATCCTTTAACAATCCCTTTGGCATAGCCTATAGTGAGAAGCTAAATGCCTTGATAATAGCAGATACAGGAAACCACAGAATAGCCAGCCTAGACTTGAAGACTATGGAGGTAAAGACCATAGCAGGACTTAACAAGGGAGAAGACAGGTTTGGATTTCCAGGTGGGGGATATGTAGATGGAAGCTTAGACAAGGCTATGTTCAATAGGCCTAGGGGAGTTGCAGTAGCGGAAAATGGTTCCATATTCGTAGCAGATACAGGCAACCATGCCATCAGACAAATATTTGATGGGAAGGTAACAACCATAGCTGGGGGGAAAATAGCAGGATACAAGGATGGAAAAGGCCTAGAGGCCAGTTTTTTAAGCCCATCATCATTGGCATTGGATGAAGATAAGAACATTTTTGTGGCAGATACGCTCAATAACACAATTAGAAAAATAGACAAAACAGGTAAAGTGACTACATTTGCAGGCAAGTTGGGTGACGATAAACTATTAAATGAACCAATAGACCTATTTTTTGACGAAGACGGCAAGCTTTATGTAGTAGATGGAGGAAATCACCAGATTAAAAGATTAAATGATAAAGGCAAAATAGACCTAGTATGGGGCAACCACTCAATAAAGGACGACGAAAGCCACTATTGGCTAGGCGGCTACCTAGATGGACCTGGACAAATAGCATACTTTAACTTTCCCAAAGGGATAACAGGGGGAAAAGATGGGGCTATTCTAGTATCGGACTCATACAATCACGTTATCAGAGAAATAAAGGATTCCAATGTAAGCACCATATTGGGAGCGGGACTTGCTGGGGAAAAAGAAGACAAGGAATTTAAAATATACCTGGATGGACCCACAGGATTGGCTTACGGTGGAGGAAAGCTCTTTATTTCCGACAGGTGGAATAATAGGATAATAGTAATCCCAGACAAGGGAAAAAACCTATCTTCCATAAGTCCAAGACTTGTAGGGGACAATATAATCCTATACTTCAATGGAATTTTAGTTGAATTTCCAGATGTGGAGCCTATGGCAATAGAAGATGTAGTTAGGGTTCCTATTAGGGCTGTTGTAGAGGCAGTTGGAGGAGAAATCAAGTGGAAGGATGAGACCCAAGAAGTAGATATAAATCTTGGGGGATACGCCACAACACTATCCCATGAAGAAGGAGATTTTATACTATACGAAGGGCGTTCACTCTTGGATTTAAAAGCCCTAGAGGGAATAATGGACCTAGAAGTCAAATATTTAGAAGAAGAAAAGATAATATCAGTTCAAATGAAATAATACAAAGGTAGGGTGTATGGAAATGGACTTGAAAATCACGTTTTGGGGAGTCAGGGGATCAAAACCTACTCCCAGTAGGGACACCATTTTATTTGGAGGAAATACATCTTGCGTTCAAATAGAGACGAAGAAAAAGAACTTCATTTTTGATGGAGGCACAGGTTTGGCAGTGTTGGGAAAGAAAATGTTTGATGGGGGCAAAGCAGATGCAGACATATTCTTTTCCCACCTTCACTGGGATCATATACAGGGATTGCCATTTTTCATGCCCCTATATGAGGAAGGCAATACCTTTACATTATATGGGCAGGATAAAAAAGAGCTAAGCTTTGAGGATGCAATCATAAACCAAATGAAGGCACCTTATTTCCCCATAACAATGGAAATGATGAAGGCTGATTACGAATTTATAGGCATAAATACAGATGAGGAATTTGTTTTCCAAGACGGCACAAAAATCAGTACCTTTGAGGTAAATCACCCCAGTGGCTGTCTTGCATTTAAAATTGAGAAGGGGGCCTCAAAAGTAGTTTATAGTACTGATACTGAGCCCATGGAAGGACAAAGGAGAGGGGAATTCTTAGAGTTTATAAAAGGTGCAGATATTTTAATCTACGACACCCACTATACAGATGAAGAGTATATAGGTGGACTTTGCGGGGGAAAGAAAGGCTGGGGTCACTCCACTTGGGAGGAAGGAACTGTAATCAGCAAAGAGGGAAACATTGGAAACCTAATCCTTTTCCATCACAAAGACGATCGCAGCGATAGACAGCAGCAGGAGATAGAAGTATTGGCAAAACAGAAATTTAAGAATACCATTGCAGCTAGGGAAGGCATGGTAATCATAGTAGGCGGTGATGGCCTTGAAAAAGTGGTCGTTGATTACCCATATTAGCCTATTTGTAATAATATCTTTGTTAATGTTTTTCAACAGCTTTGAGACCCTGGACTACAGACTGCAGGACAGCCTGTATCAGGATGAAGGCAGGACAGACTCAAATATAGTCATCATAGGAATAGACGATGAAAGCCTTGAAGTCATGGGTAGGTGGCCGTGGCCTAGGGACTATCACGGAGAGCTAATTAGGATACTAATGGAGGGAGAGCCTGCTGCCATTGGATTTGACCTTATATTGGCAGAGGAGTCCTCGGAAATAGGGGACGACGACTATTTAGTATCTATGGCGGAAGAAGCTGGAAACGCAATATTTCCCATATACGGAAATTTTGCCACCAGTGCATCCAGAGGGACTCTAGATGCCCTTAGCATAACTAGGCCCTTTGAGGACCTAGACAGGGTATCTATGTCTGGACACATCAATACCCTAATGGACAACGACGGCATAGTGAGAAAGACCATACTTTTCTTTGAACACCAAGGAGAGAGGATAAACAGTTTTTCATGGGAATTGTACAGGAAATTTGCCCATAAGCATGGTATGGTAGCTTTAGATGTGGAGGATATAACCCTAGACCCTTGGGAGAGGACCACCATCAGATATACTGGACGACCAACATCCATAGAGATGATACCATATTATATGGTGGTGACAGGAGAGATACCAGGGGAATATTTTAGGGACAAAATAGTATTAGTAGGTCCTACAGCCATAGGGCTGGCAGATGACTATTATTTTACCCCCATGGCACCACAGATACCTATGTATGGAGTAGAAATCCATGGGAACATTATTCAACAGCTAATAGAGGGAAGGTTTTGGAACGAAATACCCTTTACTGGCCAAGTGTTGATTATGCTGATATTGGCTATGGCAGGATATATGTCCATGAAAAGATTTAAGCCTGGGCTTGGCCTTGGGATTTTAGTAGGATTGGGAGGAATATTTGTATATGGAGTAAAGTTAGCCTCAGGAGGAGATAGAGGATATATAATGAGCTTTATTTATCCCCTAGGACTGTTGGCCACCCAATATATAGCTGTTTTGGGAGAAAAATTCGTCATAGAACAATTGGAAAAGAAGAGGGTAACAGATGTGTTTGGAAAATACGTGGCCCCTCAAATAGTGGGGAAAATCCTAGAAGAGGGAGAAGAAGGACTCCACCTAGGGGGAACTAGGAGAGACATATCGGTACTCTTTGTAGATATTAGGGGATTTACCCCCCTTTCCGAGTCGGCAGAGCCAGAAGAAGTAGTATCCATATTGAACGATTACTTGACCCTTTGTGCCCAGTCTATATTCAAATACGGTGGGACCCTAGACAAGTATATAGGAGATGCAGCCATGGCACTCTACAACGCCCCATTGGATTTGGACAACCATCAGCTAAGAGCAGTGCAGACGGCATGGGCTATGAAGGAAGGGGCAGGGCCTTTACAGGAAAGATTAGAAAAACAATTTGGCAAGACCGTCAGATTTGGAGTAGGTATCCATACTGGCCCAGCCATAGTTGGGAATATAGGGGCGGATTTTCGTATGGACTTTACAGCCATAGGAGATACAGTAAATACGGCAGCCAGAATAGAAAGCAACAGTAAACCTGGGCAGATACTCATTAGCCAAGAGGTTTACGACAAGGTAAAAGAATTCGTAGAAGTCACGGATTTGGGGCGGATTCAAATGAAAGGAAAAGCCCAGGGATTTCAAATATATCAAGTAAATAGATTGCTGGAAACAGAAGACAAAGGGACGGAGATTTTGTCCGCCCCAACGGGAAATGAATAATAGGTTAAATACGATGGAGGTGGAAAGGATGAACAAGAGGATAATAGCCCTATTGCTAGTCATAGGATTAATATTCACAGGGTTGCCCATAAATGTGTTTGCAGAGGCAAAAATATCTGCAAAACTTATATCCATGGAAGGAGAGGTTCAAGTCCTTAGAGCAGGGGGAGAGAAGCCATTTAATGCCTTTAAAAACATGAGATTGACAGAGGGAGACAGGATAATAACAGGCTCCAATGGCAAGGCAAAGATAGAAATGGACGACGAGGTAGTCATCACATTGACAGAAGACACTAAAATATATATATCAGAGCTAAGGGGCTCAAGTGGAGCAAAACAAAGCTCAGTAAACCTTCAATCTGGAGGAGTAGGCTCTTCAGTAAAGAAAAAGCTTCCAGACAACTCCAGATTTGAAATAAAAACCCCAACAGCAGTAATGGGGGTTCGAGGAACAGAGTTCTTCACCCAATACAGAAGTGGCAATGTGGACCTAAGAGTAGTAGACGGGGCAGTAGAAGTTAGAGTAAATGTAGACAGCCTGGGAGAAGTCACAGGAATAGGGGCAGGTCAAGGAGAAGAAGAAAGCTTTATAGTGGAAGCCCTAAAACAAGTAGAATTTACAGAAGGAGAAAAAGTAGAAGAAGTAAGGACAAAGGTAGAAACAATAAAACTAGAAGGATTGCCAGAAGTATTCTTAGAAAGGGTAGAAGAAATAATTAAAGAAGACCCACTGGCATTGCCAGAAGAAATAATAGAGACCATAGAAGAAGCAGTAAAAGAAGCAGTAAAAAAGAGAGAAGAAAAGGCAAAGAACCCAAATATAGTGCCAGATGAAATGGCAGAAGTAGAAGAAGAAATAGAAGGGCAGCAGTTGGCAAGTGCACCAGACTACAATCCACCAGCACCGCCAAGACCAGAGCCTGAACCAACGCCGCCATCAACAGGAGGTGGGGGAGGAACGACTACACCTGTGGTACCAGGCCCAGGTGAAGGTACTGAGGACCCAGAGGAACCAGAGGAACCAGAGGAACCAGAACAAGTCGAGTTTAAGCTTGAACATTCTATAGGCTATAATGAGAAAACGTATGAATATGAATATGAAAAAATAGAATACAATCAGATTATAAAATACTATATGCAGGCATCTGTGGAAAATGGATATCCTGGGTATGATTGGATAGATTTAAGACTAAGTTCTGAAATCGAGGGCATTGATTATCAAATAGTGAGTTCAAATGAAACAGTTGCACAAGTAGTATATGGTGTCGATGTAGGAATCTCTTCAACTATAGGATTTAGACCATTTGCAGCCACAGAAGGGTTTAATCCAATAATTGGTGGGGAATCAGACAGCGGGGAAGGAAAAGTTATTGAAATTGGAGAAAGAC
>JALNZV010000059.1 GCA_023229175.1 Tissierellaceae bacterium | reverse complement strand
TATTGGAGTATTTGTCCAATTACTTGCAGATGCTAATTTATAGTCAAAACCTATCGCAGTTACAACATCGCTTCCCTCAGTATAAGATCCTGTAAAGGTTGCTGTATTATGAGTGTAAGCAGTAACTTGAGAAGTTGTAACAACTGGATTAGTTGGCATATCGTCAGTAGTAAAGTTAACAGCAACCCATGAAGAGAATGCTCCACTACCACAATCACTTCTTACATAGAATGTATAAGGAGTATTAGCAGTAAGTCCTGTTGCTTGGTATTGTGTATTAACTAAGTTAACTATTGTTCCAGATAAACCTTCTCTGATTTGCCATCCAATTTCGCTTCCACCAGCTGTCCAAGAAATATCTGCACTTGTAGTTGCTATATTATTTGCAACAACATTGGTTGGAGCTGCACAAGTAATATCATAAGAAATTTCAAGGTCATCAATATAAGCGTATCTTTGAGTACCTGAAGATTGGATATGGAATGCAATATAATGTCCCGTACCAACATAATTACTGAATAATACAGTCTTATCATACCATGTAGTTGTAGAGGCAGCACTTACAGTATCAACAGGAACAAATGTAGATGCAATATTAGGGTCTGACATAACACCAATAACTAATTCATCAGCTGCAAGTGTTGTTCTATACTTGAATGTTGCTTTTAGATTAGATATATTAATCGAAGGATCTAAAGCTGGCATAGAAGCATAATTATACGCACTTGAAGTGGCATAGAAGTAAAGAGAGCCTGGGGAAGAGTAATTAGTTGCATTTACATAAGGTCTGTCTGTCTGAGTTGTTAATCTTGTCCAACATGCAGGGAATATACTTGTGCCTGTTCCGTATGAGTCAAAATTATCTGTCCAAGGTAATGCAGTTATAGCTCCACATTGTGTTCTAAAGCTAACTAATCTCATATTAGAGAATGATCCATTTCCACAATCGGTAGTTATACCAACCTCGTAGTTTGTTGAAGCTAATAGACCTGTTAAACTATGTGTAGTATTTGTAGCCATTACTGAATCCCATGAAGATGACCCTGTTGTTCTATAATAGATTTTCCATGCAACATCACTTGGACTACCAGGAGTCCATGACAAATCTGCTGATGTAGCTGTAATATTTGTAGCTGAAGCAGTTGTAGGTCTTGGACATGCAGGAATAATATCTACTACCATATCATCAATATGATAATAGTAGCCAACATTATTCACTCTCGCAAATACTAATCTATAATCTCCTACAAGAGAAGTAAGAGGGAAATCATATTCATTCCATGTATATCTATTAGTATCATTGATAAATCCAATATCAATAAATGAAGTAGTATCAGCAAATGAGCTTATATCTCCATTTAAGGTTACATTATATGCTTTTACCCATAAATGTTCAGGATAATTAGTTGTAGTAGAATAACCTTTACCCCAGAAATTAAGTTGTTCGTTCCCTGTAAAAGTAAAGATAGGAGTTATTAAGTAATCACCCATTGCAGCATTTGCTCCATATAGTTGAGCAGAACCTGAACCTGTTCTTACATATGAAGGTACAGTTGAAGTTGTACTTTTTCTCCATTTATACGAAGTGCTTGCACCTCCATTAATATTAATCCAACACTGTGTAGGAACTGCATCATTGCTAATTCCACTTGCAGTAGCCCATGTTGATTCAAATCCTTCTATCCAAGGGAATGAAGAAATAGAAGCACATGAGGTAAAGAATGTTGAAATATTAGTTGGTTCAGAGATTTCAGTACTACAATCGCTAATTAAATAATATTCGTAAGTAGTTCCACTATTCAAATTGCTTAGATTATATAGAGTATCATTAGTAACTAATACTGAATCGAAATTACTTGCAGTAGTTTCTTTCCAATACAACCACCAAGATGTAGTTGCTTGACTTGTACTTGTCCAACTTATCTCAGCAGAATTAGTAGTAATATTATTTGCTACTTGATTAATTGGCTTAGGACATGAAGGGATAAAATCCACCTCTACATCATCTATCCAATAATAATAAATAGCAGAAACTGTATTTTGTCTGAAAGCAATATACCTATCCATACCTTTCAATGTAGTGTTTGTAAAATAAACTTCATATTGATTGTATGCTGTATTCAATGGCTGTATAATTTCCACACTCTCAAATGTAGAAACATCTGCTGGATCTGACATAATTCCGACTTCCAAAGTGCCAGAACTTGTTATACTCTCCGCCATTGCCCAAAATTTAACTCTTAAACTATCTATATTATGAGCAAAAGCTGGGGTCACGGCATAAGTTGGAGGGGTCAAAGCTGAATGAATTTCCAAACTTGATGTTCCTCCATGAACCCTTGAAGCAGTTGTACTTGTTTTTGGATAGGTAGAATACATTATTGGTCTTGACCAACAAGGAGGAAATGCTCCTGATGAACCATATGTCTCAAATCCTTCTATCCATGGCAAAGTTACTTCTGGTGAGCATGGAGTAGTAAATGATCCAATACTTGAAGACTCTGATAGTTCGGTTAAACAATCAGTTATTAAGTAATATTCATACTCAGTATTAGGAGTTAAATTAATAATATTGTGAGTAGTCATACCACTTACATAAGCAGAATCTAATACGTTAGTAGTTTTATTTTTCCAATACAACCACCATGAATTACTATTTTGATTTCCAGGAGTCCAAGAAATATCGGTAGAAGTTGCAGTAGTATTGCTAACATTTAAATACAAAGGCTTAGCACAAGCAGGAATATAATCAATTTCTACATCATCTATCCAATAATAATAAGCAGCAGAAACTGTATTTTGTCTAAAAGCGATGTACCTATTTAATCCTGACAATGTCGTATTTGCAAAATAGACTTCGTATTGATTGTAAGCAACATTCAAAGGTTGTATAATATCTACGCTCTCAAAGGTAGATACATCATTTGGATCGGACATAACTCCAACTTCTAAAGTACCAGAACTTGTTATACTTTCTGCCATTGCCCAGAATTTCACTCTTAAAGTATTAATATCTTGTCCTATTGCTGGTGTAATTGCATAAGTAGGAGGAGTCAATGCAGAATGGATTTCCAAACTTGAGGTTCCACTATGAACTCTTGATGCGGTTGTACTTGTTTTTGGATAAGTAGAATATATTATTGGTCTTGACCAACATGAAGGGAATGAGCCTGCAGGGCCATAAGTATCAAAATTCTCTATCCAAGGTAAAGTAGAAATAGGTGCACATGCTGTTCTGAATGTCATAGTGAATGAAGGAGAAGATAATTGATAACCACAATCGGTACGTATCTCAACCTCATATTCAGTATCTCCAGTTAGATTAGTAATATTTACTGGATAAGTTATCGCATAAATTGAATCCCATGCAGTTGTTCCAACTTCTCTATAATATACCCACCAAGCAAAATCAGTTGTGTTAGCTGGAATCCAATCAACATCGGCAGAATTTGCTGTTATATTGCTGAAAGAAACAGCAGATGGTCTTGCACATTGTGGCATAGGAGAAACAGAGATATCATCTATATTCAAATAATATCCACCTGTTGTATTTCTAACAAATGCTATACGGTAATCTCCAATAAATTGGGTTAAACTTACCTCGTATGGAGTCCAATCCGAAGCTGGTACTATTACATTAGGCATAACAACAGTAAATAAACTTGTATCGGCTACTGAGGTCATAGCCCCATTAGTTGTAACATCAAATATTTGAATATTTAATTCATCAGTATAAGTGGAATAACCTTTAGCCCAGAACTGAAGTCTTTCACTTCCTGTTAGTGTCATAACTGGAGTGATAAACCAATCATTACAATCACCAGCAGAAGTTGATCCACTATACATTTGTAATGCACCAGTTCCTGTTCTAACGTAAGAAGAAGAAGTGGTTTTACGCCATACACCATTAGCCTGAGTTCCTCCATTGATATTTACCCAACACCAAGGTCTTGAATCTGTACTAGTACCTAATCCATCTCCAACCCACCAAACATTTTCAAATCCTTCATTCCATGGGAAGGTTGTTATTGGGTCACATGGCATTCCATAATTAAGAACATTTGAATGGAATGTTGTATCTCCACTTGTACATATAGCTCTTAATCTAATATTATAAACATTATTAGGGTTAAGATTTGAAAGAGTGTGAGGATGAGTTGCTGCAAATTCTGATTGCCAGTTTTCATCTTCATAAAGTTTATAATCAATTAACCAACCAAGACAGTTTGCATCATCAATACTATCCCAATCAAATGTCATAGAATTTGTAGTATATGCAAGTCTTGTTAAGCCTGTAGGAATATTACAAGAAGGAGTAGTCATAAGTACAAGGTCATCTACAAACATTGCATTTGTAGCTCCATAGCCATTACATCTAAATGCTATATATTGACCTGTTCCTGTATAAGAAGAAAAATCAACTGAGAAATTTTCCCATGAGCTTGTAGCAGAAGGGGAGAAGTTCGCAATTGAATCAAATGTACTAACATTTACAGTGTCGCTCATAACTCCCACTGTAAGATTATACGCAGCACTTGCTTTTCTTAACTTAAAGTACATACTTAAATCACTTACATTAATTGAAGGGTCTAAGCCTGGCAAGATTCCAATATTATAATTTCCTGAAGTTGCATAGAAATATAATGAGCCAGGGGCAGTATTACTTGTTGAATTAACATAAGGATAATAGGAATAAGTAGTTTTTCTTCCCCAACAAGGCAGGAATATGTCAGTTCCTGTACCATAATAATCGAAACTTTCAGTATATGGTAATGAG
>JALNZV010000024.1 GCA_023229175.1 Tissierellaceae bacterium | reverse complement strand
GAAATTGAGACCGATATTTTTGTGGCCCTTATATCGAGTATTGTTAGCCAACAAATATCAATTAAAGCAGCTGCTACTGTCTATAATAGGCTTCTAGATTTGGCTGGCGGCATAACTGGTGAAAAAATAAGCAAACTTAAATCGGAAGATATACAAAAATGCGGTATGACCTTGAGGAAGGCAGAATATATAAAGGGAATAGCTGCTGCTTCTCTAGACGGTACCATAGATTTAGATGGATTGCACAGACTACCTGATGAATGGGTGATTAAGGAGCTAACTAAATTAAAAGGAGTAGGGGAATGGACTGCAGAGATGCTTCTTATTCATTCTCTACAAAGGCCCAATGTCCTAAGCTATAAGGATTTGGGTATCAGGAGGGGTATGATGAGGCTTTATGGATTAGAAGAAATATCAAAAGCTGATTTTGAAATATATAGAAAAAGATACCATCCACATAATACAGTGGCATCCATATATTTGTGGGAGCTAAGTAAATAATATACTAGCTCCTTAATTATTTATCATTCTACCAGCAAATTCTCCTGCCAAATGTTCGATATGTGGTACGTTTTTTATGTCGCCTCTGTGGTTTGCCACAGCCATTAAGGAAAAGTATGGAGGCAAGTAAAAGGTTTTGTTCATATTAAGGCTAGAAATCAACTGTTTTGCCAATGCGTCGCCACCTGAATATCCGGAAACTATAATTGTATAAATTCTTTTATCGTAAAACTTAGTCTTTCTGTAAAGAGCCGTAAGTCTATTTATGGTTGCCACAATATTGGCAGTTATCATATCGTTGTAATTGGGGCATACAAACAAAAGGGAATCGGACTCTAGAATTGCTGGATAGACTTCTTCCACTACAATACCACCATAGAAACATTTGCTCTGTTTTCCAAAGTGTTTACATGTTTTATAATTACAGCCTTTACAATCCATTATATTTCCATTTCCCAAGTTTATTTCATTTATTTGTACATCTTTTAAGTGTTTTCTCACCATATCCCAAAGCATTAAAGTATTGGAAGTATCCCTATTGCTTGAATGGAGAACTAATAGTTTTTTTATGTTTAATGAATTTTTATCTACATCTAAAAATCTTTTACCTAGTTCTCCGCATTGAAATAGGCATATATCTTTTGACTCCATATTATATACTTTTTCCATGGCTACAAAGTTTCCGAGATTTTTGGTCGCCTCTACCAAAGGCCTTCCTACAAAGCTACATCCCAGATTATTTGCAAGAAAAACTATATGCTGTGCATAGGTTTTAGTAAATAAAGCATAGTTGCTATGGATTAATAGGGAGCCTTCAGAATTTTTAAGGGAATCATGTCCCCTTTTATATAATTCTATAAAAATATCATTTAAAACATTGGAGGAGCCAATCTCATTTAATTCCACTGCAAATAATATTTTTTTATTTTGCAAGCTTGGTAAATCTTTAGCAGATTTTACTGTTGTAACATTGCCATTTAAGACTTTGTTTATCATTTCTTTCAACAAA
Source organism: Tissierellaceae bacterium (assembly GCA_023229175.1). Classification (GTDB taxonomy): domain Bacteria; phylum Bacillota; class Clostridia; order Tissierellales; family Tissierellaceae; genus JAAYFT01. The sequence continues at coordinate 26,676 of JALNZV010000024.1, read as the reverse complement.
TCGCTGGGTATCTCCGGCAAGACTAAGACGATTTCTTTCATATTATCATCGCCAATCTCTGATATGTTTTCTGTATCTTTTCAAATAGCAATTCAGGCAAATCTAATTGTTCGACCTCTGTTCCCGAGGGCAAAAGTCTGGATTTTGAGCCCATATATACTCCACCCATATAAGTGGAACCATAAAACCAATCTCCTTTAATAGTAGCAATTATAGACAATGCCCCAGAAGACAGAGCAGGTGCTATGAAGGGCTTATATCCAAAAGCCCTTATCTCCTTGTTGGCATTGATAGTTTTTTCTGTTAAATAATTGGATATTCTCTCATCGTAATTTTCTATGCTGTTGGCAACAATAAGACCTTGACCATGGGGTCCAAATACTCTGCCTTCTCTTAAATAACTCATTGAATCTTTTGATTTTTCCGCATAGAAATGGGTTCTACTATTCATAACTCCGAGGCCATATCCTATTACCTGTTCTGGGAATAGTCCCATAGAGTCGTAGCTGCCAGTCTCATTTTTATTACTTTCCAAAAATACTACTTTAGAAAGTAAATCCACTGGATCCGACACCACTGCAAAAATTCCCTTAAAATTTGATTTTCTGGCCATCTTGGCGTATTGGCTTATTATAGAAGAATTTGCTTCGTATTGTGCCATTCGCACGTCTTGTGTTTTACTGTCAATGGGGGGAATGCCCTTTGATGCACAAAATACAAACATATCACAGCTAAATATTTCATCTCCTTTAAGAGCTTTAACTGGTGGGGGTAAAATCTCTCCAAAAGGCTCTCTAATTTGATTAAGTTCATATTCCCATCTTTTCAGCCTGTTTATATTTCTATCGTAAATTCCTATTTCGTCAACATTTTCCCCTCCCATAAGCCTAAGGCCTATGGCCAATGTGCTGCCTACATCTCCCAAGGCAAGGATATTTACTTTCCATTTGTCTTTTTTCTTTATTTCAATTAGTTCTTTCCATTTTGGATAATTAGTGTTGACAGATTTTATTTTTCTACCTCTAATCTTTTCCAATATCCAATTTGGCGTGTTGCAATCAGTATCATCCTTTTTCAGCATAAGTAGGTTTAATCCTTCTTCTTCCATATGGAGCATAGAATCATGGGATAAGGCAAAACTTCCCCTAGATTTTAGGTTAGGCATCTTATTTAAATAGTAGATAAACCCATTATGATTTTTCACCTCTTCTTCGCCTATGGTCTCTAATTCGCTGTATTGATGAAATGAAAACAGGAGTCTATCTTTTAGTTTGTAATATTTAAATTTATTCTTCACAGTATCCCGCCTATCTATTGATTATATTTTCCATCCTTTTTAAGAGTTCTATATCCATTTCTATATATGAGGAAGGTTTAGTATTTCTATTTGAATAAATGTTTTTGTGTATATCTGGATATCTAGGGAGTGTGATTACTTCCCTTAAGTTCTTAATGTTTAAATTTTTCTCATTGATTGATTGGTAAACTTCCTCAAGTGATTTAAAAATCTCATAGGTATTTTGCAGACATACCTCTGATAAATTGTATATTGCCTGATTTTCAGTGTCCTTTATAAACCTTGGGGATACATAGGGCAGTATCATATTGATACTGGGTATCAAATTTGACCCGACCAATGATTTACCCACCATATCTCCGCCAATAAAGGGGTATTGACTACTCTCGTTAAACCACAATTTTAAATTTGGTACAAAGTAGGCATAGTCCAGATCTAAATTTTTTATGGATCCAATTTCCTTACCTCTGCCGGAAAGTATACCAACTATTACTTTTTTGATTTTTATATCAAACATTCTTAATATCGGTTCTATTACATTAATTCTGTATCCCTTATGGAGAAGATCATCTACTAAAATAAGGGATCTATTGAAAGATTTTAGTATATTTGCCTGTTCCATTAACGATAAATAGTAGGGAGAGGATTCGATAGTAAAGTCTACGATATTTGCTTCAAAGGTCTTTTCAGTATGCATGGCCTTTGTCACTGTATTAGGCAATATGGACCCGTTTAAAATAGAACCAAAGGGTACGCACATACTAGGACCGAGTTTTCTATTTTCCCCCTGCACGATATCTACTTCATTGGCATCGCATATTTTTTGGATTAATTTGCTGTATATCATATCCCTATTGAAAGTGAGCAGCAGCTGCCCTGGGTAGAGATTGACTAAGGCTGATTTAAGCTTTTTCCTAGTATTTCTTATGGAGCTTACTATGACCTTATCCGTATCAAAGGGGGGTTTCAGCAAGTTTTCTATGTCCAAATTCAAAGTCATAGGGCTGTTCATGTCAACTATAAAAAGGGGATTTTCGTCATGGACATACGTGGTCTTGACAAAACCTTGAAGCGATAGCTGTTCCTCTACTGCTGTGTTTTCGTCATTTGTCAGCATATTATTATATAGGGAGAAGTTATAGTCCCTATTTATGGAAAGGGACAGAGTCTCATTTAGAATGATTTCTATTAATCGCGGGTCGTCGTTTAAGGCACATAGACCTGAGATAAGAACTGTCCTTCCTTTTGCATTTTTTCTAATAAAATCAGTAATATCAGTATCCCTAAATTCCTCAAATAGCATATTTTGCCTTATCCAATAAAAAGTAGAGAAACCTAAAAGTATATTTGTCTCAGAGTCGCGAAGCAATAAAATTCTATAGTTGAGTTTCTCTTTTATAGATTGCATATGGTCGTAATCAATCCTAGAACCAAAAGTTTTGTATATCTCATCTGAAGCATTGGTGTCCAGACTTCTAATTATATCGGTCTCCAATGTCTTAGATTGAAGCAATGTTTTATACTGAGGTGCTCTAAGATACAAGTCATAGTTGTATATATAAGACTCTGCCAAAGGGTCTATATATTTGGAAATATCCCTATTTAGGTCTATGTTTTCCCTTATTTGACTGGAACTGATGTCTTCATACCTTGGAGGTAATGTCAACCGTATAATATGGGATTTAATATTTTTAATATTGGTTTCCAGCATTGTTTCATCGCATTCCTCTGTAATACTGGATTTTCTATCGAATATTATATGGGGATAATCCAGTATTGCACCATTTCCCTTATATGCGGAAGCATTGATAATAACATCGGAACCGACTACCATATATACTTTTCCCCCTGGGAATAAAGTATTTAAATAATTTAAATCTTTTGCATTGCCAATATTTATGGGTATATTCTTGGGAAAAAGATTTATATCTTTTTCATTGGCTATACTCATATTGATTATGTTTCTTCTAAAGTTGTGAGGTTCCGTCCTCTTTGACCATGAAAATTCGTCTACAGCTAAATACACTTCAAACCCCATATCTCTTATTTCCACGGCAATTTCTTTGTGACTGAGGGAGAAGGGGTCAAAAGTACCTGGGAAAAATGCAATCTTCGTTTCCCTATGGGTTTTAAAATCGTCGTAATAAAACTCGTAGTCCGATATGAATTTGTAGATGTTATTCAAGGAAGATACGTTATTGTAAAATAAAAACTCATCTTGGTTTTCTAGGTCCAGAAGTGTTAAGATTTTCTTTTCTATTTTACTAAATATATAGTATTTTTCCTTTAGGCTTAAGCTATTGGATTTAAAGAGAATAAGGGATATTAGCCTCAGTGACTCGCTTTTAATATCGTGATTGTATGAGGCCATGCCAATGGCTAAAAGTCCCAAAAGTCTATTTATTCTTTCATCGCTTACCTTGGGAGTCTCAGAAAATCTCTTTCTGTAGGACATGTATTTTTCCACAGATACTGCAATGGTATTCAATAACAGAAATGTAACCCTAGTACTTGATACTTTTATCTTATCCTCAAAGTCATCGATTATCTCGTCTAATTCCTTAGGCGGGAGGAATAGAAGGAGCTGGCCTAGATAATCTGGAATGAATTTCGTAAATTGGTAGCTTTCCATTTCTAAGGCCCTAAGGAGTTCGATGGCCACGTCATTTCTCTCTTCCAACGATAGAAGGTGAAATATATTTAGTAATGTGGTCCCTCCATAATTCCTCACTCTTTCTACAGCACTGACCTTTAGGAGATTACATAAATGCATCGAGGTATGTAGTCCCTTTACTTTGGGACTTTCTATTACTTGATCGTAAAGTATATCAATATTAATTTTTTTATTGACCCAAGGCGTAGCAGTTTTTAAATTTTGCAGAAAAATTTCAGAACTATCTCCTTCTATATAGTTTTTCACGAGTATATTAAAATAATCCGCTGATATATTGATTTTCCGTCCGATTATGTATTTTATATAATTTTCAGAGGGTTCAGTAGAATTATCTAAATGGGTAATGAGCCAATTTCTAATGGATGCTATAAAAATCACATCTTTTGTTTTGTCTAGCATATGAGATATGCTGTCTAAAGTAGTCAGTCTAATCTCAACATTTGAAGATTCCAATTGATTTAAAGTGTAGGTAAAAAGCCTTAACAGCCTTTCTTGATTTAGTTTTTCAATGGGTAGATAGTCAATGGTCTGGGACAAGTAAAATTGTGCTATGGTAGGCAATTCTTCGTAAAAATCATAGTATTTTGCAATGACATCGAAGTACCTATGAAAATAATCTTTAGATGAATTTATAAAGAGGGACCTTATGGTATTCTTAAGATTATACAGCCACTCTTTTTGCGAGTCAGCAATTTTGTGGTCTGGAAATAGCAAAAGATTTAAAAATTCATCTAGTAGATCACATGAAGAAATTTCTTGAATATTTTCCTTTACAAACTTTGGGAGTTCTTTTCTATACTCCTCATCAAATAATGCTATTAATTTTCCAATTAACTCTGCTGCTTCCTTACGAATGTCTTCTCCAGTATGATGTAATAAATCGTATAGCAAATAGAGGGTTTTGATTTTTTGGCTCTGAGTTAAATAGGTGGAATATTCGTCAAAGATTTGTAGTGAAAATCTAAGCCTGCGCCAATTTGTTTCCCCTCTAGTAGTTTCGAGTATTGAATTAAAAGAAACATTATCAGTCAACTTTGACATTAAGTTGATGTTATGTTCGATGGATATATGTTTTAGGCTGTTGACAACCTGGCTTTTATCCATTAATTCATAGGGTTTTTTGTGTGTTTTCTGCAATGTGCCTTTTAATGTAGTGTCAACTCCCATGGAAACCATATAATCCTCAAAATCTTTTAGCCTTTTATATACTTTTTTGTACCTATTTTCTTTTACTATGTCTACATCGTCTAGCTTTTCTAGTATTACATTGAAAGATTCCTCTAAGGAATATATATGCATATTATAATTTCCGTTAGTTACTTTATTTTTGACTCTAAAGTCTGCATAGATAAGTATTAGAGACTCTATGGGAAGAGTCTCCAACTCAAGATCCCATGTAGAATGGTTTGTGGCTATATGGCCTATTCTATTCATGCCAAATCTATTGAACCATTCTTCGGTGTAATAATAGTGAAGGTAAGGTACTCTGTGTATTTCTTTATCTACTACACCATATTTCCCAATGTCGTGTCCCAAGCTAGCCCCTGCAACTAGACCTAAATCAACAGGTAATTTTAATTCGTGAAGCTGCCTTGCTATATACATAGACAGATGATTAACGCCTATTACGTGGTCTAAGGTGTTATGACCGGTAATGGCCATATCCAGATGCATTAATTCCTTTATGTAGACATCGTTAAAAACATCTTTAAACACAAAGTATTCTTTGTCCATGTCCTTGTCCAGTTCCTCAACTGATGTCAAAAAACTTAAGGGGTATTTTTTAATAAACTCATTTGAAACCAGTTCCTCATGGGATAAAATATACTGTAAACTTTCTAGGAAAAACGTGTATAGGGGAATTAAATCTTTATTATATTTATCTTTTCCCTTGTGGGGAAAGGACTTGTTATTTGCCCAATTAAAGATATGAACAATCCATTCCATTGGGGGTATATCAAGGTATATAACGAATAAATCATAAAATAATTCCAATAAAGAAAAGACAGAAAAGCTTCTGCCTTTTAAATAGTAGCGTAGTTGTTTGAGAAACTTTTCACTTTTCATGTAATCCAGTAGGTCACTTTTATAATCCAGTATATATTCTTTTTTAGCTTCCAACATTAAAAAATCGTAAATAGAGTTTGTCATTTGTGCCTGCCTCCTTTAATTATATTTCAAGAGGTGTTATTCCCTTAATGTAAATAATATTTTCTAAATTTTCTATGGACTTTATTACATTGTCATCCATATCAGAATCCGTCTCTATGACCATGGTGGCAATATCTCTATCGCGGGTCACTTTCATGGTAGCAATATTAATTTCGTTTTTGGCGAGTATGGTGCTGATTTCAGAAATCACCCCTTTTTTATCGGCATATTTTATGAGTATTGTGGGGTAATTGCCGCTAAATTCCACCTTGTTGCCATTTAAATCGGTAATTAAAATATTTCCGTCTCCAATAGAAGATCCAATTATGTAAATATCCTCCGTGTCCTCGAATTCGAAGACTATTTTGACAGAATAAGGTTGCTGGAGCTCCAAGTTTCCATCTTTAAAGACGTATTCGATGCCCTGACTTTTTGCTATTTCAAAGGAATCTAAAATCATGTCATCGGATGGAGTTATGCCCAATGTTCCTGCAACTAAGGCTTTATCAGTAAAATAGTCATCAATTGTTTCTTTAAATAAGTTTTGTAAATAAAACACTACCTTATTGAAATCTCTATCTAGTATCTCTCTGGCAATATTGCCCAGCCTCACTGCCCCTGTAGTATGAGTGTTTAAAGGACTTACCAATAGATGTTCTTTAAATTCAAGTGTATCCATATCTTTCATTACTAAACCCCTCGCTTTGTTATTTTGTTAATTATATCATCTATATACCCAAATTATCAATGAAAACATTAATAATCTAAACATCTGGCAATTTAGATAAGATTTGACAATGGATGGATAAATAAATATCATATAATTAGCATACATAATAAGGGGTGAAAATATGATAACAAAAGTATACGACGACATATATAAAATTGATGTGTCCTTACCTGATAACCCATTAAAATCGTTAAATGTATATGTTATCAAAGGAGATAAAAAATCATTAGTTTTAGATACAGGATTTAACCAAAAAGAATGTGAAACTGCATTATTTGACGGGTTAGGGGATTTAAATATTGACATGTCCAATGTAGAATTGTTTATTACCCATTTGCATTCAGACCATTCTGGTATGGCCCATTTATTTCAAGAATTAGGTGCGAAGATATATTCTGGGGAAGTAGATGGTAAATTAATAAATCATATGGCGTCAGAGGAACACTGGGATAGATTTGAGGGAGAAATTAAAATGTTTGATTTGGAGAAAGACAAAGTGACCATATCAGAACACCCTGGATTTAAATATCGATTGACGAAACCAGTTGACTTTACGTTTATCAATGAAGGCAAGGCAATACAAATAGGAAAATATTTTTTTGAAGTTATAGATTTGCCAGGTCATACACCTGGACAAGTAGGTTTATACGAAAGAAACCATAAGTTGTTTTTCGGCGGTGATCATGTCTTAGATAGAATAACCCCCAATATTGCATATTGGGGAGGGGATGAAAATATTCTGGCTACCTACCTAAACAGTCTAGGAAAGGTGTATTCCCTCGATATAGACTACCTGTTTCCCGCCCATAGAAATATAATAAGGGATCACACTAGAAGAATTAATGAACTAATTCTTCACCATAGAGAGAGATTAGGTGAAATACTGAAGATATTAAAGGATGGAGAGTCAACTGTAAGGGATGTGGCGAGTAAAATGGAATGGAGGATAAGGGCTAAAGACTGGGATGATTTTCCCTTGGCTCAGAAATGGTTTGCTTCCAGCGAGGCCATGTCCCACTTAGAACATTTATATCACAGTGGGTTAATTCAAAAGAATTTGGTCCATGGAAAGCTTTATTTTAAGTTAAAGTAAATTAGTTTGGGTATTATATTAATTAAGGAAAGATATGTATACCATGTATAAACATAGTCAATAGATGTCTTCAAAAACTATTGGTGGTGATTTTGTGATTTTATCCATTGATTTCAATCCTGCTGTCGAAATGAAATACTTTATTACTCATATGGACCTGGGGGAAAATATAGAGGCTCAAAACTCAGTTTATATTCCCGGAGGAAATGGCATTTTAGTTTCTAGATTGCTAAATATTTTCGGTGAAAATTCTTTTTTAACCGGATTTTTAGGTGGATTAAATGGGGAATTTTTTCACAGTAAATTGTCTGAGTCGAGAATTGCCCACGAATTCGTCTTCATAAAGGAAAGTACAAGGGCTATTTTACAGTTAATTGACGAGAATGGCGGGCATACTATTATATCGGAAAAGGGTCCTAGAATTACAAGAGATGAACTAGTGCATATGTATGAGCTATACGAAAAATTAATAGTCAAATCTACGACAATATGTGGACTTGAATTTATTGAAATGGTTGGAATGCCAGAAACCATATTATACGATTTTATTTCTTTGGCCAATAGACAAGACAAAAAACTTATATTAGATGTGAAAAACCATATTTCTTTTCGAGGGTTGGATGCTTCACCTTATATGGCTGTATTTAGTTTAAGTTCTTTGGAGGAGTATTTGAATTTAGAGCTTCACTTTGAAAATGAAATGATAAAAGTAGGTAGGTTTTTGCTGGACAAGGGTATAAATTACATCGTCATTGACCTGAAAGAGCGAGGGAGCATCGTCCTAGGACGTGACAGAGGGTATCGTGTTGAGATACCGTATTTCCACGAAAAGGTTCAATATGACGAGCATAGCAGCATGGTTGCTGGATTTGCATTGGGTATCAATAGAAAATACGACGTAGAGATGAACATTAAACTAGGCCAAGCATTTAACATGGTAACGGCATTGGAGCACAACATAAATGAAATTCAAATGAGCGATATTAAAAAGGCAATGGGAGAGGTGGAGATTTTTCCAATTAACTATTATTGACCAGTCTAAAATATGACTGGTTTTCTCTTATGAATTTTTCTGGTATAATTTTATTATAAAGTGGGGTGAAAGAAATGGTGAAGTTTATTCATACTGGTGATTTGCATTTAGGGCTAAAGTTTCACAACGTGTCCTTCAGCAAAGAAAAGGCAAAGGAAAGAAGGCGAGAACTTTGGACAACCTTTGAAAACATCGTGAACAGAGCAAGGGAAGAAAATGTAGATTTTCTGCTTATGGCCGGAGACTTGTTTGAGGGAAAATACTTTACTTTGGGGGATATAAATAGGGTAAAGGATACGTTCAAAGAAGCTGAAAATGTAAACATATTAATTTCGGCAGGGAATCACGATTACATAGAAAAAAACTCTTTGTATAATAAAATCCATTGGCCTAAAAATGTCCATATATTTGGAACGGAAGGAATAGAAAAAAAGGAGTTTCCCCATTTAAATACAATTGTTTATGGATATAGCTGGGATAGACCTGTAATTAGGGAGAATGTTTTATTTGAGAATATAAAAGAGCAAGTAGACGAGACGAAAAACAGTATATTGATGATTCATGGGGATTTGGCAGCTAGTTCTGACTATCTTCCTCTAGATAATAAGGCGCTAATCAATCTAAATATTGACTACATAGCTTTAGGACATATACACAAGCCCCAACTATTTTCACAGAATTTGGCTTATTGCGGATGCCCAGAACCTTTGAATTTTGGGGAAATTGGACAAAGGGGAATAATCCAAGGAACCATAGAGGAAGGGAAGACTAAAATTGAATTAATTCCCATTAGTAAAAGAAGGTTTATAGAGGTGGAAGTTGAATTGAGTGAGGATATGGGCTATCCACAAATTGTCGAGAAGATTGCAGAATTAGATTTAAATAAAGATATGGACTTTGTAAGGGTAAACTTAAGGGGATATATTCAAAGGGAGATAAATATAAAAGACGTAGAAAGAAATCTGGAGGATAGTTTTTATCATTTAGAAATCGTAGACAATACAATATGGGACTACAACCTGGACCAATTGGAGGCAGAGCACAGGGACAATATCATATACCATTTTATCCACAAAATGAAAGAAAAAGGCGTTGAGGATCCAGTGGTAAAAAGGGCTTTATATCTTGGTTTAGAAGAGCTATTAAAGGGTGATAACAGATGATTATAAAAGAGTTAAATTTAATAGGGTTTGGTAAATTTAAGAATAGAAGCCTTCAATTAAAAGAGGGAATAAATCTTATCTATGGAGAAAATGAGGCGGGGAAATCCACATTACATAGCTTTATCCATGGAATGTTTTACGGGTTTTTAAAACCAGATGCAAAATCTACTACATATACAGATGAACACCAAAAGTATAACCCCTGGGATAAAAGCAGATATGCAGGTATATTGAGTTTTAAATATGAGGATAAAACATATAGAATAGAAAGGGATTTTACTAAAGGAGAGGAAAATACTAAAGTAATAGATGAAAAAACGGGATTAGAAATCACTAAGAATATGGAAGTCGGCAGAGGCAGGGTATTACAACCTGGAATTCATTTCTTTGGATTTAATACTAGGGTATTTTCCAATACAGTATTTATAAAACAGCTGGAAACAAAAACAGAGGATAAGCTTGCTGCTGAAGTAAGAGAAAGACTAGTCAATGTATCTAAATCCCTAGATGAAAACATTTCCATTGACAAGGCAATTGAGGGGCTAAAGAATAAGATAGCAGAAATAGGTACAGAAAGGGCTCGTACTAGGCCCTATGCAAGAAATTTAAATGAATTGAGCATCCTTGGTGTAGAGAAGACTAGAATTTTATCTGAAAGAGATAAATACTTATGGTACTTAGAGGAAAAAGAAAGGCTTGAAGTTGAGGTTTTCAATGGAGAAAAAAGCCTTGAGGATTTAAAGGAAAACCTACATAAGGTTGAAATCCTAGATAAGGCGAAAAAGTTAAATGAAGCCAATGAATTACTTGCTAAAACAGATGAATTAGAAAAACAGATAAAAGAACTGGCTGTTTATAAGGATTCGTCTGTAGAAATGTACAGAAAGGCCATAGACCTCCATAATAGAATAGAGTATATTGAAAAAAATGCTGCTGAGAGCAAAGATGAATTAAACATGTTGTTAAGTGAAATTGCTAGTTTGGAAAAGTTTCAAGGGGATAAAGGAAATTATGAAAATATTAATTTAGAAACTGCCCATGGGGATTACAACTGTTTTGAAGAATTAGATGAGGAAAAAAACTCAATTACCCAAAGTAGGGAAGACAGCACAATGGAATTTCTAAGAAGGGACAAGTTGGTTATCAGCGAAAAGGTATCCAAATCAAAAAAGCTGCGACTTGTTTTCGCCATTGCTTCTGCAATAGCCATGGTATTGACGATAAATGCTTTTTTAACAGTGGAAAAGTATCTGTTATTTGGTCCACTGACCTTGGGATTTGCAGCCATATCCAATTACTTTTTTATGGAATTTAAAAAAGGAAAAAAAGCTGAAGAGGAAATCGAAGGACAAATTTCTAATATACAGAACCAAGAGATAGAAAGGAATTCAAAAATAAGTGATATAGAAGAAAGGCAAAAAGGATTACTAAGTAAATACGATGTGGCAACAAAATTTGATTTAAAAATGCTGATTGACAAACTTCAAAGGAAACACGACCTTAAGGAACTAGAGATGGAAAGACTCAAAGACTTATCTTCGAGAAAAACTATTTTAGAAACTAAAATATCCCAAAACAATATTGACAAAGAAGAAAAGCAAAAAGAATTGAAGGAACTGTTAAAATCCAATGGAGTGGAAAACTTACAGGAGTTCAGTTTAGCATTGGATAAAAGATCTCTGTACGAAAAATATACATCTGAACTGGAAAATCACAATAAAACCATAGTCAGAATACTGGGAAATAAGACTGTGGATGAACTGGAGGAAGAATTAAAAGGCGAAATAGTAGATGAAAAAGTAGAAATTTTAGACGAGGATATACTGTTGAAGGAAATTGACAAATTCAGAAATACGATTTCCAGTTTAAATATTTCCTTGACTAAGGTAGAAGAAAATTTGAATATTTTAGGAAGGGACGTATCGAAGCTTGTAGACATTGAAGAGGAACTGGATAAAAGAGAAAAGGTTAAATTGGAAATGGATATGGAATTAGAAGCCTTAGAATTAGCCATAAATACCATAGAAAATCTATCAAAAGAAATTCACCATGAATTTGCACCAAATATCAATGAAAAGGTTGGAAAATTAATTCAAAGGGTTACAAAAGATAAATACCGCAGCATAAGGGTGGACGAATCTCTCAATATTACGGTGGAAAATCCTCAGACTGGGGAAATCGTTAAGTTAAATAACTTAAGCGGCGGCACCATTGACCAGCTGTACTTTTCTCTAAGATACACCATAACTAGTTCCATGACCGATCATAGCTTACCTTTAATTTTAGATGACTCCTTTTTGCAATACGATAACAATAGGCTAAGAAGTATAATGGAATTTCTAGTAGATATAAGCAAAGAAAGGCAAATAATTCTATTTACATGCCACAATAGGGAAGAAAATATAATGAATGAATTAAAGGCACAGTATAATTTTATTAATTTAGTATAAAATGAAGCCTAGTATGGAATAGGCAATGGGGTGGTAAATTGATATATGCCATAGGAGATTTGCACTTTGATGCTACTGGAGATAAGCCAATGGACATATTTGGCAGTAACTGGCACAGACATCAGGAAATTATAATTGAGAATTGGCTGGATTTAGTAAAGGATGAAGATATGGTATTGTTGCCGGGGGACATTTCCTGGGCATTAAAACTAGAAGATGCACATAAAGATTTATTAGAAATAGAAAAACTTCCAGGAATGAAAGTTATTTCCAAGGGAAACCACGATTACTGGTGGAATAGTCTAAATAAACTAAATAACCTGGGATTGAAGACCATATTTTTTATCCAAAATAACAGCTTTATATTTAATAATATAGGAGTAATGGGAACAAGGGGATGGTCCTCCATAGAATTTGACAACTTAGATGAACATAATACTAAGATATTTAATAGGGAGTTAAATAGATTAAGGCTCTCCTTGGATTCACTAAGGAAAAACGTAACGACCAAAATAGTGATGCTTCACTACCCCCCATTTAATGCGGATTTTAGCCCAAATGAGTTCGTATGGCTAATGAAAGATTATAAAGTGGACATATGCATATACGGCCACCTCCACGGGGAAGGGCATAAACACATCCATGAGGGATTAATTGAGGGAATAGAGTTTCATTGTGCATCCAGTGATTACATAGATTTTATACCAAAAAAAATAAGATAAGGGTGATGTGTATGAAAATTATAGTAGAAAAGGACTACGAATCCATGAGCAAAAAGGCAGGTAAAATACTAATTGATACCATAAAGGCAAATCCTAAAATTGTATTGGGCCTAGCCACTGGCAGTACTCCCATAGGTCTATATAAAGAATTAATCAGGAGTCACAGGGAAGATGATTTGGATTTTTCCAATGTAACGACATTTAATTTAGATGAATACATTGGAATTTCCAAGGATCATCCAAACAGCTACGGATATTTTATGTATGAGGAGCTGTTTAAGCATATAAATATACCTATGAATAATACACATATTCCCCATGGTGAAGCGGAGGATTTGGAAGAATATTGTAAATACTACGACGATTTAATCCAAAGTCATGGGGGAATTGACATCCAAGTACTAGGAATTGGCGAAAATGGACATATAGCATTTAATGAACCGAGTGAATATCTGTCAATTGGAACGAGTATCGTTGAACTTACAGATAATACAATCAAGGCGAATTCAAGATTTTTTGGCTCCGAGGGAGAAGTGCCAAAGTCTGCAATCTCCATGGGTATTGGGGGCATATTAAAGGCAAGGAAGATTATTCTATTGGCCAGTGGAGAAACAAAAGCTCCTATAATAGGCAAACTGCTAAGAACAAAGGGTATATCAACCATGATTCCAGCTTCATTTTTGCTACTACACCCAAATGTTACAGTAATAGTTGACGAAGCTGCTTATAAGGAGATGAGGTAATTTTGGTGAGGGAACTAGAAGTAAAGGTCTTAAATATAGATTTAGCAGAATTAGAAAGTAAAATAAGGGAATTAGGTGCAGTGTACTTAGGAAAAGAATTTCAGACAAACACTTTAATCGACACAGAGGAAAATTTCATCGAAAATGAATTAGATGCCTATATGCGTATTAGAGAGACAAAATTTTTGTCAAGCGGGGAAACCTCTATTACTTTGACTATGAAGAAAAATATTAACAGGGAAGGTATTCGGGAAAACATAGAAATCAATACAGATATATCAGATAAAAATGCCATGTTGGAAATCTTAAAATCTTTAGGATACTGCGTTAAAGAAGAGGGAACTAAGGAAAGAACTTCCTATAAATTGGGAAACATAAGGTTTGATTTAGATTCATGGGATAGTGGGACATACCCATATCCATATATGGAAATAGAAGTAGAAAAAGAGGAGGATTTAAAGGAGATAATGGAAAAGCTGAATATTTCCATGGAAAAGGTCTCAACCAAATCTATAGTAGAACTTCGCAGGGAAGCAAATCTAATATAATAAGATATACCTAAAAAATCTCACACGTGGGGATTTTTTTATTTAAAAAGATAAAGATATTACAAATAATTAATAGGTTTACCTAAACTTCAAAGAAATAAGTATGGCACATTTAATCTTATATGCTATAATATATAATATAATACGAATTGGAGGTTATACTAATGGGTGAATACAAACATATTAAGTGGTTTAGTGAAATTGACAAAGACGATATTCCCATAGTTGGGGGAAAGGGTGCAAATCTAGGTGAATTGACCCAAAAGGGATTAGATGTACCGCCAGGATTTTGTATTACTGCTGGGGCATATAACCATTTTATAAACTATGCGGAATTAGATGAGGTAATTAAGGAATTAATGAAGGAACTTGATGAAGAAGACTCTCAAATGCTACAAGATGTCAGTAAAGCTATCCAAAATAGGATAAATAAAGGAGATATTCCTACGGATTTGAGAGATGAAATTATAAAGGCTTATGGTGAGTTTAGTCAATCTATAAACTTAAGAAATCCTGAAGTAGCAGTCAGGTCCTCTGCCACTGCTGAAGATTTACCAGAAGCGTCTTTCGCAGGGCAACAGGATACTTATTTGCATATAAGTGGTGAAGAAGAGTTAATAACATATGTTAGAAAATGTTGGGCATCCTTATGGACAGCTAGAGCCATATATTACAGAGTAAAGCAAGATTTTAATCATTTTGACGTCTCTTTATCTGTGGTTATTCAAAAAATGGTGAACAGCGGAAAGTCAGGCGTTATGTTTACGGCAAATCCCATTAACAATAACACAGATGAGATTATGATAAATGCTAGCTGGGGATTGGGAGAAGCGGTAGTATCGGGAGTGGTGACTCCAGATGAGTATCTAATAAATAAAAACACAAAAGATACGATTGAAAAACATATAGCAGAAAAAAATATTATGATAGTAAAAAAAGACGACGGAGTAGGGACTGTGGAGGTTAAAGTAGAAGATTTTCTTGGAGCAGAAAATGTGACGAAGCAATGTCTAACAGAAGACCAGATAACGACCCTAGTTGACTATGGATTAAAAATTGAGGAGATGTACGGATCATATCAGGATATAGAGTGGGGATTTGATAAGGATACAGAGAAGTTATATATATTGCAGTCAAGGCCAATTACTACTTTAAAAGGAGATTTGAAAATGGGAGAAGTGAAGGAAAACAAGGAATTAATAATGTTAGTTAAGGGGCTGCCAGCCTCCCCGGGTATAGGAAGAGGAAAGGTTAGAAATATAAAAGATATATCTGAAATAGGAAGAGTAGAAGAAGGAGATATTTTAGTAACTATAATGACAAATCCAGATATGGTGCCAGCTATGAGAAAAGCAGCAGCTGTAGTTACAGATGACGGGGGAAGAACTTGCCACGCAGCCATAGTCTCCAGGGAGTTAGGTATACCATGTATTGTAGGTGCCAAAAATGCTAGCGAAATACTGGTTGAAGGCTTTGAAGTCACAGTAGATGCCAGTAGAGGAGTCGTATACGAAGGGCTTGTGCTAGAGGAAGAAAAGGATGAAAAAGAAGACATAACTAGCGGGTTAAATACAGGATTTAATGAAAATATGATTCACCAATTGGCTCCTATTACGGGTACTAAAATTTATATGAATTTAGGGGAACCATCTTTAATGAAAAAATACAAACACCTCCCATTAGATGGCATAGGCCTTATGAGGACTGAATTTATATTTACAAATATGATTGGTGCACATCCAATGTATCTAGTGAAAACAGGCCAAGGGCAGCTTCTGATAGATAAAATGGCAGAGGGAATTCAAATGGTAGCAGGTGAAATACATCCAAGGCCAGTTGTAGTTAGATTGTCAGATTTTAGGACCAATGAATTTAGGGGTCTCAAGGGCGGAGACGAAGTGGAGCCCGTGGAAGCTAATCCGATGATAGGCTGGAGAGGGGTTTCAAGGTATATATCTCCAGAGTATGAAGAAGGCTTTAGGCTAGAGTGCAGGGCACTTAAAAAGGTAAGAGATGAATTTGGATTAGACAATGTGTATGCCATGTTACCTTTTGTAAGGACTACCTGGGAATTAAAGAGAGTTAAGGAAATAATGGCAGAAGAAGGCTTAGAACAAGGTAAAAATATGAAAATTTGGATAATGGCTGAAGTGCCATCCATAGTATTTGAGGCTGAGGAGTTTGCCCAAATGGTAGATGGATTTAGTATTGGCAGCAATGACCTTACACAGCTAGTCATGGGAGCCGATAGGGACTCAGGTATACTAAATAACATGGGTTATTTTGATGAAAGAAATGAAGCAGTAAAAAGGGCCATAGCCATATTGATTAAAGCGGCTCACAAATACGGCAAGACCATATCTATTTGCGGCCAAGGACCATCTCAATATCCAGAATTTGCAGAGTTTCTTGTAGAAGAAGGCATTGACAGCATGAGTGTCAATCCAGATACTGTAGCTTATACAAGAAGACTTGTAGCATCAGTAGAACAAAAAATTATGCTTAGGAAGTTAAGAAATATTTAAATAAAAAAGGCAGATAATGCCTTTTTTATTTTTACACTCTAATTAAAATATAGTATAATAATCTATGTGCAATTGATGAAAATATTATGAAGGGTAGTGAGGTAATATGAGCATTGATGAACGGGTAAAGAAGCTAAGAGAACTAATGAAGGAAAAGGGAATTACAGCATATATAGTAAATACAGCAGATCCTCATCAATCGGAGTATGTTGCAGACTACTATAAGGGAAGGGTATGGATAACGGGATTTACAGGCTCTGCTGGTACTGTAATCATCACCGAGGACAGGGCGATTTTGTGGACAGATGGGAGATACTTTATCCAAGCTGAAAAAGAGCTTAAAGGAAGTGAATACGAATTATATAAAATGGGCATTCCCGGATATCCTACTTATACGCAGTGGTTAAAAGATAATTTAAGAGACGGAGATACCGTTGGCTTTGATGGAAAGGTATTTGCACAGATATCTGTGGAAAATCTGGAAAAAGAATTTGAGAATAGAGAAATCGGGTTTATAGATGAGTACGATTTAGTAGGTGAATTGTGGAAAGACAGACCTCTTTTATCCAAGGAGGAGGCTTTTGTACACGAAATAAAGTATACGGGAAAGACTACATCGGAAAAAATAGAAGATGTGCGACAGGCAATGAAAGAATTTAATGTAGACTATTTTATATTGGGCAGCCTAGATGACATTGCATGGCTATATAACATTAGAGGAAGAGATGTAGAAAACAATCCTGTGGTAATTTCCTATGGAATAGTGTCTCTGAAAGGGGCATATTTGTTTGTGGACCAAGATAAAATAAATACTGATGTGGAAAATCATTTAAAGAAAAATGGAGTAGCGATTAAAAATTATGAGGAGGTGGCCCAATTTATAGGGGCCATAGAAGGAAACACCCGAGTGCAGTTAGATAAAAATAGAATAAATAGGTGGTTGTATAAGTCTATACCTGAATCATGTAAAATAGTAAATAGGGTAGATATTACCACAAATCTTAAGGCTATAAAAAATCAGACGGAAATAGAGAACCAAAAAAATGCATATATAAAAGACGGAGTGGCTCTAGTTAAATTTCTGTACTGGATAGATTCCAATATTGGGAAGTTGAAGATAACAGAGTTGTCAGCGGGAGAGAAGCTTCTTGAGTTTAGAAAAGAGCAAAGAGATTTCATAGAACCCAGCTTTGGAACTATTTCAGCCTATGGGGCTAATGCTGCTATGATGCACTATTCTGCAGATGAAAACTCCAATGCGGAAATAAAAAACAAGGGCCTATATTTAGTGGATTCCGGCGGACAATATTTGGACGGTACTACAGATATTACCAGAACTGTAGCCATGGGACCTATTACAGAGGAAGAAAAAAGGGATTTTACCCTTGCTTTAAAAGGGCATATTAATTTAAGTAGTGCAAGATTTTTGTACGGTGCAACGGGACATAGCTTAGATGTATTAGCCAGATATCCCCTATGGCAAGAGGGTATTGACTATAAGTCTGGGACAGGTCATGGAGTGGGATACCTTTTAAATGTACACGAAGGTCCCCATAGGATATCAACTATGCCCAACTCGGTCGCCTTAGAAAAGGGAATGGTAGTGAGTATTGAGCCAGGAGTATATAAAGAGGGCAGTCACGGCATTAGGATTGAAAATATCGTAGTAGTAGAAGAGGATATAAAGACAGAAATAGATCAGTTTATGAGATTTGAGACACTATCATTTGTACCTATTGACTTAGCTGCAGTAGATGTAAGTTTATTATTGGAGAAAGAAAAAGCATGGCTAAATGATTATCATAAAGCAGTATATGACAAACTATCGCCATATTTAAATGAAGATGAAAAAGATTGGCTGAGAAATGAAACTAGAAATATATAAAAATATATAAATTTAGAATGCCAGGGAAGAACTTCCTTGGCATTTTTACATACTTAAATCCGTTTATTTGATATAATATAGTGTAGGAGAAAAGGAAATCAACTAAATCGTAAAATCTAAGGTTTTCGTTTCATATGAAATTAAAAGGGTGATAAGATGTTTGATATTCAAGAAGAGTTAAAAAGGCTGCCTGATAAACCAGGTGTTTATATAATGAAAGATAAAACAGAGGAGATAATTTACGTTGGAAAATCTATTTCACTTAAAAAAAGAGTAAGGCAATATTTTCAGTCTAGTAGAAATAACCCTCCAAAAGTAAACGCTATGGTTAAAAACATTTCCGAATTTGAATATATCATAGTCAATAATGAAGTTGAAGCATTGATACTTGAAGCAAATTTAATAAAAAAACATAAACCTAGATATAATATTCTATTGAGGGATGATAAACAATATCCTTATATTAAGGTAACTACCAATGAAAAGTATCCAAGAGTTCTAAAAACCAGGCAAATGCTCAAGGATGGTGCAAAGTATTTTGGACCATATCCCAGTGTATATGCAGTAAATGACGCTCTGGAGGTCATCAGAACTATCTATCCCATAAGGACATGTAACAAAAATTTGGAAAAAGATATTGGAAAGACAAGGCCCTGCCTAAACTACTACATTGGCAGGTGTTTAGGTCCATGTCAAGGCAATGTAGATGAAGGGAAATACCTTGAAATGATTGACGAAATACTCCAATTTCTGTCTGGTAGAGGTAATAAATTAATGAATATTGTGGAGAATAAAATGAAAGAGGCATCTGAAACGATGGACTTTGAAATGGCAGCCAAATTTAGAGACCAGCTGAACTCTTTAAAATTATTATTAGAAGAACAAAAAGTAGTATCTACAACTCACTTAATTGACCAAGATATAATAGCCATGGCAAAGGGAATCGAGGAGGTTTGCGTTCAAATATTCTTCATTAGAAATGGTAAGATTCTAGGTAGGGAACACTTTTTCTTAGAGGACGACTACAATGAAGATAGGGGAATAATCCTGTCATCCTTCGTAAAGCAGTTTTACATTGGAGCTGCCTATATACCTAAGGAAATAATAATAGAAGAAGAAATGGAAGATGTAGAATCCCTTTCTAAGTGGTTAAGTTATACTAGGGGGACAAAAGTAAATATTGTGGTTCCAAAGCGGGGAGAGAAATTAGCCCTAGTGGAAATGGTAAGAAAAAATGCCTTAGATATGATAAATCAATATGGGGATAGATTTTTAAAGAAAGCTAGAGAAAACAAAAAGGCTTTGGAAGAGCTGCAGGAAATAATGGGAATAAACAGGGGGCTAAATAGGATAGAAGCCTATGATATATCCAATATCAGTGGAATAGAACCTGTTGGTTCCATGGTAGTATTTGAAAGAGGAGAGGCTAAAAAGTCAGATTATCGAAGGTTTAAAATCAAAACCAGAACCACGCCAGACGACTATGGCAGTATGGAGGAGGTCCTTTACAGAAGGTTTGTCCGAGGGATTGAGGAAAAGAAATATATGAAGGAAAATAAAATTGAAGTAAAAGGTTTTTCAAATTTTCCCGATCTTGTAATGGTAGATGGCGGAAAAGGCCAAGTAAATGTCGCTTTGAGAATTCTATACGATTTAAAAATAGATATTCCCGTATGTGGGCTTGTAAAAGACGATTATCACAAAACCAGGGGAATAATATACAATAACGAGGAAATTAGGTTGGATGGAGACTCTTTAGGTTTTAGAATGATTTACAGAATACAAGAGGAAGCCCATCGTTTTGCTATATCCTACCATAGGTCCTTAAGGACGAAGACTATGTTTAAGTCTGAATTAGACAATATTAAGGGTATTGGCAAAAGAAGAAAGATGGAGTTACTAAAACATTTCCAAAGTATAGATGGAATAAAAAGTGCCACAGTAGAAGAGTTAGCCAGTGTCAAGACAATGAATCGCTCAGTGGCAGAAAAATTGTATGAATATTTTAACAATGAAAAGGGGGAAGAATAATGAAAAGATTGTTTTTATCTGATACTGATAAAAAGATATCAGGGGTATGCGGAGGCATAGGTGAATATTTAGGTATAGATTCTACCTTAATCAGGTTAGCTTGGGTTTTGTTGTCCATACCCACAGGGGGCTTTCCAGGGCTCATAGCGTACATCATAGCTGCTGCAATTATTCCAAGGGAAGCAACCTAAAACAAAAAATATAAATATAAAAATACAATGAAAATATTGATAAATTACAAGCATAATATTTGCCACTTTATTGACTATATAGTTTGACTTTTACCATTAAATTTCATATACTTAAATAAGGTAGTACATGAAATTTCATAGGTTTTAGTTTGTAAAATGTGATATTTTCTACAAACAATAATAATATAAGGAGGGTTTTTTATGGGTAAGGTAATGAAGACCATGGATGGGAATACAGCTGCAGCCCATGTGGCGTATGCATTTACTGACGTCGCTGCAATTTATCCTATTACACCATCTTCAACAATGGCAGAGTTAGTAGATGAGTGGTCTGCTAACGGCAGAAAAAATATATTTGGGCAAGAGGTACTAGTTACTGAGATGCAATCAGAAGCAGGGGCAGCTGGAGCAGTCCACGGTTCTTTATCTGCAGGTGCATTGACTACTACTTTTACAGCTTCCCAAGGTTTATTACTTATGGTTCCAAATATGTATAAAATGGCAGGAGAATTACTTCCCGCCGTATTTCATGTAACAGCTAGGGCAATTGCTGGACACGCTCTAAGCATTTTCGGAGATCATCAAGACGTCATGGCTACAAGGCAAACAGGATTTGCTATATTGGCATCGGGTTCAGTTCAGGAGGCCATGGACTTAGCAGGAGTTGCACACCTATCTGCAATTAAGGGAAGAGTGCCATTTTTACATTTCTTTGACGGTTTTAGGACTAGTCACGAAATACAGAAAGTTGAAGTGCTGGATTACGAAGATTTGGCAGGGCTTATTGACCAGGATGCTTTAAATGAATTTAGGCTAAAGGCCTTAAATCCAGAAAGGCCATATACAAAGGGTACTGCACAAAACCCAGATATTTATTTCCAAGCTGCTGAAGCAGCTAATCCATTCTATGACAAAATTGTAGGTATTGCCGTGGATTATATGAACAAAATTAACAAAATAACTGGGAGAGACTATAGACCATTTAACTACTATGGACACCCAGAGGCTGAACATATTATTGTTGCCATGGGTTCAGTTACAGAGACCATAGAAGAAACTGTGGATTACTTAATGGCTAAGGGCGAAAAAGTAGGTGTAATGAAAGTACATCTATATAGACCTTTCTCCGCTGAGCACTTCTTTGAAGTATTGCCAAGGACTGTAAAGAAAGTAGCCGTATTAGACAGAACTAAGGAAAAAGGCGCCATAGCGGAACCTCTGCACCTAGATATAAAGAATATATTCTATGACTCAGATATAAGACCAGTTATAGTAGGCGGAAGATACGGACTAGGCTCCAAGGATACTACTCCTTCACAAATATTTGCCGTATTTGAAAACTTGAAACTGGACACACCTAAAGATAGATTTACCATAGGCATCGTTGACGACGTTACCCACCTATCATTGGATATAAAAGAGACCATAAAGACCGAACCAGAAGGGACAATTAAGTGTAAATTCTGGGGATTTGGTTCAGACGGTACAGTTGGAGCTAATAAATCAGCCATTAAAATTATAGGCGACGATACAGATATGTATGCTCAAGGATATTTTGCTTATGACAGTAAAAAATCAGGGGGAGTAACAATATCCCACTTGAGATTTGGCCATGAACCAATTAAATCTACTTATTTGATTTCAGATGCTGATTTTGTATCTTGTTCTAAGCAATCCTATGTATATCAATATGATTTGCTCAAGGGATTGAAAAAAGGTGGTACATTCCTATTGAACTGTATATGGGACAGGGAAGAGCTAGAAAAGAATCTACCTGCTCCAATGAAGAAGTATATCGCTGAAAACCAAATTAATTTCTACACCATAGATGCCACTAGAATGGCTGTAGATATTGGTCTAGGCGGAAGGATTAACATGATAATGCAGTCGGCATTCTTTAAATTATCAGAAGTATTGCCTTTAGAAGAGGCTATAAATCACCTGAAGAAATCCATAGTGGCCGACTACGGTACAAAGGGTGAAGAAATTGTACAAATGAATTACCAAGCTGTGGAAAAGGGAATAGATGCATTGGTTAAAGTAGATGTACCTGCTTCTTGGATAAATGCTGAGGAAGAGGCAGATGAAAATAAAAAAGATGTACCTGATTTCATAAAGAATGTGTTGGATCCTATGAACAGACAAGAAGGAGACGACTTACCAGTAAGTACATTTGTCGGCAGGGAAGACGGATCATTCCCACACGGCACATCTGCATACGAAAAAAGGGGTATTGCCGTTGAAGTTCCTCATTGGATTGCTGAAAACTGTATCCAATGTAATCAATGTGCATTCGTATGTCCCCATGCGACCATAGTGCCTGTGCTAGTAAATGAAGAAGAAAAAGCAAATGCCCCTGAAGGCTTCGATACCATTAAAGCCATAGGAAAGGGACTTGAAGGCTTAGAATATAGAATTCAGATATCACCTTTAGACTGTACAGGATGTGGCAACTGTGCCGATGTCTGTCCATCTAAAGAAAAAGCCTTAGTTATGGTTCCATTTGAACAAGAACTAGAAGTAGAATCAAAGAATTGGGATTATGGAAAATCTGTTAAGGTGAAAGACGATTTAGTTAATGAATTTAGTGTAAAGGGTTCACAATTCAAAGAGCCTCTATTCCAATTCTCTGGAGCATGTGCAGGTTGTGGAGAGACTCCATATATCAAATTAGTAACTCAGCTATTTGGCGATAGAATGATGATTGCCAACGCAACTGGTTGCTCATCAATTTACGGAGCTTCAGCACCGTCGATGCCATATTGTTCAAATCAAGAGGGCAAAGGGCCATCATGGGCAAACTCCCTGTTTGAAGACAATGCAGAGTATGGATATGGCATGGCAGTTGCTGTTGAGCAAATGAGAGATAAGTTAGAAGTATTGATGAATGAGTTTATAGAACTTAATGCAGATGAAGAATTAAACAATTACTTTGGTCAATGGATAGCAGGCAAAAAAGACGCAAGGGCCTCAAAGGCAGCAACGGGAATGATATTGCCAAGGTTAAATAAAGATGTAGATAGCCAAAGAGGAAAAGAAATACTGGCTGAAATAGATGAATTAAAAGACTATCTAATTAAGAGATCCATGTGGATATTCGGTGGAGACGGTTGGGCTTATGACATTGGATTTGGTGGTTTAGATCACGTTCTAGCCTCAGGTTCTGATGTAAATATTTTGGTAATGGATACTGAAGTGTATTCAAATACTGGAGGTCAATCATCTAAGGCGACTCCTACAGCAGCTGTAGCAAAATTTGCCGCCTCAGGTAAAAAGGTAACAAAGAAAAACCTAGGTCTAATGATGACATCATACGGGTACGTATACGTAGCACAAGTGGCCTTGGGAGCCAATATGAACCACTTAGTCAGGGCTCTTAAGGAAGCGGAATCCTACGACGGACCATCAATTGTCATAGCATATTCACCATGTATCAACCACGGCATTAGAACTGGAATGGGCTCAACCATAGCTCAGGAAAAGAAAGCCGTAGACACAGGATACTGGCACCTATTTAGATATGACCCAAGACTTAAGGATGAAGGAAAGAATCCATTTGTATTGGATTCGAAGGAACCTAAATTGCCATTTATGGACTTCATAAACTCTGAGGTCAGGTATACATCCTTAAGGTTGACATTCCCAGAGCTGGCAGACGAGTTGTTTGCGGCAGCAGAAAGGGATGCTAATGCAAGATACGAACAATATAAGAGACTGTCAGAATAATACTATTAAAAGGTTATGGCTAAGCCATAACCTTTTAAATTGGAAAGAAAATTTATTAGTAAATTGCCTTTATATTTGATACAATAATAAGAGCGATAATATGGAGGGGTGATAGTAGTTGAATATGGAAGAAATTCGAAACAAAATCGAGAATATGAATTTAGGTAAAATACTATATAATGAACCGATGAAAAATCATACTACTTTTAAAATAGGTGGACCTGCAGATATTGTCATAATACCGACGACTGAGGAAGAACTTATAAAATCCGTAAAGTTTTGCAGGGAAAATCAAGTAGAATTTATGATAATGGGCAATGGAAGCAACCTCTTGGTAAAAGACGGCGGAATACGAGGTATTGTAATCAAAATAGGAGAGGGCTTTAATGCCATAAAAATTGAGAATACAACTGTTTTCTGTGAGGCAGGGGCTTTGCTTTCAGAAGTAAGCAATGCTGTCTTGGAGCACAGTCTACAGAATTTTGAATTTGCGTCGGGAATACCAGGTACAATTGGCGGAGCCATTACCATGAATGCAGGTGCCTATGGCGGGGAGATGAAGGACGTGGTGGCCAATGTAAGGGTATTAGACAATGACAATAATGTGAGGACTTATGAGACAAAGGATATGAACTTTAGGTATAGAAATAGTAGAGTTGGAGACGAAGGCCTTATTGTACTGAGTATTGAGCTTAGTTTAGAGTCTGGTGACTATAATACCATAGATGAAAAAATTAAGGAATTAACCCATAAAAGAAAATCCAAGCAGCCTCTAGAGTTTCCCAGTGGCGGAAGTACATTTAAGAGGCCTGAGGGATATTTCGCTGGGAAGTTAATTGAAGACTCTGGACTATGCGGACTAAGACATAGAGGTGCCATGGTGTCTGATAAACACTGTGGATTTGTAATCAATAAAGACAATGCAAACTGCAGTGATGTCCTTCATTTAATTTCTGTAATCCAAAAAGTAGTCAAGGATAAGTACGATGTAGTTTTAGAAACGGAGATAAAGATAATTGGAGAGGATTAGATGATAAAACTCATAGGAGATTATCACACCCATACCATATATAGCAGTGGATATAGAAAAAAGGGCAACCATGCCACGGGAACTATTAGGGACAATGCAGAAGCGGCTCTAAGCAGGGGGTTAAAAGAAATTGCTATAACTGAGCACGGGCCTTCACATTATCTGTACGGCGTAAGGGCTAATAGAATACCGAATATGAGGGAAGAGATTAATAGGCTAAATGAAGAATTTATACCAAAAGGGCTGAGAATACTCCTAGGTATTGAAGCAAACCTCATAGGTTTAGATGGAACCATCGATGCAGATGAAAGGATATTAAAATATATTGATATTCTTCTGATGGGATACCACTACGGTGCGATGCCAAAGTCTATTGTGGATGGCATAGGTCTATATATTATGAGCCCATTGTCTAAAGTTCTAAAAGTTGGAAGCGAAAGGTCAAAGGAGATAATGACAAAGGCCTATACAAAAGCTATAGGCAAATACCCAATATACTTAATTACCCACCCAGGGTCCAAGGCAAAGGTAGACATAGTAGAATTGGCAAAGGAAGCAAGCAAAAAAAATGTGGCTTTGGAAATAAGTGCAAAACACAGTCAATTGTCCGCTGAAAGCCTTAGGCTGATATCCCATGTGGACGTAAAGCTTATGGTAAATAGCGATGCCCATAGGCCACAGGAT
>JALNZV010000023.1 GCA_023229175.1 Tissierellaceae bacterium | reverse complement strand
ATTTAAACGGGGTTAGGACAGTAAATGTTTACGATTTAACTGGGGGTACAGAAGGAGAATACGAGGATATAATAAACAAAATTCTATATGAGAAAACCCTAGATATCTTATATGTAGGTGAGCTTCCCATTGAAGAAAAAGAAATGGCCTTTAGGGTTAAATACCATGAAAGTCAATACAACAAGAGGGAGGATTCTACGAATCAGCTGATAAGTTTTTTAACTGGCAATGAAAATATAAAAGTAACAAATTCAGAGATAATTATTTTGGAAAATATATCCTACGATGATTTTGAAAAGGTAAAAAACTACTATATAAACCCCATAGAGATGAAGGAAATAGACTTAGACTTTTATAAACCTGAAGGGGAAGGTGTAAAGGAAGGGTCTATAGAGGAAATAAAAGGATTTATAAACTACGATGAACTGGAACTGGGAACTTTCAAATATAGATACGGCATCGGTATGGATATAGAGGATTTGAAGTTTTGTCAAGACTATTTTAGAGACAAGGAGAAAAGAGACCCTACTATTACAGAATTAAAAGTAATAGACACATATTGGTCAGATCATTGTAGACATACTACATTTATGACAGAGATTACAAATATTTCAATAGAAGAGGGAAATTACAACAATATATTTCAAGGGGCTTTAGATGAATACATAAAATCTAGGGAATACGTATATGGGGAAGCTGAAAGGCCCATATCCCTTATGGACTTAGCCACCATAAATATGAAAGAAATAAAGAAAAAAGGCCTACTGGAGGATAAAGAGGAAACAGATGAAGTAAATGCCTGCAGCATAGAAATAGATGTAGACATTGACGGCAAAGATGAAAAGTGGCTATTGATGTTTAAAAATGAAACCCACAACCATCCCACGGAAATGGAGCCTTTTGGGGGAGCAGCCACCTGTCTAGGCGGTGCAATCAGGGATCCTTTATCGGGGAGGGCCTATGTATATCAGGCCATGAGAATTACAGGGTCAGCAGACCCAAGAAAAGAATATGAAGATACCATTTCTGGGAAATTACCTCAGAGAAAGATTACAAAAACTGCTAGAGAAGGATATAGCTCCTATGGCAATGAAATAGGTGCTGCAACGGGATATATAAGGGAGATTTACCACGAAGGCTATATGGCAAAGAGAATGGAGCTAGGGGCTTTAGTAGCTGCTGCTCCTAAAGACAGCGTTTATAGGGGCCAAGGAGAGCCTGGAGATATAATTCTATTATTAGGTGGCAAAACAGGCAGAGATGGATTAGGGGGAGCTGTAGGCTCATCTAAAGAGCATACGGAGGAGTCCCTTCACATTTCCAGTGCAGAGGTACAAAAAGGCAATCCAGCAGTTGAAAGAAAGATAGTGAGATTGTTTAGAAATAAAGAGTTGACAAAGATGATTAAAAAATCCAATGATTTTGGTGCAGGTGGGGTATCTGTTGCCATAGGAGAGCTGGCAGATGGATTGCTTATTGAATTAGATAAGGTGCCTTTAAAATATCAAGGTCTAGATGGAACTGAAATTGCCTTATCGGAGTCACAGGAAAGGATGGCTGTAGTCATTTCGCCAAGTAACTTAGATAGATTTATGGAGATAGCGAAAGAAGAAGATGTGGAAACTACAGTTGTAGCAAAAGTAACTGAAGAGAGAAAGCTAAAGATGATGTGGAAGGGACAACCTATTGTAAATATCAGTAGGGATTTTTTAGACACCAATGGAATAAGAAAAAAGTCTAGGGTAAATATATTAAATATTGGCGATAAATCTTATTTTGAAGGGAAGGAAACTAAGGAGGATATAAGGTCTTTATTTATAGACAATGTAAAGGATATAAATATATGCAGCCAAAAAGGGTTAGTTCAGGGATTTGATCATACCGTAGGTGCAGGTACTGTTTTGATGCCCTTAGGAGGGGAAAACAGTCTGACGCCCATAGAGGGAATGGCTGCTAAAATACCTGTATTAGAAGGAGAAACCAATACATGTTCATTGATGACCTATGGATACGATCCAAGTCTTTCCAGTTGGAGCCCATTTCATGGAGGTTATTATGCCGTAATAGAATCCATCGGAAAGATAGTGGCCATGGGGGGAAATTATAAAAAGATTAGGCTCACATTTCAAGAGTATTTTGAAAGACTGGGCAATGATGAAACCAAATGGGGCAAGGCCTTTGGAGCCTTATTAGGTGCATTTACTGTACAAAAATCCTTAGATATACCTAGTATAGGTGGAAAAGACAGTATGAGCGGTACTTTCGAGGACATTCATGTTCCGCCTACTTTGGTGAGTTTTGCCGTGACTACGGACAAAGTGCAAAATATATTGTCGCCTGAGTTTAAAAGGGCAAATTCCCATGTGGCACTTATTAAATTAGAAATAGATGAAAACGGCATGGTGGATTTTGAACAATTAAGGACCAATTATATAGCTATAAAAGAGCTAGTAGATAGTGGAGATATAATTTCAGCAATTACAGTAAAATATGGAGGTATTGCAAGAAGCGTCTCCGAAATGTCTATGGGGAATAAAATAGGATTTACATTTGACAAGGCCGAGAAAAAAGAACTCTTTAGGCCCTTATACGGATCCATAATAGTAGAATTTAATGGGGAAGTACCAAAACTAGCTAGAGAATTGGCAGGTTTTGTTTTACTGGGAAGGACCGATGAAAGTAAAGTTATCCAATTTGGAGACGAGAAAATAGATATTGAGAATATAATACAGTCCTTTGAGGAGCCTTTAGAGGGAGTATTCCCAACAAACAGGAGAAAAAAGAGCACATTGCCAATCACCTACAATAAGGGTATGAAAGTTAGGAGAAAGTCTTCCATAATAAAACCAAAGGTACTGATACCTGTCTTTACAGGAACCCATGGGGAATACAATATGGCACGGGCTTTTGAAATAGCAGGTGGAGATGTGGAGACCTATGTATTTAAGAGCCAAGATGTGGAAGGTTCTTATAGAGAATTGGCAAGAAAAATAGATGGCTGTCAAATTCTGGGACTTCCCAATGGAGCACCCCTAGGGGATGAGCCAGAAACAGGTGGTAAGCTAATGAA
This sequence comes from Tissierellaceae bacterium, assembly GCA_023229175.1. Taxonomy (GTDB): domain Bacteria; phylum Bacillota; class Clostridia; order Tissierellales; family Tissierellaceae; genus JAAYFT01. The sequence continues at coordinate 25,485 of JALNZV010000023.1, read as the reverse complement.
AGTGTTGTTTGACAATTTATATATTAGGGAAGCAGTAGAAAACCATTTAGACAATAAAGATGGATTGATATTGGGAGTTGGTGTAGGGTTTACAGGATTGATTAAGCTTGGATTCATGGGGCAGTCTGCCTATATTGCAAATAATGAAAGTGGAGAATTTATATCAACTATTGTAAAAATAAGGCTTAGCTCAAACATGTCACCTTGGTTCAGTCAAATGAAGGTAGGAGATGTGTATTCAGTGCCCTTGGCTGCGAAAGAAGGAAGAATAATACTAAATGGCAAAATAGACAATGGTCAAATATCTACTCAGTTTGCAGAAGGAAATCCGACGGGCTCTGACTTTGATGCAGAATCCATGACTAGTCATGACGGTAGAGTATTGGGGACATTGACGTCCATAGATAGAATCGGAGACTATTTATATAAAAATGTGGACATAGCAGGGAAACACAAGATATTTGAATCTGGAATAAAATACTTTAAATAAAGGGTGAAATACATGAAAGTAAGTGTAGTAATGGGAAGCACATCAGATAGTCATATAGGTGAAAAAGTGACAAATATATTAGAAGAATTTGGAGTAGAATACGAAATCAATGTAATATCAGCCCATAGAAACCCCCATAGAGCCATGGAATTTGCAGAGAATGCCGAGAAAAATGGAATAGAAGTAATTGTAGCCATAGCAGGGAAGGCAGCTCATTTGGCAGGGGTTTTGGCAGGTATAACGCCAGTCCCTGTAATAGGAATTCCGGCTAAATCATCCACCATGGATGGATTGGATTCCTTATTGTCGGTGGTTCAAATGCCTAGGGGAGTGCCCGTAGCTACAGTAGCCATAGACGGAGGGGAGAACGGAGGTCTATTGGCAGTGCAGATTCTTTCCGTCAAATACCCTGAATTAAGGAAAAAATTTAAAGAATATAAAAGGAAAATGTCCCAATGAGCCAGCGGGGACGGTTCTCGGTGGCTCATTTGGACATTTTAAAGAAAGAGGGTGTGACCTTGAGCGGGGTCGTAGGTATATACAGTAAATCAAAAAATCACGTTTCAAAAATAGCTTACTACGGCTTATATGCCCTACAGCACAGGGGGCAAATGAGCACAGGTATAGCTGTAAACAACAACGGTTTCATAGATTATTTTAAAGATTTAGGTCTTGTCCACGAAGTGTTTCCCAAGGAGACCATGGATAGATTAAGGGGCAATATCGCCATAGGACATGTAAGATATGCAACTGTAGGCGATGCAACTACGGTAAATGCACAACCCCTAGTTGTAGGCTATAAAAAAGGAGCCTTAGCTTTGGCCCATGATGGATCTGTTGTAAACTTTGCAAGCCTGAGAGATGAACTGGAGGACAATGGTGCCATATTTCAGTCCCAACTAGATACTGAGGTCATAGCTAATTTAATAGCCAGGTATCACAAGGACAATATCGAAGAAGCCATAATTAAGACATTAAGCAGCGTAGATGGGACCTACGGACTTGTTATGATGACTACAGATTATTTAATCGGCGCTAGAGATCCCTACGGTGTTAAGCCCCTTGCTCTGGGAAAATATGAGGATGATTATATATTAGCTTCAGAGACTTGTGCATTTGACACCATAGGAGCAGATTTTATAAGAGAAATTGAGCCTGGAGAAGTGGTAATCATCAATGAAGATGGACTGAAATCCATAAGTGTAAATAGAAAAGAAAAGAGGCTATGCCTTTTTGAAATCATATACTTTGCAAGACCAGACAGCAGATTGGATTATAAAAGTCTTTATTTGGCCAGAATAGAGGCTGGGAAAGAGCTTGCCAAGGAGGCTGCTGTAGAAGGGGATATAGTCATTGGTGCACCAGATTCGGGCACTATACCTGCCATAGGATATGCAGAGGAATCAAAAATCCCTTATGCTGAAGGGCTCATAAAAAATAGATATGTAGGTAGGACTTTTATTGAGCCTACGGAAGAATTAAGGGAGCAAGGAGTTAGAATAAAGCTCAATGTCCTTAAGGAAAACGTAGAGGGAAAGAGAGTAATACTAGTGGACGACTCCATAGTTAGGGGTACTACTATTAAGAGGACTGTAAAGATGATTAAAGACGCCGGAGCTAAAGAAATACATGTGAGAATATCCTCGCCTCCAGTACTTCACTCCTGCCATTTAGGCATGGATACCCCTGATGGAGAAAAATTAATAGCAAATCAGATGTCTGCAAGTGATATAAAAGAACTAATTGGTGCAGATTCACTAGAATATTTATCCCTCCAAGGAATATTAAAAGCCGCAGGAGGAATGGGATATTGCACAGGATGCCTAAATGGAGATTATCCCATCAGCAAGTGAAAGGAGAGAGGGAATTGAGTTTAAATTATAAGGATGCTGGAGTAGATAAAGAAGCTGGATACAAACAGGTTCAGTTAATTAAGGGAATGATAAAGAAGACCCATACCCCTGGAGTATTATCAGATATAGGCGGATTTGCAGGACTCTTTCAGCTAGATACAAAATCCTACAAAGAGCCAGTACTTGTCTCTGGTACAGACGGAGTAGGTACAAAGCTTAAAATAGCCTTTATGACGGACAGACATCAGACCATTGGGGAAGATTGTGTTGCCATGTGTGTAAATGATATATTGTGCCAAGGGGCCAAACCATTATTTTTCTTAGATTATATAGCTACAGGAAAATTGGTACCTGAAAAAATGGCTAGTATAGTAGAAGGAGTAGCCAACGGCTGCATAAAGGCAGAGTGTGCTTTAATAGGCGGTGAGACTGCGGAGATGCCAGACTTTTACGGTGACGATGAGTACGACTTGGCAGGCTTTGCAGTGGGCGTAGTAGATAAAGAAAAGATAATTGACGGTACATCCATCGAAGAAGGAGACTACATAGTGGGACTTCCCTCTTCTGGAATCCACAGCAACGGATATTCCCTTGTAAGGAAAATAGTATTCGAGAAAATGGAAATGGACGTAGACCATTATATCGAAGAGCTGGGCAAAACCATAGGCGAAGAATTGCTGACTCCCACTAGAATATATACAAATCCCATATATAAACTTATACAAAAATTCAATATTAAAGGCCTTAGCCATATAACAGGGGGAGGATTTTACGAGAATATCCCTAGGATGGTACCTAAAGGACTGACAGCTCACATAGTCACATCTAGGATAAACATACCTGTAATATTCAAATTGTTGCAAGAATGGGGGAACATTGAATTAGACGAGATGTATAATACATTTAATATGGGCATAGGCATGATTGTAGTAGTTGACAGAAGTGAATTTAATAGTTTAGCTGACTATTTAGAGGAACTAAATGAGGAATATATAGTTCTGGGAGAAATTAAAAAGGGAGACGAAGGAGTAGTCCTATGGCACCAGTAAAAATAGGGGTATTAATATCAGGTAGTGGAACTAATCTGCAATCTATTATAGACAATATTCACAGGGGATATATAAATGGAGAAATTGAACTAATTATTTCCAATAAAAAGGCCGCATATGGATTGGAAAGGGGACGCAATGTCGGTATTCCTAGCTTATATATAGACCATAGATCCCTAGGAAGTGATGAACAATACAATAGAGAACTGATAAAGCGATTTAAGGAAAAAGATGTAGACCTAATCGTATTGGCAGGATATTTAAGGCCATTATCTAAGGAATTCATAGAAGAATATAAGAATAAAATAATTAACGTGCATCCATCTCTTATACCTAGCTTTGCTGGGAAAGGATACTACGGCCAAAGAGTCCATGAGGAAGTATTAAAACACGGAGTGAAAATCACAGGGGCAACAGTCCACTTTGTAGACGAAGGCATGGATACGGGGCCTATTATCTTACAGGAACCAGTTCCAGTAAAAGATGACGACACCATAGAAACCCTAAGAGACAGAGTGCTGTCAATAGAGCATGAAATCCTTCCAAGGGCTATAAAATTATACTGCGACAATAGGCTAAAAATAGTGGGAAGAAAGGTTGTATTGAAAGGAGAAGTCCAATGAAAAGAGCATTAATCAGCGTATATAAAAAGGATAATATAGTGAAATTCGCTGCCCAGCTAATAGAACTGGGCTGGGAGATAATTTCTACAGGGGGAACATATAAATTGCTCAAAGAATCGGGGATAAAAGCATTGGAAGTAGAGGATATTACAAATTTTCCTGAAATATTAGATGGCAGAGTAAAGACATTAAATCCATATATTCATGGAGGATTACTGTACAATAGGGCGAATGAGTCCCATGTAGAAACCATAGAGAAAATGGGAATTAACCCTATAGATATGGTAGTCAACAATCTTTATCCCTTTGAAGAAACCATAAATAACCCCAATGCAAAACAAGATGAAATCATTGAAAACATAGACATAGGGGGGCCCTCAATGATTAGAGCTGCGGCTAAGAATTATGAGGGGGTCACAGTAATCGTCGATCCAGCAGATTACGATTTAGTACTAGAGGAGCTTAGGAGCAAAGGAGAGACAGAGCTTTCCACCAGAAGGTATTTAGCGAGAAAAGTATTCAATTATACGGCATATTACGACACATTGATATCAAATTATTTTAACCGTATTGAAGGAGAAATTTTCCCCAATAGACTAACCTTTGCCTATAAGTCTGGAGAAGAATTAAGATACGGTGAAAACCCCCATCAAGTTGCTGCACTTTACAAAGAAGTGGGAGCAGCAGAGGGGAGCCTAATAGAGGCAAAACAGCTTCATGGAAAGGTCCTTTCATTTAACAATATAAACGATACAAGCGGAGCTATAATGGCCCTGAAAGAATACAAAGAACCTACAGTAGTTGCTGTAAAGCACGCAAATCCCTGTGGCATAGGCAGTGGAAACAATTTGGAAGAGGCCTATATAAGGGCTTACGAATCCGATAAAATATCTATATTTGGCGGCATCATAGCTGCCAACAGGGAAATAAACGAGGAAATAGCCAAAAGAATAAATGAAATTTTTATTGAAATAGTAGTGGCACCTTCTTACACAAAAAATGCCTTGGATATACTAATGGAAAAAAGGGATATTAGGATACTAGAATTGCCAGGTGTGGAGAAAAAGAACCATAAGGACTTCGACATAAAGAAAGTATCAGGAGGAATATTGATACAGAGCCAAGACAATATTTTGTTAGGAGAAAAATATAAAGTAGTCTCCAAAAAAGAACCAACGGAAAAAGAAATGGAGGACCTAATATTTGCATGGAAAGCAGCAAAGTCAGTAAAATCCAATGGTGTTGTCATAGCAAAGGATAAGGCCACCATAGGAATAGGGCAGGGAGAGGTAAATAGGGTATGGGCTGTGGAGAACGCCATAAATAGGGCAGGTAACAAGGTGAAAGGTGCCGTACTGGCTTCTGACGGATTTTTCCCATTTAAAGACTCCATAGAACTACTGGGGAAGGCAGGAGTAAGTGCCATTATCCAACCAGGAGGCTCCATAAGAGACAAGGAAGTAGTAGATGAGGCGGATAGAAACAATATTTCCATGATATTTACAGGTATAAGGCATTTTAAACACTAATGCTTGGAGGGATAAAATGAAAATACTAGTAATAGGAAGCGGCGGCAGGGAACACGCCCTATGTTGGAAAATAGCTCAAAGCCCAAGGGTTAAAAAGATATACTGTGCACCTGGGAATGGGGGTACAAGAGAAGTAGGACAAAACATAGACATACAAGTAGATGACATTCAAGGGCTCCTAGGCTTTGCATTAGAGAAAAAAATAGATTTAACAGTAGTAGGACCTGAGCTCCCTCTAGTAATGGGAATTGTAGACACATTTCAAAAGAAGGGGCTAAAGATATTTGGCGTAAACAAAAAGTCTGCTCAATTAGAGGGAAGTAAAGACTTTTCCAAAGGATTTATGAAAAAGCACGACATTCCCACTGCCAAATACGAGACCTACGAAAACCTAGATGAAGCCTTGAGAGGATTAAAGGAATTTTCATATCCTTTAGTAGTGAAGGCAGATGGACTATGTGCTGGTAAGGGAGTAGTTATTTGCCAAAACGAGAAAGAAGCAGTAAAAGCTCTCGAAGATATACTAGAAAAAAAAGTCTTTGGGGACCAGGGAAATAAGGTTGTAGTGGAGGAGTTTTTAGATGGAGTAGAGGCATCTCTTTTATGCTTCGTATCCAATGGAAAGATAATCCCCATGGAATCTGCAAAGGACTATAAGAAAATCTACGATGGAGACAAGGGACCAAATACGGGAGGAGTTGGCTGTTATTCGCCAAGCCCCTTATTTACAGAGGAGTTTATGACTAAAATCCACAATGTACTAGAAAATATTGAAATTGGCCTCTTGAAAGAAAACATGGATTTCCGCGGTGTACTTTTTATAGGCCTTATGATAGTTAAAGGAGAACCAAAGGTATTGGAATTCAATGTAAGATTTGGAGACCCTGAAACAGAGGTGCTTTTGCCTAGATTGGAGTCGGATATAGTGGATTTATTTGAGAAGACCATAGACAATACCCTGAAGGAAGCAGACCTTAAGTGGAAAGACCATATCTGCCTAACTGTTATCGCCACATCAGAAGGATATCCAGGTGATTATAAAATGGGATTTGAAATATATGGAATAGATAGATTAGACGAGGAAATTATTTTATTTCATAATGGTACTAAATATCTAGATGGGAAAACATTTACCATGGGAGGTAGGGTCCTATCAATAACTGCCCTTGGAGAAACCTTAGATGATGCTAGGGACAGGGTTTATTCCAGTATTGAAGGCATTAATTTTAGGGGTATGAATTTTAGAAAAGATATTGGCAAAACTAAATAATGAGTACAAATTTAATATAAGCAGGGCAAATCCTGCTTTTTTTGTCGGAAAACACTTCCAATTTTGTCGCGTTCTGTTATAATACTATATAGTTAAAAAAATTTTCTTGCATATATGTTAAACAAATAACAATCCCGTGTGATTTAAATATGAAAAATGGGTATAAGTAAATTTGGTATAATATAAATATTTTTATTAATTATTATCACAATAAGAACAAGGGAGGAATTTGTATGAAGACAGATGTTCAAATAGCTCAAGAGGCTAAAATGTTACCTATTTCGGAGGTGGCCGCGAAACTGGGGATTAACGAGGATAAACTAGTTCATTATGGAAAATATAAGGCAAAAGTATCCTTAGATGTCCTGGAAGAACTAAAGGATAAACCAGATGGAAAACTTGTACTAGTTACTGCCATTAACCCTACACCAGCAGGAGAAGGCAAGACTACTACAAATATTGGATTATCCATGGGGTTAAACAAAATAGGTAAATCAGCAATAACTACTCTTAGAGAGCCTTCACTTGGGCCTAGTTTTGGAGTAAAAGGTGGCGCTGCAGGAGGAGGATATTCACAGGTAGTACCTATGGAAGATATTAACCTACACTTTACTGGGGACTTCCACGCCATAACTACTTCACACAATTTAATTGCAGCTTTATTAGACAATCATATCCATAGAGGAAATGAGTTAAACATCGACCCAAGAAGGGTAGTATGGAAGAGAGTAATGGATATGAACGACAGGGCCTTAAGAAACGTAGTAGTAGGTCTTGGCGGTAAATCAGAAGGAGTACCTAGAGAAGATGGATTTGATATAACTGTTGCTTCAGAAATAATGGCAATATTCTGTTTGGCAAAGGATTTAGAAGACTTAAAGGAAAGAGTTGGAGACATTATAGTGGCGTATACATTTGACGGAGAGCCTGTATTTGTAAGAGATCTAAATGCTCACGGTGCAGTAGCTGTCATTATGAAGGATGCAATCTATCCTAACCTTGTTCAAACATTGGAAAACACACCTGCATTTATCCACGGTGGACCATTTGCTAATATAGCCCACGGAAGCAACTCCATATTGGCTACACAAATGGCTTTGAAATTAGCTGACTATACTGTCACAGAAGGTGGATTTGGAGCTGACTTAGGGGCTGAAAAGTTCTTTGATATTACATCGAGATTTGGTGGCTTCAAACCAGATGCAACAGTAATAGTTGCAACTGTAAGAGCATTGAAACACAATGGTGGAGTCAAAAAAGACAAACTAGGTGAAGAAAATCTAGATGCTTTAGCGGAAGGTTTTGCAAATCTAGAGAAACACATTGAAAATGTCAATAAATTTGGAGTACCAGCCGTAGTTGCATTTAACAAATTCCCAACAGATACAGATGCAGAGTTAGAATTTGTATTGAAGAAGAGCAGGGAATTAGGAGCTGAAGCAGTTATATCAGAAGTTTGGGCAAAAGGTGGAGACGGAGGAGTAGAATTAGCAGAAGCAGTAGTAAAAGTATGCGAAACTAAGGAATCTAACTATGCACCACTATACGATGTGGAAGAATCTATAAAAGATAAAATAGAAAAAATAGCCGTAGAAGTTTACGGAGCTGACGGAGTTGAATATACAAAAGCTTGTGAAAAGCAAATTGCATTGATTGAAGAACTTGGATTAGATAAGATGGCAATATGTATGGCCAAAACTCAATATTCTTTATCCGATGATCCAACTATGCTTGGAAGACCAAGGGGATTCAATATTACAGTAAGAGATATTAGAATATCCAGAGGTGCAGGCTTCTTAGTTGCATTAACTGGCGATATCATGACTATGCCTGGATTGCCAAAAGTACCAGCTGCTAATAAAATTGACATATTACCAGATGGAGAAATAGTAGGATTATTCTAAATAATAGCTGGGGATACCCAGCTATTATTATCAAAACATACTTGCGCATATTAACATATCAACTTGAAATAAATTTAAAGGAGGATAAAATGGAATTTAATTCAAAGATTAAATCGGAACAGGTGGATAGATTTTTTGAAGCTGTTTTGACCTTGGATGATATGGAAGAATGCTATAGGTTTTTTGAAGACATTTGTACCATAAAGGAAATACAATCCATTGCCCAAAGGCTTGAGGTTGCCAAATTACTAAAGGCCAACAAAACGTACAACGAGATAGAAGCAGAAACTGGCGCAAGTACAGCAACCATTAGCAGAATAAATAGGTCACTAAACTATGGTGCTGAAGGGTATAATTTAGTTTTAAAAAAGTTGGGCGTAATAGAGTAAATAGAAATATAAATATTTCTATAGGGGGATTGGAATGGGGAAATTAATGAGCATTAAAAGTGTAGAGACTGGAATGGTCTTAGATATGGAAATTATCGACCAGAAGACTGGTGCGGTATTGGTACCAGAGGGGATTACTTTAACAAAAAGTTTGATTGAGAAGTTAAAAGGTAACAATGTATCATCTTTAATCATCAGGGAAGAGGAAGTGCCAGCGGCCTTAAAAAACGAAGGCTTTACAAAGGAATATTCAAAAATGTCTGAGGGCCTAGAAAGCGTATTCGAAAAGGCAATGCAAAATGGGGAGATAAAAACAGATGAGGTAATGTATCAAATGGAAGGATTTGTTAGTGAGGTATCTAAGGAAGCGGATATTCTTACTCAAATGAGGTTGATGAAGAAAACAGATGACTATACATTTAATCACAGCCTTGGAGTAAGTATATTGGCTTTAACATTGGGGAAATGGCTTGGATATTCAGAGGTTCAAGTTCAAGAATTAGCCGTAGCAGGGATATTTCACGACATTGGAAAACTTAGAATACCCATAGATATAGTTAGAAAACCAGGTAAATTGACTGAAGATGAGTTTGACTTAATGAAAAAACATTCATTTTATGGATATGAGATGCTCCAAAAAACGGGAGAATTTAGCAATGGAATATTGCTGGGAGTATTGCAACACCATGAAAAGGTCGATGGGACAGGCTATCCTAATGGTGTAAAGGCAGATAAAATTCACGATTACGGAAAAATCTTGGCCATTTGTGACATTTACCATGCACTTACTTCAAATAGGGTTTATAAGGACAAGGATTCACCTTTGACAGTGGCAGATTATTTAAAAAAGGAAAGCTTTATATCACTAGATCCGTATATGACCCAAGTTTTTTTGAAGAATATTTCAAAATTTTACGTAGGTAGCAAGGTGCTTTTAAGCAATGGGACAACGGGTTTAATTAGATATATTCATCCTCAGGATGAAAACAAGCCAATAGTACAGATAGGTGATAAGTTCTTAGACTTTATGAAAGCACAAAATGTAGAGATATTAGATATTCTAATATGATGATTAGGAAAGTGGGGAATAAATATGATGTGGAAGGAAAGGTATAGGGTTGGCGTAGACTTAATAGATGAGCAGCATATGGAGCTTTTTAAAAGGTTGTCCAATTTTATCCAAATCGTGCAAAATGACATACCTTGGGAGAAAAAAATGGGAGAAGTACAAGAGACCTTGGATTTCATGGCAGATTATGTAGTCTATCATTTTGACGATGAAGAAAAATTACAGGCAGAAATTAATTATCCAGATATTGAAATCCACAAAGAGGCACATCGCGTGTTCAAGGAAGGTATCAACGACTACGTAAAGATATTTGAACAAGGAGAATTTACTGAAGAAAAGATTAAAGAATTCAGTGCTAAGCTCATGGCATGGTTAATAATGCATGTGGGGAAAATGGATCAAAAAATTGGACAATATGTACGGGAAAAAGGGGGGCAAGCATAATGAAGGCAGAAAGTATAAATGCGTTTTATAGTGCAACCCAAGATGTATTTCATTTAATGCTTGATTTAGGTGTTGAAAGGGGCGAAATAAAAATAGTTGACGGTCTCGTCAGCAGCAAGGATGCCAATGTGATACTAGGCGTTACAGGAGATTTAAAGGGCACCATACTATTTAGTTTCCCTAAGAACATGACCTTGGAAATGGTAAAGATAATGTCTGGGATGGAGATGAATACCATAGATGGATTTGTATCCTCAGCATTGGGAGAAGTGGCAAATATAATTGGAGGAAATGCAGCTACTAACCTAACTACCCATAATTATATTTGCGATATCGTGCCTCCTCAGGTCATAGTGGGGCAATATGAATCATTGTCATTGGCCAATAGAAATGCACTACAAATCCCCTTAGTCACAGATATAGGTGAATTTGATATCAATATATTTTTAGCAGAGAAATAGAACTCAAATCTTGAGTTCTTTTTCAATTGGAAAACTTCCCTATTTATTATATAATGAATTAGATACGAAAGTTTAGAAGGGTGTGACTAGATGAATTATCTTGCAGGTTTAAACGAGAAACAAAAAGAGGCAGTATTACATACGGAAGGGCCATTACTTATATTGGCAGGTGCAGGCTCAGGTAAGACAAAGGTTGTTACCCATAGGATAGCATATTTAATTAAGGAAAAAGGAATATTTCCTGGAAATATATTAGCTATTACATTTACCAATAAGGCTGCCAACGAAATGAAGGAAAGAGTAGGCAATCTGCTGTCAGGAATAGTAGAAGATATGTGGATAGGCACATTTCACTCTAGTTGTGTAAGGATACTTAGGAGAGATATAGACAAAGTAGGGTATAATAGATCATTTACCATATACGACAGGGACGATCAAATCACATTAATCAGGGAGTGTATAAAAGAGAGAAATCTTAACAAAGAAATGTACAAAGAATCATCAATACTGGCACAGATAAGCAAGTTAAAAGACGATATGGTGGAGCCCGACAAATATATCAATGAAAACTATAAAGAACTTTATTTGAGAAATATTGGAGAATTGTACGCCCTTTATGAGAAAAAACTAAGACAATACAATGCCTTAGATTTTGACGATCTATTGATAAAGGCAGTAATACTATTAAAAGAAAACCCCTTAGTTTTAGACTACTATCAAAGAAAGTTTAAATATCTATTTGTAGATGAATACCAAGATACCAATAGGGTCCAATACGAATTGGTAAAACTTTTATCCCATAGACACAAAAACATCTGTGTCGTAGGGGATCCTGATCAATCCATATATTCTTGGCGTAATGCGGATATTACCAATATCTTAGACTTCGAGAAAGACTTTAAAAATGCCACTACGGTTTTATTGGAGCAAAATTACAGATCTACAAAAAATATATTAAATGGAGCAAACAAAGTAATCAAGCAGAACCAGGGAAGAAAAGAAAAAGACCTATGGACAGATAATGCAAAGGGTGAACCCATAGTATATGGGGAGCTTTCCAATTCAGAAGAAGAGGTCATTTTTGTAGGGGAAAACATACAAAAGCAGATGTCTCAAGGATATAAATTATCGGATTTTGCCATACTATATAGGACCAATGCACAATCCCGTCTCTTTGAGGAAGGCTTTATGAGGAGGAGTATTCCCTATAAAATTGTAGGTGGGGTAAAATTCTACGACAGAAGGGAAGTAAAAGATATAATTGCCTATTTAAGAGCGTTGGAAAATCCTTTGGACAATGTTTCCCTAAAAAGAATAATTAACGTGCCAAAAAGGGGAATCGGAAGTAGTACCGTGGAAAAATTAGAAAACTACGCTGCTGAAATTGGAGATTCAATATATGGCTCCATACTAGAGTTAGATAAAATTGAAGGTTTGTCACAAAGGGCAAAAAATAGTATAGACCCTTTTGTTTCCATGATGAATACTCTAATGGCAAAAAAAGAGTTAATGGGCGTCAAAGATTTTGTGGAAGAAGTTATAAATTCTACTGGGTATATAAGAGAATTGGAACTGGAAAATACACCGGAGGCTAGAACGAGAATTGAAAACATTAAAGAGCTTATTTCCGTGGCAATGGATTTTGAAGCAAAGACGGAGGAAAGCAATTTGGAAGAATTTTTGGCAAATATAGCATTGTTATCAGATGTAGACAAGACCACAGATGAGAGCAATGTAGTCACAATGATGACTGCCCATAGTGCAAAAGGATTAGAATTTCCCGTAGTGTTTTTAGTAGGTATGGAAGAGGGGCTTTTCCCCATTACTAGGGCATTAGAGGACGAATCAGATTTAGAAGAGGAAAGAAGACTATGCTATGTAGCTATTACTAGGGCAGAAAAATTGTTGTTTATTACAAATGCAAAGGTAAGAACTATCTATGGAAATACAAACTATACCATGCCCTCAAGGTTTATAGAAGAACTAGGGGATTCTATAGAGAAAATGGAGAGGCCTAAGCATGGTACAAATGTCAATAGCAGGGAGAGACTAATAGCTGTAAAAGACTTAAGAAGAAAAAAAGATAATGTTATGAATATGAGACCATTTCCCACCCAAACAGGGTCAAAGCCTCAAGGAAATAAGGATTTAGACGTAGAATTAGGAGACAAAGTAAAACACAAGATATTTGGAATGGGAACCATTGTACAAATTAAGGAGAAAGAAAACGATAAAGAATTGATAGTATCTTTCGATGGAAAGGGACTGAAGACATTGTCATTGTCAATTGCACCTATTGAAATTGTGGGGTGATAAAATGGATAAAAAAGAAAGAATTGACGAATTAATTCATATTTTAAATGATTTAAACTACTATTATTATACCCTAGACAATCCAAAAGTTAGCGATAAGGAGTACGACAAATTATACGATGAATTGGTGTCCCTAGAAAAGGAAACTGGCATTGTAAATCTTTATTCCCCAACTCAGAGAGTGGGTGGGGATATTATGGATAAGTTTGAAAAGCACACACACTTAAGCAGGTTGTGGAGTTTGGACAAGAGCCAAAGCGAAGGAGAGTTAATTAATTGGGATAATAGGGTTAGAAGAGCCATAGAGCAGTATAATGGAGAGAATGAAGAAAAGCTGCCAAGCCCAAAATACATTGTAGAATACAAATTTGACGGCCTTACCATAAATCTTACTTATAGGGATGGATATCTAGTACAAGGTGCCACCAGGGGAAATGGGATTATAGGAGAGGCTATACTACCCCAGTTAAAGACGATAAAATCTATTCCAATGGAAGTGGATTTCAAAGGCACTATGGAGGTTCAAGGAGAAGGGCTGATGCCTATTTCTGTCTTGGAAAAATACAACGAAAAAGCTATAGAGCCATTGAAAAATCCCAGAAACGCAGCAGCAGGGGCACTTAGAAATCTAGATCCTAAGATTACAGCAAAGAGAAATTTATCTGCTTACTTTTATAATGTGGGATATATAGAGGGGATGAACTTTGGCGACCACATGGAGATATTAGATTTTTTAAAATCCAATAGGTTTCCAGTGTTTCCCTATGCTAGGGAATTTGAAAGTATAAATGATGTCATAGAGGAGATTGAAAAAGTCAAGGATGAAAGACGAGGTTTAGATGTCTTGACTGATGGAATGGTAATAAAGGTTCACGACATGAGGACAAGGGAGGTACTTGGATATACTAATAGATTCCCAAGATGGGCCATAGCCTACAAGTTTGAAGCAGAGGAGACCACCACAAAACTTCTAGGGGTAGTGTGGAATGTTGGAAGGACGGCAAAGGTAACTCCTTCTGCCATACTGGAGCCTGTGGAAATAGGGGGGGTCACAGTTAAAAGGGCAACTCTAAACAACTATGACGACATAGAGAGAAAAGGCGTGAGAATAAACTCTAAGGTATTGATACGGAGGTCCAACGACGTGATTCCAGAAATACTGGGTATCATGGAAACGGAAGAGGAAACCTTTGAGATTAAAAAGCCAACCCATTGTCCTGCCTGCAATTCGGAGCTTATACAAAATGGGGTTCATATATTTTGCCCCAATTCACTATCCTGTAAACCTCAGTTGGTTTCCAGGTTAGTCCATTTTGCCAGTCGAGATGCTATGAATATAGAAGGTTTTAGCGAGAAGACGGCAGAGAGGTTTGTAGAGGAATTGAACATAGTGGATTTGCCAGAAATATATGAAGTGAAATACGAGGATTTAATTACCCTAGAAGGATTTAAGGAAAAGAAGACAAATAATTTATTAGATGCCATTGAGAAGTCTAAAGACATAAAATTGAATTCCTTTATTTACGCTTTGGGTATAAATAATGTAGGGATAAAAACTGCCACGGATTTGGCAAATCATTTTCAGTCCTTGGAAAGACTGGAAAATTCCACTTATGAGGAATTGATTACAGTAGGAGAAATAGGCGAGATAATAGCAGAAAACATACTGGAGTTTTTTCACGACGAGAGAATTAAAGCCAGTTTGGAAAAGCTATTGTCCGAAGGCGTGAGGCCCTATTTTGAGAAATTAGATAAGGAAGAGTCCATCTTTACTGATAAAACTGTGGTAATTACAGGGACTATAGAAGGTCATAGCCGCAATGAGTTAAAGGCTTTAGTAGAGAAAATGGGAGGTAAGGTCACCAATTCCGTAAGCAAAAAGACGGATTATGTTATAGTGGGAGAAAACCCAGGCTCAAAATACGAAAAAGCAGTAGAATTGGGTATTGAAATCATAAGGGGAGATAACTTAGAATTCACGAACACAGATTAATTATTGGCGAAATATTCGCCTATGGGAGGTTGGAAAATGGTAACAAAGGAACAAATACAGCAAATAGCAAGCCTTTGCAAATTAAAATATACTGAAGGAGAAATTGACGAATTTGCAAAGAACTTTTCTCAAGTCCTAGGGTATATGGAAAAACTAAAGGAAGTGGATGCAGACAATGTAGAACCCTTATACTTTATCAGCGACCATGTACAAAGATTTAGAGAAGACGTAGTAGGGGAAAGCCTACAAAGAGAAGATGTGGTAAAGAATACTACAGAAGAGCAATTTGGATATTTTAAAATACTTAGGATTGTAGAATAGAGGTGAAAAAGTGGATATTACAAAATTGACAGCAATAGAAACAAAGGAAATCATTAAAAAGAGAGAACTCTCTGTAAAGGAATTAATAGGATCTTATTTAGATAAGATAGATAGTGTAGACAAAGAAATTAACGCATTTATAACATTAAATAGAGAAGAAGCCCTAAAGAATGCAGAAAAATTGGACAAAAAAATTAAAAATGGCCAGTCTTTAGGAGCCTTAGGTGGGCTGCCCATTGGAATAAAAGATAATATAGTGACAAAGGATTTGAAAACCACATGTGGGTCAAAAATGTTAGAAAACTTTATTCCACCTTATGATGGGAAAGTCGTTGAAAAAATAAAAAAAGAAGACGGAATTATTTTAGGAAAGTTAAATTTAGATGAATTCGCCATGGGCTCATCAACAGAAACTTCATATTTTGGAGAAACTAAAAATCCCATAAACATGGAAATGGTACCTGGTGGCTCCTCTGGAGGCTCGGCAGCAGCCGTAAAAGCCGGGGAGGTGTTATTGTCTTTAGGTACAGATACAGGCGGATCCACCAGACAGCCTGCAGCTTTTTGCGATGTAGTAGGCATCAAACCAAGTTATGGACTCGTATCTAGATATGGGATTGTTTCCTTGGCAAATACATTGGATACAGTAGGCGTGCTTGGTAAAGATGTAGAGGATGCGGCCTTTTTTCTGTCAACCTTAACAGGATTTGATCCATTGGATTCCACCTCATCTGAAAGTGCAAAGGGCGAAACAATAAGGGAATCTATAGTAAACAAAAATGATATAAATACCATAAAAGGCATGAAAGTTGGTTTACCAAAGGAATTTTTCCAAACGGAAATAGACAAAGGAATTAGTCGCGAGGTAAATAAGGCCATAAAGATATTGGAGTCCTTAGGTGCGGAAATAGAGGAAATTTCTATGCCATATTTAGAATATAGTTTAGCTGTATACCATGTAATTGTGGCGGCAGAAATAAGTTCTAATTTGGCCAGATTCGACGGCATAAGATATGGTCATAGATCGGAAGATTACAATACTTTGGATGAATTGTATATAAATTCAAGGACTGAAGCCTTGGGTGAAGAAGTAAAGAGGAGAATAATGTTTGGAACCTATTACTTAAGTAAAAGCAATGCAAATAGCCATTACGAAAGGGCATTGAAAATAAGAAGATTAATAAAAGAGGATTTTGATAGAGCATTTGGTAAATACGACATACTTCTATCGCCTACTTCTCCAATACTTCCATTTAAATTTGGGGAGAAAATGACAAATCCATTATCCATGTATAAAGCCGATTTATTTACAGTTCCAGTAAACTTGGGAGGCCTTTGTGCTATGAGCATACCCTGCGGCTATGAAAATGGACTTCCCGTTGGGCTACAAATCATAGGAGATAGATTTAAAGAAGCAAATATTATTAAGGCTGGTTTAGCACTTGAGGGAGGTTTGAAAAATGGGATATAAAACCGTAATCGGATTAGAAATTCATGCAGAGTTATCTACGGAAACTAAAATGTTTTGTTCCTGTACCAATGCCTTTGGCGGCGAAGCCAATACTCATTGTTGTCCAGTATGTATGGGTCTTCCTGGTGCACTCCCCGTTCTAAATAAAAAAGCAGTAGAATACGCCATAAAGGCGGGAATTGCATTTAATACAAAAATAAATACTAAGACTAGAATGGATAGAAAAAACTACTTTTATGCTGATTTGGTAAAGGGATACCAAATTTCTCAAGATACCATACCCTTATGCGGAGAAGGATATACGGAGATTGAAATAGAAGAAGGAACTAAAAGAGTAAATCTGCAAAGAATTCACATTGAAGAAGATACTGGGAAACTTACCCATACCATGGATGGAGACACCTTAATCGATTACAATAGGGCTGGTGTTCCTTTAATAGAAATAGTTACAAAACCCGATATGAATACCCCTGAGGAAGCTAGATTGTTTTTAGAAAAATTAAGGGCGACGTTGAAATACATTGAAGTATCAGATGTAAAGATGGAAGAGGGCTCCCTTAGATGCGATGTGAATATTAATGTGGTGGATACAGAGACTGGACTAAAGACAAATATCACAGAAATCAAGAATTTAAATTCCTTTAGGGGTGCAGTTAAGGCCATGGAATACGAGGAAAAAAGGCATATTGACACTTTAAAACAAGGGCAAAACACCCTTAAAGAAACGAGAAGATGGGATGAAGTCAAAGGTGAAACAATTTCCATGAGGGAAAAAGGGGATACAGCAGACTACAGGTTTGCTGCAGATGGAGATTTGGCTGCTATAGAAATACCTGAAGAGTGGGTAAATGAAATAAGAAATAGCATGCCAGAGCTTCCTCACCACAAGAAGGAAAGGTTCGTAAAGGAATACGCTTTATCAGAATACGATGCAGGTGTATTGACAGCCTCTAAAGCTCTTGCCATGTTCTTTGAAGATACTGTAAAATTATTAGACGACCCAAAACTTGTGAGCAATTGGGTCATGGGAGACGTGCTTAGAAGACTGAAAGATGATGATGTGGAAATAGAGGATACTAAACTATCCCCCAAGGACCTAAGTCAACTAATCGCCTTAGTTAAATCTGAAAAAATAAACAACAACACAGGGAAAAAGGTGCTTAAGGAAATCTTTGATACGGGAAAAGATCCTGAGACCATAGTAAAAGAAAAGGGATTAATTCAAATCAGCGATGAGTCTCAAGTAAGAGAAATCGTAGAAAAGGTATTGGAGGACAATAAACAATCCATTGAGGACTACAAAAGCGGAAAGGATAGGGCCCTAGGTTTTTTAGTAGGGCAAGTGATGAAGATTTCTAGGGGAAAGGCCAATCCGCAATTGGCAAATAAAATGATTCTAGACATTATAAAAGAAAAATATTGACATATCGCAATACAAAGTTTGTTAAAAAAGTATTCAGACAATTCCCACTTGATAAAAAATTTCTACTAAGTTAAAATAATATGTATGAAGTATAACACATATAATAATCTAAGGAGGGATTAATATGTCAAAGAGGGATATGAGTCTAACCTCAAAGGTATTGGTCGGACTTATAGTTGGACTGATTACCGGTATTATTGTTTTCAATTTACCTAAGGGAGTACTAAAGGACGATATCCTAATAAATGGTCTATTCCAATTATTAGGGCAAGTATTCTTAAGAGGCATCATGATGCTAGTTGTACCATTGGTATTTATATCTTTAGTTAATGGTGCTGCTAGCATCGGAGATGTAAAAAAACTGGGCAGAATTGGAGTTAAGACAGTAGGGTTTTATTTGACTACTACGGCAGTAGCAGTAGTTATTGCATTGTTACTTGGTTTTTTTGTAAAACCTGGTATTGGCCTGGATATGTCAGCCATTGAAGTAGTCGAGACTACTGTAAATCCTAAAACACCGCTGGTTCAAATCCTATACGAGATGGTACCATCAAATCCTATAGCAGCTATGGCAGGCGGGAATATGCTACAAATCATAGTGTTTGCCATATTCACAGGTATAGGATTATCTCTACTTGGTGACAAAGCAGAGTTTTTATTGAACTTATTTTCTGCATTAAATGACCTCATAATGAAACTGGTTAGCATGGTAATGATATTTGCACCCATAGGCGTATTTGGATTAATTGCCAAAACTTTTGCTACGGTAGGATATGCAGCTATGATACCCCTGATGAAGTATATATTAACCGTGTATGTAGGCCTATTTATTCATCTAATCTTAGTTTATGGAGGCCTATTAAAAGGATTTACAGGATTATCTCCGGCAAGATTTTACAAGAAGTTTTTGCCCGCCATGTCTGTTGCATTTTCTACAGCCAGTAGCAATGCTACAGTACCAGTATCCTTAGAATTATGTGAAAAAGAATTAGGCATACCAAAGAGTATTGCGTCCTTTACAATACCTCTTGGAGCAACAATCAATATGGACGGTACGGCAATAATGCAAGGGGTAGCTACATTTTTTGTGGCTCAGGTATATGGTGTCGATATGACTATGGGGATGCTCCTTACGGTCATACTTACAGCTACATTGGCATCCATAGGAACAGCAGGAGTACCTGGAGCAGGTGCCATAATGCTATCTATGGTCTTGCAATCCGTAGGGCTTCCATTGGAAGGTATAGGGCTAATAATGGGCATAGACAGATTAGTTGACATGGGCAGAACTGCCGTAAATATTACTGGAGACGCAGTATGTACTACAGTAATTGCAAAGCAAGAAGGAGAATTAAATATGGAGTTGGCAGAATCATAAGGAACACCTTATTATATAGGGCTGGCCATAGGCTAGCCTTTTTTTATCCCTTTATTTGATTTTGTTCAGTATCCTTTTCAATTTTACCCCTCTCCTTAAAGTAAGGACAATTTTTAGTGGGCGTATTAGATGGAGTGGTGACAGACTTCAATGTACATAGGCCTTCCTTTTCGTAAACACATTTTTCTGAACAAGGTATTATCAATGTGAACCCTCCTATATAATCATCCATTTTTCATAGTTTATCCAGAATAAACTTTATTATTAAACTTTAAAGTGTTTAGGAAGTGTATTCATATATTCTAATAGTGTAATTTATATGATATAATATGCCCATAGTTACGCAAAGGAGGAAAATTTATGGAAATAGGGAAATTGCCCAATGATGTGTTGGAAAGAATAGTCATTTCAAATATTAAAAATAAAAGAGAAGAGGTATTGGTGGGTGCTGCCATTGGACTGGATACAGCCATAATCAATTATGGTGAAGATGTATGTGTAATAAGTACAGATCCAATTACAGGGGCCACAAAAGACTTGGGCGGATTGGCAATACACATTTCATGTAATGACGTATCTACCAGTGGTGCGGAACCCATAGGTGTGCTCCTGACCATATTGGCACCACCTAGCACTAGAGAAGAAGATATAGAAAACATAATGAAAGAGGCATCAAAAGCTGCAGAGGAAATAAACATAGAGATAATGGGTGGACATACTGAGATAACAGATGCAGTAAATAGGATTGTAATCAGCACGACCGTAGTAGGAAAACAAAAAAAAGCAAGGCTGCCTAATATAAATGAAGTAAAAGAGGGAGACAAAATACTGATTACAAAGTATGCAGGGATTGAAGGAACTTCCATACTGGCGAAGGAACTGGAAGAAAAGCTGAAAGGTTTGTTGGGTGAGGAAAAATTAAAGGAAGCGAAGAATATGAGTTCCATGCTAAGTGTAGTCAAGGAGGGAATAATCTGCGGCAATATAGGGGTTAAGTATATGCACGATATCACCGAAGGCGGAGTATTTGGTGCAGTGTGGGAGGCATCTAAGGCCATTGGAAAAGGCGTAAAGATTGTAGAGGCAGCCATTCCCGTAAAGGATTTTACAAGGGAAATAGCCGATATACTGGAAATAGATGTATATAGGTTAATTTCCAGCGGATCCATGATAGTAATAACTGGAGAAGAAAAAGCAGATGAAATCCAAGATGTGTTGTCAGAAAACAATATTAAATCCACAATTATTGGAGAGGTAGTGGGGGAAAAAGTACTATTAGATAAAGGAGGAGGTACAATAGTAGAGATAGATGCCCCAGGCAGCGATGAATTGTACAAGGCATTGGATCTCAGTAGATAATGTTACATTATGATTACATTATGATTACATTATTCTGTTAATGTTGACATAATAATTGGCAAAGTGATATAAATAACATATAAGACTTGGTTAAGTACGGCATAAGGAGGTTTTTCTATGGAAAAAAAGACAGCAATACTAATATTTACGATTATGTTAATTATATTCAGCCAATTTGTTTATGCTGACAGCGGTAGAATTCAAATAAATATGGATGGAGTTAAGGTATCTGTCAGGCAGGTACCCATTATTATGGATGGGAAGACCATAGATACCGAATTTCCTTCTTTCGTTCACGTAGATAGGACCTTAGTTCCAATTAGATTTGTAGCTGAAAACTATGGAGCCGAAGTAGATTGGGATGAGAAAACTAGCACCGCCATAATAAATTACGATAGCAAAGAGGCCAGATTCACAATCGACAGTAATATTGCATATATAAATGGTGAAAAAATTGTATTAGATAAAAATGCAATACCAAAGCTTGTGTCCTATGAAGACAAAGGTGCAAGGACTATGGTTCCACTGAGAATTGTGACAGAGACATTTGGATATGAAGTAGGCTGGGATGAAAAAGAAAACGTACCATATATTAATTCAGAAGTAGATGCGAATGAGGAGGCAAGTTCTGAAGGATTAGCAATAGTGGACAATATATTTGCTACTACCGGCAGCACTTCTTCCAATAAAATTGTAGTCAATAGCGATAAAAGCCTTGAATATACCACTATGTTTTTGGAGAATTCAAACAAACTAGTTGTGGATATTGAAAATGCTTTACTCTCCTTGCCAAATACATTAGACAGACCGGGGGCAGTAGAAGTAGAGGATGAAATAATAGAGAGAATCCAATATTCTCAGTTTTCCTACGAGCCCAGTATTACCAGGGTCGTAGTTACATTGGAAAGATATGAGACATACGATATAAGTAGCTCCAATGATGGGACAGGCCTTGTAATATCCTTTGGGGGGAATAAAATTGGCCCTATTATAATAGAGGAGATAGACGGCAAGCAAGCCATTGTAGTAGAAGGGGCAGGCTATGGCAAGATGAATTTTATTAAACTGAGGAACCCCGAAAGAATTGTAATAGATTTTTTGGATTCAACTTTGTTGGGGGATACTTATTATAGCTATAACTACGACCTAGGGTTTATAAAGGGGATTAGGGTTTCCCAATTTACAGCAGATAACAATTATAGTTCAGACGATAAAATAGTCAGAGTTGTCTTAGATATTAAAGATGGAATAACAGATCCTAGCGTAAAGATAGATAATTTAGGAGATAATATAGCTATATATCCTGAAAAATCCCTATGGGAAAACATAGATTATATAGTTGATGGAGAAAATAGTATTTTTACCATTGAGAACCTTGGATTGACAAACTATTCCGTAGATATGGATACGTCGTCTAAAAACATGGTGGTCACGATTCCAGCAGTACATACGGATTTAAGTGAAGGAACCATAATAATCAAGGATAATCTAATAAACAAGGTAGATGTAGAAAAAGACGGAGAAAACATAGTATTAAACATCAGCTTCGGAGTTAGTGTAGACTATGCATTGCTCTCCAAGGCCGTAGATAGCAAAATAATACTGTCCTTAAAAAAGAATACTAATATAGATAACACCAATAGAATTATAGTAATAGATGCGGGACACGGTGGGAAGGATCCTGGGGCTACATCTGTATCTAAAAGATATGAAAAAGATTTTAACCTGGCAATGGCCTTAAAGTTGGACAAAAAATTAAGGGAATTAGGATACAACACTATAATGACAAGGAACACAGATGTGTTTGTAGATCTTTATGAAAGGGCTGGAATTGCAAATGATGCCAATGCCGATTTATTTGTTAGTATCCACGGTAACTCCCATACAAGTAAAACTCACGCAGGTATCCAAGTTTTA
Organism: Tissierellaceae bacterium; assembly: GCA_023229175.1. Taxonomy (GTDB): domain Bacteria; phylum Bacillota; class Clostridia; order Tissierellales; family Tissierellaceae; genus JAAYFT01. The sequence goes on along the minus strand of JALNZV010000023.1, from coordinate 2,229 downwards.
TATTGCCCAGCGTTTAACTCGGATTTTAAGGAAGTGGATCAGCACCCATTTGCCAAGGCAATGATGACTGCCCTATTGGAGGGAACTGGAGCCATAGACAAGGGCATTATCCAAAGACCAAATCTAGTAGTTCTTAGGGAGACTAAGATGCCTGCTGTTTTAGTAGAGGCAGGGTTCCTATCTAATTCGGCAGAGGAGAAATTATTGTTCACAGAAAGCTACCAAAATAAAATTATAGATTCCATTGTAAAAGGTATAGAAAATTATTTAGAAATGAATTAATATAATAAGCAAGGGGAACCTTGCTTATTATTTTTGGAGGTGGATAAATGGAGTTATTATTTGGGTATTTATTTATTTTTTTTGCTAGGGTAACTGACGTATCCTTGGCAACTGTCAGGATGTTGATGGTAGTACAGGGCAGAAAATTACAGGCAGCTTTAATTGGTTTTTTTGAAGTAGCAATATACATCACTGCATTGGGCAAGGTAGTTAATAGCCTGAGCAATCCTATGAATTTACTTAGCTATGCCTTGGGATTTGCTTGTGGAAATTACTTGGGAATTATTATAGAAAACAAAATTGCCCTTGGAAACCTGGCAGCTCAAATTATTTTAAAGATTTCAGATAACGAAAGCTTAATAAAAATACTAAGGGAAAATGGATTTGGCGTAACAGTAATTGAAGGTCAGGGGCTAGAAGGTACAAGAGAAATACTAAACGTAATAATAAATCGAAAAGACTTAATAAACCTAAAGAAAATTGTGTATGAGTTTGACAAAAATGCTTTCATAACAGTAAATAATATTAATCCCATAAGCGGAGGGTATTTCTCACCAATTAGAAAGTAGACAAGAAATTTATCATAGTCCAACAACTCTTCTAATATAATATAGTAGTATAATCTGGGAGGGTTGATAATGGTAAATAAAAGAATAATATTATTTGGACTGATAATAGTCTTGGGATTAACAGTACTGCAGATGGGAAAAAACTTTATTGATAAGAGACTAGCCACTGAAGATGACGAGATTGAAATGATTCAATCCGATAGGGAAATTATTAATATAGTAGAAGAAGATGGGATGAGGAAAACGGTAATGTATTTTAGAAATTCCGATGGATATCTCGTCCCTATAATGAGAAAGATTCCCTGGGAAGAAGGAATTGCAAGAGTTACCCTCAACAACATGGTAGACAGTCCAGAGCTAAGGGAAGCTCTAAGGGGAACAGGGTTATCTCCAGTTATACCCATAGGGACAGAAATTGTTGGGATAACCATAGACGATGAAACGGCACTATGTAAGGTTGACTTCTCAGAAGATGTACTAAACAATCAAACAGAGAAAGATGAAGAAAACTTTATAAAAGGAGTAGTATATACATTGACAGAGTTTCCTGCAATCGAGAAAGTACAGATATTAGTTGGGGGAAAGGTATTGCCGAGTATGACCTTTGGTGGAGATATAGAAGGTCCCATAGCGAGGGAAAATATCAATCTCTTGGGAAATTTAAGCGATGGCAGCTCAAAAGTAGTTGTATATTATAAGGCTATGGATGTGGAAGAATACGAGTATTTTATACCAGTAACCATTCCCACCTTAGCTCCTGTGGCTAATATTTATTCAGCATTGGATTTATTGTTTGAAGGTCCTCCCATGGATATGGGACTGCTCTCAGATATCCCAAGGGATATAATGCTTCACGGAGTAGAAGTAAAGGACGGCACCGCCTATGTAGACATATCCTATGACAATTATATAGAGCCATCCGATGATATTATCTTTTCCAACTTGGCGAAAAATATAGGTCTTACCCTAAGCCAGTTTAAAGAAATAGAAAGCGTAGAGCTGCTCATAGACGGAGAGATAATAAACTCAGCCATTCCCGTGTTCGCAAATGAATATTAAGAAGGTGGAGTAAAGTTTAAAGGAAAGTCGCCTAGATAGGCGACTTTTGTTATTTTAGTAGGGAATGAAAATTAAGGTGATAGAATTATCTTATCAACTGAAGACATGAGAAGATATATAAGATTTTTTATTCATAAGGATTATAAATATGATATAATTAAAAGTAGAAAACGAATTTACAGCACCGAAACTCTGGAAAGGCAACCCTTTTTTAGACAAATTTATTCCGAACAAGAATCTACTTTCTAAATACTGCCTAAGCTGCTAAATCAAAGCTAGCTCTATTTCTATATTCAATTGGTGATATGTATCCTAAGGA
>JALNZV010000058.1 GCA_023229175.1 Tissierellaceae bacterium | reverse complement strand
AATTATCTCCATTGACTCGTCCATGTTGAAAAAATCCTCCTCAATTGTTGATACCATTAAATCATATGTCTCCCTTGATATCTTTATCATTTTTCTTCCTCCTTATTTATTAATGATTTTAAATTAGAATTGGTATTATCATTAAAGCGTCATGAGCGTTAAAAGGTAGTGTCATTAAGTAGTCATTCATGATTTTCGTATCATATCGTACTTCTACTTCGTATGTGATGCAATCCAATAAATGGTTAAAGTAGTGATGTGTGTCAATGGGTAGTTCTTCATAGACTTGTTTGTTTTCAATTTGTGTGTAGATTTCCTTCCATTTATCCGATGTTATCCATATAATGGGATTCCCTTCAAATACTTCGTGTGCATTTATCATTTTTCTTCCTCCTTATTTATTAATGATTTTAAATTAAGTTGGTTAAGATTGTTTAAGTATTTCGAGGATTATATCCACTACTGCAAATACATATGTATTTCCGTAGTCAAAGTAGCTATCATCCCCATGTAGACTTCTAACGAAGCGAATTGAGAAGGTAAATAACATTTCCTTTACATACTCCTTATCTTCATAATGGGGTAATTCATGAAATTCGTCAAGAAGTTTCTCAAGTTCATCCCAATGTCCTTCCTCATTTTTTATTGTGTATTCCTCCACTACGTTATTTATGGCGAAGGCCAGCTGCAATGCCAATACATTTAATGAGAAGTTACCGGATATCTCCAAAGTGTTGTCAGCTTCATTGTAATATACCCCCAATAAATGAAGCCCTCTTCCTGTTTCCGGTTCAATGTTGTAAAGGTCCTTTATTTCCTTGACTCCAAGGTCGATATTGTCAAGCTTCCATGCCTCCATAAACTCCTTATTTGTGATTTTTTTCATTTTGTTTTCCTCCTTAATCTTATTTCCCTGGACTCTCTCCTCTAAGTTTAGGAATTGTAGAATAAAAAGTCTCCGTCATTATCGTATACAATTCCTTCAACTACTTTTATAAATTCGTTTAGTTCTTTAAGTAGTTGTTGGTCGGTGTCCTCACCTGTAAATAATCGTATGAATTTCTCCTTTGTGTTTGGTGCCTCATTGAAATTCATGGACATTATAGCTAATCCTTTTAATACTGCTTCTTTGTTTGTCATTGTTTAACCCTCCTTAATCATTTTTTATATACATTATATGTATATAATTATATTATATCACTTTATCAACTTAATGTATCAAAAATCTTGCCTTACTTTATGGACTTATTACAGTCAGACTTTATATACTTGTTCAATGATGAAGATAAACTTTACTAACTAAGGAGACAGCAGTGTTAGCTGTGGGAGGGGGAGCTTGGAGGAGGGCTACTGGTAGGCTCCACAGTGCAAGCTCTCGTTAATAAGCTACAGAAGAAGGAGTAAAAGTAGGTGTTAGTAGTAGGTCCAGGACTTCTCCTCCCTTCGGGAGGTTCGTAGGCTCCGCAGTAGTAGGTCTACTATGATTCGTAGGCTCCATAGGAGGAGGCCTGATTGAATCGCTAAAAAAAAATGGACGTCGGCTCCTCCTCCTTTTAAAAATGGGAAATAAAAAAACCGACGTTAAATAACGTCGATTTAAACGATTTTATTTGGTTACAATGGTTTTATACCATAACATTAAATAAAAAAAAATGGGTGCGAATATCGCACCCGTAATTGATTTTAATCCAACGGTAATCGAATTACCGTTGTACCCATTCCATCCGAAATAACATTTTCAATGTTATGTTCGGTGTACCATATTAACACGTTTAATAACAATCGGTCATGTTTATTGATTAATACATCATCCGTGTTTTGCATGACGTCCATGATATCGTATAACATGGACGTTATTATTTGTTTCGTTGTCAATTTCAATTTCATCATTTTTTACCCCATTTCATTTTTTTTTTAACATGGACGGGGTAAAACCCCGTTCCATGTTATTTTAATGTAATTTTTTCAACGTCATGACCGGCAATTAATGAACCGGTCGTTAACCGTTTTGTGTCGTCGAATATTCGTACGTCATCAACGAAATATTCGACGATTTTAATTAATTGAACATCATTGGGTCGCCACACCCATACGTCGGAATGTTCATGATTCGCATGGAAATGTTTGCGTAAATGGCGACGCAAATATTTCCCACCGTCATTGAATCCGAATAATCGGGTCAAATGTTTAGTTTGAATCAATGATAATTGATTCAATTTGTTCATACATACGTCAACGTGTTTGATGTCATTGGTTTTGTCGTTTTGTTTTGTTGCCATTGTTTTTTACCCCATTTCATTTTTTTATTTGGACGACGTGTTGCCGTCCATATTTATGTTATCATACATTTTATGATATGTCAATATAAATATTGAATAATTTTAATTAATTTTAAAATCATGGTATTATGCCATTATTCCAATTACCATAATGCCAAGCCCACCGTCCCCCCAAACACATGTTCGGGTTTATATTAAGAGGGAGAGCCCCTAAGCATACGAATTAGCTCCCCTAACAAACACCCTTCTCTACCCCGTAGGTCCCAAATGCAGTTGACATCTAAAGGGTTCTGTGGTAAAATTTTTATAAAGAAAATTATATAATCTGTATGGTTATACATTTAGTTGAATAAATATTAATAATAATTATACACTAAAATGTATAAGAATCCATCTTTAAAAACGGGAGGAATGTAAATGATAGATAAATTAAAATTATTACTATATGAGATAATGAAAAATGACACAAACTATGCTAAAAGAAATCCCCAAATTCTCCAAGCTTTGGGGATAGCAGCTCAAATTGGGTATCCCTGTGGGATAAGAATAGACGCAGATGAACCTATGTGGCCTGTAGTATTCATAGAGCTTCCTGTGGGACAAGTGTCTTGGCATATTCCTGAACATATTGAAAAGTTTGACGGACACACTACAGAGGAGAAACATAATAGAATTAAAAAATTTTTAAAATATAAATAAGTCATAATCAGTAAAAGGACATATTTCATTTAATTGTCCTCCTTTATACTAAACTCCCACGGGAAAAACAATAAATAGTCCTGTGGGAGCTTTTTTATTTGGACTTTTTACCATTATATATTGACAAAGTTGTTAATTATTGATATAATGTAAGTGATAAAGTATAGCTAATGGAGGTGAAATAAATGTCTGTTTTGGAAGAAGTTGTTGAATATGTTGCCACAGAAGACGGAAAACCGAATGTTACTATTAAACTAAATCTTAAAAAGGAAGATGTAGGGGACTTATCCTTAACTAATGGACTAAAAGATGTGGAAAATAGGATGAAGGTTTTTTTATTAGGCTACATTAGGTATGGGGTAATAGGTACTGCTTGTAATTTAGCTGGAGTCAAACGTAGACACTTTAATAATTGGAGAAAATATGTACCTAAATTTAAAGAAATATTTGATGAGATGGAAGAACAATATACTGACATATTGGAACAAGAGGCTAATCGGCGAGCTTTAGAGAAATCGGATAGTTTATTACAATTTATGCTCCGTGCTCGTAGGCCTGAGAAGTTTAATCCTACACAAATGATAAAAGCTGACTTAGGGGACTCAGGGGTGCGTATTGTATTTAGCGATAGTGAATTATCTGAGAGTGAAAAGAAATTATTAATGGAAAATGATATTCCTGTGGAGGGGGAGGAATAATGAGTAACAAAATTTTAATTCGTAGGGGACCTAAAGCTACTATACCCCAGCTGGACGTGGGGGAGCTTGGCTACACTACTGACACTCCCCGACCGGAACTTTATGTAGGCACTCCGTCAGGGAATAAAGACCTACATGGTCTACAAGGACCTGTGGGACCTAAAGGGGAGCAAGGACCTAAAGGTGAGGACTTTAAATATGAGGACTTTACAGGACCACAGTTGGAGAGTTTACGAGGACCTCAGGGGGAGCAAGGAATACAAGGGCCTGTGGGACTACAAGGACCGCCAGGGGAGCAAGGTGAGCAGGGAATACAAGGACCGCCTGGGCCTAAAGGTGACAGCTTTAAGTATGAGGACTTTACGGGGCCTCAGTTGGAAAGTCTAAGGGGACCTAAAGGTGAGGACTTTAAATATGAGGACTTTACGGAGTCACAGCTGGAGGGACTAAGAGGACCTCAAGGGGAGCCGCCGGACTTGGAGGATGAGCTAAATGTAGCTACATCTTATCAGCTAATTAAAGGAGCATTGGACTCGGGGACTCTTGAGGACACGCATGAGCTGTATACTGAGAACTTTTTATTAATAAAGGAAGTATCTGGTACTCCCGGGGGTGACATACGCTTTAATTTTACTAATGTTGAGCGATTTAATCGTCTTCGTATTCATGTACGATATTATGGTGACCAGCCTGGGCATAATTTATTTATCCAGCTTTATGACTATGTAGCTGGGGACTTCGTGCAGTTAACCTTTTTTCAGATGTCTAAATCATTTTTATTTTATGACCTGCCTGTGAACGATAGCAGGTTTATTGAGGACGGGGAGGCTATTGTACGATTTTATCATCCTGCAGCGGGTAATACTACTCACAGATTTGCATTTGATTATGTGGGGCTAATACAATCATTTACGGGTAGTCAAGGACCTAAAGGGGAGACGGGAGCTGGGATGAGCATTTTAGGGACTTTAAGTGACATAAGTGAACTTCCCGCTACAGGGGAGGCCGGGGACGCTTATTTGATTGACGGGGACCTGTGGGTCTGGGCTGAGGTTGAGGAAGAATTTGTAAATGTAGGTAGTATACAAGGACCCCCAGGAAAAGATGGCGAGGACGGGGAGGACGGTGAAGATGCTGACTTTAGTAATATGACTTCAAGTGACGTTACTACTGCATTAGGATATACTCCTGTGGATAGTAATGACATAGTGGATGATTTAATAACTGATGATGATAAAAAAGTATTATCAGCTAATCAAGGAGTGGAGTTAAAAGGATTAATAGACGGGCTTAATATTCCTACAGAGGCAGCAGAGATAGGGTATGATAATGCAAATAGTGGTTTAGAAGCAGATAATGTTCAAGATGC
>JALNZV010000022.1 GCA_023229175.1 Tissierellaceae bacterium | reverse complement strand
TTATATGGATATAATTAAATTACAGTTGAAGATTTTTTATTATAAAAAGTGAAGAGGGGGACATATTTTGGAGAGATTACTATTTATAAGAAAGATTAAGAGAATTATTTACACTATTTTAGGAATCATAGTCATACTATTTGTAGCTGAAAGAATATACAGTAATAGGGCCGAATTCCAATCTCCTGCTATGGAGCCTGAATACTACGGCATCATAGATGCAAGGTTTACCTACGGAGAGAAGCTCCGCGATTTTAAGGACTTATCACAGATACTAGAGGCACAGTACCCGTTCTTCAAAGTAAATCAAAGGTTAAACGACGTTGATTGGCTAAAAAATAGGGGAAGATATAAAAGAATAATCAGAAATACAAAAAATGATGCTGAATTTTTAGTGGCACTGAATACAATCCTAGGGGAATTACACGACAGGAATACATTTGTATTGGACGGGGATTTATATAGAAGGTATTATTTGCACTACTTCCCCAATAGAAGAGAAATACTTCACTATGAAAGGTCCTTAGCCCGATACGCCTTTGATGGAAAATTTGATTTCAATCCCGACGTAAATATTATATTTCACAACGGGCCAGTCTTGACTACGAAAACATTAGACGACCAGATAGCTTATATGAAAATAGATGCCATGTCCTACTATGATGTAGAGGAAGATTTGCCGCGAATTAAGGAGTTTTTACAGGATGTAAAGGATTTTCAAAAACTAATAATAGATATTCGCGGAAATGAAGGAGGATTTGATCAGTACTGGGAAAATATTGTAGGCCTCCTTGCCAAAGATACATTGAGTAGTGAATATTTATCTTTTTTTAAGGAAAATGTAGTTTCTATTTACGACCCTTTTAAAGTAGATAAAATCACCACCATTAAAGATTTAGATGCCGATGTTTTAGAGGACCTGCCAGAGGAAATTAAAACTGATTTTAATTTTTATAAGTACAATTCCATTGAAATAACCCCCGAAGACAGTATTGGCTTTGGCGGTAAAATATATTTACTAGTCGATGAAAAGGTGTTTTCTGCTGCTGAAAAATTTGCTGCATTCTCTAAAGATACTGGGTTTGCAACATTGGTAGGCGAAACCACGGGGGGCGGCATGACATTTGATGAAATTCCCATGGCCTACACTCCCTATGGCGGATATATAATAGTCTACAGCAGAGAACTGGTACTTAACTCCGATGGTACCATAAATATGGAGACCGGTACCACCCCACATATATTAGTAGATGATGCCCAATTGGACAGGGATTTTAATAAAGACAAATGTATTCAGGCTGTAATCGCCGATTAACGTTTAAAGCAGGAAACCTAAAGGTTTCCTGCTTGTGGGTCTAATCTCTTTAATCTCTGTCTTTGAAGCAAATACACTACAACCAAAACTGCCAATCCAAAGGCATCTGTCCATAATCCCGGCTTCAACAGCAGCAAGGCTCCTACTCCCAGAAGTACCCTTTCGTATACCTTTGTGTAATCTATTAAATAGCCCTCCACTGCACTGCCTAGGCACAGTATCCCTAAAATCGCCGATATTATAACGGGTACAGCGCTAATCAAGGGTAAAAATATGACTTTGGTTCCCACTATTTCCTTGACTAATATAAGTGATGAATCTATGGCAAATATATAGGGCACTATAAAGGCTGCTAGGGCTAGTTTAACCGCCTGAAAACCTGTTTTCATGGAATTTGCTCCTGCAATTCCCGCCCCTGCATAGGCTGCCAAAGCTACGGGAGGCGTAATGTCTGCTATTACTCCAAAATACAATATAAACAGGTGAGCGGCCATTAAGTTTACATTTAATTTTACTAGGGCAGGCACAGCCATTGTGGCTAATACGATGTATTTAGCTGTAGTTGGTAAGCCCATACCTAAAATTATAGATGCTATCATGGTAAAAAATAATGTCAACAATAGTTGGCCTTGAGCCAATGTGACTATAAGTTCAGCTACTTTCAGCCCTAAACCTGTCAATGTAACTACTCCCACTATCATACCTGCACTAGCACATGCCAATGCCACACCTATGGAGCCTTTAGCTCCAGCCTCAAGGGCACCAAGGAAATCCTTTATACCAAAGGAATTGTCCTTTCTTATGAGGGTTGCTATTACTGCTATAATAAGAGATATTATAATGGAATAAAATGCTGCTAAGGTGGCTGTATAACCCTTCATCAAGAAATATATAATAAATACTAGAGGTGTCAGTAGATAGCCGTCTTTTTTAAGTATGGCACCTAATTTTGGAAGTTGATTCCTAGGTAGTCCTTTTAAGCCCAGCTTCGAAGCCTCCAGATGAACCATAGTCCCTACTGCAAAGTAATAGAGAATAGCTGGAATTGCCGCTGCGGCTATAATATACATATAGCTAATCCCTGTAAAATCTGCCATAATAAATGCTGCTGCCCCCATTACAGGTGGCATTATTTGTCCGCCCGTAGAGGCCGCCGCTTCTACAGCACCTGCAAAATACGGCTTATACCCCGTTTTCTTCATAAGTGGTATGGTAAATGCCCCTGTAGTCACAGTATTAGCTACGGAACTACCAGATATGGAACCCATTAGTCCAGATGCAACTACTGCTGTCATGGCAGGTCCACTTTTTAGATGGCCAGTTAATGAATAGGCTAAATCTATGAAAAATTTGCCAACCCCTGTCTTGTCTAAAAATGATCCAAATAATATAAACATAAATACATATGTGGCAGATACTCCAATGGGAATACCCAGTATGCCCTCTAGAGTCAGATACATATGGGATATTATCCTCTCAAAACTATATCCCCTATGGGACAATAGACCTGGTAGGTATGGCCCCAGCTTTGCGTATAGTAAAAATAATATGGCTACTATGGGAAGCTCTGGCCCCACTACTCTCCTTGTGGCCTCTAGGGTCAATAACATGGCCAATCCTCCAAATAATAAATCTATGGGGGTAGTGCTGCCGCCTTTATTTGCAATTTCATTAACAAAAATAAATAAGTACCCAAATACTATAACTACTAAAATTATAAAGATATAATCTAAAATCGAAGCCTTGTCTCTCTTAGACTTTTTACCACCTGGATATAATAAAAACCCTAGTGCAAAGGCAAAAATAATATGAAGTGCTCTTTGTTTTACGGACAATAAAGTGCCAAACCCTGCTGTATAAAGCTGAAATACTGACATTATAATGGCTATGACTGTAGTAATTTTACCTGCAATTCCAGTCAGCTTTCGTGCCTTAGATGTTTCAGCATCGTATTCTTCCATCAATTTATCTACGTTCATAGATACATCTGATTCTGTCATTAACTTCTTATCCTTCATCTAAATAACCTCCCTTACTAAATAAAGTAAAAGGCTAGAGCCCTTTACGTCAAGCTTTACACCTGTTCTAGGCTCTGAAAAGTCCAAAAACTTAAATTCCTTATCTCTAAGGAATAGCCTGTGATTTGCCCTTTCAGCACCTGTACGGTATATGAGATTTTTCATTTCTTCATTTATATCGTATATCCTAAATCCTTTTTCTGTTATTTCAAACTTATAGGGAGTCGTCGATGGAAGTCCAGCTCCGTAGGATTTAAAATATGTATCTTTTAATATTATCTTATCGCCTTTAACTAAATAATTTTCTATAACTTCCGTCAATTCTACAGAATGGGTATATTTTATGCCAAATTCTTCTCCTTCTTTTACAGCCCAAGACTTTAAATATTTCCCCGATTTATAATCTGATGCTGACAATACCTTTATTGGAATGAGCCATAAAATCACTAATAATAATATGAGAATAATGCCAATATATGTAGGGAAGGTATTGAAGGGGTCTCCAATACCTTTTCCCTTTAAATTTATTTTATTTAACGCCTTTTTCATCGTAATACCTTTTTGCTCCTGGATGCAATTCTACTGGCATACCACTTAAAGCTGTTTCTAAGGTAAGGTCATTACCCCTACTGTGAGTATCTACGATTACTTGTTTTTGCTCGAACATTTCTTTTGTAAGATTATATACTAAGTCCTCGTCTAGGTCTTCTGGTACTACAATCATTGCCATTACAGCAGCTGCTACTACATCTGTGCTTTGTCCGCCGTAGGTATTAGCTGGTATAACTACTTCTGTGTAGAAAGGGAATTCCTCGTTTAACTCAGCAATTTTTTCGCTGTCAATTGGAACTACAACTATTTTAGAAGTCTGCCCTACCTCTGTTATGGCAGAAGTTGGAAGCCCTGCTGTTACAAATGCTGCATCTATTTGTTTGTTTTTGATTTGATCTGCCGCTTCGTTAAATGACAGGTAATCTGCCTTACCCAAATCGTCATAGGTCATTCCATAAATCCCTAGGATTTGTCTAGCATTGGCTTCTACCCCAGATCCAGGTGCCCCTATGGCAACCTTTTTACCTCTTAAATCCTCTATGGTCTTTATGCCTGAATCTTCAGTGGCGATTATTTGAACTACCTCTGGATACCACATAGCCATACCCCTAAGGTTTGTGATTTTGTCCTTGCCTTCAAAGTTTTCTGTACCTGTCAAGGCATAATAAGTAATGTCGTTTTGTATAAATGCTATTTCTGCTTCTCCATTGGCCACTAAACCTACATTTTCTACGGAAGCTCCTGTAGATTGGACGTTGGCGTTAACCCCCTCGACATTGTCGTTATATATCTTTGCCAAGGCACCTCCTAGTGGATAATAAGTACCTCCTGTACCGCCAGTCGCTATGGAAATATATACGTCTTCTTTTTTGGTGGAACCACATCCTGAGATAATAGAAGCAATAACTAGTAAAACTAAGATGATTGAAATAAATCTTCTCTTCATAATAATCCCCCTTTTCATATTTTCTTTTTGATTAGCAATATCCTTCCTATGTTTAAATATATTGTATGGTTTTTATTATATACTAAGTTACCATGATAATGCAATATAAAAAAATCTTCTTGCATTTTGTCGATATATAGAAAATCATCCTCTTTAGAGGATGATTTTTATTTTATTCAATTACTTCTATATTTCCCATATATGGCCTAAGTACCTCTGGTATTGTAACTGAGCCATCTTCACTTTGAAAGTTTTCCAATATAGCAGCAAATGTCCTGCCTACTGCAAGGCCTGAGCCGTTTAAGGTGTGAAGGAATTCTACCTTTCCATTATCTTCCCTTCTATACCTTATATTGGCACGTCTTGCTTGAAAATCTTCAAAATTGCTGCAGCTGGATATTTCCACATATCTATTATAGGAAGGCATCCACACCTCTATATCGTAAGTTTTAGCTGATGAAAATCCCAAGTCTCCGCTGCACAGCATAACCACCCTATAGGGCAGCCCTAACCTTTTTAGTACTTCCTCCGCATTGGCAGTCAATGACTCTAATTCTTCGTAGGAGTTTTCAGGTCTGGAAAACTTAACTAACTCTACTTTATCAAATTGATGGTTTCTTATTAGGCCTCTGGTGTCTCTGCCTGCGGAGCCAGCCTCTTGCCTAAAGCATGGAGTATAGGCGGTATAGTATATAGGTAAGTTCTTTTCATCTACGATGTCATCCCTTAAAAGATTGGTAAGGGGTACTTCCGCAGTAGGCACTAGAAAATAGTCTTTGCTAGGTATGTGAAACATATCATCCTCAAACTTTGGCAGTTGTCCCGTGCCTATCATACTGTTCCTATTTACCATAAATGGAGGTGACATCTCCGTATAATTATGTTCACCGGTGTGCAAATCTAGCATAAACTGGGTAATGGCCCTTTCAAGCCTCGAACCAAGCCCTTTAAATAATGCAAATCTGGAGCCAGTTATCTTGGTAGCCGCTTCAAAATCTAATATTCCTAAATCTGTACCTAGATCCCAATGTGCCTTTGGCTCAAAACTAAAGTCTTTTGGCTCTCCAAATTTCCTGATTTCCACATTGTCTGAATCGTCTTTTCCCTGTACTACTGTTTCATGGGGGGTATTTGGTATTTGCAGCAGTGTATCTCTCAGTTCTCCATCGATTACCTTTACTTCTCCGTCCAATCCCTTTACTTTCTCTGCCAATTCTTTCATTTCTGCAAATATTGGACTGGGGTCTTTTCCTTCCTTTTTCAATTTAGGTACTTCTTTTGAGGCCTGATTTTGTCTAGCCTTCATTTCTTCTACTTGAGCCAGTATTTTTCTCCTTTTTTCGTCTAGTTCCAGGACCTTTCCAATTGGAAAATCCCCCTCCCTTTTTTTAAGTGCCTCGATTACTTCGTCAGAATTTGCCCTTATTCTTCTAATATCTAGCATCTCTTTCCCTCCTTAAAATAATAAAACTCTCAATCCCACAATATTAGGGACGAGAGTTACCCGCGTTGCCACCCTAGTTAGCCAAAAGGCTCACTTAAGATTTATAGGCTCCAGGCTGGATTCAATGTTTTACTTTACCAATTTGCACCTGCCATTGGCTCTCTGCAAAAGCTACACATTTACTATTTCCCTTCATTGCCACTGTATTCAATTAAAGATATTATAGCCATAATAGTCCCTATTGTCAAGGGTAAGAGCAAATAAAGCAAAGTAGCCATTAGAAAATCTAATGCGACTTTCCAATGACTACTTTCTTCTCTTTTGTATTTTATATATTTTATCTTCAGTATAGGAAGTTTTACTTCCTTGCTTATATATACCACATAAACAATCGTCAAAACATTAACTTTTACAAATTATAATTTCATGTCCCCTAATTTAATAAAACCTCTTTTCCTCATCCACTCCGATACTCCAAAGGATATTAATCCTGGCAATATAAAGTGCATAAGAAGTATTAGTATCAATGTCTTTGTAGTTCCCCCCATTACATCAATGGTGGCAAACTGCCCTACTAGGCCGCTGGTTCCCATGCCTGCACCTATCATATCGCTTTCCATCTGCAATAGCCTAGTGGATATGGGTCCCAATATGGCAGAAGACACTATGGCAGGTATCCAGATAAGGGGATTCTTCACTATATTTGGTACTTGCAGCATTGAGGTGCCAATTCCCTGAGCTATGAAACCTCCTATGCCGTTTTCCCTATAAGATGCCACTGCAAAGCCTATCATATTGGCTGCACATCCTACTACACTGGCACCTGCGGCAAGTCCTGACAGTCCTAGGGAAATGGCTAGAGCTGCAGAGCTAATGGGCAGGGTCAATACTATGCCCATGACGACGGATACTATTATACCCATGGGTACTGGGTGCATTTCCGTAGCTGTATTTATTATGCTGCCAAAGAAATTCATTATCATGGACATATAGGGTCCTATATATTGTCCGACGAAGCCACCGACTATAATGGTAGCAAGGGGAACTAATACGATATCCACCTTAGTTTTCCCGCCTATTAATTTTGAAAACTCCGCTGCCACTAGAGCCGCTACAAAGGCCCCTACAGGTTCCCCTGTATTTATTATGGCAGTTGCACCGTCAAATACTATACTGCCTGCACCTATGGCTCCAACTGCTACTGAAGCAAATATTCCAAGGGGCGGTGCACCTACGCTATAGGCCACACCTGCTCCTATGGCAGGCCCCATTAATTTTTGGGCTACATTCCCAAAGTTTATAAGTGCTTGTATATTTAACAATGTACCAAGCTGCTTAGTAATTAATCCAATAAGTAAAGATGAAAAAAGCCCCAATGCCATGCCGTTGAGCACCTTGACAAAATAGTTTCGTATTCCACTTTTTTTCTTTGCCACAAAATCACTCCTCAATATGGTGTATTTACACCTGTCTTGTCACTACCAAATATAAATATACCACTTTAGTCTTCCTTTATCAAGTAGTTTTTCCCTAGTAAGGCATTTTTTATTCTTTCAAGGGCCTTTTCATCTTCTACCTCAATTGTATGGAGATGGACTCCCCCAGTTAAGGAGGATAAAGGCTCTGCATTGGTCTTTTCCAGGCTATCCATAAACAGCTCTAAGTCGTGCCTAGAGCCTATTTGTAGTTGGGACTTTATTTCGCCGTATAAGGGGTGCTCCACTATGACATCGATTATCCTTCCCCCCAAATCTACTATTGTCTTAAGTTCATCTTCTATTTCCTTATTACTTTGGTGTACACATGCTATGGTCCTTGTAATGGCTTTCCCTTTAAAGGGTTTGGGAATTATATAACCTTGAGGAGTTGCTAATATATCTTCGCCTTTGGCTCTCAATATGGCTATATCCTGTACTATAACCTGTCTACTGACTTTAAGTTTTTCTGATAAATCTGTGCCTTTAATTGGTCCCTGTGCCATTTTCAAGGTCCTTATTATCTCTTCTCTTCTCTCGTTGGCATCCATATAACTCCTCCTTTCGAAGCTAATGCTCAAATCTCAGATCATGTCCATAAAATTTAAGGGGAATAAATTTATCTAAAATCCTTGAAAATACTCTATCTGTATAAATCTCTGATATTTCCTTAGGTGTTAAGTTTGTCGATACTATGGTTTTTTTGCTGCCCAATATCCTAGTATTTACTATATTAAATATCTCTGCATTGGTGAATGTATTGGCTACTTCTGTGCCCAAATCGTCTATAATCAATAAATCCGCTTCAAATAGCAAATTGTATTGGTTGTCGTCAAATCCGCTGCTGTTCCTTCTAAACCTATGGCTTTCTATTATTTCCAATATGGTGAAGGCCGTTTGATATATTACTATTTTATTTTTATCCAGCAGGGACTTTGCTATACAATTGCTGAGAAATGTTTTCCCAAGGCCTGTAGTCCCATAAAACAATAGGTTTTCTCCATTATCCTCGTCAAAGTTGTTTATGAATCCCTCTGCCATTCCCGCTATTTCTATCATATTTTGCCTAGGCGTCAGGCTTTCGTTTTCAAAGGGTTCGTCTTTAAATACGTCGATATTAAAGGTTTGAAAGTTTTCTTTTTGGAGCATTTTTTCCATATTTGACATCTTATATGTTCTGGATACTATGGCTTGCTTTAGGCAATTGCATCGGCTTCCGTCCTCTAAATATCCCCTATCTTCACATATAGGGCAATCGTATTTAATGTCCATATAGTCCATGGGTATATTGGATTCTGTCATCAAATAGGCTTTTTCCATCCTCAACTTTTCTATGGTATCCTTGGCTTTTTTTACTGTCTTCTCATAATTGCCAGGGTTACCAAGTATGTTTTTAGACATAGAGATACCTGCCTTAAATATTTCCTCGTCAATTCTTTTGATGGCAGGGATATCTCTGTAGACCTTTTCCCTTCTAATGGCCTGCTCCCTCTTATGTCTATCCCTTTTTTTCTCGTATTCAATTGACAGTTCCTTTAATATTTTTTTATACATTTACGCTTCTCCCTTTACTCTTTGTTTATAGCTTTCCCTTTTCCTCTTTGCTATGTCCTCCAGCTCCTCAGCCGTGTATTTATCAGATCTCTGCTCAAAGTTGTGGAATCTTGTCTTTATGGGGCTTCCCTTCTTTTGTGTGGGTTTTGATGTAGTGAAAGTCTTTTTTTCCAATGGCTTATCTTTTTCCTCTATGTCTTCTACTGTAGTTATTCCTTTTTTATGCCAAGATGATAAAATGCCTTCTATGTAGTTTATATTGGGATTTGCCACCTTTGAGGAACCTTCGCATCCCTTTAGTACTACTTCCATGGAAAACTTATATCCGTCAAACCAATTGTCTATGACCCTCATCTCCTTTTCAGTTGGAGATCTGTGGTCCATTCCCAATGCCCTAAGGACCCTTTGATACCTATAATATCTTTCGTCTTGAGTCTTGAAATACTCAAGTACTGCATCCATATTTGTAAGGCCGTTGTCATACCAATTCCTTATTATTCCCTCTATATAGTTAATGTTTCTTACGCCTTTTCTCTCTACTCCGTATCTAAATGCCTTCTCTATGACATCGGGGTTCATATTATAGTCTTCTATCCATGATAGTATTTTTTGCTTCTCTACGACTACTGTCTGCCTTCTCATTATGTCGTCAATGGCATTAAACATTTGATTTATAATAGGTATTTGATTTGCGTCTATAAGGTCTTTTGGCCCTATGGTCTTTTTCTCCTTATCTTTTAATCCGAATACCCTAAGGTTGTTTTTTATATAAAGCTGTTTTAGGTTTAAAAACTTTACTTTGTAATCGTGTTTGTTTTCTTCTTTTATGTCTAGTTTTTTTATTATTCCTTTTTTCTCCCAAAAGTCCCATGCGTGTAATACGTCTTCTAAGGGGATTTCCAAATGTTTTGCTATTATTTGATTTGTTATGTCCAGTTTTTCGTCTCTGTCGTGGGCGTATTTATATCCCAATAAATACACCTTTACATAGGTGCCATTTGCCATGGGCATAAAATCGTTTATAAATATATTCTCTATGGGTGTATCCCCTAAATCCATATCTGTTGTCTCTAAGGTGAAGCTCATACGATCAACTCCTATATTGTCTCTCTTTTGCTTCTCAGGGAAAAAAATCCCTTTTTCTCAATAACCATTTTGTAGATATAATTATATATCTTTTTGCCATCTATTACAAAAGAAGATTTATGTTCCAAATAATGGGGATTACTTAAATCTAATTCATGGTTGTAAAATTCATCTAAATAATATCCGACTGGGCGAAATCCAATTTTTTCATATACCCTATAGGCCCTTTTATTGAACTCTGCCACCTCTAATATCATCTTTCGCATCTTCATCTCAGTAAAGTAATATAATAAAAATGTATCTAATATTTCAGTTCCATAACCTTTATTTATATAATTGGGGTCTAAGACAATGCCTAAAGTAGAATTTCGCCTAATGAACTTTATATCCTTTATTCCCATATATCCGATTAATTCGCCGTCTTCATTTCTAATGCTAAAGTATTTATTAAAAACACTATTTACCTTCATTCCATACCATTTAGTTACTTCCCTTGCAGATAAATCTGGAAAGTTATAGTCACCAAGCAGGGGATTGTCGTGTTTCCCCCATCTGCTCATTTGAAATACATGGTCTAGTCTTAAGTCTTCTATGGTTACTCTAGCCCCTTTTATTTTCATATATATCACTCCGTTATGTAATTGATAATGCACAACACGCAATTGTGAATTGTGCATTGTGCATTGCCTTATTCCCTTGCCATATTGACAAACTTTGTAAACTCCTTTTTAAATACTAGATCTAAATTACCTGTGGGTCCATTTCTGTGTTTTGCTATGATTACTTCTCCTATGTTTTTCTTTTCCGAGTCTTCGTTGTAGTAGTCGTCCCTGTAGAGGAATAAAACCACGTCTGCATCTTGTTCTATGGCTCCAGATTCCCTGAGGTCCGATAGTATGGGTCTATGGTCTGACCTTAGCTCTGGTGCACGACTTAGCTGTGATAGGGCAACTACAGGACATTCCATTTCCTTAGCCAGGGCCTTTAATCCCCTCGATATGGCAGATATTTCTTGCTGCCTGTTTTCCACTCTGCCTTCCATTTGCATTAGCTGTAAGTAGTCTATTAGTATCAGGTCTAAACCTTTTTCTATCATCAATCTTCTGCTCTTTGCTTTCATTTCCATAAGGGATATCCCTGCAGTATCGTCTATGAAAATCTCAGCCTTTGACAAGGGCCCCATGGAGTTAATTACTTGAATCCATTCTTCCTCTGTCAGCCTTCCCGAAATTATTTTCTGGAGGTCCACATGGGCTGTGGCTGATATCATCCTCTGAACTAATTGTTCCTTGGACATTTCAAGGGAGAACATGGCCACTTTTGCATTGCCCTTTAAGGCTGCATTTGTAGCTATATTCAGGGCAAGGGCAGTTTTTCCCATGGATGGCCTGGCTGCCAAAAGTACCAAATCCGATTTTTGCAGTCCTGAAAGTTTTTGATCTAAATCTACAAATCCAGTAGTAACCCCCGTCAATGCCCCTTGATTTGCAGCTCTTTCCTCTATTTGAGAGAAACTCCTCAAAAGTACTTCATTTAGGGGGGAAAATCCATCTCTATGCCTTCCCTGAGTTATATCGAATATGGATTTTTCTGCCTTTTCGATTATGACATTTACTTCCTCTGCATCTTCATAGGAACTGACCATTACCTCATCGCTTGACTTAATTAGTCTCCTCAGTATAGACTTTTCCTCTACTATTTTACAATAGTATTTTACATTGGCTGTGGTAGCTACTCCACTGGATAAATTGGCAAGATAAGTAACGCCCCCTATATTCTCCAATGTGCCTCGCCTTTTTAATTCCTCCGACAAGGTAATTAGGTCAACGGGTTCGTTTTTATTAAATAATATCACAATGGCCTCAAATATCTCCTTATTTGCTTCCTTATAAAAATCATCAGGTCTTATTATTTCTATGGAGGTATTTATGGCCTCCTTATTTAAAATCATGGAGCCCAGAACTGATTGCTCAGCTTCTAAGCTATGGGGAGGAATTCGCCCGATTGCCATTTGAGTTTCTATTTGAATCAGCTCCTTATTGTTCCTTTACCATAATATTTAGCTTGGCCACCAATTCTGCATAGACTCTCACATCTACTTGATTAGCACCTAGTACTTTGATATTATCTTTCAGTTCAATTTTCCTTCTATCTATGTCAATATTGTGTTGGGATTTCAATCCATCTGCAATGTCCTTAGAAGTTATGGAGCCAAATAGCCTTCCTCCTTCTCCTGCCTTGCCTTCGATGACAACTGTAATCTCTTCTATTTTCTTTTTTAAGTCTAAGGCATCTTCATGCTCTTTTTCTTTTTTAGTCTCTTCTTTGGCCTTGTCTTCTTTCCATTTTTTTAAATTGGCAGATGTTGCCTCTACTGCATTTCCCTTTGGCAGTAAAAAATTCCTGGCATATCCATCCTTGGCATTGACTAAATCTCCTGCCTTTCCCAATCCTTTAACGTCCTTCAACAGTATTACTTTCATTCTTCTTCACCTTCCTTTAAATATTCGTCAACGGTATTTATAAGTATCTTTTCTACTTCGTCCATGTTTAAATTGTCCAGTTGGGCCCCTGCACTGGTTAGATGCCCGCCTCCCCCGAGCTTTTCCAATATAAGCTGAGCACTTATATTCCCTAAGGATCTGCCGCTTATATGAATTTTGTTGTTGATATATGTCATTACAAATGACGCCTCCACTCCGTTTATATTTAAGAGCTCGTTGGCTGCCTGGGCTGCTATTAATATGGAGTCTTCCATTTCAGTTTCCAGCCTTCCTATAGCAATTGTACCATAGACTATCTTAGAGGATCTAATGACCTCTGCCTTATATATAAATGTGTTGAAATCATCCCTAAATAATTGCCTCACAATGGTAGTATCTGCTCCTGCACGTTTCAGTGTAGATGCTGCCTCGAAGGTCCTTACCCCTGTCTGGAAACTAAAGTTTTTTGTATCTACGGTGATACCCGCAAGTAAAGCCTCTGCTTCAAATTTTGTCAGGTTAATTCTATCGCTCATATAGGACAATACCTCTGTCACCAACTCGCAAGTGGAAGATGCATAGGGCTCTAAATATGTCAATACAGGGTCCTTTATAAACTCCACTCCCCTCCTGTGGTGATCTATAACTACCACCTTGTTTACAATATCCAACAACTGAGGTTCTTCTGTAAAGCTAGGCTTGTGATTGTCAACTACTATCATCAAGGAGTCTTCGTTGGCTAAATCCATTGCCTCATCCGGAGATAAGATATTGTTTAAAAGCTCAGGCTGTTCCTTGCTCATTCTCTCATATATATTTTTTATGGATGGGTTTTCTCCCCTTAGGACTATGAAGCCTTCCTTTTGTCTGTCTTTAATTGCCCTAAGTACTCCAATTCCCGCTCCAAGTGAATCCATATCAGGGTTTTTATGGCCCATTACAAATACTCTGTCTGCCTGATCTATCAGCTGCCTCAGGGCGTATCCTATGACTCTGGCTTTTACTTTGTTTCGCTTTTCTACAGCTTTTGTTCTGCCTCCGTAGAAGCTAAGTCCTGTTCCGATTTGGACTACTGCTTGATCTCCGCCCCTACCCAATGCAATATCTATGGAAGCTAGGGCTTTTTCATAGGAGTTAAAGGGATTATTGCCATCAGCCCCTACTCCCATACTGAGGGTAATCGGTATTGTATTGCCTAGACTCAGTTCTCTCATATGGTCTAATATATCAAACTTCTTCGTTTCAATGCTTTTAAAACCCGAATTCTCTATTACAATAAAGTATTTGTCGTTTTCGTATTTTCTTGTAATTCCATTGTATTTAGAAAAATATGTATTTATATTTTTATCTATTTCTGCCATTACCAAGGGTCTATTTATATCAGGTGTGCTATTTCTTACGTCATCGTAGTTATCCACATAGACCAAAGCTATTACCAATTTTTCATTATCATATCTTTGCGACAGTTGTACAAACTCTGTATTATCTACCCAATAGAGCATTATAATTGTATTGTCGATACTGCTAGCCTTTTTAGTGTCTACAAAGTTCGGATATACTTTATAGTTTTTATCCTTATATTTAACATCTAATGCCTCTGTAGATTCACCTTTTAATATGGGGTCGATATTCAGCTCAGGCACGATATCTAATATGCTTTTATGCAATATGTCGTCTTCCCCTATCATTTTAAGAAATGGCGTATTATACCAATTTACACTACCCTTTTCATCTACTATAATAAGTGGAAAAGGCATATTAAATATGGCATGTTTTGTTGCGGATTCGAATTCATTGGATAGGCTCTCCACATATCTTGTAAATTCTTGCTCTTTCCTGTGCATATTCTTTACATTGTGAAATATTAGATACCCTAGTAAAAGTCCGCCTATGGCACCTAAAATAGGTTGAAAGAGCCCTAAGATAATCACTAATCCTCCTATGACTACTAGGTAAATATTGTTGTCAAACCATTTTAATACTCTATTATTTCTCATATTTATCCCCCTTAGGATTTTTGACCCCTTAGTTTTCTTAGATCAAAGATGCTATCGAAAAGGCCTAGGAAAAATATGATTCCACTTATTGGTATGAAGATTATGGTCAAGATTAAAATAAGAATTCTAAATCCTAGTTTCATCCTTATCTTCAGTAAAAAAGAATCTATAACTGCTAGCCCTTGTACTATAAACACAAATCCCGCTAAAAAGGAAAGGTTTAATAGCAAGGCCTCACTATATCCTATTCCCAATCCCCTAATAATATAAGCTGAAAGAAACATAATTCCAATGCCAAAAATAATATTATTAGGGAGCTTAAATCTGGAAAACCTTTGCTCTGGTAAAAATCCATATCCCATTTTTCTAAGTATTGCAGTGCTAAAGAATATGTTTATATAAGTTATTAAAAATGAAATTATAATCAAGAATGAAGGTATATGAACTAAAAATATCTTGTATTCGCTTTCCAGCGAATCCCTTAGATTATTTATTTGAGAATTAGTCATACCCATTTCCTGAAATATTTCTATCTGCCATTTTAAAGCCTGAGACAATACTTCCTGTATCTGATTTGTTAGATTAAAATCTGATACCTTACTGCCCAAGGATATCAGTATTAAAAATGATAAAAAGAATACTCCAGTTGATATTAAAATAGTTTCAAAATTACCTTTTCTCTTATTTACTAAATAATTGATTGCTAAACTCAATGGGGCAAAGTTTAAAATCAAGGAAGCCCCCGATGTACTCCCAAGGATCATTTGTATAATTAGGGATGCTAAGACTATGCTAATTATGTTGTAAGAAATATGGTTTCTAACCCCTAGGACTACGAAAGGCAAGGGGATAAATATCATAAGCAGCGGAAGATAGTGGATGCCATATACCATGTACAAAACCGTGAAAAACACAGTTAGCGTACTTTCTATTATTCCTTTTTTAATTTTATCATTAATGTCCAAAAGTTTCACCCCTAACTCTTATCTTTATCAATATATTCCAGGAGTATACTTAAATCGCCATACCATTTTTCAATTTTGTGGCCTTCAATCAAATTCAATCTGATATTGTCTCTTAGGGCAGATTCTATGCCCTCGTAAGTAAGCCCCAATCTCCTCCCCAGCAATAGGGTCTCCAGTATTACATTGGAAATTAAATCCTCTAAGTTTTCCTCTGTATTTTCGTCTCCATTGGCTAAGGCAATATGGATGTTTGCCATGGAGCTTAAAAGTTGAGCCTTAAGCCATTCAACTGTCTTCATGTTTTTTATTATATCTATGTCTTTATTTTGCATTATTCTCATCCCTCATTTAAATTTTTACCTTATTAAAATAATACAAAGTATAATGCTATAAGTCAAATAAAAAAGAGAGGGTAGCCTCTCTTATTCTGCACTATATGGTAATAATGCTACTTGTCTTGCTCGCTTAATTGCTGTAGTAAGTTCTCTTTGGTGCTTTGAACAGTTTCCAGAGATTCTTCTAGGAAGAATTTTTCCTCTTTCTGTTATATATTTTTTTAGTTTATTTATATCTTTATAATCTATACTAGTAGATTTATCTACGCAAAAACTGCAAACTCTTTTTCTAGGTTTAAATCTTCTTTGCATCTTCTTACCCTCCTTCTAGAATGGAATGTCATCATTGTCAGTGGGGTGGAAGCCTTCTACATTTCCAAAGTCCATGCCGGGGCTACTGGTGTCCTGAGACCTATTTGTATCTCCCCATTCTAAGAATTCAACTTGATTAGCCACAACTTCCGTTGTATAACGTCTAATTCCATCTTTTTCATAAGAGCCTGTTTGAATTCTTCCTTGAATTCCTACTAATCTACCTTTTGCTAAGTAATTTGCACTATTTTCAGCGGATTTACCCCATACTACGATGTTGATAAAGTCTGCAGTCGGTTGATTCCTAGCCTCCATCTCCAGCTTTTTCTCCTTGGAAAGGCCCTTATCAACTGCCAATGTAAATCTTGCAACAGGTGTACCAGTGACAGGTACATATCTTAACTCCGGATCTCTCGTCAATCTTCCAATCAATACTACATTATTCATATCTTCACCCACCTTAGATTATTCATCTTCTCTTATAATCATATGTCTCATCAGGCTATCGGAAATTCTAGCAACCCTATCTAATTCTTTGGTAATTTCAGGTGTTCCTTCGTAGTGCATTAGGACATAATAGCCTTCACCAATATCGTTGATAAGGTATGCAAGTTTTCTAACTCCCCATTCGTCGATGTTCGATACAGTTCCCTCAGCCTTTGTAATTACATTTTTGAATCTGTCCATTACCTGAGTTCTCTTTTCCTCTTCATTTGGGTAGAATATAAACATTGCTTCGTACTTTCTCATATCTTTCACCTCCTTGTGGACTATCGGCCCTACTTTTTGTAGAGCAAGGATACCAAAGTATTATACCACTATTGTGCATAGTATGCAAGCATTTAGGCCTTCTAAAATTAAATAGTTTTCCCTGTTTTAAAGGAAAAAGCTTAGGATAATCCTAAGCTTTTTCTTATTTTAGTGCTTCTTTAATTACTTGTGCAAGGCTTTTTATACCTTCTTTAATTTTTTCTTCATTCATGCTTGAATAGTTTAGCCTCATGGTGTTCTCATTGCCCCCATTTGGATAGAATGAACCACCTGGTACATAGGCGACGTTCTTTTCTAGTGCCTTTATGGCCAATTCTCTAGCATTCATATACTCTGGCAATACTACCCATGTAAATAGTCCACCGTTTGGATAGGTGTATTTTACTTCCTTAGGAAATTCCTCTTCCATGGTTTTAAGCATTACATCTCTTCTAACTCTGTATAGGTCGATTATTTTTTGAATATGTGCATCCATATCGTATAGCTCTAAAAATCTAGCTAGCTCTAATTGAGATATGGTACTGGACTGTAGGTCTGCACCTTGTTTAACAAGTATAAATTTATTTAGAAATTCTTCTTCAGCAACTACCCATCCAAGCCTTACGCCTGGTGAGAATATCTTAGAGAATGTGCCTAAGAATGCTACCCTGCCTTCTGTATCGTAGTGCTTAATGGCTGGTAAAATTTCGCCTTCAAATCTCAATTCGCCATAGGGGTTATCTTCTATAATTGCCACATTGTATTTGTTGCCTAGTTCTACAAGCTTCTTTCTTCTTTCTACTGACCAAGTCTTACCTGATGGATTTTGAAAATCTGGTATTACGTAAATAAATTTAACGTTTTCATTGCTGCTTAAAACTCTATCTAGTTCTTCCATATCCATGCCGTCGTCATCTGTTGGCACTTCAACAAATTTGGGCTCATAAGCTTTGAAAGCATTGATTGCACCTAGATAAGTAGGGCTTTCACAAACTATTACATCTCCTGGGTTTATGAATATCTTAGCTGCAAAATCCAGTCCTTGTTGTGATCCACTTGTGATTAGTACATTATCTGCCTCTGCTTTTACGCTAAGCTTTTCCAATCTCTTTGCTATAGCTTCTCTTAAAGGAGCATAGCCTTCAGTTGGACCATATTGTAAAGCAACAGTTCCTTGATTTTCTAGGACATCTTTATTAATTTTTAATAGTTCTTCCAATGGAAAAGATTCTGAAGCAGGCATACCGCCGGCAAAAGATATAATGTTAGGCTGTTGTGTCAATTTTAACAATTCCCTGATTTCTGAAGCCTTAATATTGTCCATACGCTTTGCATAGTTTAATGACATTTTCGCACCTCCAAAATATTTATACTCCTATTTATTACTCTACCTATAGTTTACTATTTAATATGATAATTGTCTAATATTTAAATGCAATTTAACTCTTAAATAAAGAAGTAAATCTTTTTAGAATATTTAGACTTTGTTTAAAATACATCAAAGGGAAGCTATTTTTCAGCTTCCCTTCCCTTGTAATTTACTATGCTAATCCATTTATCTTCCACGAGAATCTTTCTAACTCTCTTTTCAAATTCTATTCTAGTTAGCCAAATCTGTCTGTCACATCCTAAGCATTTAAGTTTAATGTCAGCCCCTGTCCTCAGTATTTCCCATTTATTTTCTCCACAGGGATGGCCTTTCTTTAGTGCTACAGTATCTCCCATTTCGTAATTAAGCATCTTCATTACCTCCAAATATTACAACCTTTCTATAAGGGATTTCAATATTTTCCCTATTAAAAGCCTCTTTGGCTTTTTTTCGTATCTCCCTCTCTACTGACCACTGGCTCATGGGCTTTGTCTTTGCCACTATGGTGATGGATATATAATCCTCTGCCAAATCTGTAATACCCAAGACCGTAGGCCCTTCCAATACTGCATCGTTTGCGGACTTAATATCCTGGCAAACTTCTTCCAATATATCTATTACTTTATCTGCATCTTCCTCATAGGGAGCTGATATGACCACAAGGGCCCTCATGGCACCTCTAGTGCTATTTGTCACCACTTGAATTTTTCCATTGGGTATTATATGAAGTTCTCCTGAAAATGCCCTAAGTTTAGTAACCCTAAGTCCCATTTCCTCTACTGTACCCTCTAGGGAGTCTAATTTTATATAATCTCCTACTGCATATTGGTCCTCTATAAATATGAAAAATCCAGTAATTACGTCCTTCACCAAAGATTGGGCTCCAAATCCTATGGCTAAACCTCCTATACCCGCTGTAGCTAAAATTGACGTGGTATTTATATTGAATATATCTAGAATGGATATGACTGCTATAAAGTACAGTGCATACCTTACCACCTTTTTCAACAGTTCGCCTATGGTATGGGCCCTTTTGCTTACTGAAAAGAAATTACTCTCCTTTCTATTTAGTAGGGCTCTATCTATAATCCTGTTGGTCAAAGATGAAATTACCTTCGCAGCCAATAGAATTATTGCAATTTTAATTCCCTTGCCAAGGATGTTTAAGTTGCCGCTTACGTCCTTTAAATAAATATTAACTAAATCCTCAATCCTTCTCATTTTATCACCTAAATTATCTTTTCGTACTGATTTTTCTTTCCATCCCTTATATACTTATATAAATTTAATACGTTTATTTCACCCTTATACATCATATCTTTTATTATCTCTAAATCGTCCATGGTGACGAGGATTGCTAAACCACAACTTAGGGAGATTTCTCTTGGGGTGGGAATGGTCTTAAATCCAATGTCCTTTTCCCTCAATATATTCTCTGCTTGTATTGTATAATGGGTTGATTTAAATACTATGACGCCATATACTTCTGTATTCATTTATATCTCCTATCCTAAAGTTATCGTGTTGTTTGCATTTTTCATTTTCTCATATATTAGGTACATATTCCCGACCTCACCTACTTGTATTTTATCTTGTAAATGATAATAGTCAAGACATGCTCCACAGGAAATAATTTCTACCCCCTCTTCTACCAGACCCTTTAGGTCGTCTAAGACTTCAGAACCTTCACATGTCAAATAGACCCCTGAATTATAGAACACTATTGTATTGGGAAAAGGTGTAGTTTCTCTTACTGTATATATAAAGGACTTCATCAGTATCTTACCTAGTTCTTCCTCTCCATTTCCCATTTTATTGGAGCCAATTGCTATGGTCAAGCCCCTTGTCGAATCTAGTTTAGGTATTGTTAAATTATGGTCTTGATCCATATCATGAGCAATGTCCTTTTTTACCTCCATATCATTTACATTTCCCTTGGTGATGTGGATATAGTATTCACTATCTTCTTCTCCCTTATCTATTATAAAGCTGTATCCCAGGGATATAGCTAATTTTGATACGTTATCTTTTGCAGCTTCATTGTCTACTATTGTGGTTACTATACCATCTTGTATGCTTTCTAGCTCTTTTTTTGTTCTGATAACTGGTCTAGGGCAGGCCTCTTTCCTTGCATCTACTTCTATTTTCATTGTAATTCCTCCTAAAATTATTATAATTAGCACTATTACCATATTCATAAACTGTTTAAATCAATTTATCAATGTTGTAATTGTTCTATAAATATTATAATATCTTTGCATCTAATTCTTCGATATATAGATATATTTTATAGGTTGGCACATTGCTATAAGCATTATTTATACTATTCCGTTTTATTTACGATATCGTATACTTTTATTCCTTCTGGAGTCCAGAGTACTATGCTGTTTTTCCCTTGAAAGGCCTTAATTATGGCCTCGCTGTGCTTTAATATTTGTTTGTCCTTATCCATGACAACCAACTGGCTACTGCCATTTAACACGAGCCTGTCTTTTAATATGGATATTTTATTGTAATCCTGACCAAAGCTAATCTTGCTTTCAACCCTTCCCCCATAGTCCATAATCTCCAGATAGTTGCTATATAGTATATATATCCTTTCTTCCCCTACGTAAATATCTTTTATTAAATCGTATTGCTTTTTCCACATTATACTTCCATCTTTGGTAAAATAAAGGTTTCTATCTGTAAGTGCAATTAATTCATTATTTGAAGTAAATCCTATATGCAATATTAGCTCGCCCTCTATAAAAATAGATTTGATTTTTTTATTTACCTCCCCGTATATGTCTATTTTAGAACCTATGCTGCCGTCACTTATATCCAATAGGCCTAAAGCATTTAGTTCCCCGTCAGTACTTGAGGCATAGGTAAGGATATTCTCATTCTCATAAGTATAGTTGCCTATCAATACCCCATCCTTATCCAGTACGCCTACAATTTCAGAACCTTCTGCCTTGATATGGTAAAGTAAATTATTTCCGCTTTCTTTTATATTGAAGATTTGTTTATCTAGGTGCAGCCTATTTACAGTTTCCCCTTTTTTATCGAGGATATATATATTTCCTGTATCCCGGTCAAATACATAGATATACCTGTTGCCATAAAATATCCCCGGATCTGAAAAATTAAATTCTTTTTCCACTATTATATTTCCATTGGACCTTAGGAAAGACAATTTATTGTTTTTCCACTTTGCTATGTTTTCATCGTATACTTTTACATCTAAAATGTTTTCGTCTTCAATAAAATACTTGATTTTCATAGATTTTTCCGTGGTTAAAAATTGATTCACAAAAGAAAAGGCTCCCAGTTTATTGTCCTTTCCTATTAGGATGATTGCCACAGCCAAAGCAATAAATAACAGTATCTTTAATCTCTTTCCTTTGCTTTTTCTATCCCTTTTCACATTCATCTCTCCTGCTTTTATCCTGAACCTTATTATATCATAATAGTTTAATAAATATTGAAGAATTTTTATCATTAACTTTTAAAGATTTGTAATGTCCTTAATTATATTAATAAATATATTAATTATTTTAATATTTATATTGACATTATTAATAATATGTATTATTATGTCCTTAAAGGATTGAAATTAAAAATAAATGGAGTGATCCCATGGCCAATAGAATAAAAATTAAAGTCATAGATAATAAAAGCAATTTTAGACTAAGGCTGCCCAGCATACCCTTTTGGATTATTATTTCTTTGGTAAATTTCGCCTTTCTATTCAAACCTGTCTTTTTAAGGTATGCAGGGGATTTAGATGAAGATGCTAAGTTTATATTAAAGGAATTAGACAGCAAAAGTATCAATGAATTATTTAATACTTTAAGGTCATGCGGTAGATTTGATTTAGTGGATATTTCCACTGGCGATGGTACAGAAGTTAAAATATCTATACTATAAAGAAGGGATGAGAATATGAAAAAAGAAGTACTTGGTCGTTGTCCCGTATGCGGTGAGGAACTATATGTCACAAAGCTTAGTTGTCACAAATGCCACACCCACATTGAAGGAAACTTTACCTTATGTAAATTTTGCAAACTTACAAAGGAACAACAGGATTTTGTGGAGGTTTTTATAAAAAGCAGAGGTAATATCAAAGAAATAGAAAAAGAACTGGGAATCTCATATCCTACCGTAAGGGGGAGGCTTGAAAATGTAATAGAAGCCTTGGGATATAGTCCAAAATTTGAAGGTCCAAAGGTAGATAAAAGGGAAGTCTTGGAAAAGTTAAACAATGGCGAGATTTCATCTGAAGAGGCCCTAAGGCTTCTACAAGGTGAAGAATAGAAGGAGGGTTAAAATGTCAGAAAAGCTGCAAATTTTAAATATGGTTAAAGAAGGAAAGATTAGTGCAGAAGAAGGAGTCAAGTTGTTAGAAGCTCTGGAGGATACAATTACATCAAAGGAGGTATCTTACTCAGATTCAAAAGCTAAATGGCTGAAGATTAGAGTTTTTGAACCTGGAGATAATACAAAAGTAAATGTAACTCTTCCTCTCTCACTTTTTAGCGTCGGAATAAAACTAGCTGGAAAGTTTTCCCCCGAACTCAAGGAAGCTGGTTTATCAGACGGCGATTTAGAGGAAATATTTGCTGCCATTAAAAGCGGTGCCACAGGAAAAATCGTCGATGTAGATAGCGAAGACGGCACAAAAGTAGAGATTGTCATCGAATAATCCCCTTAAGGGGATTATTTTTGTATTTTCTCAGGAAAATATGCTATACTAAATGTATCCATACAATTGAGGAGGATTATTATGGAAAACATTACGTTGAATAAGGAATCTGATATACCGCTATATCTACAGCTATTCGAAAAATTTAAGGATTTAATTGAGGAAAACCAATTTAACGAGGATAAGTTGCCCTCTATTAGAAGCCTTGCAAAGCACCTAGCTGTAAATAACGTTACAGTGGTTAGTGCTTATAAGCTTTTGGAACAAGAGGGCTATGTTTATTCAATTAAAGGGAGCGGTACCTATATAAAAAGGCTGCCTATTGCAGAAGATTTATCCTATACAGCAGAAGGGGATATGGAGCTTATGGTTTCTGGTATTCTTCCCATTTCAAAGGGAAGCATAAATTTTGCTTCTATATCTCCTACCCCCGACCTTTTTCCAATTAAAGAATTTAAACAAGCTCTGGTGGAGGTCTTAGACAGAGATGCTGGTCATGCATTCCTATATCCAGAGATTACTGGATATGAGCCCCTTAGAGAGTCTATTTCAAAATTTCTATTGGATAATTACAATACAGTTGTAGATAAGGATCAAATTTTAATCACTTCGGGTGGGCAACAGGGCCTGGATATTATATCCAAATCCTTAATCAGCCCTGGAGACGTGGTCTTTGTGGAAAATCCTACTTATTCCGGTGCATTGGCCCAATTTAAATCCAGGGGGGCTAAAATTGTAGGTATTCCCTTGGAGGAAAGTGGAATAGACTTGGATTTATTAAAATCCTATGTAAAGAGATATAAACCAAAATTCCTATATATAATGACTAATTTTCAAAGTCCCACTACGTATTCCTACAAAGAGGAAATAAAGAAGGAGATATTGGATTTGGCCAAAGAAAATAATTTTTATGTCATTGAAGACGATTTCCTGACGGATTTATATTACGAGGAAAGCTTGAAGACGCCGCTAAAGTCCATAGATTCTCAAAATCAAGTGATTTTTATCAAAAGTTTTTCTAAGATATTTATGCCCGGTGTGAGAATTGGTTTCGTCACATTGCCAAATCCGTTATTTAAGGAAATAATCAAGGCAAAACACACAACGGATGTGTCTTCTTCAGGATTTTTACAGAGGGCATTTGACCTTTATCTCAGAAAAGGATATTGGAAAAACCATATCGACAATATTAAAAGCGTTTACGGAGAAAAATATAAAATAGTTGTGAGAGAATTAGGTAGATTGACTAAATACGGATTGAGCTATGTAGAGCCCAAAGGGGGCCTAAGTTTTTGGATTAGACTTCCCAAGGATTTAGATGCCTTGGAACTATACGATGAATGCTGTGAAAAGGGCTTAGCTATCATACCCGGCAAAGTGTTTTTTGTGGATCAGTCCATATATTCAAATTATATTAGAATTAGTTTTGGCGCTGTAGACAATGAAAGTATTGTAAAAGGAATTGCAATTCTAGAGGACATAGTATCCAGACCTTTTAAAGAGAAAAGCAGTCATTACATGCCATTTATATAAAGAGTGCAAATTTGCACTCTTTATATTTCTTCTTTTAACGCCTTCCCCAAGGATACTATAGATACTAACATGACAAATATAAAGGGAAATGCTGCCGCCACTGAGGCAGTCTGCAATGCTTCCAAGCCTCCAGCCAATAGCAAAGATGTTGCCAGTAATGCTTGAACAATTCCCCATATAAACTGTTTTTTATTTGATGGATTTAAATCTCCATGGGATGTCAGCATCCCCAATACAAATGTGGCAGAGTTGGCAGATGTGACGAAAAACGTACATAGTAGTACAACTGTAATCAGAGACAGGACCGTACTTAGGGGATAGTAGTTAAACACTTGAAACAACGCTGTAGACGGTACTTCTGCAGCAGATGCCAATCCTTCTAATCCTATACTGTCAAGTAAATTAAGTCCCATGGTGCCAAAAGCAGCAAACCATATAATAGACACTACTGCAGGGGCTAAAATAACTCCTGCTATGAATTCCCTTATTGTCCTTCCCTTTGATATTCTGGCTATGAATGTGCCGACAAAGGGAGCCCATGCAATCCACCATGCCCAGTAAAATATGGTCCAGCTATTTAACCAACTATTATCGCCAAAGGCCTCTATATGGAGGCTGCTACTGACAAATTCGTTTATATAAAGTCCTAGCCCATTTGTAAATGAATTAATAAACTTTAATGTAGGCCCCAATACAATGGTCAAAACCAAAAGCCCAAATGCCAAAATTAAGTTTATATCTCCCAATAGCTTTATACCCTTATCTATGCCGCTTACGGCAGTCCAGATATAAAGTATTGTAATCACTACAATTATTAGGATTTGTACCATTTTAGTTTCGGGTATATTAAATAAGTAGTTTAATCCACTATTTATCTGCAATGTCCCTAGGCCAAGAGATGTGGCAACTCCAGCTACTGTAGCAAATACTGCTAAAATATCGATTATCTTTCCAATTGGGCCTCTTACCCCTTCCTCTCCCAATAATGGTATAAATATGCTGCTAATTAACCCCGGCTTATTTTTTCTAAACTGAAAATATGCCAATGCCAATCCGATTATACTGTAATTGGCCCAAGGGTGAAATCCCCAATGCATAAATGAAGATTTCATGGCAAAATTTGCCGCTTCTATGGTTCCTGCTTCTATACCCGGTGCGGGGCTTACAAAATGAGATATTGGCTCTGCAACACCCCAAAATACTAACCCTATACCCATGCCTGCACCAAATAACATGCCAAACCAAGATGTAGTACTGTATTCTGGTCTTGAATCGTCAGAGCCTAGTCTAATGTTTCCATATTTACTAAATGCCAGTACAAGTGCAAATACTACAAATATAAACATGGATATTAAATAAGACCAACCGAAATTATTCGTTAGAAAATTCAATAGGAAATTAGCAAAACTTGAAAAGTTTTCTTGAGCGACTATTCCCCACAAAACTATGGCTATGGATAAAATCAGTGATACATAAAAAACCACATTGTTTTTGTCTTTTCTTTTACTCATTTTTTCCCACCTTAAACAAGAGAATTTATTAGGGGTGAAATCACCCCTAATATTGTTTTAAATCTTTACCTTAAATACGGTCTGTTCGTCCACATCTACAGTTAAAGCATCTAGTGCTACTCCTACGCGATGATATCTAAGTTTCCATTGTTGTTCTTTTGGAGTATCAGGATCTCCAAGAGGATATGGAATAGATATAGTCGGTACTATTTTGTTTGCACCTACTGTAGTGGCAACTGGAATTAAGTTACACATTTGAACCACTGGGATACCGGCCTTTTCGATTTCCTTTACCATCGTTGCACCGCAACGTGTACAGGTGCCTCAGGTAGATGTGAGAATAACCCCATCGACTTTATCTTCTTTAAGGTTTTCCACTATTTCTCTGCCCATTCTCGCAGCTTCTGCTTGGGTCGTACCTGTGCCCACAGTGCTGTAGAAATACTTGTGAAGTTTTCCAATTCTTCCTTCTCTCAAATACTCCTTCATTACGTCTAGTGGTACTACTACATCGGGATCTAAGTCTGCTGCAGTAGGGTCATACCCAGCGTGAATTGTCTTGTAGACACCAGATTCTAAGTTTTCTATATCTGATATATCGTATTTTCCCCAACGTGTGGCAGAGGCTGATTGAATCCTATCTGGATTGTCTATTGGAACAATCCCACCAGATGTGACCAATGCAATATTTGCTTCAGATAAATCCTTAATAGGTGGTGCAATTGGCACCATGTCTTGCTTTGGTATGGGAAGCTCAGTTTCGTATGTCTCTCCTTTAAGTTTTCTTATTAGCATTTCTACTCCTCTTTGAGCAGCAGTTGCTTCTGATTCTAGCCATACTTGGGACCTGATGCCCCTGGAAAAATACCCCTCTTCATCAGCTGGACCCAGGGCTTTTCCAGTCAATACCTTATTTCCGTATTCTGCCATTACCTTAACATCGTCCCTTAATTTAGCAGCTGACTTTCCTCCCTTAAATATTACTACATCTCTTTTAAACATTTCAACTCCAGGATTTTCTTCATTCATGGATGTTAGAACAGGTACATTAAACTTTTCTTTAACTGCCTTGCAAATGGTTCCACAGGCAACTCCATATCTACCAGCTTGGAAGGCTGGACCTGCTACAAATATATCGAATTCCTTGCCCTCCAAAAACCCAAGTATCGTACTTACAGCTTCCTCTGTATTGGATCCCATATAGTTATCACCACATACGATTGTATGGGTAACTTCAGCATCTAGCATACTGTTCAGAGCCAGAGATGGACCGACTAACCCCTCTCTTATTTCCGGTTTGTGATCGGCTTTTTCCTCACCGCCTATACCTGCAAAAAATTGATTTATATAATGAATAGCTTTCATATCTTCACCTCCTAAAATTCTTTCATAGTCTTAGTTGACCAACCAGCAATTCTATCTCCACAGAACATAGCATTATTTTCCATGATTATGGACCCATCTTCTCTGACGGAAGGCCCCAAAATTTCATCGTAGGCCCATCCTCCTGAAAGTCCATCCCTAGCTAATGCCTCTAACTCGCCTATGACCTTATCAGCAGGTGGAAGCTCTATTAATTGAGATACGTTTCCTGTAGATACCAATGCATTTGCCTTTTCATCTAGAGTGACTAGGGGCTGGGAAGCGCCGTCTCTACCTGTACATTCGTTTGATATTCCAACTGTTTTCACCCCTAC
This sequence comes from Tissierellaceae bacterium, assembly GCA_023229175.1. Classification (GTDB taxonomy): domain Bacteria; phylum Bacillota; class Clostridia; order Tissierellales; family Tissierellaceae; genus JAAYFT01. Next base: position 2,259 of record JALNZV010000022.1, on the reverse strand, counting down.
ATCTTCCAATGCAGCTATACATAGGATATAATCTGCATCTGGATTTCCATATCCTTCTTCAGTAACTATGGCACCATCTGCTCCCAAAGACTTTGCCATCTGTGCCACAAATATTGAAGACCTCTTCTTTTGTTCTAGGGATACATTTAAATTTGACATTATGACCCCTAAGAAATTTATACTTTTCCCGTGTTCTTTATACAATTCCTTTATAGTAGGGAAGTTTTGAAAATCGTATGTGGACCACTTAGATGACGATGGCATAAAGCTACCAGAAATCATTGCTCCATCTAAAACTTCATTGGGATGCATAAATGTTGGAACGTATTTATTCATATCCCAACCATATACCAAATCATTGTAACCGATTTCTTCCATCTGCGATTGAGGTTGCATCACTAAAACTACTGATTGCAAATCATTTATTTCCTTTTTCCTCTTTGTTACTGGTTCTAATTCAAAGCTTTCTATGGTGTCTGGCTCTAGTTCCTTTACAGTATTTCCTAGATATTCTGCCAGTCTATGTGTTGCCATTCTAATAGCTGTATTTTTCTTTTGCTGTTCAAATCTCTCATATTCCTCATCTGTATCGGCAACTATACAAATATTAATCAATTCAGAAAATAAGGTATATTTTGCTCCCTCACCTCCCATGTCGATTAATCCGTCTCCGAAACTTCCATAGTGCATACCTACTCCTAAGACACTGCATCCTTTTAGGGCATGGACTTTGCCCTCTCCTGCAGCTTCAACATCTCCTGTTACACCTGGAAATACTGGCCTGCCGTCGGGTCTAATCCTAGGTTCTACAGCTTCCTTTACTGGAACTATTCTCGTGTTTTCTCCTGGTTTGGCAATTACTATATCTAAATCTGTAATGTGTTCGTCTTCCTTGATGAATGTCATGGCTTCTTCCTTATTTATGGTAAGTGTGCCACCAGAAAATTCTGTCTTTTTTCCAAAAACCACATCATTTACTTGGAAATTACCTATTTCAAGCTTCATTCCTTCACATCCTTTTATTGTAATCATGATTATCTTTGTTAATTTTTATATTACCATAACCATGATTATAATGCAACCATGATTGTGATAGTTTTATAAAAATCCTTTAATTTTATTATTGTGCTAAACTCAAAGTTATTATGTGCCATAGTAATTTGATTTATTTATAAATATTAGTATATTGATGTTTAGTTTGTAGAAATCCTATTTATATGCTAATATGAATTTAGTAAATATGAAAATTGGTGATATTATGACAAAGAAAAGTATTCAAAGAAAGAGAATGATGTTGTATTTTATCGATGCCACTGATGAGATTATCGACGATGAGGGGATTGCAGGCGTGACCTTAAGAAAAGTGGCTGATAAAGCTGGCTATAATAGTGCTACTATCTATAATTACTTTGAAAATCTTGACCATTTAATTTTTTTTGCAGCCATGAGGCATATTAAGGACTATGGTTATGCTTTGAATAGTTATATTTCTGATGCTAAAAATGCAATGGATATTTTCCTTAAGGTATGGGAATGCTTTTGCGATTATGTCTACGATAAACCAGAAATATATAATGCAATTTTTTTTCCAAACCTAGAGAAACACTTTGAGGAGTATATCGAAGAATATTATAAACTATTTCCTGAAGACATCGTCGAGGTAGGCAGCAATATTACCACCATGCTGCTTAAAAGGGACATTACAAAGAGGGGTGAGACCACAGTCCTTTCATGTGTGAAGGAAGGTTATATCCGAAGCGACGATGGGGAAAAGTTAAATCATATGACTCTTTTGATTTTTGAAGGAATGCTAAAAAGGGTTTTAAGGGGGACTATTTCCTATGATGATGCCAGGAATAATACTATGGATTATATTAAACACATAGTTAGGGGATTGTTAATTAAGGATTATGATTTTTACTATTGAACGATAAAAATATAAAAAACCTCTATTACATTAAGTAATAGAGGTTTTTATGTAGCCTGGCAACTTGCTACTCTCCCAGGGCGTCGCCACCCAAGTACCATCGCCGTTAAGATGCTTAACTTCTGTGTTCGGTATGGGAACAGGTGTATCCATCTTGCTTGCGTCACCAGACGAAAACTTATATACAATAAACCCTTTTATAGATAACTTATATAGATAAACTTGGTCAAGTCCTCGACATATTAGTATCAGTTAGCTTAAAGTATTGCTACTCTTACACTCCTGACCTATCTACCAGATGGTCTTTCTGGTGTCTTACTCTTACGATGGGA
>JALNZV010000021.1 GCA_023229175.1 Tissierellaceae bacterium | reverse complement strand
ACTTCAATCCACGCTTCCACTATGGGAAGCGACAGCTACATATAGACATCTTCCGTCTATATCTAGCAATATATTGTGTTTAAATATTTGTGATAGCAGAAAAATCCAATTCTTTGTAGAATTTTATATACCTAATACCTTATTTCTAGTGCGAACCTACCACAAAAACTAATGCTGCTTATGGTTCGCACTACAAGATTAATGGTTCCTCTATGTTGTATGATTCGTTGTGCCCCATTTGTTCTACAGTCTTTTTATAATTTTTCCCAAGCCTATAAAATCTTAGGCTATCCTTTTTACTATCAATTATTTTGTCAAGTGTATGTTTTAACATACTGAATTGTCCCTCATCAACTTTACATTCAAAAACTGAATTTTGTACTCTTTGTCCATAATTCAGGCAAACCTTTGCAACCTGCCTTAACCTCTTTCTACCTTCTTTTGTAGTTGTACTAATATCATAAGTAACTAAAATAAACATAAAATCACTTCCACATAAATGCAGGATAGCCGTCCAAATCATCCCTCAAATACCTTGATAACAATATTGCCTGTGTAAAAGGAACTAGACCCCATTTAATTTTTTCGTTTAAAAAAGGATGAGTTAAAGGCTCCTGTTTTCTTTCCTGCCATAAACCAATGATTTTTCTTCTACTATCATCTTTCATCGTTACTGCACCACTTTCTTCGTAAATAAAATCTTCTTTTTTTACTTGATTGAGATTAATTAGAGATAAAACAAATCTATCTGCTATAGGGGCCCTAAATTCTTCCACTAAATCTAAGGCTAAAGATATTCTTCCAGGTCTATCAGAGTGCATAAATCCTGCATAAGGATCTAATCCAACTGATTCTAATGCACTTGCAACGTCATTTGATAAAACTGAGTAAACAAAAGATAATAATGCATTTACAGGATTTAATGGTGGCCTTCTGGATCTAACATCGAACTTAAAATCTTCTTTTTGATTCAAAATCATTTCATCAAAACAACTAAAATACGTTGATTGTGCTATTCCTTCCACTCCCCTTAGTTCCTCAAGGCTTGTTGTTTCAAAAACTCTGTCAAGTAATCCCGTCAAGTATTTAGATGATTGTTTTAAATGTCCAGTATCAATTCTATTTTCGTATTGTCTAATATACCGTTCTATAGTCCATTTTTCGTTATATATCTTTGCACAAATTATATTCTGAGATATGGACAAACTATTTTCTTCACTATCAGAAAGATTATATTGTTTTCGTCTAAGCAATATATTACCTTCAGTTCTTCCCTTTATCCTAGCTATAAATCTTCCTGTAGGAGTAAGGTAGCATATTCCAATTCCATACTCTATACATTTTTGAATCAATTTCGGGCTCATTCCTAAATACGAAAATAAAACAATATCCTCCAAATTATGAAATGGATATCTAGCAAGAATCTTTTCCTCTTGCTTTATAACAATATTCTCCCCAGAAGCAGCTAGATACACATCTGGTATTGTTATATAAAGGGTATTCAATAATTGTTTCATTCCAACAACCTCTTTTTCATATATTCCAAGACGGACACATTGGTGTTTAGTTCTGGCAAACATAAATCCCTCAGCGAACAAGATTTGCATTTTGACGTTTTTTTAACCTTAGGTGTATATTTTCTCTCATAATAGTTATTCATTTCATTTATAGCATTTTTCAACTTTTCTCTCAAGTCCTCAGTAAAAACTACATTTTCACGCCTTCTAGTTTCAAAATAAAAACATGCACCTTCGTCTATTTGCAAACCTAACATTTCTTCTAAACACATCGCCTGTGCTAAGAGCTGCATCTTATCACTTTCATCTGTTTTCGGTTTACCCCTTTTATATTCTATTGGAAAAACCTTGTACTTTCTATCGTATTTACTAAAATGAAAACCATTATCATCGGGTTGCAATTCAACTACATCGCATTTACCTTGAATTTTTAATTTATGCGATATTACAGGCAGTGACCTTAAAATTCTGATACCATTTTTAAATTGAGGAATATGTTTCTCATCGACCTTTTCGTGTTTTATCTGGCCATCAATAGTAAAAAAATTCTCACTCCACAATTGTTCAATATGAATCAATGCCCACTGCCTTCTACAGAAAATAAAATGTTGAATACCTGATAATAATAGATAATCATCAGAGTACTGGTTTTTATCCCCGATATTCATAAGCCCCACCTATCTAAATCCCCTCTACTATTTCTAAATTAAGACCTGAATTTTTATAGCTTTCAAATCTTTCCTCATCTATAGATATTATATAGTCTTCATATGATTTAACTCTATCTATGCCTTCTTTTAATTCAGCCTTAACTAATTTGTGTATCTTGGCAGATGAAACCACTCCTAGTTTGTTGGGATGTTCAAACCAATATACATCTTTCATCTCCATACTTCCTTCCGGTCTAGCAGATGACATATCATTGACAAATAATGTCCTTAAAGCTTCCTTGATAACAGTTGCATCCTTTTCTGTAAAACCAGTCTTTTCAGAAAAATAGCAATTTATGCTACCAGTAAACTTATATACACCAAATTCTACAAAATGTTTAGTTCCCATAGTGTCGCTAGATCTACTTTTGCCCTCTTCTGCTTTCATGCCATTTGTGCTTCTAGTTATCTGCATAGAAATTATATCTACAGGACTTAGGCTTTTCGCTAAACTTATGGATACTGGCCCCCGTATGCCAAGTGATCTATTCTGAAAAGTCATCACCTGACCAAAGCTCCTAACATCTATCCATTTTTCACAGGATTCTTTATATACTAATTCATCATACATCTTTTTATCGAATTGAGCATCGAATCGCGCCTCTAGCGATCTATGTCCATCCATAATTCTTTCTTGTGCCTGTACAAAAATTTTGTGATCCAAATCCTGCATCCTATTTCTGATTTTTCTTTTTATACTTACATCTGAAACCTCACCATTTCCATCGTAATCAGTTCTTGGCATATTGCCCATTAAAGGATCTCCATTTGGATTTGCATTATTAACGGTAAAAAATCCAACAAAATCAATCTTATTATTTAATATTGTCATTTTAATCTTCCTCCTAATCTTTTTCTCCATTACCTTGTTCTGCTACACCCTTACCCTTATAAAGCTCACTTTTCTGATAATAATAGCCTAAAATAAAATCTTCATCGACTGAGCCTTTTTTATTATCCTCTAACTCTCCCATATTTAAGAGCTCCATAGTTATGTTTTGAATCAACTTATCGTAAAAGGTATATGTTTTTATATTGCTCCTCTTCAGCATATTTAAATATGGTCTTATTTTTTCTTCTAGCATAAAACGAGTTCTTTCTGGTGTTCTAATCATCGATGTCCAGAATTTATCGATATTGGTAATTCTTTGGCCCTTTACATCCCCACTTTGCCTTCCCCTAATTACGTCCGTTTCTATCTTTTCGTAAATGGCTGCCAGTTTTCCATAACAAAAACTCCTGTTGCTTTTCAATTGCTTCACCTCACTTAGCTTTCTAAAATTATAATTGTCACCCTCGTAATCAATTTTACCTTTATTAATCATAGAACATCCAATGCTTAAAGCACTAGCCCACGTATTCTTGTAAGATATCTTGTTCGATAGTCTATAGAACGCAGTTCTAACCACGTCTCTAGGAATCTTCTTTCCATCGATTATACAAGGGATTAACCTTTCCACTGTCTTTTTTGACAGTTTTTTGTTTTCGCAAGACAGATATCCTTTACTATTTTCAAGCCCGTAAATAAAATTGGTTATTTCATGAATTGATGGTGACCTTTTCGTCCCCTTGAAGTCCCACTGTGTACTTTGATACCAATCTTTCACTCTATTGTACGCCTCTGATCTAGATAGACTTCTGAAATATTTTATAGACATTCTTCCATTACTAATCTTTTCTATAATCAATACATGAAAGTCATCATAGGTCTCAAACTCATTGATATTTCCTAGAAAATAATTGTTAAGATTTTTGGATAATCCTCCCCCAAGTGTGGACATTGTTATTTCTTCATCTTCTTCATAATCATCTTCATCGTCTACACTGGATACTAGTTCTACACCACCCCGAGCTAAATCCTGAGATAACCAATTAATAATATAGGCACCTTCGCCGATGAACCTTTTGTAATTATCATTATCTAGAAGAAATTTGAGCATATTGTGCACTTTCTGGGATGCCTCGTAGCTTATATGGTTTACCTCGTTTCCCTTCTTAAACCTACCGTAGTATGTTTCGTTGTTATTGCTAATACTGATAAGTTTCGCATTGCCTACTACGCCCCTATGCCTTTCAATACAATAGTCTAGTTTCCCTGTAATATCACAATATTCTAATTGTTCCCCAAGCCTATTTTTTTCCTTTATATATTCTATATAAAAATTATGAATGTCTATGTCTTTGGTAAAGCTTATATCAGCCTCCATTAACTTTTGAATTTTAAAAGTGACGAATATTTTAGTTAAATCCAATATCTTCTGCCTTACTTTTCCATTCGGATCTTCAATTGCATATTTTAAGTTAAATTTCTTGTCAATACTATATTCCTTTCTCCCGATGTAATGTTCTATAAAATCTTCTAATACACTGTTTTTTTTAAGGTACTTCCCAATAATTCTAAAATTATCATTTGGGTTATCTTTTTCAAAAATTATTAGCTTTTCTATGTTTTCTTGAAATATCTTATTTTTCTCCTTATCGATGTTTTTGGCCAAATATGAAAGCTCATCGCATATAGCATGGGGGGCTTTTTTAGATCCTGATCTAGTTATTGAGTCCTCTGTTATTGGAAATACAATATATTGATCTTTTTCTAGAAATCTTCCACCAATAGCATTACTTTGCTCGTCAATAGTTATTTCAAAAATATCTTCTCCATTATTTCTTTTATTAGAGTGATAGATTGGCAACAAAACTTGCCCATTTGTAGACAATTTATGATTATCTACAAGATCATTCTTAAGAGCAAAATCATATGTCGCGAGAAGTGCATTCATCAAGTTCATCTTGTATCACCCCCTCCTTTTCATATGCATTTAGTAAATCATCCGCACCTATTAAATTATTCTTATCAAATTTCTTAATAGAGTAATTACCTAATTTGTGCTTGATTGTACACTCTTTCGGTAATATAAAATCAATTCTACCATTTATCATAGATATTGGACTAAAATTTGATGTTAAGCTTTCTTCAGTATCGACACTATACGCCTCATCTGGGTAAGTAAATGAATGAAACATAATTCCCAGTGAGATACTTTCTCCATCATAAGGACTTTTCCCATTTTCAAAATCTTCTTCTCGCATCCTTTCAATATGCCCTATACATTCCCTAGTTCCAAGAAATATATCTCTTCTTCCCCCCCTTTTCATAGATCTAAGTAAAATTTGTTCATGCTTTTTCTCGTCCCTATCATAATCCAAATCTTGCCTGTTATCATTCCATCTAAAATGAAATTTAATTAGATATTCTACATCTTTTAAATAGGTGTGATAGTTTAAATCTTTTTTTCCATCCTTTAGGGGTGAGAGTATACCCTTCGTTTCTGTTTTTATAGGTTTCATTATCTTAACAGAATCTATAACATAGTAAAATGTTGGCTTCCAATAACATGCTTCTACAATCCCCTTTAATGCTTGATAACTTGGCACCTGATAAGTAAACTTTTCCCCACCTCCTTTAGTCATGGGATCTGTAAATAATGCGTATTGTCCTGATACTTTCATATAAAATGGATTAGATTTAAAAATATTCATAGGCCCCTCCTTTAAAAAGTTAACGTTTGTAAACTTCCTACTTTTAAACCGATTTTATCATCATAGGCTTCCTGACTGAGTATTAATATTTCCCCATTTAATTCTCTTGTAATATAGTTTTCAAATTCACCTGTCCTTCTTATATTTACTGTGTATGGCTGCAATCTCTTTAAAGTATTTTTTATAATATAATAATCCTCGTTTTCTATAGATTTATAAAGTTCTTCCATTAACTCATTATTTTCAAAATTTACTATTACACTAATAGATTCTTCTCTAATTAAGTCAAATTCCATAGCAGCAGTTTTAAATCCCTGTCTTAGGTTGAAATCTAGTTTTTTGCCCGTTTTGGACCTATAATTTTCAACTCTATGGGCATTAGTTGTTAACAAATTCAAAATCGTTTCATCATCACCTATTGGAAATTCTAAATTATTTGCTTGAGCTTTCTCATTTAGATATAATTTGTGAAAATAGTAATCTATCGCCTTTTTAATATTTATACCTTTTTCTAGCTTCTCCTCATTTGCCAATACTTTTAACGCAGCTTCGGCAGCTGATCTTTGATTTGAGATTTCTGGTAAATACTTTAAATCTTCATTTTCATATTTGAAAATAAACAATTTGCCTTTATCTTCCTTTTTCCCCTCCCTATTGCATCTACCCCCTATTTGAATTATACTATCGATACCTGCCAGAGACCTGTATGCAAGGTCAAAGTCTATATCTACACCTGCTTCAACCAATTTAGTACTTACGCATATTATCTTCCGATCATCTAAATTGTTTCTTAAGCTAATAAGTTTTTCTTTCATGTCTTTTATTAGATTTAATCTGTGCATAGGACATTGATTTGTAGTTAAATACACAATCTCAACTTTGTCTTTTTTAAATTCTTCATTGTTTATTAAAGCTTCGTATAAGTTTGCTACGGCTCTTTTGGTATTTAACACGACAAGTGCACTATTGTTATGTTTCAGTTGACACCTTAAATGATCAATTAATTCTTCATCATTGAGCTTTGTGCCTAATTTTTCCCCCAACAAGCTATGATAATCGACTCTATCAAATACCTCCATTTCTTCAGCCATGTTTACTATTGACCCCTGCTCTGAATTGTTTCCATATATGCAAGGATAATCCAATGCAACTATATTGTCTAAATTCGGTGGAGTTGCAGTACTATGTACTATTGTGCAATTCATAATAGCTGTTAAAAAATTGGTCATTAAATTAAAATTATAGATTGCTTTAATTGGGAGACTTTGAATTTCATCTATCAAAATTACTGAATTGATTAATTTAGAAAATCTTCTAATATTAGAAGATTTGTGCTTAAACAAGGTGTTAGATAATTGTACAAATGTGGTTAAAATAATTGGTGATTCCCAACTTTCTTTTAGATATTCACTATTTTCATATTCGCTTAAGTCTTGAGTGTCATCCATATCTCTATTATCTTCGATAATATTGCTATGATGTTCTAAAACATAACTATCGCCAATCACTTCTCTTACTGAAGAAGCATTTTGTTCAAGAACAGATAAAAAAGCTGTACAATAGAATATTCTCTTTTTCCCGAATTTCTGAGCATTCCCTACAGCATATCTAAGGCTAGCCAATGTCTTGCCTGAACCTACAGGCAGATCCAGCTTGTACGCTCCAGAATCATATTTTTGAGAAAAGTGGTATATTTCATCAGATAAATTTGTCCTAGTTTTATCTAGTTTGGTTTTATTTGTATTTTCATTAAAAGTTTTATATTGATTTTCTATATGCCTTTTCGACTCATCCCATATGCCGCTTAATTCTTTACAGGAATATGTCTTATCCTTATTTTCTCTATAGTAGTTAGAGGAATCATAAATGTCAGCATCTTTCAATACTGAAAGTAATAGCCTCACTAAGACTCCTTTGTAAAAAGCTAAAGACTTTTTTCTAAGCCTTTGTTTTTCTTTTGTATTCGACGATAAGTTTAATTCAATCTTTTTAATTTTATCATTGATTTCAATAAACTCCTCAAACCCAGCCAAGTACAAATCAAAGATAGACCTATTATTCTCTTTTATGTATCTACTATTTATATTATTAAAAAACCTTATTTCATTATTACCCCCTTCGATTGAATCAAATCTAATTTTGGTTCTATAATTAAATGCATTATCGATTATGTCATAAAGCCCATGATGGGCTAATATTGGATATTGTAATATCTCGGAATAAAGTTTCCAAATCGACTTTTTCAATCCTTTTGATTCCAAAAAATCATTAATCTTGTAATCTACATATACCCTCTCTTCAATTAGCTTTATCATGAATCCGCCCATCGTAGAGTGATCCACTCTTCCTTTATATTTACCCCTTATATAAAGTTGGAATTCATCTTTGAACTTTCCACAGTCATGCAATAATCCAATGAGTTCACAAGAGTTTTTCAGACCTACATCTTTACCCGTTCTTCCTGCAATTTTAGAAACACTAAATAAATGATCAATTAAAGACTGACTTTTATTTTCATCGTCTAAGTATAAATGTGCTAAAATTTCTTTATCTTTTATCATAACTTCTTCCTCCTAAATTAATTTATTAATTCAGTATATTGTATAAAAAGAACACTAAAACTTGTTATAGTAAGTATACAATAATAATAATTATTTAGCAAGCACTTTTATAAACTTTTTTGAAAACATATATCAAAAATATTTACCACTTGGAAAAGAATGTAATCAATTTATTTATCATTTTATGATATAATGTAGCTGCCACTATATTAATAGTGCGGATTGAAATAGTATTTTGGACAAAAAGAACCATAGAATTTATGTCTATGGTTCTTTTCCTTCTATATAGAATCTAAGGCCATATCTATGTCCCTTATTATATCTTCACTGTCCTCAAGTCCCACAGATATCCTTACCATGCTTTCTGTCAATCCAAACTCTGCCAGCTTTTCCCTGGGGTATCCTCTGTGGGTGATGGCCGCAGGTAACTGTACTAAAGTTTCGCAATCTCCTAGGCTTACAGCAATCTTTGCAAGTTTTAATCCTTCAACAAAGTCTATGGCTGCCTCTAAACCTCCTTTAACTTCAAAGCTAATCATTGCTCCGAAACCTCTCATTTGTTTTCTGGCTATTTCGTGACCTTTAAAATCTTTAAGTCCTGGATAATAGACTGAGTTGATTTGTGAATGTCCATTTAAAAACTTGGCTACATCCATTGCATTTTTTTCATGCTGCCTCATCCTAATACCTAGGGTTTTCAATCCTCTAAGGAGCAACCAGCCATCAAAAGGACTCATGACCCCACCTAGCTCACACATATATCCAAATTTTAAATAGTGAATATAGTCTAGGTCTTTGGATATGGCTACGCCTCCCACTACATCCCCGTGACCCCCTATATACTTTGTCGCACTGTGAACCACCACATCTGCCCCTAATAATAGAGGGCTTTGGAAGTATGGAGAGGCAAAGGTATTGTCCACAAGGACTTTTATGCCATTTGCCTTTGCCATGGACGATACCTTTTCTATATCGATAATAGATAGATTAGGATTTGACGGAGTTTCAAAAAATATCAATTTAACTGATTTATCAATGGCCTTTTCTAATTCAGATAAACTCGTGAGGTCCACAACTTTAGAATTCATACCATATCTCGGCAATAACTCTGTGGCCACACTATAGGATGAACCGTATAAGGTCTTGTGTACAATAACAGTATCCCCTGGTTTAAGCATAGATAATATGGTAGAGCTGATAGCCGCCATGCCAGAGGAAAAGGCAACAGCACCCTTTCCATATTCTAATTCCGCCATCCTATTTTCAAAAAGTCTTAGGGTAGGATTGTTTCCCCTCGTATATACATAATCATCAGATTCGAAGCTCATCACCTTGTTAGCATGTTCTATGTCGTTAAACACAAATGTAGAAGTTTGAAATATAGGAGGGTTTAGGGCATTATTTGGATTCTTTCCCTTGGCACCTCCGTGGATAGTCCTAGTATCGAAACCGTATTTAATATTTTCATCCATTTTATCACCTGTCCAATTTATAATTCAATTATTGAGTTCTTACAGTTGCAGTTTTCTTGATCTAAGCCTTCTTTAAATACTTCTATAAATACATTTGTCATCTTTTCCTTATTCTTATTTATAGAAGCTTGTATGTCGTGTATAGATATATCGTCCTTAATTCCCGTGCACCAATTAGTTATTATGCCAATAGTTGAATAGCACATCCCCAGTTCTTTTGCCAGGATTACCTCTGGCACCGTTGTCATACCCACTACATCTCCACCTAGATTTCTAAACATCTGAATTTCCTTAGCTGTTTCAAAACGTGGACCTTCTGTACAAACATATACTGCATCTCCTTTAATCGAAAGTCCCATTATCTTGGCCTTTTCATAAAACTTCTCCCTCATATTTTTGCAATATGGATCACTCATATCTACGTGTTTTACGGGCTCATCTCCACCCTCGTAAAATGTTACAGGTCTAGATTTTGTAAAGTCTAGAAAGTCTTTTATGACTACAATATCCCCAGGTGCATATTTTTCGTTGGAAGAGCCTACTGCTGCTGTCGCGTAAATATAATTCACTCCCAATTTTTTCAAGGCCATCATATTTGCCCTGTAATTTATTAAATGAGGTGGTACAGAATGTCCTTTCCCATGCCTAGCGAGAAATACAATATCTTCCCCATGTATATTTACGATATCCAGTTCTACATCTCCGTATTTAGTGCTTACCTTTTTTATCTCATTGCTGCTACTGGCATTATATACGCCAGTACCTCCTATTATCGCTTTCATATTCTCTACCTTACCTCCTTAGGCTTAAAATGTTTTCTTTATAGGGTGCCCTGACAATTCCTTTTTCTGTAATAATACCGCTTATGTTCTCCCATGGCGTCACGTCAAAAGCAGGATTATACACCTCTATCCCCTCAGGAGCTATTCTAACTCCATCGATATGGGTTACTTCAGATGCGTCCCTTTCTTCTATTTCTATTTCTTTTCCCGTTTCAATATCAAAATCTATGGTCGTTGTCGGTGCTACTATATAGAAAGGCACATTATATGCCTTGGCGATTACTGAAAGCATAAAGGTACCTATTTTATTTGCCGTATCTCCATTGGTAGCTATTCTATCCGCTCCTACTAGAATCACGTCTATCTCTCCATCCCTAATCAGCGTAGCTGCCACGTTATCTGCTATTAACTTTGAGGGTATCTCTTCTTGAACCAGCTCCCAAGCTGTTAGCCTTCCCCCCTGTAGCCTAGGCCTAGTTTCATCGGCATATACGAATATGTCCTTTCCTGTATAGTGGGCCTCCCTTACAACCCCTAGGGCTGTCCCATATCCTACAGTTGCCAAGGCACCTGTATTGCAGTGAGTCAATATGGTATATCCTTTCCCTATGATTTCATTGCCATGTTTTGCCATGGACTTATTGGTTTCAATATCTTCGGTGAATATTATATCTGCCTCTTTTTTTATTTCTTCATAAATGGACTCTACAGATAATTCCTTATTTTCTTCAATTAAGTCTTTCATCCTTTTAATAGCCCACATTAAATTTACTGCCGTAGGTCTTGAATTATTCAGCGTGTTTAGGGCCTCTTCCATTTTTGTAAAAAAGGAATCCTTCTCCTCCGTTAAAAATTCCCTTGCCGCCAAAACTACCCCATAAGCTGCTGTAGCTCCAATGGCTGGCGCCCCCCTAACTACCATATCCTTTATAGCAAAATCCACATCTCTATAATCTCTGCACTGAAATATCTCATATTTCCCCGGCAATTTTCTTTGATCTATTAAATACAATATATCGTCTTTAAATTCTATTGTCCTAATCTCTTTCATTTACATTCACCTGCCCGTAAGTTTTAAATTTATTCAACATCAGTTTCATTTCCTCCTCTGGCAATATCACCGGTTCTCCAATGGATTTTGCCCTATAATACAGTTCAGCACAGTATTCTATTTCTTCTGTAATATTAAGGGCATTGGCTAGATCCTTGGCCCCAGCCAATAATCCGTGATTAGCCAGCAGTACTGCATTTCTATCCACCATCGACTCAAAGGCATTTTCTGCCAACTCCCTTGTCCCAAAGGTGGCATATCTAGCACATCTCACATCTAATCCAGCCAAAGCTACTAAATAGTGAACTGGCGGGAGGGAAATGTTCAAGCAGGACAGAGTAGTGGCAAATACAGTATGGGTATGAATTATAGCATCTATATCGTTTCTTTTTCTATAGAATATACTGTGCATTTCCAGTTCTGAAGATGGCTTTTTATCACCATCGACCACATTTCCATCTAAATCCAGAACCACTACATCTTCTGGTTTGATTTTAAAATAATCGATACCTGAAGGAGAGATGGCCATCAAATTTTCTTTCCTATTGAAAATGCTTAAATTACCTCCAGTACCCTTTGTCAATCCCGTTTCAATTAATTTCTTTCCGTATTCTACAATTTGTTTTCTTTCTTCCAATAATATCATGTTTAACCTCCTGTGTTTATCTCTTGCCCTTGTCGTAAATCTCGCCTAAAGCTCTAGGTGCTCTATTTGTCTTCGAGAAAAAGATTAATAAAAGTAATGTAAGGACATATGGTAGTGTCATTATCAAATCTGAAAAGGTACTAGGGAGTTTAAGTAACTGTCCCATATAGTAGCCCCCTGCCCTAGCAAATCCAAATAATAGGCAAGCGCCAAATGTAGGCAAAATCTCCCAGTTTCCAAAAATCAATGCTGCTATGGCTAGATACCCGTATCCCATATATATGGCTGGGGAAAAGTTCGTGGAAATAGAATAAGCAAAGGAAATACCTCCTAAGCCTGACAAAGCTCCTGAAATCATAACTGCCTTAAACTGCACCTTGGACACCTCTACCCCTGCTGCATCTACTGAATGTGGATTGTCGCCGCAGGCCCTAAGTCTTAGGCCAAACCTAGTTTTATAAAAAACATAATATGCAAAAATTGCCATAAATACAATAACTATTTCAAAAGGATATATGTTTTTAAATATAGCCCCTAATATAGGTATTTTAGACAGCAGAGGTATGGTAAATCTTTGTGATGTACCGATTTGAAATTTATCAGACATGGCACCAAATACCATGTTATTTATTTGTGTTGTCAAAAAAACCGTTACTGCCATGGCAAGTATGTTTATGACGACGCCGCTTATTACCTGATTTGCTTTAAACTTTATAGAGAGAAGCCCATGCAACAAGGAAAATATCATACCGCCCACCATAGACAACAAAAGAGCCAGATAAAATAGCTTTTGTATGGGAATATTAAAAAAATGGGACAATAAAACAACGGATAAAGCCCCAAAAAATGCACCAAAGCCCTGTAAACCTTCAATAGCTAAATTAGTTATTCCGCTTCTCTCGCTATAAATTCCGCCAATTGACATAATAAATAGCGGCAAAGCAAAGGACAATCCGTCTATAATCAGTGTATCCATTATTCCTCCAGCTCCTTTCCCATATTGTATTTGTACTTTTCCTTAGTAGTCCTAATCTTATGTTGAATATACACATTTGTAGCACTAAATAGCAAAATTAGACCTGTAATCACAGAAGCAATTTCCTGCCTGACCCCTGCTATTGAACTCATGTAAGTGCTGCCTTTTTCTATTATAGATATTATAAATGAGGAAGCTAAAATTCCATAGGGATTATTATTTCCTAGCAATGCCACAGCAATGGCATCAAACCCCATACTCGGCAATACCCTGGGCTGAATAGATGCGAAATATCCTAAATAATATGTTGCTCCTGCAATCCCTGCAAAGGCTCCCGATAGTGCCATAGTAGTTATCATAGTCTTTCCTACATTTATTCCTGCATATCTAGCTCCCTTTGGATTGGCACCTACTGCCTTTATTTCAAATCCAACCCTCGATTTGTCTAAGAAAAGTTTTATACCTATTGATAAGACTATAGCCATGATAAAACCAAGGGGCAAGTCCATTTTTAGTCCAAATCTTTCTACATTTACTAATGTCAGTCTGGCAGCAGAATTTATATATTTTGACTGCCTAGATACAGGATCTATATATTTTGTATGAATAAAAAAGCTCAGTACATATTGGATGATATAATTAAACATAATAGAGGATACAACTTCATTTATATTGAATTTATGCTTTAAAAATCCAACTACACCCCCTAACATTGCACCGCCCAATATGCCGATAATTAGAACTAGAGGTTTTGCAACAAAGGCATTTAGTCCACTATACCCCACTAGTACTGTTGCTAAATATCCCCCGAGCAGCATTTGTCCCGACACACCAATGTTAAATAATCCCCCTTTTAATGCAACGGCAACAGCCAAGGATGCAAATATCATAGGAGTCATGAAGTTTAGCAAAGTTAGAAAATCGGTAAGAATACTTTTGTACCCTGCATAAGAAGGCTTTGGCATAATGCCCGCTCCCTGCATCAAGTTAAAAAATGCCATCAAAGGGTTTTTCCCCAGAATTAAAATAATAACCGAGGCGACGACAAAACTTAAAGCTATTAAAAAAATAGGAATAGTTAGAAACTGCCACTTCTCATTGCCCAATAGTTTTAAAACGAAGCCCGTAAAATGATTTTTCTTGTCTTTTTCTACAACCTTAACCTCCCTCATGCCGTAACCCCCATCATAAACTCCCCAACTTCATTGGTTGTCAATGCGTCGGCAGATGCAATCTTTTGGATTTCTCCATTATATATGACACCAATGGTATCAGCTATATTCATTATCTCATCAAGTTCCAATGAAATTAAAAGAATTGCCTTGCCCTTGTCCCTTTCCTCTATAATCATCCTTTGAATGTTTTCAATAGCCCCTATATCTAATCCCCTAGTAGGCTGCACAAATATCATTAATGAGGATTTAAGCTCAATTTCCCTTCCAATAATGGCTTTTTGCTGATTGCCACCGCTCATTTGTCGAACCTGAGTCTTAATTCCTTGGCTGCTTCTTATGTCGTATTTATGGATTAAGCCTTCTCCATATTCATTGATTACATTTCTATTTAAGAGGCCATTGTGGTTAAATGGCTCCTTGTAATATTCCTTTAACGCAAGGTTTTCTGCCAAAGAAAAATCCAATATCAAACCATAGGTCTGTCTATCTTCTGGAATATACGATATACCTTCTACAGTCCTTTTTCTTATGCTGTAGTTGCTTATATCCTTGCCATTTAGCAAGACTTCACCTTGAAATATATCTGTTAGTCCCGCAATGGCATCGGCGATTTCGACTTGTCCATTGCCAGAAACTCCCGCAATTGCAAACACCTCTCCACCGTGAACCTTAAATGACACGTCCTTTACTACATCAAAATCGTCATTATTTTTAATTGATAGATTTCTTACCTCAAGTACCACATCTTGGAAGCATGCCCCTTTTTTCTCCGTCTTAAACGAGACCTCTCTTCCTACCATTAGATTTGCCATTTCTCTCGTAGCCGTATTTTTTACATCTAATACATCGACTAATTGCCCCTTTCGCAAAATAGCACACCTATGTGCAATTCGCTTTATCTCCTCAAGTTTATGGGTGATTAATATAATCGTCTTACCGCCCCTTTTCAGCTCTTCGATGATTTCCAAAAGAAAATCTATTTCTTGAGGAGTTAAAACTGCCGTTGGCTCGTCAAATATTAAAATCTCAGCTTCCCTGTAAAGCATTTTTAGTATTTCTACCCTTTGCTGCATAGACACATTAATATCTTCGATTTTTTTGGAAGGATCAACCTCTAACCCATATTTTCTTGAAAGCCGAGCTATATTTTCAGTAGCTCCTTTTAAATCCACATGGGAAAATAATCCTAGATATTTTTTTATTGGCTCTATGCCAAGGATAATATTTTCGGCTATGGTATAGTTCTCAACTAGCTTAAAATGCTGATGTACCATGCCAATGTTCAATTTAGTTGCAAAATTTGGCGAATCAATATTTACCTTCTCTCCCCTTATCCAAATCTCTCCCTCATCTGGCTCATACATGCCAAAGAGCATACTCATCAAAGTGGATTTTCCAGCACCGTTTTCACCTAACAAGGCATATATTTCACCTTTTTTAATTTGGATAGTTATATCGTCATTTGCAACTATACCGGGAAATCTTTTAGTTATATTTCTCATTTCTACTATATATTCGGACATGACCATTCTCCTTAGTCTTATTGTCGTAAAGATATATATGAAAACTTATCGCTTTCTATGCTTTGCCAATAGAAAGCGATAAGTTTTCTTAAATTATTTTTTCCTAAGGCAATCCTGGAAAAGAATCTGAAGTTATTCCGTTGAAATTTGCTGCAGGCACGATTTCGCCTTTTTTCAGCAATTCGTAGGCTTCGTCGATTTTTGCCACTGTATCCGCAGATAACTGATGGCGTCCATCTTTATTAACGTATCCTGTAGAATCTGTATCGGCCCTAAGCAATACATTATCACCCTTAAACGTTCCGTCTTCAACCGCATTTAGTGACCTTTCCACATTGATATTCATCACCTTTAATACGGAAGTAAGGACAACATTTCCATCTCCACTTACTCCATCGTCAAATTGGTCTACATCGCAACCGATTACTTTCACATCGCTAGATGCCTCTTTAGCTGCTGTAAATACGCCGTTTCCTGTTCCTCCTGCGGCGACAAATATTATATCACAGCCTTCTGAAATCAGCGCATTGCCCACTACCTTGCCAGTGGCCTCATCTGCGAAAGAACCTGCATAGTTTCCTTTGACATCTACACCTGTAACATCAGTACCTGCATAGGATGGCAATTCTACATATTCTACATTTTTGCCATATTTAGCATTTACGTAGTTGACGCCTGATTCAAATCCATACTGATAGTTTACATTTGATGGGAATGCTATTCCATTTACAACTGCAACTTTATTGGTCTTAGTTTCCAATGCAGCTGCCATCCCTGCCAAAAATCCGCTTTCCTCCTCGGCAAAGGTCATGGCATATACATTATCAAATAATTCAGCCCCATCTTGTTCCTCGGGGAAAGAATCTATCAATACAAATTTCTTAGTTGGATTTTCCAATGCTACAGAAGATATACCGGCAAATTGGAAACCTGGGGTAATTATTACATCGTAATCTGCCACAACATCTTCAACTGCCTTTACTGCTGCTGAAGGGTCTCCTGTCGGTTCCTTTACAGCTTTTACTGTCGCCGAAGGATTTGAATCGATAAATTTCAGCACTCCATTGTAATTGTCCTCGTTAAATGATCCATCATCTACGCCAGAAGGACTTGTGACAATGGCAATCTTTAAACCATCTTCAGAAACCTCTGGTGCTTTTTCGCTTGTACATCCTGACAACACCACTGTCAACAACAATACTGCAATTAACAATTTTAAAACAATACCCTTTTTCCCTTTCATAGTCATCCTCCCTAAATTTAATTATTTGTATCTATCATTTTAAATCCAGCCTTAAAAGCATTTGAACTAAAGGCATCTTTGTAGTCTTTCAGCTCATATAAATCAATTTCTGGAAGACTAACTAAACCTGATTTCAATAGTTGTAAAGCTGGCTTAAAAGGCCCGCATCTACTGCCTTTTATGGTAACTTCGTTTACAACAAAGTCACTCATGTTAATTTGCACCTCTCCTGCATAAGTAGTCTTGATAATTATGGTGCCTCTTTTTCTCACTATCTTTTGAGCTGTAAGTATGCCCGTTGGCGAACCTGATGCATCAATTACCAGCTCATAGCTACCATCTGCATTTACAGATGTATTAGCAAAATTAGAAAATAACTTTAACTTTTCTTCGTGCCTGCCAATTATAGTCAAATCAGCCCCTGTTAAGGCTACTACCTGACCTATCATATATGCAAGGCGTCCATCGCCTATTATTGCCACATTTGTAGAGGGTTTTATGTGAGCCTGTTCCATAATCTCAAGTGCAGCAGCCAAAGGTTCTGTAAATATGGCTACCTCCGAGGGAAGTTCATCGGGTACGACATGTAACAATTGATTTTTCATAACAATATATTCTGAAAAACATCCATCTTTTCCTGAAATTCCTAAAACTTTTCTATTCTCACAATGAGTAGGCCTGCAAGTCCTACAATATATACATTCTCCGCAATTTTCATTTATTTCACCTACAACCCGTTTACCTATGATTTCTGAATTGTCGGATTCGGCTACTATCCCAACGAACTCATGGCCTAAAACTCCTTTGAAGTCCGGCCTATATCCTTTTAATATTTCCCTGTCTGTATTGCATATTGAGCTCATAATGACTTTTATAAGACTCTCCCCTATGCCAATACTCGGCATGGGATAATCCTCCACATATCTTAAATTCCCATCGTAATACAGTACTTTCATTAAAATC
Organism: Tissierellaceae bacterium; assembly: GCA_023229175.1. Taxonomy (GTDB): domain Bacteria; phylum Bacillota; class Clostridia; order Tissierellales; family Tissierellaceae; genus JAAYFT01. The sequence continues at coordinate 12,938 of JALNZV010000021.1, read as the reverse complement.
CCCCCTAGTTAATGCGAATTCTGTTTACTTTAAAATTAAATATCTTCGGATCGAAATAATCGAATGAATACAATATTAACCTTCCATCTCTGTCGTGATGAAGTTGATGAAATAATAAAAATAAAGAGCTTTTATCCACTTCCAAGTATTTAATCATCTCCATCGTTGGAAATACGGGAGAAATCTCTGTGATTGCATATTCTATAACTATATCCAGTTCCTTTTCAAAAAAAGTAAACAAAGATTCAGTTTTAATATCTTCTGCATCCCTATCTCCCAGATATTTTTCTGGAATTGTATCTACGAGATATGCAGCTGCTTCCCCATCTGCAGTTCTCAATCTCTTAAATGTAACTACTTTCTCTCCTTCTTTTAGCCCAAACTTTTCTACCATATCTTCAGTAGGTTCGCCTCTTTCAACGGCTATCCATTTTGTTCCCGGCATGTATCCAAAACTCTTGATAATTTCCGTAATGCTATCTAGCTTTTCCAATCCAGATTCAATGTTTATGGGCTTTCTATTTACAAAAGTTCCCTTCCCTTGTACTTTATATACGGTTCTTTCCTGCTCAAGAAGGGCTAGGGCTTCCCTTACCGTATATCTGCTTACGCCCAATTTCTCCATTAAAAGTCCCTCAGATGGCAAAATATCATCAGATTGTAGGCCCTCATTATCGATATACTCTTTAATTTTCTTTTTTGCAATCTGGCTTAAACTAACTGTTTTTCCTTTAATCTTCATATTAATATCAATCCCCACCTTGTATGATGTCAGACATCTTGTGGTTTTATATTATCATTGATTTAATTTTCTGTCAATACTTTTCGCCTTAAAAGAGCTGCCCTTCTACTCTTTTTGTTACTTCTTTGTTACACAAATTTCGGTTTTTTTGTGTATAATATAATCTATGGAGGGAGTCTTCGCAATGAAAAAATCAATGAAACTTATTTCTATATATATTATTCTACTTTTTTTAATAGGTTGCTCTAAAAAAGATAGTTTTCCAGCCGTTCTTTCCTTAGAGGATTCTATTAAGGAAATTATAGTATCAAAGAGCAACACCTACAATTTTATGAAAGATGAACTATATCTAAATTATATGGAACGTCTTGGCGAGCAGTTGGTTACAAACCCTTATACTGACCCCCCTCACTATTCCATAGGCAATTTAGACGATGATAACATACCGGAACTGGTGGTATTTAAAGAGAGGGACCCTGAGGATATAGATGACAAAGGCAATCTGGAAGTATATCAATTTGACGGTGAAAAATATATTTTATTAGATGCAGTATCTATGAACTACGATAACTCAAATTATCAAATAGCAATTGGGAAAATCGCAAAGGACATCAATGGAATTTTACTAAATAATAACATAGGAGCCCATTCCGGCATGACATATGGATTTATCTTAGAGGATGGTAAGTTAAAAAATATATTCGACGACAATAAGGTCTCCCTTATTTCCATATATGCAAATAATGAAATAAGGGATATAGACGAAGATGGGATATTGGAATTTAGCGTTTACACCATAGATCCGGAAACTTTGGACTTTACTGTATTGAATTCTGAAAAAATGACCCTGTGGTACAAATGGAATGGAAAAGATGGTGCCGATTTAATTAAAGTAGAGAGAGGGGACCTGTCACTGGAGGCCTCCGATAAGACCGTTTTTCAAAGAGTTGAAGAATTGATAAAGGATAATTTACCGTTAGCACTAGATTTCTTTTCAGAAAACAAAAGCCTACTATCTAGGTCTGACAACGTAAGCCTGTTAAAATCTTATATAATGATGTTAAAAGACAATATAGATGCACACACTGAGGAAATTTCTAATTTATTTGCAGAGTACCAGTATGAAAAAAACTATGACTATTTGTTTGAAAAATACGGTTTATCTTTAGACAAAATTAATAGTATAGAATATTTAAACAGGGAAAAAACATTGAAAGATGTGCAGGAAATAAAAAACAACCTAATTGAATGTATAAATCTAGGATATAAGCTGGACCTTTCTGAGGGCATGTATTTTTACTCAATTGACTATCAAAAATTTCTAGATTTATTCAGTGAAAACATAACAAATGAATACAGGGATTATATAAAGATATTAGCTTTAGATACTAACGAACCCTTTATGAGGGACGGTTCACTGATGATTTCCACCGACAAACTAATAGACAGGATATTGCTTGCAGAAAGTTTTAAAATTGTTTATCCATACTCGGAATTTTTGCCCCAAGTAATTGAAATATACCATAGATATTTGCAAGTATATTTTTATGGAGATTTACACCTTCCCAACTACGATACAAACTTGAGAATTAAGGATGAAGCCCTGACCGAATTTGAAAACACAGCTGAAAGATACTCTTATACTGTCTTTGGGAACTTAGTGAAAAGGTTTCTGGAGACCTTGGAAAACACCAATTATATAGTCGATGAGGATTTTAGAAAAACAGTAAAATATATTTTTGAATAAAATATAGCCCCTAGATGAATACTCATCCAAGGGCTCTTTTATTTATCCGAAATTATATCCTGTAACTATTGGTTCCCTTCCTGTAGATTTGTCGTTGAAATACTCATAGAATGAAAGTCCCTCAAATCCACCTGATATGTTAATTACATTTTCAAATCCTAAATGCTGCAATGCCATTATGGTGTTATAACTCTTTTGGCCTGTTTTACATTGTAAATATACTGGCTTGTCCTTTGGTATCTCATCTATCCTATCTCTTACTTGCTGTAAAGGAATATTGACTGCGTTTTTAATGTGTCCCTTTTCGAAAGATTCCTTATCTCTTACATCTATTATAAAGGCGCCCTCTTCCACAAGTTCTCTTACTTTATCTATATGAACTTGTTTGAAACAGCTATGAAGTACATTTAATCCCGTAAGGGCTGCGAAGTTTACTACATCCCTAGCATTGCCAAATGGAGGTGCATAGCATAATTCTAAATCTTTCAGATCCTCTAAAGTACCGTTAAATTTAATTAAAGTAGCAATAACATCTATACGCTTATCCACGTTGCCCTTGCCAATGGCTTGTGCTCCTAGTACCCTTCCCGTTGGCACTTCAAAGATTAATTTAAAGTATATCGCTTCAGCATCAGGCATTATACTTACCTTGTCCTGCGGACTTAAAAGTACAGAATCATATCTTATCTGCATCTTAGTAGCCTCTATTAGTCCCTCTGTCAATCCTGTTGAAGCCCCGTTGTAGTCAAAGACTTTTATGACAGATGAACCGATTACACCTGTGTTGTTTACTGGTCTGCCATAAATATGGTCTGCAGCAGCTCTTGCTTGCTTTTGAGCTGGCCCTGCCAATGCCAATTTACTTTGATTGTGCAAAAGCCTATTAAATACTTCTATGGCATCTCCTATGGCATAAATATCTTTATCAGAAGTCCTGAAGTTTTGATTTACATATATTGCACCAGTTTGTCCAATCTCAAGCCCTGCCTTTTTGGCTAAACTAGTCTCTGGCGATACACCTATGGCCATAACTACTGCCTCTGCATATACTTTTTTGCCGGAGTCTAATACTACTGTATCCTTTTCAAATTTAGCTACTTTATCGTTGACAATTAGTTCTATGCCCTGATCCATGATTTCTTTGTGCAAAATCTGTACCATGTCGTAGTCAAATGGTCTCATTATTTGTGGCATAGCCTCTATTAAGGTTATGTCATATCCTGCCATTCTCAAATTTTCTGCAGCTTCAACCCCTATGAAACCGCCTCCGATAACGGTTATTTCTTTGAGTTTGTTTTCCTTGACAAATTCGTTTAGATTTCTAATGTCTTTTACATTTCTAATGGTGAAAACATTAACCAAATCGCTTCCTTCAAAGGGTGGAACTATGGGATTTGCTCCTGGGGAAAGAATTAATTTGTCGTAAGCTTCCGTATACTCTTTTCCAGTTAATAAGTCCTTTACCTTTAGTTCTTTTCTCCCCCTGTCAATTTCTAGAACCTCAGTATTGACGCGAGCGTCTATTCTGTAATCATTGTAGAAATCTTCAGGCTGCATTAATACCAATTCCTCGCTATCTTCAATCATACCGCTTAGGTGGAATGGAAGGGCACAATTAGAGAATGAAACGTGAGGTCCCTTTTCGAACATTATAATCTCACAAGATTCATCTAACCTTCTAACTCTAGTGGCTGCCGAAGCCCCGCCCGCCACACCGCCTATTACTAATACTCTTTTTGGCTTTACGTTCATTAAAACTCCTCCTTTTATTTATGGAACTAAAGTAACTTTGTAAACATAATAACATTATACCACATGGGGGTATTTATTTGCCATAAATATTTCAATTTTACGGAATTTATGAAAACTTGCCATATAAACAGCTTTACTAACTATAAATCATCTGTGCAATTTTTACTGCTTCCTTAGCATCACTTCCGTAGAAGTCCGCCTCAATCATTTGTGCATATTCTCGGTTTAGAACGGCTCCACCCACCATAATCCTTATATCAGAATTTACCTTTTTTAGTTCCTTAATTGTCTCCTCCATACTTTTTACAGTTGTAGTCATAAGTGCCGATAAACCAACTAGTTTTATATCGTCTTCAGCCACTTTTTCCACTATCTTGTCTAGGGCAACGTCTTTTCCCATATCTATCACTTGGAAATTGTAGTTTTCTAACAATACTTTCACAATGTTTTTTCCTATATCGTGTATATCTCCTTTGACTGTTGCCAGTAGTACTTTTCCTTTAGATATATTTATATCCGAATCGATACTTAGGCTTTCTTTTAAAACCTCAAACGATGACTTAACCGTTTCCGCAGATTGTATCAATTGGGGCAGAAAAATTATTCCCTTCTCGTATCTATCTCCTACTATGTCAAGAGCAGGAATTAAGTACTTGTTTACTATTTCCAAAGGTTCATATTCCCCCAGCAATTTTGATGTGACAGCTCTTGATTTTTCTTTTATGCCCTTGATTATAATATCCGATAAATCCATTTCATCGTTTTTATCCTCTGTAAACCCTGTATTATGGCTAACCTGGCCTGCCAAGTATTCACTACCGCCAATATCCTTATTCCACAATAAATTTGATGCTAAAATCGTATCCATCATTTCCTTGTCCATTGGATTAATTATGGGCAAATCTAGTCCTTCATAAAGTGCAGCCGCAAAAAAGGTTTTATTCACTAGCTTTCTATTGGGCAATCCAAAGGAGACATTAGATACTCCCAATGTGGTCTTTACTCCCAGTTCCTTAACCAACCTTATGGCCTTTAGTGTTTCCTTTACTTCTTTTTGCTGGGCTGCAGCCGTTAGGGTAAGACAATCTATATATACATCCTCTCTTCTGATACCATACTCTTCTGCCTTATTCACTATTCTTTCAGCTATTTTAAATCGACCTAAAGCAGTATTCGGTATTCCCTTTTCATCTAGAGTAAGGCCTACTATGGCACCGCCGTATTTCTTCACTATGGGGAGTATCTCATCTAGTACCTTTTCTTCTCCATTGACAGAGTTTACTATGGCCTTTCCGTTGTAAACCCTAAGACCTGCTTCTATGACCTTTGGGTCGGCAGAATCTATTTGCAGAGGTATATCGAGAATAGACTGTATCTCCTTGATTACCTGGACCATAGTCTTTACTTCGTCAATCTCCGGCAATCCCACATTTACATCTAATATATGTGCCCCTGCCTCCACCTGTACAATTGCCTCCCTTAAAATATAATCTATATCTCCGCTTTTTAAAGCTTCCTTGAAAAGTTTTTTGCCTGTTGGATTAATTCTTTCGCCCACTACCTTCACACCATCTATGGGGACCGCTTTGGTGGGGGTACATACTCCACTTCTGCCTTCCATGCCTAAAAAAATTGGCTTCAAATCTCCGATTTTCTCTACCAACTTACGAATGTATTTATCTGTAGTGCCACAACAGCCTCCGATTACCCTTACTCCCTTTTCAACGAATTTTTTGCTGTAATAAGCATATTCCTCTGGCAATACGTCATATACAGGCCTATTGTCAACTATGGCGGGAAGCCCGGCATTGGCTTGAACCATTACAGGTATTCTGGAGTACCTCAAAATTTCATCCAATATAGGTTCTATTTCCCTAGGTCCTAAAGAACAATTTATGCCCAAGGCATCTACTCCCAGTCCCTCCAATGTCATAACCATGGAAAGAGGCGTGCAGCCCGTAAAGGTTCTGCCGTTGGATTCGAAACTCATGGTGCTGAAGATTGGAAGGTCAGAATTTTCCTTTGCTGCTAATACAGCAGCCTTAGCTTCATATAAGTCAGTCATAGTCTCTATGATGATTAAATCTACGCCGTCTTTTACGCCCTGTATAACTTGCCTTTTAAAAATATCATAGGCATCTTCAAACTTCAACGTACCCATGGGCTCCAAAAGTTCCCCAATGGGGCCAATGTCCAAGGCGATATATATGCCTTTCCTGCCTATGGCATTTCTTGCATTTTCCACTGCTCCATGGATTATTTCCTCTACTTCAAAGGGGGTGTTTTTTAACTTTAATTCATTGGCTCCAAACGTGTTGGTTGTCAATACCATAGCTCCAGCATCTATATAGTCTTGATGGATTTGCCTTATCATTTCTGGATTCTTTATATTTAATACTTCAGGAAGCTCACCTAATTTAAGCCCCTTGCTTTGAACCATGGTTCCCATGGCACCGTCGAATATCAAAATTTCCTTATTTAGTCTTTCTCTAATATCCACATGTTCCGCCTCCCTTGCGATAACTGCAATCGTCGTATTGCGGACAGCCTATACAACTGGGCTGTGCCTTTTCATATGTTTCATTTACTATTCCCATAATTGCAGTAACGGATTTTCTCGGTATCAGTATATTGTGCAAAGTGGCACTAAGTCCAATGGACCTTTTTGCCTCCAAAATATCCAATATGGACTCCTGAATATCCAGAGTTAAGTCCCCATAACCGGGGCTATATCTCGATGTCAAAATCCTATTGTCTGCCTTTACAGATTTCAATAAGTCTTCATTGACCTTGTCGCAGATCTCCTCAATGGCCGTTGAGGCACAGGCATCTAATATCATGGCTTTTGCCATACTAACCTTACCATAGTACCTTATGGCTCTATCTACTTTGTGTCCTAAGGTGACCCCCATTATTATGCATGAATCTGCATCTGTTAAATGACTCTTTATATCTTGCCCTGGCAGCTTAAAGTTTGTTCCTTCCAAAAGAAAGCCCTTGCCCTTATCTATTTTAAAAAACTTATATACGTACTTTCCTTCCATTAAGTCCCTTATCTCCTCTATTGATTCATCTATTAAATTGTTTGTTATATTGTCAATCTCTTGATTTTTATATCCTAAATACCTAAGGACTTCGTTTCTATTGATTTCTATCTTTTCCATATTCCCACGACCTTTTCTTATATTGCCCTTTCCTTGTTTACGGATTGTATTAGGGATTTAATATTATTTGTTATGCTATTGGCTATATAAGGGTTGTTCATAGTATATAGATGTATACCCCTCACTCCGGAAGATATCAAATCTACTATTTGCTCCGTCGCATAAGCTATGCCGGCATCCCTCAATGCAATTTTATCGTATTCATATTTATTTATTATCCTCAGAAACTTTTGAGGTAGCGTAACTCCGCTTAAAGATATGGTTCTCATTATTTGCTTTTTATTTATTACAGGCATTACTCCTGCTTGAATTGGAGGTTTAATTCCCTTTTGCTCCACTTTATTTAAAAACTCATAAAACCGATTATTATCGTAGAATAATTGGGTAATAAAATAGTCTGCTCCAGCTTCTTCTTTTAGTTTTAGAATATCTATATCCTTATCCTTCACAAGTGTCTCAATATGCCCCTGAGGATAGGCTGCTGCTGCAATTCCAAATCCCCCATTGTCTTTAGCATATTTAATTAGTTCTTGGGAATTTCTAAAATCGCTATTTCCAAATCCAGATTCTGGCTTATCTCCACGGAGGGCTAGTATGTTTTCTACGGAGTTTTCCTTTAATTCTTTTAGAATATCGTCTATGCTTTTCTCAGTTGCACCTATACACGTTAAATGGGCTAAAGACTCTATATTATGCTTATTTTTGATTACTGAAGCTAACTTTGCTGTCCTATTGTCCTGTACCCTTCCCCCTGCACCATAGGTTATGCTGATATAATCTGGATTTAGGCTGCTTAATTCCTCTATGGCATCGTACACTACTTCGATTGGCGAATCCACCTTAGGCGGGAATATCTCAAATGAATACACCAAATCCGACCTTTTAAATAATTCTCTAATTTTCATTTCATACACCCTTTCTTAAAATTTTTAAATAAAAAAAGCCCCCGCTCCCTTGCAATTGCAAAGGGGCGAAAGCTTCGCGTTACCACCCTAAGTTTATAAAGACCTCACGATCCTTACCTCTTCAAGTACATGTAAAATTCTTTATACTCTATCACTGTAACGTGTGCAAACGTGAATGCCTAAATATCAGCATCCAAACTCCAAGACCATGTTCAGCCTATTATCCTTTATTCCTTCTCACCTAATGGAATTCTCTGTATAAGTATTCACAAGCCTACTCTTCTTTTCAATGTATTTATATTTATTAATTATTAGAAAGCATTATACCATAGATTTACCATTGTGTCAAAACAATTTATAAACTTTATAATACTGGCAATCTATAGAAGTCACTTTTATAGTCCTGGCAATACATTTAAACCCTCTAAGTCGCTAAAGTCCTGTAGTTCATCGGCATTTAAAACTTCCTCTGGAATTTCGAAATCTTCTACGCCATTGACATTGGAAACTTCCATTTCTATAATCATCTTTAATCCAGATAACATTTCTAATTCTTCAGCTGGTATAATTTCTTCCATGGAAGAAAACATTGATTTCATCATGGAACTCATATCCATATTGTATTTAACTATTTCTCCTGTTTCTTCGTCTATATAGACTATAAATGTCATATCATCCATATTTGCAAGCATATCTGCTGCCATTTTATCTTCTTCCTTGTCCGATGAAGACAGCATTTCCATATATCCGCCCAATATTTCTTCATAAGCGTCAAAGGAGGTAGTATTTTCAATCCTAAGCAATACTCTGCCCTTTCCATCGATATATTTTCCTAAAAATCTTACATCTTTAATCGATTCCTCGTTTAATTGGGTGTTGGCTTCTTTATCCTCCATCAACATTTCAAACATTTCATTTTCCTGTGTTTGTTTAAACCATTGAGTTTCTCCATCTTCTCCTGGCATTTCTATATATGTGGTCATTCCGCTTTCCTCAATGGTATAATACATATTCATACGATTAAGTGGTATCTTCATTGCTCCTAGATCAAAGAACATTTCCATTGAAGCCTTAGCCTTAAACGGTTCGCTTATTGTTGCCATGTCCATTATTATTTGCATCCCCATTATCTCGTCATTGCCGCTTTCATTGGCCTGTGGTATGCTCATATTCATTGTCATAGCCATTTCAAAGCTTTCCCAATCTGACGATTTGTCATAGGCATCCAGCAAAATGCCTTTGGCATCTACAGGCTCAGTCGTCAATACTACTGTGCTCAATTCCTCATCCCATTCCACCTCTGCTCCAAAGGCCTCCATGACTGGTCTTATGGGAAGATAAGTCCTACTATCTATGAGCAAAGCAACTGCATCTGTTTCAATTTTTTCTCCATTTCGAAGTATGAAATTCTCTCCAATCGGAACCCTAACTTCGATATCTCCCTTCTTCGCTATGGCAGTCCTGTTTGCATCGTCCCAATCTACTTCTGCACCAAATTTTTTCATGGTGACAGTAAAAGGCACTTGAGTTCTGAAATTTTCGTCTATAAAGGGAAAACCAAAATCGTCATTAAATTCAACTTCTTCCATATCCAGCCTTATTACAACACCCGACTCCGCCAATGCCAATGATGACATTGCTATTACCAGTATTAAACTTAATACAAATATAAGTTTTTTCAACACTTTCCTCCCCTTTCTATTTGAATATATTTTAACATACCTAGACGCTAAATTAAAGCCCAGTTTACAAATATGTATTAATATTATTTATATGTCATTTTCTGTTAATCTGTTGTATAATAAATGTAATTGTTACAAATGATTATAAGTCGAGAAACGGGTGATAGTTATGAAAAAAGCCTCCTTAAAGGCAAAAATTTCAATATTTATTTCTTTTGTCGTGTTCATAGCTATATCTACTATCTATTATAAATACTATGGAAATACAGTAAGTATCATACAATCAGAATACAGAACTAGAATTGATTTGATTGAGCAAAGTATAATCAACGAAACCAAATACACTGAAATACTTAGTATAATTGCTGAAAGAGATTTAGAAGAAGATATGAAAAAAACATCCCATGAATTAGTTGAGCTGTATAAGGAAAATCCCCATATCCTTAAATGGAATATGGTTGATTTGAAGCATAGTTATGGAGATTTTGATATTTATATCATAGATGAGGATATGAAAATCGTATCCTCTTCAATTGAAGAGGAAATAGGTATGTCTTTCGCTGATTTGCCTAGCTTTTCCAGGACCCTTAAAAGAAGAATGTCAGGAAATGAATTTGAATCCGACTCCATAAACTTTTCTATGTTGGAAAGTGAATTAAAAAAATATAGTTATATGCCTACCCCTGATAATAAATACCTTATTGAGCTTAGCGTAACCATTAAAGATAGATATCCAGAGCTTGAAAACCTAAATATACTATATCTTTCAAAAAGGCTAATAAACAAATATCCATTTATTGAAAATATTCAGGTATATAAATACGATATCGATACGAAAAAATCGGAGATGTTGTTTTACGATGAAGACACCTTAATTGGAAATAGGACGTTTGAGAAAAATGAGGAGCTCATAAGAAATTCTTTTGAAACATTGGAAATACAAGAACATATTGTCACAGTGAATGGCGGTAATTACACTGTTAGATACATACCCCACAATCTTATGGCTTCTGAAATGAGAATGAACTGGTGGGGCACTTATGTCATCGAAATTGTTTACAACGATTTTGACTTAACTAAGTCTATCAATAAACAAAGAACAGTTTTCTATCAAAGTATAATCCTTACTTCTATAATATATATCGCTCTGTCCTATATGATAATATATACAATACTTAAAAATAGAAAAATGGCCTACACTGACTACCTGACACAAATCCCCAACAGAAAGAAATTTGAAGAATATATGGAAAATGCGATACTGGAGGCCGACAAAAAGAAAACAAAAATTGCCGTATTCTTTTTAGACTTAGACGGATTTAAGGATGTAAACGACATCTACGGCCACAACACTGGCGACAAAATACTACAAGAAGTGGCCCTTAGGCTAAAGTCCAGTATGCCAAAAAATGGGGTTATCTGCAGACTAGGTGGAGATGAATTTGTAGGGGCAATTACTGGATTCACAGAAATAAATCATATAGACGACAATATAAATCAAATATCAAATGTTTTCAAAACTAATTTCGAAATAGAAGAAAATAAAATCAGCATTAATTCTAGTATTGGAATCAGCATATATCCAGGATGTTCAAATAGTGTTGAACAGCTGGTCCACTTAGCTGATGAAGCCATGTATTTTGCAAAACATAATCAATTGAAATATTCCATATGTCAAAAAGGCAAGGCTTAAAGGTAAATACTATTTACCTTTAAGCCTTGTTTCTAAATCCAATAACCATCTCTTGACATCCAACCCTCCACCAAAACCTACTAAGGCGCCACCTACACCTATGATCCTGTGTCATGGCACAAAATACGAAATAGGATTATGGTGATTAGCCTGTCCAACTGCACGGGAACCCTTTGGGTTTCCTATTTGATTTGCAATTTGACCATATGTACGGGTCTCCCCATAGGGAATAGTAAGTAGTGCTTCCCATACCTTTTTTCGAAAAGGTGTCCCAATTAGGGTTAAAGGTACATCCAAAGTCTTACTTTCTCCTGAAAAATAGTTCTTTAGTTGTTCTTTGGACATACTTAAAATATGATTTTTCTCTTGCACTAATGTGTAATCGGGTAAATACTTTTTCAGCCAATCGTACATTTCATTTCCATCGCTTCTCGAGGAAGCACAATAAACTAGGCCTTCATCTGTAGCAGCTAGGTAAACTTTACCTATAGGTGAGTCGATTTTATCCCAATAACAAATCATAAATACCCTCCTACCGATTATTTTTCGCATTTCCTTTCAACTCTATTATAATTTAATATACATTGGATATCAATACATCTGGCGTTTAAGTTTTATTACGATATTGGGATTTTTATGGTATACTTAATATATTCTATAAAAATGGAGACTAATAAAATGGATAAAATAAATAACTTTTACAAGAAAAGCAAGGTAACATTTATATTTTTGGCTATTATGATACTGTATTTTATGCTAATAAGCCTCAATGGGGGCACTACTAATGTAATAGCCCTTATAAAGTATGGAGCTCTTTATCCACCCTTTATACTTCAATATCATCAATACTATCGATTTATTACAGCTATATTTATCCACATTGGCTTTGCCCATATTATGCTGAATGGATATGCTTTATATGTTTTTGGCCCTCAAATGGAAAGGCTTATGGGTACCAAAAAATATTTGCTGTTTTTCCTACTGTCGGGTATTGGAGGAAATATTGTCACTTTTCTTTTCAATTTTGAATCCGTATCTGCTGGCGCATCTGGCAGCTTATTTGGCCTATTTGGTGCCCTTTTATATCTAATTCACCGCCATAGGGAAATGATTACTCCACAGGGTAGAAAAAGCATATTGCAGCTATTAGTAGTCAATTTGCTATTTACTGTTACTGTTCCCAGTATCAGTACCACTGCTCATTTAGGTGGGCTTATAATAGGATATATACTGTCCTATGGATTTATAAAATA
>JALNZV010000005.1 GCA_023229175.1 Tissierellaceae bacterium | reverse complement strand
TTTTGCCGCCGACTTCCTTCAGATTCCATCTCACGAGGGACACCCTTGTCTTAAGCTAACGGTTGGCACTATCAGCCCCCGTATCGGACTTTCACCGACTAGTTTACGCCCATGCTAGGCGCACAAGTTTAAAATCCGATAACAAAGAAGTTATCGGATTTTACTTTTCATTCAAAAAAGACTTGACTGCATTGTATACATGTTCCTCTCCTATGACTAGAAGTATATCGTCCTGCAAAAAAGTGGTATAGGGACCCGGTGAAAGCATAATTGCTCCATCTCTTCTTATTCCAATAATGGTAGCACCTGTATGCTGCCAAAACTTTACATCTGATATTGATTGTCCTACTATTTTACTGCTTTTAGGTATTTCTATTTCCATGGGAGTTATTGGATTAATATTGCTCAGCTTACTAGAATAATCTACTATTTTGTTTATTGTCTTGACAATTTCTTTATCTATTTCAATTTTCTTGGCTATTAGAGCGTTTAGTGTCGATTTATATGTGGAAATGCTATCTATATGCCTAAATTTATTTATATAATCAAATGCATTATCTTTTGATAGTACATTAATTCCACTTCCCTTTGTGGATTGAACAACCTTTACATCCTCCAAAAGTTTAATAGCACGCCTAATGGTTTCAGGCGATACACCATATCTGCCTGCTAAGGTAGATCTGCCATGAAGCCTTTCTCCTTCTTTTATGTCCCCCTTATAAATTGCATTGGCGATATCCAAGGCAATTTTTTGATATCTTGGATATGAGAAAATTTCCCTTTTCATAAATTAATCTCCCATTTACTCAACATGTTCGTTCCTCCAGAGTTCTTCATATCTATGGGCGTTTTCCCTTACGGTCCTTATGTCTTCTTCTGTAACTTCTCTTCTGACCTTGCCAGGTGAACCCATGACTAAAGAATTATCTGGTATATTGGCACCTTCTGTAATTAGGGACCCTGCAGCTATAATACAATTGTCTCCAATTGTAGCATTATTCAATATTATGGCACCCATGCCTATTAGACAATTATCTCCAACTGTACAACCGTGAACTACTGCATTGTGACCTACTGTCGTATAATCTCCTATTATACAAGGTAAATCCGTATCCACATGTACTGTGGCATTATCTTGTATGTTTGTACAATTCCCAATGGTTATATAACTCATGTCTCCCCTTGCTACAGCACCATACCAAAGGCTGCTGCCTTCTCCAATGGTTACATCTCCTACTACATCAGCTGTTTCTGCTATAAATGTATCATCATGTATCTTTGTTTCTTTTATTATATTATTCTTTTTATCTGTTAAATCTTTTATCATGCCCTTCCTCCTTGTAGATATTTCTGTACTGCGATACAAACGTCAGGGTAAAACATTAGATTTAGAAATATAACTTCCCTTGACGTAATATCCTTATACTTATTGTATCATATAATTGTTTCTATGGCAGTTTTCTATTACATAAAAAAATCCAGCAATGCTGGATTTTAATTTTCTTTATAGATTTCCCTTTAGTCCTATTTCTTCCGCCACATTTCTCATGGCCAGAATCGTTTCTTTAATTACGTCATCTCTCTCCATTTCCAGCATATCGATTCCTCTTTGAATAATAGACCTATCTACACCTGCAGCAAATGCTTTATCTTTCCACTTTTTCTTCACGGATTTCGGCTCTAAATCCAATACAGATTTGCTTGGTCTTAAAAGTGCAACAGCCGTTATAAGACCTGTTAATTCGTCAATAGCATACAAAACCTTCTCCATTTTCTCAACCGGTTCAATATCACAACAAATGCCATAACCATGGCTTGCAACAGCCCTTATATAGTCTTCAGGATAATTTTCATCTTGCAAAATCTCCTGAACTTTTATGCAGTGTTCATCAGGATACATCTCATAGTCTAAATCATGTATCAGGCCCACTATGCTCCACTTTTCCACATCGGGCTCGCCCAGCACCTTTGCAAAATGTGTCATAGTAGCCTCAACTGCAAGTGCATGTCGCAAAAGACTGTCGGATTTGTTATATCTTTTAAATAATTCTAAGGCCTCTTCCCTAGTCGGTAATTTTGTTGTCATTTGCTTACCCTCTTTCTTTATCACTTTAATATATATGATAAATTAGTAGGCCTACTGTGTCAAGCTTTCGTTGTAAGCAATTATGGCATACAAATGGGAAAGCGGGTTGTCGTTAATGTCGCCGCCGAAGGAATGGATTATCTTATCTGCCCTTTCCTTGTATTTTACTTCTCCAGTAATCCTATATAATTCATATAAGCCCATGACAGCCATGGAATTGCCAGAAGGAATTGCCCCATCGTATAAATCTTTGGGCCTCATTATCAGTTTATCTGACAAATCGCTATAAAAAAATAATCCTCCCCCATTGTCGTCTTCGAAGTGACTAATCATGTTTTCGACGAAGTCTTTTATCACTTCCAAGTAAATATTTTCGCCACTAGACTTATACAGCTCTATTAATCCAAAGATAAAGAAGGAGTAGTCCTCGAGAAAAGCGAAATTGTAGGCCTCCCCATCTACATATGTCGATAATAAACCCCCACTTTCATCGACTAAGCTTTCTAATATAAAATTGGCAGCTTTTTTCGCAATTTGAATATAACTATCAACTTTCAGCATCCTACCTCCGTAAGCAAGACTGCCTATCATCAGTCCATTCCATGAAGTCAAGACTTTTTCATCTCTATGGGGTCTAACCCGCTTTTCTCTATATTTGAACAATATATCTTTGGCCTTTTTTAGCTCAGAGATTATTTCCTTACCTGAATCATCTAATTCTACAGAAATAAGGTTGGGATTATTATATCCTTCAAAATTCCCCTTTTTCGTAATATCGTAGTATTTGCAATATAATGGACCCAATTCTTCACCTAAGACATCTAATACTTCGCCATATGTAAATGTATAAAACTTACCCTCTATGCCCTCAGACTCCGCATCTAGAGCAGAATAAAATCCGCCAACTTCTGAATACATATCCCTGATGACAAATGAAAATATATTTTCTGCAACTTCTTTATATAAAGTTTTATCTGTAATTTTATAGGCCTTAGCATATATAATCCCAAGCAAAGCATTGTCGTATAACATCTTTTCAAAATGTGGTATTAACCACTTTTTATCCACAGAGTACCTATAAAACCCATGGCCAATGTGGTCGAATATTCCTCCCTTATACATCTTTTCTAAAGTAAACTCGGCCATTTCCAAGGCCTTTATATCATGGTTATCTTTTCCATATTCCAATAAGAACCATATATATTGTGGCATTGGAAACTTGGGCCTCGAGCCAAAACCACCATTTTTTTCGTCAAAAATGTCCTCTAAACTATCCATTGCCTTTTTTGAAATATCCTCATGGATAACTCCCTCTACATAGGTTGTAAACATTTCTTTTACAGTAACCAATATCCGATTTGCTTCTTCTAAGATGTGATTTTCCTCTGTTTCCCAAAGCTTGTTAATTCTTTCGGAAATCTCTATTATACCTGTAATTCTATTTTTGGTCCTTTTAGGAAAATATGTGCCCAAAAAGAATGGCTTTCCTTCTGGAGTAGCAAATACATTTAAAGGCCACCCGCCTGAACCTGTCATTGCTTCTGAAAAGGTCATATATATTTTGTCTATATCAGGTCTTTCCTCTCTATCTACCTTAATTGGGATAAAGTACTTATTTAATACCTGTGCAACCTCTAAATCATTAAATGATTCCCTATTCATGACATGACACCAATGACAAGTGCTATAACCGATAGATATGAACAATGGCTTGTTTTGTTCTCTAGCCTTTGACAAGGCCTCTTCGCCCCAAGGGTTCCAATTCACTGGATTGTTTTTATGCTGTAGTAAGTATGGGGACTTTTCGCCTGCTAATTTATTCATATTATCATCATCCTTTTCAGTTGTTTACTGGATAGTATATCCAATAATGCGACTACAATACTTCTTTTATAACCCTCAAGGCATTATTATAAAATATCTTTTCAATCTCTTCATATGAAAACTTATTTAATTCTAGGGCGTCTCTTAGCTTACCTATCTCACCTATGTTGTCAATCTCACAATTTGGATTGGAACCGTCATAGTCGGAACCAAGAGCTATTACATCAATCCCTCCAATATCTC
Source organism: Tissierellaceae bacterium (assembly GCA_023229175.1). Taxonomy (GTDB): domain Bacteria; phylum Bacillota; class Clostridia; order Tissierellales; family Tissierellaceae; genus JAAYFT01. Next base: position 121,487 of record JALNZV010000005.1, on the reverse strand, counting down.
TAATATGTCTTATATGTCTAATCATATCTTCTATCCTTGCATTTTCACTGTCTCCTAGGAAGTCCCTTTCAAAGCATATACCCATTACTCCTCCCTTTTCAGATAGGGTTTTTATCATGGGGTCAGTTAAATTTCTCCTATGATTTTTAATGGCTCTAGAATTGGAATGAGATGCAATAAAAGGTTTATTGCTCAGTTTTCCCACGTGGTAGAAGCCTTCATCCGATAGATGAGATACGTCTATTAGCATACCTAGTTCATTCATTTCTTGGACCACAGCTTCTCCAAATTCAGTTAGTCCCATTTGTCCATGTTCTTCATTTATATTTGGATAACCAATTTCATTTACATTATTCCAAGTTAATGTAATGCCCCTCACACCCAATCTATAGAAGTTTCGAAGATTGTGTAATTGACCCTTTATTGCTCCCCCCTCTTCAATGGTCAGGACTGCTGAAATCCTGTTGTTATCTTTATTTCCCATTATTTCATCATAATTTGTAGCTAATGAAATTGTATCCGAATTTTTATCTAATTCAATATAAAATCTGTCAATCATTTTAAGGCAGGTTTCCATGGGGTCATCTTCCTTCCCTAAATCAATCCACATAGCAAAAAATTGGGCCAACGAATTTCCCCTCTGGAGTTTTTTTATGTCCACACTTAAATCGTTTTCTAGTAAGCCTACATCCTCTCTATTCATTAGCCTTAAAATTGTATCACAGTGCATATCGACAACGTTCATACCATCACTCCCTATTGCAGTTATTTTAATATTTATTCTTATTCAATTTTATCATATTTTATACTTTTATGTAATTACAACAAAAAATGACCATGTACTTATTTTGGTTACATGATCATTGCAAACTTATTTTTGTTCATTGTTTTTCTTAAATCCACAAGATTCCCGTATTACAAGTTTTGTCTCTAGGATACATTCATTGTTGTCAATTTCTTCATCGTTAATTAACCTAATCAACATCTTTGCCGATTCAACTCCCAATTCGTAGACTGGTACTTTAATCGTAGTCAATCTAGGAGAAGAAATCTTTGCTATTTCATAGTCATTATAGCCTACAACTGCTATATCTTCGGGAACCTTAAGTCCCAATTCTTTAATTCCCTGTATTGCAGCTATTGCTTTTAAATCATCTTTTGCAAATATGGCAGTTATATCATTTTTCCTTTTTATTCTTTCTATAATAGATTTTTTGGAATCGTCAAGTGAATAGCCTGCATTTATCTCTAAACTTGGATCAAAAATTAGTCCATTGGATAATAGTGCACGGCGATATCCATCATAGCGATCCATATTTACTAAATACTCTTTAGATTCGTTTAATATTCCTATTCTCTTATGACCTAGTTTTGCCAAATGGTCCACTATTTTAAAACTGTCCTCCCTATTGTTGGTGTTGACAGAGTATATATTGTCCTTAAAGGAGTTACCCTCTACCCTTCCAAGGATAACAAAAGGGTATTGGCTATTGGATAATTCCTGAACCAACATATCATAGTATCTAGTGGATAAGCTGATTACGCCTTTAATCATTCCACTTGCTAAAGCCACCATTACCTTTTCTTTTTCCCGTTCGGCATCGTCATACATCATAAGTTGCATACTATAATCATAAGCCTCCAAGACATGACCTATACCCATTAAAGCCTCGGAAAAGAAGGGATTGTGAAATGCCATGTCGGCAGATCTGGTGAATACGACTCCAATATTATCAAATGAACCTGAACCCAACCTAGAGGCTGCTGCATTGGGAGTATATTTTAGTTTTTTTATGGCCTCGTTAACGACGGATTCCGTCTCAGGAGTTACATTGCTGTATTTTCTGATGACCCTAGATACAGTAGAAACTGAGACGCCAGCTTCTCTAGCGACATCGTGTATTGAAATCTTTGCTTTGCTGCATGGCTTCTGCTTCATATTCTTCACCTCATTAGTACCCTGGCTATATTTATATTTTAAAAATCACAGGATTAGTATATCATGATTAGATGATTTATATCTAAACTAAATTAACTATTTTATTCTCTTTTCTGTTTCTGAATCAAACAGCAGAACTTTATCGTTAAACCCTAATAATATATTTTCCCCTGATTCTAATTCTAATAAATCTGATACAATTTTTATTTCTTCTCCACCAATATCTGTGTTTATTATTATATGAGACCCTTGTGGTTCAATAATCTTAGCCTTTGCTTTAATAAATCCACCTTTGTTAACTGTAAAGTTTTCTGGCCTAATTGATAAGACTACGCTTTTATCTAGATAGTTCTTTATTAGTACATCTTTTTCTTGTCCATTAAACTGTACTTTAAAATCATCGTGGACTAGATACACTTCTCCATCTTCTAATATTACGTTCACAACGAAAAAATTGGAAGCTGGTGAGCCGATAAACTTGGCAATAAACATGGTTTCACTTTCATGGTATATCTCATTTGCCGTTCCTATCTGTTCAATTACTCCATGGTTCATGACCACAATTCTATCTGCCAGACTTAAGGCTTCGGATTGATCATGGGTTACAAAGATAGAAGTCGATTTAACATTTTGATGTATTCTCTTCAAATCAGTTCTCATGGAAACTCTAAGTTTGGCATCTAAGTTTGATAAAGGCTCGTCCATTAAGAAAAGCTTTGGTTTCACGGCAATTGCTCTAGCCACGGCTACTCTTTGTCTTTGCCCACCTGATAATTGGCTAGGGTATCTGTTTAAGTATTGAACTATATCCGTCGTCTTCGCTACATCTTGAACAACTTCATCTATGTCAGCTTTCTTCAATTTCCTAAGTTTTAAGGCGTATGCCACATTTTCATATACCGTCATATGTGGCCAAACAGCATAACTCTGGAAAATCATTGATATACCTCTTTCCCTGGGTGTCAAGCCTACTATAGACTTCCCCTCCAATGTAATATCCCCATGGGTTACAGACTCTAATCCTGCAATCATTCGCAATGTAGTAGTTTTACCACATCCGCTGGGTCCTAGAAAGGCAATAAACTCGCCCTTTTCAATTTCTAAATTAAAATTATCAACTGCAGTTACCTTGTTATTATATACCTTCTTTACATTCTCTAGTTTTAGATATGACATAGTTTTCTCCTTTCTATCCCCACATTTGCGTTATATAGTTTTTTAGTAAAAAAGTAAATACTAATGCTGGCAATATCAGTACAATTGCACCTGAGGCTGCATAATGAATGGATGAAGCCCCACCTATGGATTTGTAAATCAACAAAGCTAAAGTTTCATTTTTGTTTGTCAAGAGCAGTGAAACGGCAGTGTCATTCCAAGCTGTAATGAAAGCGTACATACTAGAAGCTGCAAAGGCCGGCAAAACTAAAGGAAATGTTATTTTCCTAAAAGTTTGGGCCTCAGTCGCTCCAAAGACTAAACTAGCCTCTTCGTATTCTTTACTTACCCCTATGAATATACTTCTAGTTATGGCAGCTGTAAGCCCAATATTTGGTATAGAATATACAATTGCCAATCCTAACATACTGTCGAATAATCCATATCTAACTAATAAGACTGCCATAGGTACTGAAATAGAAACCATGGGAAACATCCTCACAATTAGGCTGCCGATACGAATGGCTTCTTTTTTCTTAATCGATGTCCTTGCAAGAGCATATCCAACAGCACCTCCTATGGACATAGAAATAAGTATTGTAATTAAAGCAGCCTTGATACTATTTATTAAGGCCTTTTCAGCACCGCTAAATACTGTGAAAAATTTAATGTAATTGTTAAAGAAGCTTTTATAATATTTATATTCTACTATTTCACCAGTATCTTTTGCAACATTAAAATCCTTCTCAATTCTTTCAGTTGTCATATCAATATTTAATTGGGTTTTCATATAGTCTCTAATTTTATCGTATTTGGAACTTATATACAGCTCCTTGAAAATACCCTCGTTGTTTTCCCTCATAACTATATAGTTTTGATTTTCTGCATCCCATTTTATGGCTATATTATGATATAGGGAAGGTAGCATCTTTTTCGGATAATCGTTGACCTCTATTTGACTAGAAAATGAAATAGTAACTAAATAGGATAATGGTATTAATACGCTTAAGGATATAAAGACTATAACTAAATAGAGAATGGTCTTTTTCAATATGTTTTCCATTTATTTAGCCCCCTCCTTTTTATCCTTTGTCACCCTTAAAAACAAGAAGGCAACAGTAAACACATGCCCCAATGTAAAAATAGAATAGGCATTAGCCATTTTATAACTATTGGTTGCCGTTCTAACCTTGTCTGTATAATATACGATTCTTTCCACTAAAAATGGAACATTATTAAATCCAAACAGCATTACCCCTATGAGCCAAACTTGCAAGCCTGAAATCAGTCTGAGTAAGAGAGCAGTCACTATAGAAGGTTTAATAATGGGAATGACTACATCGCGAAATGCCTGCCATTTTGTAGCTCCAAATATCTGTGCAGCCTCTTTATATTCCTCGTTGAAATTTTGCAATCCCGCCAATATGATTATCATCACAGAAGGCATAACAGTCCAAGTATCTATAATTATTAAAGTCATGACGGCCTCTAATCCGCTAACGGCCTTCCATAAGGTTGGGCCTTTTAAAATACCTAAGGCTTCTAGGACATTCTGAATACCACTAGTGGCTAGGAAAGAGTTTATCCATCCTGATTCTACTAATCCAGTATTCCACAGGATCCCAATGGCAGATGGAGGCAAAGCCATGGGTATTAATATAACAAAAAGAAATAACTTTGAACCCTTGAAATTTTGGTTGACTAAAACTGCGATTCCCAATGCCAATGCAAATTGTAATAAAAGTGACAACAACGCAAATATTAAAGTATTAACAAAAGCATCAAGAAACAAACTATCTTGGAGAACCAAAATAAAGTTATTTAAGCCGACTTTGCCAGAAATGGTTGTAAAACTTTCGTAGAGCGAAGTTGCCACTGGAACAAACCAAAATATGAGATAGAACAGCAATGCTGGTACAAGCAATAAATAGGGAGATTTGATAATTTCCTTTACATGACCCTTTTCCAGCACCTTATCCTCCATGGTAACACCCCTTTTTTATAGTTTAATACATATTGTAATTATATCATAGTCGTAAATAGCTCAAGAAGGGCATGACCCTCCTTGAGCATTATACATATAATTGTTCGCTTCCAGCCTTATATTTCGTTGGATTCTAAATCGGCCTGCTGTTCATCGAGTTTTTCTTGTAAATTTTCTAGTGTAATAGAACCGTCCATTATACCAGAATAAATAACATCGTAATTTTCCTTTACATCAGCCCAGGAAACGTAATCTGAAATCATTTGCAAACCTTCCACATTGGCATTCTTCACAGTTTCTAATCCTTGCTTGATAACAAAATCTTCTGGATCATCGCTAAGGGCTAAAGTAGCTTCTTCTAATGTAGGAATTGTACCAAGAGCTGCATGGACTATTCTTTCAGGCGCTGTCATCCACTTAATAAATTCTTCAGCTAATTCCTTATTAGGTGCATTCTTCACTATGCCGATTCCATGTCCGCCGATTATTGAACCTGCCTTGCCAGAAGTTCCAAGAGGACCAGGGAATACTTCGTATTTTGCAGGAGATGCACTATAAGCAGTTGCTAAAGGTGCCATTAGTTCAAATGAAAGGTATACATTATCTCCACCCATTAATGTTGCACTATCAGAGGTCGTAGCACTTTCAGGGTGAATATTGTCCTTCATAGTTATAACATCTTGCCAAGCTTTTAAGTTTCCTTTATCGTTTAAAACTGGAAACTCTCCACCATTGGCTAAGGCCATACCACCTATTTGATATAATAACATCTTTAGAGGTTCAGCTTTCATGTGAACTTTAGTTCCTCCAATTTCTTTACCCCATGCTACAAAATCATCCCATGTATAGTTACCCATTAAAACATCTTCTTTTGTCAGTCCAGTAGGCAAAGTATCAAATGCTTCTTTATTTGCATAAGACAAATATACATCTGAATTGATTGGGAAAAAGTAACGTTTGCCATCTAAATTAGTAGAACCATCAAATGTGGACAAGAATGTCCTGTCACTCATTTCTTTTTCCAATGAGGAACTATCTTCAATATAATCTTCACTTAAATAGTCCATCATAGTACCGAAATGTGAAATCATAAGATCGACAGTGTGGTTTCCACCTTTTTGTTCTGAATCAATTTTTTGGAAAGAATCCTCAGCTTGAGCCAAAGTCTCAAACTTTATGGTGACATTGTGTTCTTTTTCAAACTCCTCAAATATTTCCTTTGCATACAGTTCTTTCTCAGCCACTTCTCGGGCGAAATCACTTAAAATAACTAATTCCTTCGTTTCATCCTTTCCGCATGCCCCTAGCACAACAGTCATAATCAGCGATAAAGCTAAAAGTACAATAATACTTTTTTTCATTTTATTCCCCTCTTTCTAATAATTTTTAATTAATGTAACCATACCAATGTAAAAACGTTTTTACGTCGCTTGCTCTTTAATCCACTTGACACCATAGGGCTTTAAAATCATCTCTCCCCTTAAGGTCTGTCCATCGATCAACTCCCTCCCCCCTGCAGTATACGGTACTTCTTCTGTTGAAATATTTACAATGACCAAAATAGATTCTTTTTTTTCTGGGCTAATCCTCCTGAGTATAAATAATCTAGGGTCATTTTCAATTACTTCTTGGTATCCATAAGGATGAAATGCTCGTTCATTCTTTCTTATGTTTAAAAGTTGTAAGTTTTTTTCAAAAACTTGTTTTCTTCTTGGCTTACTTTCTAATTCCAGTAACAATTCATCGTAATTTAATTTTTCACGATTTATTCTTCTAAAGACTCCACTGTTTTCTACTCCTTCATGATAATTCCAAGAACCAAGTAAACTGTGTATATATACAGCTGGAACTCCGACCATAGAGTATAGAATAGCTGAGGCTGCAATGAATTTATCTATTAGTATATTTTCATCTAAATTGTCGTTTAGGGCATCCATAAAATTAATGTTTAATTCATAAGGGCTCTTTGTTCCATCTCCATTATCCCTATAACTAATTAATCCGCCGTTATCTACAACCTTGTGAACCATTGCATCTATCTCGCCGACGGTTAGTATTTCCTCCACCGGCCTCAATCCAATGCCATCATGAGAAGCTAAAAAGTTAAAATAAGTTGTTTCGTCGCTTATCCTTTCTAGGCTCTTTGCCCACTGAGATAACTTTTCACTATTTTCCGATATAAAAGTGTGAAGGGTCAAAGGCGGCAATGGGAATTGATAGACCATATGTGCTTCGTTGTGCCCATTTCCAAAATAGCTGATGTTTTCCTTATGGGGGACGTTAGTCTCTGTAATTATAATGACCTCAGGATTTGCCATGGTTAAGATTTCTCTCAGCAACTGAACTAGTACATGGGTTTCTTCCAAGTGTATACAGCTTGTCCCAATTCTCTTCCAAGCAAATCCAATTGCATCAAGACGAATAAACCTAGCTCCTTTTTTTATATATTTAAGTAGAACCTCTACTATTGTTAAAAATACTTTTGGATTTTCATAATTTAAATCTATTTGATCTTCACTAAATGTAGTCCAAATATATTTTTGCTGACCATTTACCTGAAATGATGTCAATAGAGGCAAGGCCCTTGGCCTCACAACCTTTGAATAGCTCAGTCCTGGATCACTTTCAATAAAATAATCTTGGAATTTCGGATTTCCATTTATATATTCCTGAAACCAAAGGCTCTCTTTCGAGATATGATTTATTACCCCATCAAACATAAGATCGTGATTAAATTCCCCTATATCTTCCCAAGTACCTAGATTTGGATCAACCTTCTCATAATCTATTACGCTAAATCCATCATCAGAGGAATATGGGTAGAATGGTAGAATATGAATGGCTTCGATTGCGTCTTTGATTCTATCATCTGCAAATTTTTTTAAGGTTTGTAATGGTCTCTCACCACAATTAATTATGGAATCCCCATAAGTAATAAGGACGCTATCCTTCTCTGTCAAGCCTTTAGCTTTTTTATGATAGCCAATTCCATAATCTTTTGCTAAGGTTTCAATTTCCTTTTTAATCCAAGATGAATCAACACCATATAGAAATTTTAACTTTTCTATCATCAATTCTCTCCTCTTCCGTATGAAAACGTTTTTATGTATTTGTTTCATTATAGCAGAACAATTTAATTAAAGTCAATACTTTTTATAAAAGTCAATGGGTCAAGATATAATTATATCTTGACCCATTGCCAGATACTACATTAAAAAGATTCCTACTATGGTGGAAACTAAAAGTCCACCCATTACCGGAATAAAGTTTTTCCTAGCTAAATCTAGGGGTGACACTCCCGCTATACCTGCTGTGGCTACTAAACCAAAGCACCATGCAACAATAGTTCCACCACCTGACCATACGGCAGATACTTGCCCTATGGCTGCTAAGGTTGGTATATTTACATTAACTGGACCGCCTAATGCCCTAGCAAGGCCACCAACCAATGGTACACCAGAGAAACCCGACCCATCAAGGCCTGTGATTATTCCTATTATCATATTTCCAAAGCCTAAGGATATTTTATTGAGGGGCAATATCTTTGCGACTGTTTCTCCAATATCAAATAAAAGCTTTGGAGCATTTTCACCTAAAATCATGGCTGATTCCGAGCCGCCTAAAAAGAAAAATCCTGCAATAGGTATAACTGGAGAAAAAATCTTTATGGCAAATGTAAACCCTTCCCTTAGGTGCTCAACTATCTTTTCTAATGCCTTATTTCTTTCCCTAGATATGGTAGATACAATCAATATGGCAGTCCCTGTTCCCCCAAGAAGGGCCGTTGCGTCTCCACCTTTGATTTTTCTCATAACCATAACTACTATGACTGCCAACAGAACTACGGGAACAACCCTGCCAAATAATTTTGCCATGGGATTGTTTATTTCCTTTGCAGAAATGTCTTTAGATTTTCTTCCACTGCTTACCTTTATATTTTCTTTCCTAAGATTATTCTTCAACATTATAAAGGTTATAATAATAGATACAACCCCTGCAATTATAGATAACAATGCTCCTCTCGACAATACTTGTGCTATATCTATATCAGCTGATTTCGCTGCCAATTGAGGTGCTCCCTGCAAGATTAGGTCTCCAGATAGGGCCATGCCGTGGCCGAATATATTAACTGCCATAGCTGCATACAATGCCGGCAAACCTGCTTCTACTGCAACGGGTATTAAAACTGCACCTATTAACGCTGTTGCAGGCGTTGGCCAAAAGAATAGAGACGCAATATACATAGCTATACCTAAAATAAAAAATGTAATAGTAGGAGTTTTCATTAGTTTTCTAAAAGGCGATAGCATAGTTTTATCCGCCCCCATGACTTCTAAGGATTTCAACATGGCTACCATAATGGCAATGATTAGCATTATGTCAAATATTTCAATCCCTCCTGTCATTAGGGCATGAAACACCGTTTGTATTCCCGATACAACTGAGCCTGTGTATATAACACCTATTAGAAAAGTGCCAACTAAACATACTAAAACCACATCTCTTCGAAAAATCATGGCTACAATAACTGACAATACTACCAAGATGTAAATCCAATGGGACAATGTAAGCATTTGTAAACCTCCTTCCTGACAAACAAACTCCAATGATTTGCCATAGAGTCTAAAAAATTCTCTATAGATTACCTTTTACCATTATATGTCTGGAGATAATAAATGCTACAAATTTGACCTAACGCTACAAATTTACCCTAACATAAAAATTTGCCTTTCCTAAACACATTAAAACCCCTAAGGTCAGAGACCTTAGGGGTTTACTATAATCTATTTACTTGGTTCTACTGTTGCCATATAGGAGAATTTCCCGTCTTTTACGACCTTTATGATTGCAGATTTTACTGCATCTCCATTTTCATCTAGATTGATTGTACCAGCTGCTCCCTTAAAGTCCTGTGTTTCAGCAATAGCATCTCTTATTGCCACGGGATCTGTTGAGTTAGCTCTCTCAATTGCATCTAGTATTACTAAATATGCATCAAATCCTAAAGCTGTAACTGCTGCTGGCTCATTGTCGTATCGCTTTGCATACTCATCTAGGAATACAGTTGACATCTCTGTAATAGCTACTTCTGATGCGAAGAATGTGGAGAATACTGCTCCCTCTACGTCTTCACCGCCAATGTCAATGAATTCTGGTGTTTCCCAAGTGTCCCCACCTAGGAATGGAGTATCTATACCTAATTCTCTAGCTTGCTTAATTATAAGGGCTGATTCTGTAAAGTTTCCAGGAGCAAATATAACGTCTGGTTCTTGATATTTAATATTTACAAGCTGTGCTGAAAAGTCTTGGTCTCCAGTATTGTAGTTTGCCAATGCTACAATAGCATCGTCATCACCTGTTAACTCTTTAAACTCGTCGATAAAGAATTTTGCCAGTCCAACGGAGTAGTCATTGGAAACCTCTTGGATAATGGCAGCTTTTTTAGCACCTAGATTGTTTGCTGCATAATTAGCTGTTACATTACCTTGGAATGGGTCTATAAAGCATACCCTGAAGTAATAGTCATTGTTTAATGTAACTAATGGATTTGTAGCGGATGCTGCTACAGCTGGAATTTGTGCATTTCTAACTGCATCTCCAGCAGCCATGGAGAATGAACTTCCCCAGCTACCAATAATAGCTACAACATTCTCTTTGTCTATAAGTCTCTCTACAGCATTAGCTGCCTCAACTTTATCTGACTTATTGTCGACAACGACCAATTCAACCTTCTTGCCTAGTACCTCTGGATACAATTCGTTGGCCATTTTGACACCATCTGCTTCAATTGCACCGCCTGCTGCATTGGCACCTGTCAATGGCTCAAATACACCTATCTTAATCACATCTGAACCGCCATCTGATGGAGTTGATGGTGTTTCTGTTTCTTGACCCGTATCATTGCTATCTGCAGGTTGTTGTGAACATCCTGTAAATACCAAAGACAAGGTTAATACTAAAGCTAGCAGTAATACAATTCTCTTACTAAATATTTTCATTGTATTTCCCCCTTTAATTAATCATTGAATTAAATTATATTGTATAACAAACTTCCCCTAAATACAATATATTTTTAAATATCTTATCCAACTTCTATTTAAATCACCTTAATTCAACGATTTACCAAGCTTTTCCTCCAAAGTAACTATTAAAATATTGGACTTAATAATGTCCTCACAGGTATTTATATCCCTGTACATAATCCTATCCACATCTAATTTTGGAATTCTACTTCTAATAATTTCGTAGGCAATTTTAGTCCCGTCTCCTAGACCAGTATTTCCTCGTAAATCTATGGCTTGACAAGCAGACAAAATTTCCATCCCCAAAACCTTTCTAGTATTATCTAATATTTCCATAGCCTTTCTTGCCCCTATGGTTCCCATGGATACATGATCTTCTTGGTTTGCTGACGAGGTAATAGAATCCACACTTGACGGATGGGCCAAAATCTTATTCTCTGAAACCAATGAGGCTGCTGCATACTGAACTATCATAAAACCAGAATTAACTCCCCCGTTCTCTGTAAGAAATGCGGGCAGGCCATTGCTCAAGGCTGGATTTACTAGCCTTTCTAATCTTCTTTCCGAAATATTTGCTAATTCTGCTATTCCAATACTTAGAAAATCAAACGCCAAGGCCATAGGTTCACCATGGAAATTTCCTCCCGAAATTACTGAGCCTTCATGGGGAAATATCAGAGGGTTATCTGTGGCACTATTAAACTCAATTTCCACCTTTTCTTTTACATAATCAAAGCAATCCCTACTGGCCCCATGTACTTGTGGAATACATCTTAAAGAATAGGCATCCTGCACCCTTAGCTCTCCCTGTCTAGTTATCATTTTGCTTCCTCCAAGTATGGATAATAGATTTCTTGCTGTATTTATCTGACCCCTATGGGGCCTAATTTCATGTAGCTCCTTATAAAAGACATCTATTATACCATTTAAGGCTTCCATGGACAATGCAGCTGCAATATCGGCTGTTTTAATTATATTTATGGCATCATAAAGTGCAAAGGCACCTATTGATGTCATTACCTGAGTTCCATTTATTAATGCCAATCCTTCCTTGTACGTCAAGTCTATTGTCGAGATACCTGCTTTTCCCATTGCCTCTTCTCCAGACATCTTCTGCCCTTCATATATGGCCTCCCCTTCGCCTAGCATGACTAGGGCCATATGGGCCAAGGGAGCTAAGTCGCCACTAGCGCCAAGGGATCCCTTTTCTGGAATAATTGGATGTACTTTTTTATTTAGCATCTCCAGTAGTGTATTTATCACTACTGGCCTTACTCCCGAGTATCCTTTTACCAGGGCATTGGCTCTTAACATCATTATGCCCCTTACGATTTCTTCTCTTAAGGGACTTCCTACACCACAGGCATGGCTAAAGATTAAGTTTTTCTGCAACTTTTCTGCCCCATCCCCATCTATTATAGTGTCACTAAATTTGCCAAATCCAGTAGTAATCCCATATATTATTCGACTTTCTTTAACGTATTGCATGACTAATTCCTGTGACATTTTTACGTTTACCATAGCCTCTGTTTTTATTCGTACTTTATATTTATACCTAGAAACCTTAATAAATTCATCTAAGGTTAGATTATTTCCATCTAAAAAAATGTCCCCCATAGAATCCCCCCACAGTAGTTAGGGGACAGTTTATCTGCCCCCTAAGGTTTTTATAGTTATTTGCCTTTTATAATAATAGGGCCGCAATAGTCCCAAATATAAGCAATGGAATATTATAATGTATAAATGTTGGAACGCATGTGTCCCAAATATGATCATGCTGCCCATCTACGTTTAATCCAGCTGTCGGACCTAATGTACTGTCTGAGGCCGGTGAACCAGCATCCCCTAGTGCACCTGCTGTACCCACTAATGCTATAGTTGCAGCAGGGCTAAAGCCCAAGGTTATACATAAAGGAACAAATATGGCTGCTATTATGGGTACTGTACCAAAGGATGTACCAATTCCCATGGTAATTATAAGGCCTATTAATAGCATAATAAATGCAGATATAACCTTGCTTCCCCCCATAATCCCAGCTGCTGCCTCTACTAAGGCTTCAACTCCACCTGTTGCACGTATTACTGCGCCGTAACCTGAGGCAACTAACATGACAAAGGCTATAAATCCCATTAAACCTATTCCTCCGTTTAACATGTCGTCCAATTCCTTCCACTTAATTGCTCCAAAGACGACCATTATTGCCAACCCCGCAATAGCACCTAGAGGCAATGAATCTGTAAGTATTTGTATGGCAAATGCGGCAATGGATCCAAATAGGGCTCCGTAGTGCTCTTTTGTCATATGTTGATTCTCGTCTTCTTTTATATCATAATTGCCAAGATGAACCTCCTCGTATTCCCTCGGTTTTCTATAGCTTATCAGGACTGCAGTAAATAATCCTAGTATCATTCCAACTCCTGGAATAAACATCGATCTCCAAATCATGTTAGTCTTTACAAGCATTCCATTGTCAATAAGTGCATCTCTTATGATATTATGAAATATAAGTCCAAAACCGACTGGAAGCATAACATATGGTGCTTTAAGTCCAAAGGTCAACGCACTAGCTACAGCTCTTCTATCAATTTTTAATTTATTCATTACGGTTATCAATGGTGGAATCAAGATAGGAACAAATGCAATATGGACAGGAATTAAATTTTGCGAAAAGCAGGCCACACCTGCTATTAAAAGCACAAATATTACCTTTCTATCTTCTACAATATCTCCAATCTTTCTAGCCAATATGGTTGCCACTCCAGTTTTACCAATTGCTATTGCCAAGGTCCCCAGTAAAATATACGACAGTGCAGTTTCTGCATTGCCTCCCATGCCGCCTATCAAAATGCTGATGCTATCTCCTAGAGAAATACCCGACAATAAGCCTCCCGTCAAAGCTGCTATAATAAGTGCAATTAAAACATTCATCTTCAGTAAACACAATATAGTCATAACTAATACCGACAGTAGTACAGGATTTGTAAGCATTCTTTTACCCCCTCACATTTTAATTTGTTATATTATATACGTATTCATTTTTAACAAATCCTAGAACTGACAAAGCACCTAATATTAATATTGCCCTTTTCTTTTTTGTTGGATTACACAAAATATAGTTAATCAAAAAAACCTCTCTGTATAATCAGGAGGTTTCTTTAACTATGAAAATCGATGTATAACTTTAATAGTCAACTTTTACTTTTCTCTTTCTGTATATAAAATCTACCAATGTGACCAGCCCTGTAATTATAACTCTCAAATAGTAGTCTATCAACCTCCACAATACCAATGCTAGAGATAATATTTTCTTTGGAAATACTGCTTTGAATAAAATATAAAATCCTCCTTCTGCAGCTCCTGCTGTACCAGGGGTGGGAATAAAGGACACAGTCATATAGTGTAGGGATTGTATTGCAATGATGTCTAAAAAATGTCCCATCTCAAAATTCAGTGCCAAATATACAAAAAAGGTAATTGAAAAGCTAATGGTCAACTGCACTATGGAGATAAACACTAATTCAATGGCAGTCCTTTTATCTTTTTTAATCTCCTCTACACTTGCCCTATAATCGGTCAATGTAGTGTCTATTTTTATCCTTGCAGTATCGGTGTTTTTTATAAGCTTAAGCTTGTATAACAATTCTATGGATTTATATAAAATCTTTCTAATAAATCTTTCATTAAATAAAAATCCTACTATCATAAGTAATATTGTTATATTAATTAAACATCCAATTATTACAAAGGGCAAAGCTAGTTTCAAATCGTTATACAACATATTAAATCTAATAATAAGCATAAATAGTGCATAAAAAGTAACTACAAATTGATAAATAAGAAACCTATTGGCAAAAAGTGAAGAGGCAGTTCCAACTGGTACTCCGTCGTTTACCATGGAGTATATCTGAACTGGCTGTCCTCCTGTTGAAAAGGGGGTGATTGCACTATAGTATTGGCCAATCATGCAAAGTTTCAATGAGGAACCATAGCTGCTCCTTATATTTAAAGTTCTTTTCATGCGATGTAAAATGTATGCCTCGAAAAACCAATATAATATCATACAAAGTATTGCAATTAACAAGAAAAATGTATTCGCACTGCTTATTAACTCAGAAAAATTGTCAAAATCATTATTGTGAACAAAAATCCACAATGTAAGTACAATAAGCCCAAATAAGGCCAAAAAATTAAATGTCTTTTTCATATACGTCCTTCTTTCTCTACTGGTTAAATGTAAATTTATTTTTTCATTATACACCTTTTTGGACTTCAATAGAAGGAAAACTTTAAAACAAAATACGACCCATAAAATGAAAGTGTCTAAAACCCTCTAAGTCTTAGACACCTTTTTACATTTTTCACTGTTTATTTGCTATTGCTGTTGATTATATTGAGGCTCCTCAGTCTTTATTTGATTTACTCTGTCTTCTATCATTTGAGCCATATCCTCTGCATTGGTGGATAGGGAGCTGAACATTTGCTTTGCACCTTGGTTCTCAGTGTCTAAGGAAAATGTTTTCAAATCAGCAGCTAATCCCTTTGCACTAGCAAGGGCTGTTTCCAATTTTGTCATTACTGTCATTTGATTTCTCTCCTTATTTTTATTTTTCAGATTTAGTATCTGTAAAAATATAAAAATTATCGAGAAAAATATTAGAAGTTTTTAGGTATCCATGGATTTATTTCCTAATTGCTGAGTTTATTTCCTCTACCATTCTCTCAGTTCCCGTAATTCCACCTGAGGATACATACCATATATAGGCATCTAAGTAAATGATATTGTCATTTTTATAGGCCTTTGTAGAATGTATCAATTCATTATCCATTACTTGCTTAGCAGATATGTCTCCTCCCACAACTACTGCCCTGTCCATGACAAATATATAGTCAGGATTTTTTTCCAAAATATATTCAAATGTAATTTTTTGGCCATGGGTAGACACTTCAATTCCTTCATCTATTGGAGCTAGCCCAAATTCATTGTGAATAACTCCAAATCTAGAGCCTTTACCAAAAGCACTAAGATTTCCATCATTAGCCATGATAAATAAACTCTTTATATCTTTTTTGCCTGCTGCATCCTTCAATTCCTCAATTGAAATTTCAATATCATTCACAATTTTCTCCAGCTCATTCTCCCTGTCAAATATGGTTCCAAGGATTGACATATTATTTTTAAAGGAATTTATGTAATCCCCTCCATCTACATTCAAGTAGACCGTTGGAGCGATTTTCATAAATTCGTCGTATAGACTAGATTGCCTTGCTGAGATAATTATTAAATCTGGACTTAGCTCATATATAGTTTCAAAATTTGGCTCCTGTAAAGTTCCCACATCGATATATTTATCTTCTCTGTATTTCCCCAAATACTCTGGCAATGAACTTTTTGGCAAACCAATGATTTCCTCACCTATGGTGTCCAAGGCATCTAATATGCCGTAGTCAAATACTATAACCCTATTAGGTTCTTTATTTACTATAACTTCTCCTAGTTCATGTACTATATTTACCGTTTCCATTTCTATGTCTTGACCAGAAGATTCATCTACAAAAGAATCGCAACCTGCTATTAGAAATACTGATATTGCCATAATTACAATTAGTATTGATAATCTTTTTATTTTCATTTTCTTTAATTCTCCTCCTTAAAAATATACACATAATTTCATATTGTTTATATCTGTCACCTTAAAATCCATGTCAAATATTTTAGATAGTGCAATTTTATTTATAATACTTTTAGTATTACCAGATTCCACTATTTTTCCATCTTTTAATGCCACTATATAATCCGAATACCTAGAGGCAAAATTTATATCGTGAATAACTATGATAATGGTTTTACCTAGTTCATCAACTAGACGTCTTAATATTTTCATAATCTCTACCGAATGTTTCATATCTAAATTGTTTAAAGGTTCATCTAGTAAAATATATTCTGTGTTTTGGGCTATGACCATGGCTATAAAAGCCCTTTGCCTTTGCCCACCGCTCAGTTGGTCCAAATATTTTTCTTCAATATCTCTGAGTTTCATATAATCAATGGCCTCTTCAATATGGCGTATATCCTCTTCTCCTAAATTTCCTTGGCTATATGGAAATCTGCCAAAACTAACTAGTTCCCTAATGGTCAGTCTAATATTGATATTATTTGATTGTCTAAGAATGGATATCTTTTTCGCTAAGTCATTGCTATCCCACGCGTCAAGGGATTTTCCTTCTATATATACCTCACCTCCATCTTTTTGAATTAAGCGGCTGATTATGGACAAAAGTGTACTCTTGCCTGCTCCATTGGGTCCTATAAAAGAGGTTATTTTACCCTTTTCAATTGTGGTGGTAATATTGTCAACAACATTCTTTCCCCCATATGTTTTAACTAAATTCTTTATTTCAATCACGATACACCCTCCTTTAATAATAAATGTATAAAATATATCCCGCCGATAAAATTGATAATTACACTTATAGGCGTCCCAAAATTAAATATTCTTTCAGTCAAGAGCTGCCCACCTACTAAAGCGACAACAGCTATTAACATAGATGTAACAATTAAAAACTTATGCTCGTAAGTATCTAGAAATTCCCTAGCTAAATTTACAACCAGCAATCCTAGAAATGTAATAGGTCCCACTAAAGCTGTAGAAATTGACACCAAAATCGATACAATAGTAAATGTGGTCTTTATAATTTTATCGTAGTCAATACCTAAATTTATGGCATTGTCCCTCCCTAAAGCAAGGACATCCCAAATTCCCAAATATTTTCTAGAATAAAATCCTATTAACAAAATAATTGCAGATGAAATCATTAGGATTTCCGTATTTACATTGTTGAAGCTAGCAAACATCTTGTCCTGTATATGGAGGAACTCATTTGGATCTATCATCATCTGAATAAAAGAAGTAAAGCTTTGAAAGAAAGTTCCAAGTATTAGCCCCATCAATAAAAGTGTCAAAATATTGTTATTGCCTTTCTTCAGTATGCTCCTGAACAAAATGCGAGAAAACACTATCATCAATACAACTGTCATTGCAAAGTTTATATTCTTGTTCACTATAAGTTTACTCGTTGAACCAAGTAAAAAAATTGCAACGCTTTGTATCACCATATATAGGGAATCCAACCCCAAAACTGAAGGGGTTAATATCCTATTATTTGTTGCGGTCTGGAATATTAAGGATGAAAATCCAATTGCCCCGCCTGTCAATACAATAGCCATGATTTTGGGAATTCTCTTGGAAAGAAAATATCCCCAATTGCTGCTTTTAAGCCCCCATGTAACAAATAATATGACCAATATTATACTTATTACTGCAAGCAGCCTAATTTTTCTTCTATTTGCCATATTTATCCCCCCTCCCTAATAAATAGAGGAATACAGCACTACCTATTACCCCTACGGTAAGGCTAATGGGGATTTCATAGGGGTATATAATCAGTCTGCCTAATATATCAGAAAAAAGAAGAAAAATTGCACCAAATAAAGCAGTATAACTAATATTTTTCTTCATATTATCTCCTTGGAATATAGTAACTATATTGGGAATTATAAGGCCTAGAAACGGAATTCTACCTACCGTAATTATTACCAAAGACGATATCATAGCTACTATCCCGACGCCAATATTTACTATTTGGTTGTAGTTTAGCCCTAAATTGACTGCAAAATCTTCCCCCATGCCAGCAATGGTAAACTTATTTGCATATACAAAGCCTATGATTAGCAATGGTATACTTATATAAAGGAGTTCATATCTGCCCTTTATTATCATGGAAAAGTCACCTTGAAG
This sequence comes from Tissierellaceae bacterium, assembly GCA_023229175.1. Classification (GTDB taxonomy): domain Bacteria; phylum Bacillota; class Clostridia; order Tissierellales; family Tissierellaceae; genus JAAYFT01. The sequence continues at coordinate 102,589 of JALNZV010000005.1, read as the reverse complement.
CCATGTATTGATATTTTGTACCAAATCAAACCTATATGCAAAAAATGTGGCTACTGAATCTATAATACTACCCAGCATCAATCCCACTAAAGGTATGAATACTATATTTTTAAACTTTACTCTCCTTAGTATCTGCATAAATAGTAAAGTGCCTCCTATGGCGAATACAAAAGATATTAACATCCTCCCAATGGTCCCAAGTCTAGAAAAAAATATCATAGATACTAAAATTCCTAATTTAGCCGAATCAATTGTTGCGGCAGTTGTAGGTGAGACAAATTTATTTCTGCTTATCTGCTGCATAATAAGTCCAGCTATACTCATGCTCATACCAGCTACAAGTATACTAATAAGTCTTGGCAAACGGCTTATGAGGAGTATTTGCAATTCCTCATCCGCAAAATTTAGTAGATTTCTGATGTTAATTTCCTTGGCTCCTATAAAAATAGATATAAGCGATAGAAGCAATAAAACAAGGACAAGATATTTCCTTTTCATGTAATTCTCCTTATTATGTATTTTGAAGCTGTTGAATTTTACGGATTTAAATGATACAATGATAATGATTATCAGTATCAACTATATTATCATGTTAATTTTATATCTTTTATACTATATTTCAAATTTTATAACTATCTTTAGATTAATTTAGGTTGGTGAGATTATGTTTGACGATATTAAGGAAATTGTTAATAAATTTTATATATCTACAAATTTACCTATTGTTTCATACACTTATGACGGGGATGAAATTAGTTCTGTAGGGTTAAGTAATACTTTTAGAAAACTGCTTAGAAATAATGACGTATTTGATGAGGTGAAAAAAAGCATATCTGTTGACAATGCTCTAATTAGTGTAAAGGTCAAGTCTTTAAGGGATACTTACTTTTCCGGGTGTTTTATAAATATCGATGAACCTGAAATGGGTCTTTATATTCTTGGACCCCATTCATGTAATTTCGATTATTTGGATATACCTTTTAAGCCAAAATGCCTTATTCCTAGTCTAGTAATCCTTTTATATGATTTAAATAGAAAGACATGTTGCTACAAGGTAAAGAACTCCTATAGCTATCACGTGAGAAAAGCCATAGATTATATAGGTTTTAAATACAACGAGGACATCAGTCTATCTGATGTAGCTAACTATTTAAATATAAATAAATCCTATTTGTCGTCGTTGATTAAAAAAGAAACTGATAATACTTTCACGGAAGTTTTAAACGAAATGAGGGTTGCTCGTAGCAAAAAGTTGTTGCGAGATTCCAATTTGCCAATACTCGACATCGCCCTTCAGGTGGGGTTTAATAGCCAAAATTACTACAATATAATATTTAAGAAAATTACTCAGATGACCCCCATGCAATTTAGAAATAACAACCGCGAATTAGAGCATAAAATAATATAAAAAACCCTCCAAACTAATATTCTAATTCAAATTAATTAGAAAACCTACTTTGGAGGGTTTTTCTGTTGAAATTTATTAAGGAGCAATGTTTACAATTATGAAGGAGAAAAGTATTCCCGCAAGTACGGACAGAACTAAATTTCCCTTAATATAGGAAATTAGACCAGCTACCCCAATTCCCACTATGGTAGCGACTGTCATATGGCTATCGGCAGTCATTATCCCCCTTACTATTAATATGCTCAAGGATGTATACGGTATTAGTTTTAAAAACTCTTCAACATTTTTGCTAATATTTCTATCCTTTAGTGCAACTAAGGGAATTAATCTCGGAATATATGTTACTGCAGCCATTCCAATTATTAAAAATAAGTAAGATTTCAACTCTTGCTCTCCCCTTTTCTTCTATTTTGTATAAATAATCCAAATATCGACGAAATAATTACGCCTAAAATAATATCCCATCCAGCAGTAAATATTTTAGACTGGTATAGCGATACATATACTATTGCAGAAATAATGAATATAAATAAAACATTGACGGACTTTCGCATTTCTGGGAAAAGCAAGGATGCAAACATGGCATATAAGCCCACATTTAGACTAGATTGTAGTGTGGCGGGGAGTATTTCTCCTATTCCATACCCTATTATTGTCCCAATATTCCAAGAGGCAAAGGCTAGTGTATTCAATATGATTACAAAATACAGACTTATTTTGTCCCTATTAAAAGATATAACCGAAAAAGTCTCATCAGTTATTCCAAAGGCTAATAAAGGCATATATTTCTTAGGTAAATCTTTAAATTCTACTGCTAAAGAAGCACTCATCATCATATGCCTTAAATTCAGTAAAAAAGTTGCTAGCAATATACTGCTACTGGCAACTCCTGCACTTATTAAATCAATTGCCATAAATTGACTGGCACCTGCATATACTAAAAAAGATAACAATGAAGTATCCCTTATGGAAATCAAGCTATTTTTAGATAAAAGGCCAAATGCCAATGCTATGGGCATATACCCTATTACTATGGGAAGTGCATATGTTATACTGGTTTTTATCTCTTTTTTTATGTCATTTTTTCTGTCCACCTACATCATCCTCTTATATGTCATTTTTATCATTTATTTAGTATAACATAAAATATGATTAATTTCATTTATTCTTTACTCTAGAGGACAACGTATCCCACAAATAAAAAGATGCAAAAGGTATTCCCTTTGCACCCTATTTCACTATCAGTACAGAAATATCGATATGGTTTAGCACTTTGTTAGATATGCTGCCTAGCATCGCCCTTGAAAAAACATTTAGTCCACGACTACCCATGACAACTAAATCACATTTTTCCGTATGTGCCTTTTCGATAATCTCCTTTGCAGGATCACCGCATTTAATATAGGTAGACACTTTTTTTGGATAGTCCTTAAACTTTTTCATGGCCTCATCTAATATTGCCTTAGACTGTTCCATTAACACTTGGTGAATTTCAGCCTCATATACGTGGTCAATGGCATAGGGATGACAACTTCTTAAGCAGCTAATTACATAAAGTATTACGATTTCACTGTTGTTCAGCAAACCTAATTCTTTGGCCTTATCCAGTGCCAGGTTCGCATTATCCGACCCATCTACTGCTACTAAAATCCTTTTCATTGTGAAACCTCCTCTCTATATTTCTCAATCCAAATATAGTACTAAGGTATGTAATTCGTTTTGTTGTTATTATATTTATACCCGTCTTGTCAAGAGTATAACAATTAAAAGAAAATATTAAAAATATATTTTTAAATATTTTGATAATTATCTTCTTTACTGGGCAAAATAATTTTAAAATACGGGAGGAGATAATATGTCGACATTAGAAATAGACACTAGGGAATATAGGGCAGAGGAAATTAATGACGTTGTAATGACATCTTTCGACCATTTACCTGTGGGGGAGAAAATGATTTTAATTAACGATTACAACCCAATAAACTTATTTAATGAACTGGAGGATAGAAGATTTGGCAAGTTCGAATGGGATTATATAGAAGAAGGACCAGATATATGGAAAGTATCCTTGGCAAAAAAATATCTCAACTATATTTAAAATTACCGTGTAATTTATAGATACATAAATAAAAAACAATATAATCTTATCTAAAAAAAGCGTCATTGACGCTTTTTTATTTTTTATAATGGTGTATAATATGTAGTTAGATATAGCGCCGAAACTGGGTACCCTCCCTAAAAGGCAAAGCAAAACATCCGCCACAGATATTATCAACTGTTTAGCCCATTTTATGGCTGTATTTGCTAAGAAGTTTTGGCGTCCTAATTATATTGTAAGTTTACTAGAAAGGACAATCTTATGTTTAGAGAGATAAATTATGAAGATATAGACAAACGAAACTTGGACAAGTCTTATGTTTTAATCGACGTTCGAAGTCCTGGGGAATATTATTCTGAAACCATACCAGGTGCAATTAATGTACCCATATTCGACGACGAAGAGAGAAAATTAGTAGGGACTATTTACAACAATGAAAGCGTTGAAAAGGCAAAGAAACTAGGTATGGAGTTTGGATCAAAAAAGCTGCCCCTCATTTATGAAAAGGTAACTGATTTAAATAAAGAGTATAAATATTTGATATTTTTTTGTTCAAGGGGTGGTTTTAGGAGCAGTTCTTTAGTTTCCTTATTTAAATCCTTAGGTATAAATGCGATTAAATTAAATGGGGGATATAAAAATTATAGAAGATTTATTAATGAAAATCTTCCCAGCATAGTTAGCAATGTACGATTTATTGTGCTTTATGGCAATACAGGTACGGGGAAAACTAAAATCTTAAACTCCTTGGAGAATCTTGGCATGGATGTTCTCGATTTGGAAAGGTGTGCCAATCACAGGGGGTCAAATCTGGGAGATGTGGGCCTTGGAAAGCAAAATACTCAAAAGATGTTTGAATCTTTGATTTATGACTCCCTAAAAAATAGGAAATCGAATTTAGTCTTCGTAGAGGGGGAAAGTCAAAGAATAGGAAAGGATATCATACCCAAATATTTGTACGAAGCCATGAATAAGGGCTACGCCATTAAAATCGAGGCCAGTATGGATCAAAGGATTGAAAACCTTCTGGGAGAATACGTACACGATACAGATGATGAAATAATTTCATCTATAGAAAACTTAAGAAAATACTTAGGAGATAAAAACGTTGATAATTATATTGACCTTTTGGTCAAGGGGCAATATAAAAATGTAATTGAGGAGTTGCTTATTAAATACTATGACCCAATGTATGAATATAAAAATAGGGATTACAAGGCTGTATTTATAAACGACGACAGTCATATAACAGCGGAAAAAATAATAAAATACACAAAAGGCCTTAATCTTTAGAACCTTTTGTGTATTTTTCTTTACCTTGGTAAAAATCCTACCTTTTTATAGACCTTCCTAAGGGTCTTTAATGCCTGATACTCTGCTTTTTCAGCACCTTTTATATAAATCTTTTCCAAATAATCCTTGTTGTCCATTAAATAGTTGTATTTCTCTTGGATGTTGGAAATTCCATCTATGACTACCTCCGCTAAATCCTCCTTGAATTTTCCATAGCCTTGACCTTCATATTTATTGACAATACTTGGTATCTTCTCCCCAGAAAATATACTGTATATCTCTATTAAGTTTTTAAGTCCTAGTTGTTCATCATTATAGGCTATTGTTCCAAGTGAGTCTGTGACTGCCCTTTTAATCTTTCTTCTAATGGTATCTTTGTCGTCCAATAACAATATATATGCGTTTTCATCTGCATCGGATTTGCTCATTTTCGCTTCTGGACTTTGTAAACTCATTATTTTTGCACCTACGTCCTTTATCCCAGGTTCTGGGACCTTAAAGGTTTCACTGTATTTATTGTTAAATCTAATAGCCAAATCCCTTGCCAATTCCAAATGTTGTTTCTGATCCTCTCCAACTGGCACCAAATCCGTTTGATATAGTAGTATATCTGCAGCCATTAGGACCGGGTATGTGAATAGCCCTGCATTTAAATTTTCCTCCGATCTCCTCGATTTTTCTTTGTATTGGGTCATTCTGCCCAATTGTCCCATATATGATATGGTATTTAATACCCAAGTCAATTCCGTATGGGCTGGCACATGGGATTGGATAAATATTGTAGACTTGTCTGGATCAATGCCACAGGCCATATATAGGGCCAATACTTCCAGGGTGCTCCTTCTCAATTCCTTTGGCACCTGCGGTATTGTAATGGCATGTAAATCTACTATACAGTAATAGCAATCGTATTCGTCCTGCAATTCCACCCAGTTTTTTATGGCTCCTAAATAATTACCTATGGTTAATTTCCCTGATGGTTGTACGCCACTAAAAACAACTTTCTTATCCACTGTAATCAACTCCTTTTATAAGTATATTTAATATAACATTTCTTTTTTCCAATGAACCCTATAAATAATAAACCTTTCATCTCAACTAAGAGACGAAAGGTTAATCCGCGGTACCACTCTATTTGCCAAAGGCCAGCTCTAATCTTTTAAGGGGATAAATCCTATATCCTACTCGTTTCGGATATACGCTCGCGGGTCCATTCATTATAATAGTATCGCTGGGCTTTCACTATCTCCAGCTCGCTATAGACCTTTTATTACAATTACTATTCCCATTCACAGCATTTATTATCTATTATACTAAAAATAATCAATTTGTAAATACCTTTACACTACATAAATGTATCCACTACGTCTATTTTTAATAATCCTAGCAGGAGCTCCTACTGCAGTAGTATATGGTGGTACATCGTCTAAAACGACGGAATTAGCACCTATTTTGGCTCCTCTGCCTATGGTTATGGGCCCTAAAATCTTTGCACCTGCACCTATGATTACGTCATCCTCTACTGTAGGGTGTCTTTTCCTCCCCTTCTCCCCGCCTATTCCCCCTAGGGTCACTCCGTGGTACATAGTTACATTATTTCCTATTTCAGCAGTTTCACCTATTACTACTCCCATTCCATGGTCTATAAACAAATTTTTTCCTAATTTTGCACCTGGATGTATCTCTATACCTGTTATCCTTCTTGCTCTTTGGGATATAATCCACGATATTGTGTATCTTTTTCTTTTATAAAGTTTGTGAGCAATCCTATGATATAGTTGAACCCTTGTACTGGGATAAAAAAATATAGCAGTCAATAAGTTTTTTGCAGCAGGATCTTTAATTAATATATTATTACCCTGTCTAACTAAATCCTTAATCATTTTCCTCACCTTTACTAATATTAAATAAATCTGTGGATAAATATCTTTCTCCCGTATCGGGGAGGACGGTCAAAACTTTTTTACCTTCTCCTAGCTTTCTTGCTAAAACTAAGGCTCCATATACATTGGCACCTGACGAGATGCCGCATAATATGCCCTCCTCTACAGCCATCTTCTTTGCATATAGGAATGCCATATCTTCATCAACGTTTATTACCTCATCAATTACATCCTGATTGTAAATATCGGGAATGAAATTGGCCCCAATACCTTGGATTTTGTGTCCGCTTGCTTCTCCACCTGTGAGCACGGGAGATTTTGAAGGCTGTACTGCGACCACTATTATGTCTTTATTGTATTCTTTCAATCTTTTTCCTACGCCTGATACTGTTCCTCCAGTGCCTACCCCAGCCACAAATCCGTGGATATGGCCCTTTGTATCTTTCAAAATTTCAGCACCAGTTGTCTCATAATGGGCAATCAAATTATTTATATTCCCAAATTGATCGGGCATAAAGTAATTATTCTCTTTTGCTAGTTTAACTGCCAACTCAACGGAACCCGACATCCCTTTGGCACCCTCTGTCAAAATTATCTTTGCCCCATAAGCTTCCATCAATTTTCTTCTTTCAACACTCATTGTGTCAGGCATTACCAGTATAACATTATATCCTCTGGCAGCACCTATCATGGCAAGTCCAATGCCTGTATTTCCACTGGTAGGCTCTATTATGGTACTACCTTTAATTAATAGTCCTTCCCTCTCAGCTGCCTCTACCATATATAGAGATGCTCTATCCTTTACGCTGCCAGATGGATTGAAGGACTCCACCTTTACATATATTTCTGCTGCACCATCCTCCTTCATATTGTTTAATCTTATAATAGGTGTTTTCCCTATTGCTTCGCTGATATTGTTTAAAATCATCATGTAATCCTCCTTTAATATAATAATAAAACCTTTTGCCAATGTATAATAAATATACAGAGGCAAAAGGTTAATTTCGCGGTTCCACTCTGTTTGGGAAATCCCAACTCAAATCAGGTACTACATACCCTAGCTCTTTAACGAGAGCAATCGTAAAGGTCTACTGTTATTTCGACCCTAAACTCCTCGGTGCACTTCAATTAGGCCTTATATAAATTCCTCTCACCTGCGGAATTCTCTCTGTAATACTCGACATAATTTACTTTACCAATTCATAGCATTTTACTATGTATTAAATATTATATCAAAGTATAGCATAAAGTTTTAGAAAAGGAAAGTACTTTTTTTGTTTTTCTATACTTTTTTTGTCAATTGGGGTAATATGTGTATGAGGTGATTTTGTGGACTTTAAAAATATACTTGTGGTTGAAGATGAAAAAAATATTTCAGATGTTATAGAAGCCTATTTACTTAAAGAAGAATTTAAGGTATTTAAGGCTAATGATGGAGAAAAGGCACTGGAATATTTCCAAAAAGAAGATATACACTTGATTATCCTAGATTTAATGATTCCAAAAATTTCCGGAGAAGAGGTCTGTAAAAGAGTTAGGTCCACTTCCGATGTGCCGATTATCATGCTCACGGCAAAAACTCACGAAGACGATCGAATAGAAGGACTGACCATAGGTGCAGATGATTATGTATTAAAGCCTTTTAGCCCTAGGGAGTTGATGAGCAGGGTCAAGGCCCTTTTAAGAAGGGCATATCCGCACACTAGACCAATTGCTGAAAAACTGAGCTTTAACAATGGTGATTTGGAAATTGAAATTGAACAAATGGCAGTCAAAAAGAATAATGTAAATGTTAATATTACTACCAATGAATTTAAGGTATTATTGGCCCTTGTATCCAATCAAAACAATGTCCTTTCTAGGGAACAGCTTATCATATCGGCCTTTGGACATGAATACGAGGGCTTTGACAGAACCATAGATACCCATATAAAAAACATTCGGCAAAAAATTGAAAGCAATCCTAGAGACCCAAGGTACATTCATACTGTTTATGGCACAGGTTATAAGTTCCAAATTAAAGATAGCTAGGAATCCTAGCTATCTTCTTCTAAATATACTTTTAAACTATCTGTAAAATCCGCCTCTAAAACCATGACCTCTCATCATGCCCATTCCCCTAGCTCCGCCAAATCCACCGCAGCCTCCAAATCCAAAACCAAAACTATTTTTCGATTGGAAATCGTCCATATAGCTAAAGTGCTCTGACCAGGTTCTCGCTTCTTCCTCAGTGATTATGCCGCTCTCTAGAGCCTTTTCTATCTGCTCATTTCTATAGTCTAATCTTTCCTTTAGCCATGCGTCTCTTTCTTCTAAATTAATCGTCGTGTTATCCCTAAATCTTGGTAGGATATTTGGGGATTGAGTTGTCTCTGCGTATCCGATTATGGAACCAACTCCTAGTACCATAATCAATGCTCCTATAAGAATTTTCTTTTTCATGAAAATCTCTCCTTTCCTTATTTGATTACATTGTATCCATAAAATATGAAGTAATTATGAAGAAAATAAATTATTTTTCATAATTCACAATTACTTCAAAATTAATTGCTATAATATAATTACGAAATGACTTATATTTTTAACTTTTATAGTTCCCAGTAACATATTTATAAATTGTTTAAAACGATCCGCCTAGTTCAAAGCTTGAAGAAGCAATGCCACCCATAAAAAATTAAAGTTGCAAACTCGCTACGCTCAAACAGTGCAACCCTATCAATTTTTTTATTTAATGGATGCTTCTAATCAACCTTATCAATGTCGGCTCTTATTTAAATCAATTTATCTGTCTGAATAAGACTAATTGCTATAATATAATTACGAAATGAGCCTATTACCCAGGAGGTTTTAATATGAAATTAAAAAATAAATTGATTTTATCCTTTCTGTTTTCTATTCTTATATCTATTTTTATTATTGGTTTTATTGCCAATTCTATGATAAATAAAAAGTTCGATATTTATTTAGTAGAGGAACAGCAAAACAGACTCCAATCCATCAGCGACGACATAAATACTTTATATAATTTAAACGGGTATAAATTGTATGAAACAGATATCAATTCATATGCTTCATTGGAAAATATATATATTGAAATTAGGGATTTAAAGGACAACACTATCTACTATTCATCCAACGGAAATGGAATGATGGGGATGGGAGGAAAAATGCACGGAAGGATGCATGGGGGTATGATGGGTATGCGTCCCATACCTGAGGGGAAATATACAGAAAAAACTTTCCCTTTAATGGAGGATAAAAAACAAGTTGGAACTTTAGTCATCGGTTATATAGACAACTCTTACCTCACTGAAGAAGCTTTGGTCTTTAAGGATACCCTTTCCAGTTCTATTTTTATTTCAGCAATCTTCACAATATTAATAGGCCTAGGGACTAGCATTCTTTTGTCAAAGTCCTTGACTACTCCACTGGTAGATATTAGAAATACAGCTATCGAAATGCGAAAGGGTAATTTAAGTAAAAGATCCAAAATAAATTCAAATACAAGGGAAATTTTAGAATTGTCCGATTCAATTAATTATTTAGGAGAAACCCTAGCCAGCCAAGAAAATATACGGAGAAAATATGCACAGGATATATCCCACGAACTAAGGACTCCCTTATCCACTTTAAAATCTCATTTAGAGGCAATAATAGACAAGGTTTGGGAACCCAATGAAGAACATCTGACAATTTTAATGGATGAAATAGACAGGCTTTCCAGTTTAATCGACGATTTAAAAGATTCTTTTAAGCTTGAGGAGGCAGACCTAAATTTAAATAAATCAGAATTTGATTTATCTTCGGAACTCGTACAAATTGTTGAAAGTTTCATACCGCTTTATGAGAAGGGGGGATACTTCCTTGAAATGGACCTGGAAAACAATAAACATATTTACATGGACAAAGATAAGCTTAAACAAATAATGTATAATCTCCTTTCCAATTCAATTAAATATTTAGACCAGAATGGTAAGGTAAAGGTTTCCCTAAGGGAAATAAATTCTCAGTTAATTATTGATGTAGTTGATAATGGCATGGGAATTAAAGAAGATGAACTACCTCTTGTATTCGACAGGTTTTTCAAATCTAATAGATTAAATAAAAATAGTCCCAAAGGAACAGGGCTTGGTCTGCCTATTGTAAAATCCATTGTAGAGGCTCATGGTGGGGAAATCCATGTAGACAGCAAATACGGGGTGGGAACAACTGTTACTATAAATCTGCCTTCGAATGTTCACAACAGTCAAACCGAGTAGGAGGTAATTAATTGGACTGATTACCATCCTCTCATGCCAGCGTGCGTACCATTTGGTATGAGGCGATTCACCAGGATAATTTAATATTTTAAACTGTGAAGATAAACTTTTAAAACCATAATTAACCAGTTTCTGGCTAGTTATGGTTTTATTTAGTATTAGGCTTTCACCGACTGGTTTATGCCATACTGGATATAATTATAAAAGGAGCCTGGAAAGGCCCCTATTTTTTGTAGATTTCATGGTATCTATAGTTTTCTTCTGCTACTTTTAATTTTATATAGTCCATAATTCCTGTTTCTACAAGTCCAAAAACTACTATGTTAACAAATAAAATGACAGTTACTATAAAAATAGAAAAAATATCATATCTTATTATTATATCTTCATTTTCATTTTTAGCCTTTATACTATACCATAAAACTTCTGCACCTAATAAGACTAGTATTATAGGCCAAAATTTTATAGCCAAGTTTACTGCTGAAATTTGATTGAATTGCGATATCAACACTAGTATTCCGAAACTTATTAAAACTATTCCCATAGATAGGGTTCCTACTCTTCTACTTTTCATCTTCTTTTATTGCCTCCAATTCAGTATATTTACTATCTTTTTTATTTCTTATCATCTTGATACCGCCAAGTATAAATATTAAAGATACTATTACTGTCTGGATATAATTTCTTAATTGATATATTATATGTCTTTCAAAAATAGAATATAATATTTGTTCTGCTACTGGTACTAATACTTTTTGCAAAATTATAATTATGCCTAGTCCTATAAATCCTATACCAATATGCTCCTGTTTTATTGAAGGCAGTATATTAAATATATCTAATTCTTCTACATGACTTCCATTTATTTCATGTAATGCATCAAAGAAAGAATAAAACCAAATTAATGGAAGTAAAAACAGTAAAAAACTTGAGTTTAACCATCCCATAAAAAATATAGCAAAGAAAAACCCGCCCATCAATACTAATCCTTTTTTCTGATAGCCTAAATACATATGTCCGGCACCTGGTACAATCGATAAAGCTAAAGTAATAACTTTCTTATTAGAAACCTTCGTTTTTTCCGAATTCCAATTTTCTTTTATATTTAGATTGTTTTCCTCATTTAATATATTTAATACAGAAAAAGCATCCATCAAGGATATAAGCCATAGAACACAAACTGCACCAATTCCAATAACCATGGGACCTCGACTATAAAGCATATCAGATAAAACTATTGAACCTACCCCTAACATCCCAAATATGATTAAATATATGATCCCTCTATCGCCATATCCCAGGTAAAAATGTGATATTCCCGGTACAAATGATAATATAAATGTAATAAACTTACTTTTCTTCCTCATTATGGCCCTCCCTTATTTTTTAATTTGAAATTCACTTATAAATTCTGAAGTTCTGTTTGTTATGTTTTCTGATAAGCTATATATTCTATTAATCTGTATCTTGTTTTCATTAATTTTAATTGAATTATTTATATCTGGTACAATATTTATCATTCTGCTAAATGTTCCAGTTGCAGTTAAGACAATGGCTACCGATGCTACTGCAGCATAATACAAAAAGAAATCATTTATAGACTTAGTTGTTGTTTTTCTTCTACTTCTTTTTAATAAAATTAAGTTTCTAATATTTCTCATAGTATCTAAAGTGAAATCTTTTGAAATATATTTCTCAGTATTATGAATTTCCTTTTCATCTATTAAAGAAAGAAATATCTTCATACATTCATCACACAAATAAAGATGGTTTTCCATTTCTTCATTAATTTTGTTGCTTAATAGCTTTTCTTTATATAAAGTCCATTCCACTTGATCATAATGTTTCATTTTCTGTCCTCCATTTCTCCTTTAACATATTCTTACCTCTATATAGTCTTGAAGCTATGGTTTTTACTGTTAGATTTTCCTCTAAAGCTATTTCTTCATAGGATTTCCCATCTAAATAAAACTTTATTATCACATCTGCGTATATTTTTGGAATTGATTTACAAAGTTTTGATATTTCTTCTTTTCTTTCTTTTGCCAAAAGTATTTCCTCTGGCGTTTTACTATGATATAGATTAATCTTATCTATTAAATCATATTCACTTTTCAATGTTTCTTCCTTAAACTTGCTTTTCTTTTTTCTTATCCCATCAATAGATTTATTTGTTGCTATTCTTCCAATCCATCCTTTGAAATTATCCTCTTTATAGTTGGGGAGAGAAAGATAAATCTGCAAAAACACTTCTTGAGCTAGGTTTTCAACTTCATTATAGTCCTTTATAAAATTTAATATAATTGCAAATATATAATTTTTATATAAATTGATTATTTCCTCAAAGGCTTCTTCATCTCCTTGGATTGATTTTTGAATAAGCAATGATTCCCTTGTCATCTCTCCCCTCCTTCCTACAATAACTATAACGAAAGATATATTAAAAGTACTGCAATAATTTTAAAATATTTCGCTTAATCGAGTAGGAGGTAATTAATTGGACTAATTACCATCCTCTCATGCCAGCGTGCGTACCATTTGGTATGAGGCGGTTCACTAGGACAATTTAATATTTTAAACTGTGAAGATAAACTTTTAAAACCATAATTAACCAGTCTCTGGCTAGTTATGATTTTATTTGGTATTAGGCTTTCACCGACTGGTTTATGCCATACTGGGCACAATAAAAATTAGAGTTGCAAATATGCTTTCCTTAGCACAATGCAACTCTCTTTTTTTACCTGTTGATTAAATTCTTGGCATGTCTCTCTGCCATATATTTGATTTTCTCCACATCTAAAGTCTTTATTTCTCTCTTTTCCATTATTATATTTCCATCTACTATGACAGTATCCACATCTGAAGCCTGGACAGTATATGCCAAAGATGAGATTACATTGTGATGAGGATAAAAATGGGGCTTATCTAGGTCAATTAAGATTAAATCCGCCTTTTTCCCTACTTCTATAGAACCTATGTCCTCGTACCAATCCAAGGCCTTAGCTCCATTTACAGTTGCCATTTCTAAGGCAGATATGGCAGGGACGGAAACAGCGTCTAGATTTACTGCTTTATTTACCAATGCCGCAAGGTTTATTTCTTCAAACATGTTTAGATTATTATTTGATGATGAACCATCAGTACCTAATGCAACTGGAATACCTTTTTTCAACATCTGGTCTACAGGTGCAAACCCCGAGGCAAGTTTTAGATTGCTTCCCGGGTTATTTACTGGATATAAGGACTTTTCCTTCATTATATCCATATCTTCTTCGTCTACATGTACACAATGTGCTCCTATTGTATGTAAATCCAATAGACCTAAATCGTATACATGTCTGATGGGAGATTTCCCATATAGTTTAAAACTATCTTCCACTTCCTTTTTCGTTTCAGAAAGATGTATGTGTATGCCTGTATTTAACTCTTTGGCTAAATTATATGTTTCCAAAAGAAAATCCGGGCTACAAGTATACGGAGCATGAGGTGCAACCATTACCTTAATCCTTCCATTTGCCTTACCATGCCAATTGTTATATAGTTCCCTTGTTTCCCTTAGTTTATCTTGGCTTTTCCCTGGCTCTTCAATTAATCCCCTTGTTAGGACCCCTCTAATTCCCGACTCTTCCAGACCTTTACCGACTTGGTCCATAAAAAAATACATATCGCAAAATGCCGTAGTTCCACTTTGTATCATTTCAACCAAGCTGAGTAATGATCCCCAATATACATCATCCGACTGTAAATTTGCCTCTGTAGGCCATATCTTTTCAGTCAGCCATTTGTGTAAAGGCAAGTCATCTGCAAAATTTCTAAGCAATGACATCCCAATGTGTGTATGACTATTGACTAGACCTGGCATGGCAACCTTATTTTTTCCGTCAATGACCCTTTGAACCTCCAGTTCTTCTCTTATATCCCCTATGTGTACAATTTCATTTCCCTGGATATAGATATTTGTATTTTCCATTACTTCATTTCTATAGTCCATGGGAACAACCCTTACATTCTTAATCAATAATCCCATAATATCCCTCCTGTTTTAATCTAGATTTAAGGTAGTGTATCTGACTATGCCATGTATCAATATGGGTATAAGTATTAGTTGTATCACAATCCCTGGTATACCTGACGTTGTAGCACCGACCACAAATGTAATTGGTTCCAGTGGAATTGCAAAAAATATGGCTAAAATAAATACTATTAAGCCTGCTGTAAGTCTTCCACCTATCATGGATAAAATCAATGCTATTACTGAAGGAAATTTCATTCTTCGATAAAATACCGAGGCCAATAAACCATAAATCCCTAATTCAAAAGTCATAATTACTGCCATAGGGAAAAGTACGGGCATTCCAGTCAATGCACTGTTAATTAATGGAGTTAATATACCTAATAAGAATGCTAAATACGCTGGAAGCAAAAAACCCCCTATTAAAACTGGTATATGCATTGGCAAAAATATGGTTCCCGGTATACCTGTGCTGTGAAATATATATGGCACAATAATTCCTATTGCAAGCATTAATCCTGCAACTACTAAATTTCTGACATGGTTTCTTTCGTTCATATAATTCCTCCTCATATCAATAAGTTAAACTGCTATTTTGAATTAATAGATGACAAAAATTTCCCTATTTTCTCAATAAGGATTTCTGGTTCTTCCACGTCCTGTGACAGCTTTTCTATGGGACAATGGTCGGTTTTTTCCCTGTTCATTATATAAGGACAGCTATTGTCCATAAAATAGGGTATGTTGTAATGTTCTAGGGCTGATATGCCACTCTCAGATATTAGTTTACCATATAATTCTTCAATACCCAAGTAACCACACAACAAGGCTGCACCTCTTCCGATTATCTTATCGGCTATGGAAGATTTGTAGGATTCTTCTCTCATTTCTGTAGCCAATGTATACATTGGACCTATTCCCCTATCTGTACTCCTAAAAATCTCCTTGCCTTCTTTAACTACTACTATACCAAGGTTTTCTTCTACTAATATCTTTTTTGCTATATCTATGTCATTCATATTACCCCTCTATTCTTATGTAATTTTCTTTTGGTACTAAATAATACTATATCACCTATATACCAAATAATAAATAGTTCTACGGTAAAGAATTTGACTTAAATTTATATTTTGCTATAATATGTTTTGTTGCTTAAACGAAATTCACAAGGAGGCTTATATGGAAAAAGTAAATACATCTAGATTAGTAAAGTTGGAAGAGTTGAACCATCACGGAACTTTATTCGCTGGGAGAGTGGCAGAATGGTTTGTAGAGTCTGCCTTCATAGTAGGGGCAAAGGTTACAGAGAAACCAGAAAATATTGTCTGCGTCAACATTCACGGTTTGTCTTTTAATATGCCCGCTTACAAAGGCGATATAATAAATTTGGAAGCTAGTATCGCAAAAGTTGGTAGAACCAGTTTTACAGTATACGGAAAGGTAACGAAAAACAACAATGGCAGTATATTGTCCGACGGTTTTGCAACTTTTGTATTTGTAGATGACAATGGTAAGCCTATGCCCCATGGAATTGTCCTAGAAGAGCCAAGAGGTGAAGAAGACATCGATATAAGAAATAGAGCAAACGAGTTGGAGCCCAATAAAAAGTAATATAATATTTATTTATAACTACGCAAGCATTTTGGCAATCATTCAATATCTTATGAGAATAAAAAATCAGTCTGGTATATTGTCTACCAGACTGATTTTTTATTCTAGAATCTCAAATTGTTTCTTAATTAATTTTTCCAATATGTTAAATAGTATGATGGTAGACAATACAAATACCCCTATTAAGAGAATATAAATCAGGTATAAATCGATTTTGTTTATTGCCTTTATTGTCAAAAAACCAATTGCCCCAAGAAAAAGGGTGCCTACTCCCATGCCAATTAAAACATTCAGATTTTGTTTCATCGCCTTTTGGGGATTATCCCACTCCAGCATTGGCCTTAGAATATCTATAACCATACCTAGCTGAGTCATGGGGATACTTCCCAATAGACCTAGAAATGCCATAAGCACCATGTCAAACACATTGAGCCTTACAACAAAGGCAATGCTAGCTAAAAAAGCTACTGTACCTAAAGTTTGAATAAGCATAGATGATAGTACTCTACCTATTATTTGATCCGATACTTTAATAGGCAGGGTCCTTTGAATCCATAGACTCTTGCCTTCCCTAGAAAAAGTGGTAGTCCCTATGCTGTTTATCATGCCAATAGCAACGATAAAACCTGCACCAGCTAAAAGCAAGAGTCCAGAATTTGGATCCATCATCTCCAGTGCAGCTTTTAAGGATTGGTCTCCGCTAGCTACAGAGGACATGACTAATATAATGGGAATCATAATAACGCCACCTACGGCATTTAGGAGATATACTGGGGTCTTAAAAATCATAATAATCTCTTTCTTAGCAAGGGCCCAATACGGCCTAGTTTCCCTTGATAAATCTTTATTATCTATTTTCTTTCCTTTGCCTTTTGATGCAGATACCTCAATATTCCCGATTAATCCGTCAAAAAATAGGGATTCCGATAAGATTATCATAATTATAAAACTAATTACACCTATCAATACAAAAAATAATAGATTTGAGAATCCACCGAAGTTTAAATAGTTTGCCAAAGATAATGTAGCCCATTGGGATGGCGGGAAAATTAACCCTAGTTTTTTAACTAACAAGTTTGAGTCGCTTATAAGATTTATAAGGAAATCTTCCCCCTCCAGCAAGGCTTTTCGTGCTATGGTCTGCATCTTTAGCTGAAAATATATCATGCCAACTATAAATATTAAAGCACTTATGGTCCTTATCAGGTCCTTTCTGGCACCAATATTTGTATATTTCATAAATATCATGATTAAAACAGATGCTAACACAAGAGGTATTACCGGAAGAAATCCTATTAATAGAATAGAATAAATCCAATATAAAACCCCTTCTTTGCCTTTTAGCCCATATATTATAATAAATGGAAGAATAATTGGAAGAGATGTTAAATATTCACTAATCATTAAAGTTACAAATTTTGACCCTATAATATAGGACGGCTTAATGGGGAGAGGTACTAAATGCCCCATGTCGTTGGAAAAATAGTACTTGCTCATTACATATAATAATCCAAATACAAATATCAAAATCTGTGAAGCTAAAAATCCGGATAAAAGAAACATGGATCTTTGCCCAATCTGACTATAGACATCATACATGGACCCAAGTCCCTTAACAATCATAAAATATGTTGGAATCAAAGACAACATGGCAAGTCCAAAGACAATGATTTGCCACCTATTTTTCTTACTTTTAAAACTGTATGCAATGGACGATAGACCATATGTAGTATTGAAATCTGTCTTTATTAAAGAAATTATCTTATCCATTACTCTGTCAACTCCAGAAATATATTTTCTAAGGACTTCCTCTCTACAGCGTGGCTTCTAAGCTCTTCCATAGTCCCCAATGCTATTATCTTCCCATTGTTAATTATAGCTATTCTATCACACAATTTTTCTGCAACCTCCAATACATGGGTTGAGAAAAATACAGTTTTCCCCTCATTGCACATATTTCTCATTATTTCTTTTAAATTAAAAGAGGATTTTGGATCTAATCCCACCATAGGTTCATCTAATATAAAAAGCTTTGGATCGTTTAATAGTGCAGATGTAAGCACTAATTTTTGTTTCATACCATGGGAGTAACTGGCTATTAGGTCTCCTACTGCGTCTTTTATATTAAACAATTCTAGATAGTGTTCCAGTTTTCGCTGCCGCTGTTCTTTAGGGATTCCATACATATCCCCTATAAAATTTAAATATTCTATTCCCTTTAACCTGTCGTATACCTCTGGATTATCTGGAACATAGCTTATGATTGATTTTGCCTTTAATGGTTCTTCCCATACGTCGATATTATTGACGGAAATAGTACCTGTATCTGGCTTTAATAGACCCACTACCATTTTTATTGTAGTAGTTTTACCTGCTCCATTAGGTCCCAAAAATCCGAATATTTCTCCAGGCCTAATATCTAAGCTTACGTCGTCAACTGCTTTAATCGTTCCTTTCCCATAGGATTTGGATATGTTTTTAAGCTTTAACAAATTTTTCACCATCCTTTTCTATATTATTTATTGTATAATTATTTCATCTATTTATCAATATATATACCCACTTTCTGTTAAATCTTTGCCAAAAAAATAAGCCAGATAAATTCTGACTTAATGTGATATAAATACGGTTCCTTTTTCTGCCCCTTTTAATAGCTCCAATATTATATTTTCCTTTTTACCCTTGGCAACAATGAGGCTGGCTCCATATTGGGTTACTTCCTTTGCAGCTAATATCTTCGTAGCTATGCCCCCTGTGCCAAAGGAGGACTTCGATCCAATGGAAATCGATTTTTCCATCTCCTCTATATCGTCTATTACATGGATTAACTTTGCGTCCCTGTTCTCGTTAGGGTTTTTATTGTAGATACCTTCAATGTCAGATAAAATCACGAGAAGGTCAGCACCCCAAAGTACTGTAGTGTGAGCAGCTAGCATATCGTTATCGCCAATTTTGATTTCCTCTACGCTTACGGTGTCGTTTTCGTTTATAACTGGTAGCACACTTTCATCTAGCAAGGTAAACAATGTATTTCTTATATTCATTGTTCGTGCGTTATCTTCAAAATCTCCCCTCGTGAGCAATAGCTGGCCTACGTGAATTCCGTGACTGTGAAAAACCTTCCTATAAGAATCCATTAATTCCACTTGTCCAATGGCACATAGAGCCTGTTTGTAGTGAATATCTTCTTTTCTCGACCACTTCCCCAATGTGCCTACTCCTGCAATCCTAGCCCCTGAGGATACAATAACTACTCTTTTTCCCATTTCCATTAAAGCTTTCACTTGTACTGCCAGATTTTCTAAAAAAGTTCTATCTATGGTGCCATCTTCACTGGTTAATGTACTGCTGCCAATTTTAATAACTATTTTCTTGCTATTCTGTAATATATTCTGTTCCATTGCAATCTCCTACTTTCTTATTTGTCCTTCTCCTAATACTATATATTTGCTTGTCACAAGCTGTTCCAAGCCAACTGGTCCCCTTGCATGGGTTTTTTGAGTGCTTATACCCATTTCAGCACCAAAGCCAAATTCACCGCCATCTGTAAATCTAGTAGATGCATTGACATATACCGTTGATGCATCAATAGCTCTGGTAAATTTATTTGCGTTAGTGTAGTTTTCAGTTATTATGGACTCTGAATGCTTCGTTCCATATTTATTTATATGTCTAATGGCCTCATCTACATCCTTTACTATCTTAACTGCTAAAATATAATCTAGGTATTCTTCTGCCCAATCCAATTCTGTAGCTTCATTTGCAGGAATAATCTCCGCCGTCTTCTCACATCCCCTAATTTCCACAGTATCCTTTAACTCCTCATACAGCTTTGGCAATAGGTCTTTCCCAATGCTTTCGTGGACTAGAAGTGTTTCACAGGCATTACAAACTCCCACTCTTTGTGTCTTGGCATTGATAACTATGGGAATTGCATCTTCTATATTGCCAGTTTCATCTACGAATACATGGCAATTCCCAGTCCCTGTTTGTAATGTGGGCACTAGGGAGTTTTCTACTACAAAATCGATTAAATTTTTACCACCTCTTGGGATGATTAAATCGATATAATCTTTGGCCCTTAGCATATCCGACACATATTTCCTATCTGTATCCTCTATAAAGTCGATAACATTTGGGGAAATATTGGAATTCTTAAGTCCATCTTTAATAGCCTTTACCAATGCCATATTTGAGTTTATGGCGGAGGAACTACCCCTTAATAGTATACAATTTCCCGATTTTAAGGCCAAGGCAAAGGCATCAACTGTAACATTTGGTCTTGATTCATATATTATTCCCATGACTCCCATTGGCACTGTCATCTTGGATATGGTAAGCCCGTTTTCTATGGTCCAGACCTTATCAGATTTCCACACAGGATCGGGTAATTTAATTACTGTATTAATTCCCTCAATTATTCCATCTATTCTATCGTCATCTAGTTTTAGCCTGTCTACCAATGCTTCACTCATATTGATTTTCCGAGCATTGTCGATATCTAAATTATTTGCATCTAGTACCCCTTTTCTGCTGTTTTCTATTGCCTCAGCGACTTTTTCCAATGCTAAATTCTTTTCCCTTGTGGAAGCCTGGGACAATTGGAGCTCAGCATCCTTTAACGAAATACATTTATCTAATATATAAGACATAAAACCCCTCCAAATCATTTTTATCATTATACCATATTATTGTACTAAATTAAATTGTTTTTTCTCCCTCTACACCTATATCCCAATGGTTATCTTGAATTATTTGCTCCAGTAGGATTTTAATATATGAATCCTTAATCTCTAATCTTGCCTTTTTGCCAATATTATTTCCTTCCCCATCATGGCGATTGATATCTTCGCTAAGGACTTTTTGTATTACACCCTTAATGACCTCATAGTCCTTTGTTTCTATATTATCTCCGATTCCCTTTAGGGCTTTTTCCATCTCCTTTTTGTTCATATTATATAAGTCCAAGTCCCCTGAACTAATTAATTCTAGCACCTTATCAATCTCTCCATGATAGAGATCTATATACATTATATATATATGATTGTAGGATTTGATATTTTCAAAACTTTCCCTTGCCAAAGTATATTCTCCCAGGCTTAGATAATATCTGCCCTGATTATAATAAAAGTTATCATCTATATTTTGTTTTGGTATGCTATTAAAGACCTCTTTGATTATATCCCTATATTTTCTCCTAGATTTATGGTCCATAAATTCGATTAATTTATATTTTAAAGAGTTGTTAGCTCTTAAATTATCATATCTTGCGGCATATTCCATTGATTTGTCATAATTCTCTTTTCCTTTTCTGTAACCCACCATATATATTTTTGCCAAGTAAAACAATGCCTCTTCATTATTCGGTTCATTTTCCAGTATATTTGAGTAGTATTCGATGGCTTCCTCGTATTTCATATTATATATAAGCTTTTCTCCCTCAGTTAATTCACCCTGAATTTTAATACTTGGAAAATCTTCATAATGGGTTCTTAAAGGGGCACTACTACTAAGGAGTTTTCCATTATTATCATAGGCGTTTACTACAATAGGATATTCATTGCCTGGGATAAAGCTACTAAGGATACCTGTAGGGCTAACTATCATTTCTTCTCCGCTCCAGGACAAGCCACCTGAACGGTCTCTTAGTACCTTCATATCAAATACCACCTTATTGGCCCTTAGCTTAATATTGTAGTTCTCGTCCTCTATGGGAAATGACATATTACCTCCTGATTTATTTAAGGGATTGCTAAAGGCTGTAACATTAACCTGATAATAGGCAGCATCTTTTACGGTTTCCCATTCCACAGTAAACTTATTACCTTTTAGTACCTGCTCTGGTCCTGGATTGATTACTTTAAATGGTGAAACAAAGGAAAAATCAAACTCCATATCCCTTCCCAAATCAATATATCTTTCACTCGGGTTTTGATATACCTTGTCATATAGAATGGCTTGATTGAGCCCGATGCCTATTTCATATCTATCGGGTTGAAACCCCAAGGTCTCATATTCCCCATTGATATCTGTAATACCTATGAGATAACCCCCACCAGTCCTAAATCCCTTGCCTGTTTCCTGTAAATAAACCTCAACAAAGGGCATTGGTTTTCCATTGAAGCTTACCTTTCCCCTAAGCTTTAAATTCCCCCTAAGTTTGTCATAGTGGTCTTCAAACCAATAGTCTCTGTATTCATAGGAATAGGATCCAAATAATGAAAAATTATGGTTCCACTTTAAATATCTTTCATCTTTTCCAGCTTCAAATAGTTTTTTGGATAATTCCACATCTCCCTTCCAAAGGGCCAATTCACCCTTCATATAATAATACCTGTAATCAATATATTCACTATCTTCGCTATATTTATTTAGCAATTCTTCTGCCAAATCATAGTCTCTGTTTGCAAAGTGATAAAAGGATAAATACAAATCACTGGTGTAGTTTACCTTCTTATTGTCAGATTTCTTTCCCCATTCTATCCAGTATATTAAATCTTCAGGGGATAGTAGTCTAATATAGGAATCCATTATTTCCTCATAGGCAAGAACTGTGTATTTTTCATCCTTATTGGATTTTCCTTCCTTTTCTAGGACCTCTTTTAGAGCAGCAATTCCCTTTCCCATATCTTCCAAGCTGCTAGTACCCCCTCCCCCCCAGCCCATCATCATTAATTGGAACTTTCCATCGGCTCCAGTAAGGCCCTTTCCATATTCATATAGGGCTTCAGATTTGTTCCATATCAGTGCCTTGGAAATAAAAGATTCATAAAAAATCCTAGCCTTATCTGAACCTTTTCTATCCAAATATTTGGCTAGCTCTAGGGTAGTGAAAGGAATCACTACTAAATATACAAGTAATCCAGCTAGTATAAATAGAATAATACTTTTTACCTTGACCCTTATTTTCATCTCTTTGCCACCTCTTTCTCTCTAACAATTACCTGGGATGAGCCAATGTCTATGATTTTTATATTTTGACTATTAAATATATCTTTCGGCACAGATGTAATAATTAGTAGGCCCGCCAAGCCTATAATAGCAGGAGCCAATGGAATTTCTATTTCTTTATTTAAGAAATCTATAATTCTTTCTCTTAATCTCTTTCTTCTATAGCCTAGAATCTTATCTATGGTACTAGGTGAAAGGTTTATATTTCTTGTGTCCTCATCCATTATGGATTTTAATTCTAATCCCAATTTATCCTTATTATCCATTAAATCTACCACCTTTCTCTAAAGCTTTCCTAAGTAAATCCCTACCCCTAGATAATTTACTCTTTACTGTACCTTCCTTTTCATCCAGTATTTCAGATATCTCTTTTATGCTTAATTCCTCAAAATAAAACAGTACTATTACTTGCTTATATATGAATTTTAAATTGTTCAATTGTTCTCTAAGTATTTCCCTATCTATTTTGCCAATAAGGGTATCTTCTACATACTCAGGTTCAATTTCCATATCTTCATAGTGGACCGTGGCCATCCTGGAACTCAGCCTATCCTTGGCTATGTTTTGTGCTATTCTATATATCCATGTATAGATGGAGCTATCTCCCTTGAAACCATCTATATATTTAAAGACTCTGATAAAGGTCTCCTGAACTATATCCTCCGCCTCTTTCTCATCTTTTATCATAAGGTATAAAGTCTTTAGGAGTTTGTTTCCGTAAAGATTAACTAGTTCTATATAGGCATCTTCTTTTTTCTTTTTTAGGTTTTTAATTAATGTTTTTTCTCCCAAATCATTACCCTCCTACTTATTAGACTTCTAGATTTAAAAAAGGTTGCAATTAATTTTAACATAACATAGGAAAAAGCCCTACAACATGTGTAAGGCTTTTCTAATATCATATCAAAACTCTTTGCATTCCTTGGAGCATTAGTATAGAGCCAGCAAAACTAGCCCTTACAATACTCTTTTTAAAAATTGTCCAGTATAAGAGCCCTTTGCCTTTGCTATCTCTTCTGGAGTTCCAGTTGCTATTACTGTTCCTCCTTTGTCTCCCCCCTCAGGTCCTAAATCTATAATATAGTCAGCTGTCTTTATTACATCTAAATTATGTTCTATGACTACTACTGTATTTCCACCTTCTACCAATTGGTTTAATACCTTTATCAATTTGTGAATATCAGCAGTATGAAGTCCAGTTGTAGGTTCGTCTAGTATATATATGGTCTTTCCCGTCGACCTTTTGGATAGTTCCGTTGCCAATTTAACTCTTTGGGCTTCTCCTCCTGAAAGCTCCGTTGAGGATTGCCCAATTTTTATATATCCAAGGCCAACATCAAATAGGGTATCCAGTTTTCTTTTTATCCTAGGGATATTTTGGAAAAACTCTACTCCCTCTTCAACTGTCATCTCCAGTACATCAGATATGGTCTTTCCCTTGTATTTAACTTGCAAAGTCTCCCTGTTGTATCTTTTTCCCTTACATACCTCACATGGTACGTAGACGTCTGGCAAAAAGTGCATTTCAACCTTTAGAATACCATCTCCATTACAGGCTTCGCACCTTCCACCTTTGACATTGAAGCTAAATCTTCCTTTTAAATATCCCCTCATCTTAGCCTCAGGAGTCATGGCGAATACATCTCTTATATAATCGAATACGCCAGTATATGTGGCTGGATTGGACCTTGGTGTCCTTCCAATAGGCGATTGATCTATATCTATTACCTTATCTAGATATTCTAGTCCTAAAATATCCTTATATTTACCTGGTTTTATTTTTGAGTTGTTTAATTTCTGGGCTAAAGATTTATATAATATTTGATTGACTAAGGATGATTTTCCAGAGCCAGATACTCCCGTAACGCAGGTAAACATGCCTAAAGGAATCTTTACATCTATATTCTTTAAGTTATTTTCCCCTGCCCCTTTAATTTCCACCCACTTACCATTTTGTTCCCTACGCTTATTTGGGACCTCAATTTTTAGTTTATGGGATAAATAAGAGCCTGTTATGGATTTTGGATTATTTTTTATTTCTTCTACTGTACCTTCTGCCACAATATATCCACCATGAATACCTGCTCCCGGCCCAATATCTACTATGTGGTCGGCTGCATACATAGTATCTTCATCGTGTTCTACTACTATAAGGGTATTTCCTAAATCCGTTAAATTCCTTAGGGTCTTTAGCAGCCTTGCATTGTCCCTTTGGTGCAATCCAATACTGGGCTCGTCGAGGACATAGACCACACCTACTAGACTTGAACCTATTTGGGTTGCAAGCCTTATCCTCTGGGATTCTCCTCCAGATAGAGTCCCCGCCATTCTAGAAAGGGTTAGATAATCTAAGCCCACATTTTTTAGGAAATTTAACCTTTCCTTAATCTCTTTTAATACCTGTTGCCCAATTAATTGTTGCTTTTCCGTAAGTACTAGCCCTTCGAAAAATTCTATTGCCTTTACAATGGACAAATCGGTCAACTCTGCAATATTTAACCCATTTATCCTAACTGCTAGCACCTCATCTTTTAGTCTCTTTCCCTTACATGTAGGGCAGGGATTTTCAGTCATATATTCGTCTATTTTATTTCTCATGTAATCAGAATTAGTGGATTGATATCTTCTTTCAAGATTTGGTATTATTCCCTCAAATTTTCCATTGTAAATCCTCATGCCTTCGTCGTCAAAATGACTAGCGAATTTAAAGGAAATTTTCCTATCTGTACCATATAATATTTCTTCGATAAAAACTTCAGGAGCTTCCCTTAAAGGTCTATCTGTAGAAAAGCCATTGGCTTCTGCTAATGTCTTAAATATTTGATAATAATAAGTTGATTCATTGGAAGATGCGAAGGGAGCTATCCCTCCATCTTCTATGCTTAAATCTAAATTTGGCAGCACTAAATCCTTGTCAATCTCCTTGTAAAATCCCAGGCCATTGCAAGTAGGACATGCCCCAAAGGGGCTATTAAAAGAAAACATCCTTGGTGATAATTCTTCCATGGAGATGTTGCAATCGGGACAAGATAGTTTCTCGCTGAACATTACCCTTTCCTTGTCTAGGATGTAGGCGATTACCAATCCATCTCCAAGTTTGAGGGCAGTTTCCAAGGAATCAGCAAGTCTACCCTCTATGCCCTCTTTAATAACTATCCTATCAACTACTACCTCTATAGTATGTTTTTTGTTTTTATCTAACTTTATTTCATCTCCAATATCGTACATTTCTTCATCTATTAATACCCTTACGTAGCCTTCCTTTTTGATGTTTTCTAAAATCTTAATATGTTCACCTTTTTTCCCTCTAACTATGGGGGCCAAGATTTGAATTCTGGTTCTTTCCTCAAATTCCATTATTTTATCGACCATTTGCTCTATTGTCTGGCTAGAAATCTCCTTCCCGCAATTAGGACAATATGGAGTCCCTATTCGAGCATATAAGAGCCTTAAATAATCGTAAATTTCTGTTACTGTGCCGACGGTGGACCTTGGATTTTTCGATGTTGTCTTTTGGTCTATGGATATGGATGGAGATAGGCCCTCTATATATTCCACATCTGGTTTATCCATTTGCCCTAAAAATTGCCTAGCATAGCTTGATAGGCTTTCTACATATCTTCTTTGTCCTTCTGCATATATGGTATCAAAAGCTAGGGAAGATTTTCCCGAACCTGACAAACCCGTAAACACAATGAATTTATTTCTCGGAAGGGTCAAAGAAACGTCCTTTAGATTGTTTTCCTTCGCCCCCCGAATTACTATTTCGTCTTTTGTCATTATTCCACCTCTATTTTAATTTCCTTTTTAATTCTAACATCTTATCTCTCAGTTCTGCGGCTTTTTCAAAATTCAATTCCTCTGCTGCTTTTAACATGACAGATTCTAATCCTTCTATCATGGCTTCTATCTCTTCCCTTGTAAAAGTTTCTTCATAGGCAGCCTCTTCTTCTGCCACCATAGTTGCCTCTATGATTTCCCTTACTCCCTTTATTATGGAACGGGGTATTATATTGTGTTCCCTATTATATTGGTCTTGTATCTCTCTCCTTCTGTTGGTCTCAGTTATGGCCTTATTCATGGATTTTGTTATGGTATCAGCATACATTATTACCTTACCCATCACATTCCTGGCAGCTCTGCCTGTAGTTTGAATTAGGGATGTTTCTGACCTTAAAAATCCTTCTTTATCTGCATCTAATATGGCAACTAAGGAAACCTCTGGCAGGTCCAGACCTTCTCTCAATAAATTTATACCTACTAGTACATCGTATTTCCCTAGCCTTAAATCCCTGATTATTTCCATTCTCTCAATTGTTTCCACATCTGAGTGAAGGTAAGTGACTTTAATTCCTATTTCCTTAAAGTAGTTGGTCAAATCCTCCGCCATCTTTTTAGTCAATGTAGTAACCAAAACCCTTTCTTCTCTTTCTGCCACATCTCTAATTTCATTTATTAAATTGTCTATTTGATGCTCCGTTGGCCTGACCTCTATAATCGGATCAAGTAAGCCTGTGGGTCTTATGATTTGTTCTACTGTGTTTTCAGTATGCTGCAATTCATATGGTCCCGGTGTAGCAGATACATATAGAATTTGATGTACTATGGACTCAAACTCGGCAAATTTTAGAGGCCTATTATCTAGGGCAGATGGCAATCTAAATCCATATTCCACTAAATTTGTCTTTCTGGACTTGTCTCCTTCGTACATTGCCCTTATTTGTGGTACGGTAACGTGGGCCTCGTCAACTATAATTAAATAATCATCGGGAAAATAATCGATTAAGGTGAAGGGCCTGCTTCCAGGAGGTCTATTGCTTAAATGCCTTGAATAGTTTTCTATTCCTTGGCAAAATCCCATCTCCTCTAGCATTTCTAAATCATACCTGGTCCTTTGCTCCAGTCTTTGGGCCTCCAATAATTTGTCCTTATCTCTTAATTCCTTTAATCTTTCCTTCAGTTCTTCTTCAATTGTCTCCAAGGCATTCTTTATTTTATCTTCTGTAGTTGCGTAGTGAGATGCAGGGAAAACGGACACGTGATTTCTTAGCCCAATTATCTCCCCCGTCAAGTGGTTTACCTCTACTATTCTATCAATTTCATCGCCAAAAAACTCTACCCTAATGGTGTTTTCACTTGACGAAGCGGGAAATATCTCCAGTACATCTCCCCTTACCCTAAAGGTTCCCCTGATAAAATTAATATCATTTCTAATATATTGTATATCTATTAATTTCCTCATGATTTCATCTCTATCCTTAATCATACCAGGTCTTATGGATACTACCAGATTTTCGTAATCAATTGGATCTCCTAAGCCGTATATGCAGGATACTGATGCCACAATAATTACATCTTTTCTCTCAAATAATGCCGCAGTTGCAGAGTGTCTTAATTTATCTATCTCATCGTTTATAGATGCATCTTTTTCTATATAAGTATCGGACTGAGGCACATAGGCCTCTGGCTGATAGTAATCGTAATATGATACAAAGTATTCTACTGCATTGTTGGGAAAAAACTCCTTGAATTCAGATGCCAATTGATATGCCAATGTCTTATTATGGGCTATGACGAGAGTTGGTTTCTGAACTTTTTCTATTATATTGGCCATGGTAAATGTCTTTCCCGATCCCGTAACACCTAAAAGTACTTGATGTTTCAAATTATTATTTATTCCGCCTACTAATTTATCTATGGCCTCCGGCTGATCCCCAGTAGGCTTAAAATTCGATTCTATCTTAAATTTACCCATATCTACACCTCTTTATTGAACATTTGTTCCTAAATCTATTATATATAATTAAAAGCTTTTGTCAAAACATATTATACTATAAAATTTAATCAATTTATGAGCATACTATTTGACTAGAGCTTCCCTGCCAATACGTGTACATGCAGTTATATAAATTAAATTTAATAAAAATCCATATTGAGAAAGCTGATTAAAAGCATAATATACCTTATCATATATTCTATCATAAAAAAGTGTATTGAAGAAACAGGATTAATATAGTAAACTATTCCTAGGAGGCGACCCCTATGAAACTAGTTTATATGTTTGTTTTATCAATACTTATTATTTCAATTTTGTCTGGGTGTAATGTAAATACAGATGTTCCTACTGCACCTCATGGAGATGAAAGTTTTGAAGAAGAGGAAATTAATTTTAATATTGATCAAATACTATATTCCAAAAGTTACCAATCTATTGAACCAAATGTGGAACTAATAACAAAAAATAGCAAGCTAAAACTATTAGCCTCCTTAGGCCTAGCTGACTATTCAAGCGTTAGTGTAAACAGGATAATAAAAAAGGGCGGTGAAGTAAGTATTCACGTATCTGGTATTTCTCAAAGTGAAGATAACCGACTGGCTGTACCACAAGTGATTATGGAAATTGAAGATTTAAGTCCTAAAAACGCAGAGAATTTAAAATTTAGCGTTGCCTATGACGACTATGTTCCAATTAAAATCAAATTTGGCATAAACGATGTAATTAATAAAATTCAATCGCATTTTAAGGTCTCACCCAATAGATTGCCC
The DNA here is from genome assembly GCA_023229175.1 of Tissierellaceae bacterium. Taxonomy (GTDB): domain Bacteria; phylum Bacillota; class Clostridia; order Tissierellales; family Tissierellaceae; genus JAAYFT01. Next base: position 72,528 of record JALNZV010000005.1, on the reverse strand, counting down.
ACATTTAATTTAACTAAGGAAGGCGACGATATACTTTGGTCAGTATCCTATGATGGAATAATAGATAAGGATGACCCATTGACTCCATTAATAAATTTAGCCACAATGATTGATGCAAATAGCGGCGAAATTTTGCAATCTGATAGGATTGCCATTTCTACTACATTTGATTATGGGCAAATATTGGATTTCATGGGCGACAGTACATTTCTATATAAAAAGACAATAGTTGACCTTGAGTCTAATATTCCCATTGAACAGTTGTGGTATGGAAAAAGCAAGGAAAATGAAAAGTTTATGTTGTTTTCATCTGATTTTAAAATATTATCTGCACAATTTAGCGAAGATAGGTCTCATATATCTATATTAGAAGCCAACGATGACAATTCAAATCTATATATTATATCCTTAAGCGATAAAAGAGCCTTTAAAATTTCTTTTGAATCTAAATTTAACCCTAGGCTGATGAAATGGGCTGGAAATAATCAGTTGTATTTAGTTGAAAATGGTGATATGATGTCGACAATTTATATATACGATATACCTCAGAACGAAACATTCTTCGTAGGTAAATTTGAAAGAAATATAAATAGAATCGTCAACAAAGGTGATACATTCTTAATATCGGAAATATTGGAAAATGAACCTAACCGCAAGATTATGATAACTGAAAATTGGGCTTCCTTTCAATTCATAAACGATGGTTTTAGTCCTAAGTTTATATCTGATAAAATTATTGCATTTCTAAATAGAGACGAAAAAAATGATATGAACTATCTGTATATATATGATTTAAAAGAGAACAAAGTTTTGGATATTATAGAGGGTAATATTGCGGGCTTTGAAATTCTCTTAAATAATAATATTGTGTATATAAACAAAAATATGAATTACGACGATTATACAATATTTAAATACGACTTTGAAACGAAAGATTCCACTAAAATAATAACTGCAAATAGCAGCAAGGTATTTCTAAATGAACAGGACAACCTAGTATACTTCAATATACCTATTTCTTTAGAGGACAATAAAACTGAATTAATATATGAGATTGACTTAAATAAAATAAATCAAAACCCTTAGGTTTCAAAGTAACCTAAGGGTTTTCCCTTTTCATGCGGATTAGTCTTGACATAGCTTTGTTTTCTTTGACCTTATTGTGTAAAACAATATATTCATGACCCAATAACGCGAATAATGGTCCTAAAAACAAATTGTCCATTGCCTTTGAAATGTACAATAGTATTACACTATAAAGGAAAAGCATAAATGAAGTTTCAGCAGCTTTTTTCACGGCAATTCCTGAAACAAAATAGTCCCCATAACCTAGCATTGCAATAAGAGTTATAGGATGAATTAAATCATCACCTGCAAAAATGACAAAGGGAATAGCCCAAAACCTATTCATTTTAAATCCACTTACTATACTGCTTCCCCTTACTATAAATGTGGGCTGTTTATCCCTCCACCCATCTAGAAGAATTAAAATGCTCTCTACCATGTGCAAAACTGCCACTACGGACATCAACTGTGGAGTTTGCACCTTTGGATACCCAAATATTAGATTTGACAGGGACACCAATGCTCCTCCATAAGAAAAACAAATAAACCTCGCATCAAAAAATGACAATAGAATGACAACGAACAGCACGTATAAATAATCCTGAGGGATTGCCACTATGCCTAGATAAATAAATGTTACAGTAGTTATTACCCCTCCTACGATTCCAAATGTCGTAGATATAAGGAGTTTTACAGCAATTTCTTTCCCACGTTCGAAATCTAGGCTTTCAACTTTTTCAACCTGATAATACTGAAGATATATGATAAATAGAATTATAATAAAAAAGGGAGACTTCATTGTATTTAAAATATCTATTATTGTAAAAACTACAATTTGATATAAACCATACATAAAAATTCTCCCTTTCAAAACTATTTAATTTTTAATTTAATCTCATCAATAGCCCTTTTTAGTTGAGTGTCTTGGGAAAGGTTTTCTACTCCTATCTCCATTACATCTTCTGGCAATTCTACTACTATGTCTGGCTCTATTCCTATACCGTGTATATTAATGCCATTTGGAGTAAAGTATTCGGAAATAGTCAGCTTTAATCCTGTTCCATCTCCCAGGTCCTTAATCCTTTGAACTACGCCTTTTCCAAAGGTTGTAGTTCCCACTAAAGTTCCCCTATTGTGATCTTTAATGGCACCTGCCAGTATCTCTGAAGCTGAGGCAGAACCTTCATTTACCAGCAGCACTATGGGATATGTCACCATGGACTTCTTAGATTTCAAGTATTCTCTCTCACCGTTTTTTGTTTCAGTGTATACTATATCCCCCTCGCCTAAAAGTTCATCTGCTATTTGTGCTGTTACATCTAATAATCCACCAGGGTTATTTCTTAAATCAATAATTAGGCCTTTAATACCTTTCCTTCCCAATTTATCTAATTCTGTTTTAAAGTCCTTATATGTCAGATTGTCAAAGGACGTGATGTTTATATATCCAATATCATCGTCTATTATATTAGACTTCACCGTAATTAGGCGAATTATTTCCCTCGTTATTTCAAGGTCAAAAACTTCATTTGCTCCATTTTTATTTTTTCTCATTATAGTCAAGATTACTTGGGTATGTGGCTCCCCTTTCATGACCTTTACGGCTTCATCCATATTCTCTCCGACAAATTCTTTGCCATTTACGCTTATTATTTTATCTCCGCTTCTTATTCCAGCTCTTTCACCTGGAGTTCCTTCTATGGGCGATACAACTGTTATTAAATTATCTTCTCCCGGTGTCACAACAATTCCTACTCCTGCAAATACTCCACTGGTCTGCTCCATCAAGGAGTTAAATTCGTCTTCAGTCATATAGGCAGAGTATGGATCCCCCAAAGATTGGACTAGACCTCTTAGTTGCCCTTCCAATAACTTCTCTTCATCTACATCCCTGAGATAATTTTCATCTATATATTTTTCTAAAGCAATGACTTTAGAAAATTGATTGTATACAGACCTTAGCCTATCGTATTCCATCCTAGGTATATATGCCTTATTTTTAAACTTTATACTCATTAAATTTGTCAATCCAAAGGTAATTGTATTTGTAATGAGAACTACAATTATCAATAATCCTATGACTCTCTTTTTTGTCATCTTCTCACCTCTATATTTTTTAGCTATACAAATATTCTATTAAATTTACAATACGATTATACCACTGAAATAGTTTCATTACAAAGGTCATTTGTTTCAGTTCTGGAATATTGATTGAGATAATCAAACAATTGCTATTGCTATTTCAGGTTTGAGCATAATAAAAAGGGGATTAGTTCCCCTTTAAATATGGCATTGGATCGATGTATACCCCGTTTTCTCTTACCTCAAAATGGCAATGGGGTCCTGTAGACATACCTGTGCTTCCTGCCTTAGCTATTTGATCTCCCCGCTTCACATCTTGTCCTTCTTTCACAATCAATGCTGAATTATGTCCATATAATGTGACTATGCCGCCCCCGTGATCTATCATAATTGCCTTGCCGTATCCACCTAAGGTCCCAGAGAAAATCACTGTCCCTGCCGTTGCAGCAACTATCTTTGTTCCCGTTGGCGCTGGTATATCTATACCAGTATGTAATTTCTTTGTCTTTAAAATCGGATGAATTCTGTATCCGAAAGGAGAGCTGATTCTCGTGTGCCCCGGTACAGGCCAATTCATTATCCCGCCTTCATATGGACCCGTGTTTTTCTGCCTCTTTATTATCTCCGCTTCTATTTCTTTAGCTTCTTCGTTGAATTTATCGATTTCTTTTTCTAGGCTTACTAAATCTTTCTCTAATCTGCCCATGAGATCCTCTTTTTCTCTCGATACCTTTGCCAGGTCTCTCCTTCTGGCCTCTAGCTTAGTCTTAGATAACTCAATTGACTTTTTCTGCAATTCCAGCTCAATCTTTTTTGATTCTATGGTATCTCGTTGTTCCTTCATATACTTTATCAATTCAGTATCGTGCTTTGCTATGGATTTTAGCATGTCCGTCCTAGACAAAAAGTCTTTTATATTGGAAGATGCCAACAACACCTCTAAATATCCAACATTTCCAGTCTTATACATAACCCTTAATCTTTTGTTGAAAGTGCCCTGCTTATCTTCAATGTTTTCCTCAGCCTCGTCTAGTTCAGTGCTTGTCCTCTCAATATCTTGCTCTAACTCCTCTATTTCTTTTTCTACTTGATTTAATTCGCTGGTGGCATTGTCCATTTTTTGGTCTAAATCCGCAATCTGCTTAGTTACATCCTTGGTCTGTTTTTCAATAGACTTTAGTTCATCAGTTCTTTGCTTAATTTGACTATCGATGTTTTCCTGTTTTCTTTTTAAGTCTTCTACAGTATCTGCATATACGTAAATAAAATTAAGAACGAAAATTAATGATAATACTAAAAATGTTACTTTCCTTTTTCTGTGCATTGCCTTTCCCCCTTATACATTACACTATACATTTAAGAATCGCTTTAAAGATACAATACTGCCTAAAGCACCTATTCCCACACCTATGGCTACGAAAATTATGGTGATGTCTTTAATTAGCAGTGAAGGAGATACTAAATATACCGTCAATAAGAGGTATAATTTATCGTTTACAGACTTAAAAAAATATTCGTATCCATAGTTTATCACGGCTATAGACAAAATGGAACCTATTAAACCAAATAATATCCCTTCAATTATAAATGGTCCCCTAATATAACCATTTGTTGCACCTACGTATTTCATTATGTTAATTTCCCTTTTCCTTGAAGTTACTGTAATCTTAATTGTATTAGATATGATAAAGATGGAAATTAATACAAGTGCCCCAATTACACCAATGCCTGCAAATCTAATATAGTTAGCTATAACCAATAATTTGTCGATTATATCTTGGTAGTATTTTACGTCATCGACTCCCTTTATGACTTTCAGTTTAGGGACAATATCTTCCGCGTACTTTATATCCCTCAATTGAATTATATATGAATTTTGGAGAGGGTTCTCTTCAAGCCCCTCCAATAGATAGCTTTCTTCCTCCCAGCCTTCTTTCATTATTTCCAGTCCCTGATCCTTAGATAGAAAAACAACAGAAAGGACTCCTTCCAAATCTTTGATTTTATCCTCTATATTGTCCAAATCCACACTAGTTAAGTCATCCTCCAAGTAAATCTGTATTTCGTCAAATTTCGTCTTTGTCTCTAAAACCACGTTGTTTATGGTCAATATCAATATTAGGACTACTCCCAGTATCATAAGTACAGCGGATATGGAACTAATGGATGCTAGTCCCATACCTCGGTTTCGCCACATCCCCTGAAACCCTTGCTTGATAATATTTTTAAATACTCGCAATCTCATTGCCATATCCACCCTTCTGTTCATCTCTGATTAGTCTGCCTTCATGGATTTCTACAACTCTTTTTTTCATAATATTTACTATGTCTTTAGCATGGGTTGCCATAAGTATGGTTGTCCCTCTTCCATTTATTTCAGATAAAACCCTCATAATATCCCAAGCTGTCTCAGGGTCAAGATTTCCCGTTGGCTCATCTGCAATGAGAACTGGTGGACTATTTACTATTGCCCTGGCTATAGATACTCTTTGCTGCTCCCCCCCTGACAATTGATCTGGGAAGTTTGAAGCTTTCCTGCTTAAATCAACCATACTTAAAACCATGGGCACTTTGCGCCTTATTTCTTTTGGATGAGCCCCTACTATTTCCATAGCAAATGCCACATTTTCATATACAGTTCTATTGGGGAGAAGCCTAAAATCCTGAAAGACTACTCCAATATTTCTCCTAATATAAGGTATTCGTCTGCTTTTAACCTTGGTGATATCCATATTATTCAGTACTATTTGCCCCCTGGTAGGCTCTTCTTCCTTTAACAACAATTTTATTAAGGTAGATTTGCCTGCCCCCGAGGAACCTACTAAAAATACAAACTCTCCTTTATGTATACTTAAATCTATATTTAACAATGCTTTTACATTGTTATCGTATTCTTTGTCGACTTTTTGAAACCGTATCAATGTCATCTCCTCTTTTCTATGATATAATATATATCAAATAAGGTAAACTAGTTATATTCAGCCTGATATTTATTGAAACAACTTATAAATAACTGCACTTTCAATCCATATATCATATTATAATATAAAATGCGGGATAAATAAACATAAAGAGGTGATTTTTTTGGACAAAAAAAATTTAAGGAGAAAGATTCTAAAGAGTAGGAGCCAATTAACGGAAAGTGAGATAGTAGAATTTAGCAATGTCATAGCAAATAAGCTATATGAAACGGAGTATTACAAAAATGCAAAAAGGATAATGTCTTTTGTTAGTGCCGGCAATGAAGTAAATACCCATGAAATTATTAAAAGGTCCATAAGTGTTGGAAAATCAATGACTGTTCCTTTTACTATTCACAGTCCAAGGGAAATGAAAGCGTCGGAACTTTTTGACTTCTCTGAACTTGAAATAAGTTACCATAATATACTTGCCCCTAAAAAAGAATTTCATAGATTTGTAGATTCTGGTACCATAGACCTAATTTTAGTCCCAGGGGTAGCCTTTGCTAAAAATGGTTACAGGGTAGGTTATGGGGGGGGATACTACGATAGGTTTTTATCTGAAATAGACAAAAACATTATAAAAATTGCATTGGGTTTCGACCTGCAGGTAGTGGATGAAGTTCCTATAGAGAAGTTTGATATTCCGGTTGATTTGATAATCACAGAAAAAAGTACGATTTATTGTAAATAAATCTTGTTGCTTTGTTCTTATCTTAAAATTTTGTGATATAATAAATAGGGTGTTTTAATTTGATTTTAGGAGGAGTTTTTATGATGAGAACTGTAGGTACTACTGCTAGGGGAATTCGAACCCCTATTGTTAGGCGAGGAGATGATTTAGTAAATATCGTAGTGGATTCCCTGATACAGGCTGCCACCTCCAGTGGTTTTAATATTGGAGATAGAGATGTATTGGGTATTACTGAATCTTTACTAGCTAGGGCCCAAGGCAACTACGCCTCTGCTTATGACATCAGTACCGATATAAAACAAAAATTTCCTTCAACTATTGGGATTGTTTTTCCCATTCTCAGCAGAAATAGGTTTTCTATTATATTAAAAGGAATAATTGACAGCGGAAGGGACGTTGTGCTGCTGCTTTCATATCCATCTGATGAAGTTGGAAATCACCTAATGGATGTGGACAAAATGGATGAACTGAAAATAAACCCTTATACCGATGTCCTAACTGAGAAAGATTACAGAAGGCTTTTTGGGGATAAAGTAGTCCATCCCTTCACTGGCGTAGACTATGTAGATGTATATAAGAAAATTGGAAATGGCAAAATTAAAATAGTCTTTTCAAACAACCCTAGGACAATTCTAGACTATACAAAGGATGTCCTCGTGGCAAATGTTCACGAAAGGAAAAGAACAAAAAGAATCCTCAGGGAGACCGGGGCAAATATCTTATACGATTTAAGTAATATACTAAATGCACCTATTGAAGGTTCTGGATACAATCCCGAATATGGACTTCTAGGTTCCAATCTAGCATCTGAAAAAGAATTAAAGCTATTTCCTAGAGACTCACAAATCTTTGTAGAAGAAGTACAGAAAAAGGTAAAGGAAAAGGTTGGAAAAGATATTGAAGTTATGATTTATGGAGACGGTGCCTTTAAGGATCCTGTGGGAAAAATATGGGAATTGGCTGATCCTGTGGTGTCACCAGGCTATACAGAAGGACTTAAAGGGACCCCAAATGAGCTAAAGTTAAAATATATAGTGGATACTGAACTTTCCAATATGGACAAATCTGATGTCTCAAGTGCTGTCAAGGATAAGATTTCAAATAAAAATAACAGTGCAGATCAATCTGAATCCTTGGGGACCACCCCTAGACAATTAACTGATTTATTGGGCAGTCTTTGTGATTTAATCAGTGGAAGCGGCGATAAAGGGACTCCAGTAGTACTGGTACAAGGTTATTTTGATAATTATGCCTCAGAATAAAAGGATGGGAAAACCCATCCTTTAATTTTCCCCAATTTCCTTGCTTAATGTGGAGTAATATATTAATTTGTCTTGAACTTTTGCGTTTACGGTATTGTCCTCATATTCTCCGTTTCCCATTAATTCTCCAGCCTTTAACCCAGTTAGAATTTCTATTCCCTGATCTATGGTATCTACACCGTATATGGTGAATATACCCTTTTTTATTGCTTCTATAACTTCATCATTTAGCATTAAATTGTCGATATTTTTACTTGGTATAATTACCCCTTCTCCGCCTTTTAAACCTTTAAGTTTACAGACTTTGTAAAATCCCTCAATTTTCTCATTTACTCCCCCAATGGGTTGTATAATCCCTTTTTGGTTAACAGAACCGGTAACGGCTATACCTTGTTTAATTGGAATGTCCCCTAAACTTGACAGTATGGCGTATAACTCCGTACTTGAGGCACTGTCTCCATCTATTCCGTCGTAAGACTGCTCCATGGTTATACTGGCCGTCATAGATAATTGTATGTCGCTGGCATATTTACCACCTAGATACCCACTGAGGATTAGTACACCCTTATTGTGAATGTTTCCGCTTTGCTCTGATTCCTTTTCTATATTTATTATGCCTTCTTTCCCAAAAAACGTATTTGCCGTAATTTTTGTCGGCCTGCCAAAGGCATATTGGCCTAGATCTATTACTGCAAGGCCGTTTATTTCCCCAATCTTTTCTCCCTCTGTGTCTATTATTATGGTTTCATTTTCTATTAATTCTAGAAGCTTTTCCTCATAAGAGTTGTTTCTATACTGTTTTTTTAATTTGGCTTTTTCTACATCTTCCCTAGTCACTATATCTTTTCCTTCACTGACAGCCCAACCGTCGGCTTCGTATATTATCTCTATTAATTGGCTAAAACTAGCTGTAAGTTTTCCTTTTTCATCTGCAATTCTACTGCTTATGTCTACTATGGCAGCTAACGCTCCCCTGTCGAAGGGGAGTAAGTCCTCTTCTTTACACTGATAGGCCACAAAATCTCCTATCTTAAGTATATTCTCTTCATTTCTTTCCATTTCTGTATCAAAATCTGCTCTAATCCTAAATAGCTTTTTAAATTCCTCGTCATAGGCGTATAGCATATGATAAGTGAAATAATCCCCTACGATAATTACCTTTATATCCAGTTCTATGGGCTCTGGCCTTAGAGTTTCAGATGTTACGTTGCTTACGTATACATTCTCTATTTTTAGCTGTTCTGTGGTCATTGCCCTTTTTAGTCCATCCCATGCTAATTTACTTTGAAGAATGTCCCTTGCTTGAATTATAATGTAACCTCCATTGGCCTCGTGCATGGAGCCAGGCTTAATTCTCGTATGGTCTGTCTTTGCAACTCCCATTTCATTTACATACTCTATTTTTCCAAATAGATTGTAATAGTTGGGATTCATTTCCCTAATAACTGGGGCACCATTTTTATTGCTATTATCTATAAACAGGTTTACGGCATATCTTTTTAAAAACTCTTCTTTTCTACTACCTTGAAATAATATATTTTCCATGATATTGTCATCTTCTCTTTCCATGAACATACCGTAGTTTTTAACTATATCATCTTTCATATCTAAAAGAAAATTATAAATCCCTTCATTTTCCCTGTATTTTACCTGTATAGAACCGATAAAGTTTGTAGCTGCTAGCAGCACATACTCCTCTTTTAACCTCTTTATTTCGTTTTTCATCTTCTCCTCGACAGATTTTACCCGCTTAATATACTCAAAAGATTTTTGTGTCAATTCCATGGAAATATTTCCAAGGTTTTCGATTTCTTCTTCAGTAAGCTTGCCCATTTCCTCATCAGTCATAGGTCTATTGTCGACTAAGGGTATACTCATAATCCCTTTGTCAGTTTGTCTAAATACAAAGTTATATTCCTTGGCCATAGAATTTAATTCAAATAAAATTTGTTCAGCAAGCTTTTTATTTTCATTAAATATAGCATTTTTATTGTCGTCATATTCTTTTGAATTTAGAACCTTAGGTATTTCTTTATCTATATTTTTGATTGCTGCCTCTATTTCCTGCTTAAAACTAACCCCCTGCCCCGGTTCTAAACTTATGGCTTTGGGACAATTGGGTCTTTTAAAGTTGTAAACATAGCACCAATCCTTTGGTACCTGCCTTTTTTCTGCAAATTCCTTTGCCACTAGATAAGAGTAGGAATTTCGACCTGTTCCTGTATAACCGGATACAAATATATTGTATCCCTTCCTTTTCATGGCAAGGCCATACTTTAATGCCTCCATAGCCCTATCTTGACCTATTAGTTCTCTTTTTGCAGTCCACTTTTCCGTAGTGTCAAATGGAAAAATCCCTGAATCACATTGATTTCTAAGTCTTTCTATGGGAATTATATATTTTTCCGACATACAATTCACCTCCAAATAGTTATTTCAATAGTAGTTTATATTAAACATTGACATCTGTTCCTAAATTTAATTAAATTTTAAATTCCTAACTCTCTAATATAGCCTTAACCATGTGTTCAGGTACTAGGCTACCGCCCGTTCCCCAACATATATGTGTAATATTATCATCTTTAAATTTATCAGATGTTAGAATTGGCCCATAGAACCCTGCTAAAGCTGAAGGTTCCATAAATATTCCTTCTTCCTTGTATAGAGCTTTTAGAAATTCATATAGTCTATAATCGTCAATTGTGAAGGCACCTGTCAACATCTTGTCCATAATCTTACCGACAAAAGATGATGGTCTGCCAACAGCTAAGCCATCTGCCTCTGTTTTATTATCTAGACCAATATCCTCAACAGATATTTCGTCATGAAGCCCCGTCATTAAACCTAAAAGCATGGCAGGTGAATGGGTCGGTTCTGCAAAGAAGCACTTAACGTTATCTCCAAACATCAATTTAAGGCCATAGGCAACGCCCCCAGGCCCTCCCCCTACTCCACAGGGCAGATAGACAAATAGTGGATGATTTCTATCTACTATTACATTCATGGCGTCCAGCTGCTTTTTCATCCTTATACCGCCCACGGCATACCCCATAAATAAATCTTTAGAATTTTCATCATCTACGAAATATGAGTTAGGGTTTTGTTCTGAAAGGGCTCGTCCTTCTTCCACTGCCTTTGAATAGTCAGAAGAATATTCAATTACTTTTGCCCCTTTTAATCGAAGCAAATCTTTTTTCCAAGACTTGGCGTCTTGGGACATGTGGACTATGACCTCAAAGCCCACTCTGGCAGATATAGTACCTATACTAAGTCCTAGATTTCCAGTGCTTCCTACCTGTATTGTATAGTTTGAGAAAAAATCCCTAAATTTTTCTTCAGCCAATATGCTGTAGTCATCATTTATGTTTAATAATCCCTTTTTCATGGCTAAAGACTCTGCATGCTTTAATACCTCATATATACCTCCACGAGCTTTTATTGAACCTGCGATGGGCAATAAATCATCTCTTTTTAATATTAAATTCCCGTGGATTTTTTTGCCATATTCTGTTTCCATTTGCTTCTTCATATTTTCAATACTTACTAAAGGCGATTCGATTATTCCATCTTCGACCTCAGGAAAAGCCCTTTTAATATACGGTGCAAATCTTTGCAATCTTTCTTCCGCATGGATTATATCCTCTAATGTCAACGGCAAATCCTCTTTAAAGCTTTCAAATTCTCCATAATTGGGATTGTACCAAATTACTTCTTTCATTTGTTTTAATTCTTCCATTAAATTCAAGCTAACACCTCCCATGATTTAGTACCATATTTTATGTATAAACTATATTATACCATAAATTTAGGAGCTGTTAATAAAATAAGCGACAAAAAAAGAGAGCATTGCTCTCCTATTGAATATAATCTATATCTAAATGTACTTCTTGTGGCATAATCTTTAAGTTTGTCTTTACGACAATATATGGATAGTCGTATTCCTGCTCTACGATTTCGTTAAGATCAGGATCTGTAAATTTCGCATATACCGTAATATCGAATATATCTTTGGAATACTTCTCCTTAACTATTTTATCTATTTTTACTTCGTATCCCTTTGAATTTTTTTCGCCTCTCGTAACTACTACATAGACTTCATCTTTGTATTTACAGGTCAAGGCTCTTTCTTCCATTATGTACTTTGGCAGCGACTCCGCTATTTTCTCTGGTATATCTTCTTCATTTACAGTGCTAAATCTTATTTCCCCTTTATTTCCCTTAATAAGCCTTGGAATAAATACTAATGCAATAATTAAAATAATTGCCAGGGCAATAATTTGACTTTTTTTCAATCTAATCCCCCCAATAATTGTTCTTATACATAATATTCTTCAAAGGATTAGAATATGTGCTATTTCAATAAAAAAGGGTGAACAAAGTCACCCTATAATATTTCCTTAGCTTTTTTCACTATATTGTCCACACTTAGGCCGTATTTTTCCAATAGTTGAAATCCATCTCCTGATTCGCCAAAGGTGTCCATCGTCCCTATTCTCAGTACCTTAGCAGGATGGCTTTCAGAAACTACCTCAGCAACTGCCGAACCTAAACCGCCTATTATACTATGTTCTTCAACTGTTATTATACCCTTAGTTTCTTTTGCCGCCTTAATAATAATATCTTTATCTATGGGCTTTATGCTTGCCATATTTATTACCCTAGCTGCTATTCCTTCCTCAGCAAGTTTTTCCGAAGCTAAAATTGCTCTCTCTACCATCACTCCTGTTCCAATAATGGCAATATCTGTGCCTGCCCTTAGTTCTACTCCTTTACCTATTTCAAATTCATAGTCATGGTCAAATATAACGGGCACCTTTGCTCTTCCCAGTCTTATATATACTGGACCATTGTGCTCTACAGCTTTCATAATACATTGCCTTGTCTCAACTGCATCTGCAGGGCTGAGGACTATGATATTTGGCAATGACCTCATTATACTTATGTCCTCCAATGCTTGGTGTGTAGCACCATCCTCTCCTACTGTCAGACCTGCATGGGTGGCAGCTATTTTGACATTTAACTTTGGATAACAAATTGAATTGCGAATTATTTCAAATGCTCTGCCCGTAGCAAACATGGCAAAAGAGCTGGCAAATGGAATTTTCCCCGCTGCTGCCAGACCTGCTGCAGTCCCCATTAAGTTTTGCTCAGCTATGCCTACATTTATAAATCTTTCTGGAAAAGCCTTAGCAAATACAGATGTCTTTGTAGAACCCGATAGGTCGGCATCTAATACGACTATATCTTTATTTATTTCTCCTAACTCCTTTAAGGTATCACCATAGGCATTTCTTGTGGCAATCATCTTAGTCATTTTTACCTACCTCCAATTCCTCCAGTGCTATTTTTGCTTCTTCAGGAGAGGGAGCCTTTCCATGCCATCCAGCTTGATTTTCCATATAGGATATTCCCTTTCCCTTTACAGTATTTGCTATTATCATAGTAGGTTTTCCCTTTGTTTTCTTTGCCTCCTCAATTGCTTTAGATATTTCCTCAAATGAGTGCCCATCAATCTTAATGATATGCCATCCGAAGGACCTATACTTCTCGTCAATTGGTTCAATGTTCATTACGTCCTTTACTTTTCCATCGATTTGCAATCCGTTATAATCAAGGAAAACTGTCAAATTATCCAGCTTGTAATGGGCAGATAACATCAATGCTTCCCATATAATGCCTTCTTGGGACTCTCCGTCACCTATCATAGCGTAGACTCTGTACTCCTTATTATCTAATTTTCCAGCAAGGGCCATACCATTGGCTGCGGCTAGGCCCTGACCCAAGGAACCTGTAGTCATGTCTACCCCTGGAGTATATTTCATATCTGGATGCCCTTGCAGCATAGAATCGATTTTTCTAAAACTATCTAATTCTTTTTTGGGGAAAAAACCCCTTTCAGCCAATGTACCATATAATACTGGCGTTCCATGTCCCTTTGACAACACAAATCTGTCTCGTTCTTCCCATTTTGGGTTACTTGGATCTATATTCATTTCTTTAAAGTACAATGCGGTCATTATCTCTACGGCAGATAGGGATCCGCCTGGGTGACCAGATTTAGACTTTTCCAACATCCTTATGATGCTTTTTCTGATTTCATTTGCTACTTGCTGTAATTCCATTTTCCAACCTCCCATTTATCTTGCTTATTTTATCACATTTTTAGAAAAAATAACCTTGAACATAAATTTTGGTAGTGCCATTTGCCTCCTAATTCGAGAAGGTTCTTTTATTAATCTATAAAACCACTCCAAGTTTAACTTTAAAAATATTTCAGGAGCCCTTTTAGTATTTCCTGATAAGACATCTATTACCCCGCCATTTCCTATGATGACTTTGCCCTTAAGCCTCGATTTATTTGCATCAATCCAAATTTCTTGTTTGGGAAATCCCAGGCCAAGAAAAATTATATCAGGATTCTTGGAATTGATTTCATCGATTATTTTATTTTCTTCGTCATGGTCTGTATACCCATTGTGACTTCCTTTAAAATACCCATGATGATACCCTGCCACTTTTATATGCTTGTATTTTTCTTCTATTTTGTCCTTTGCGATCTGAGCAATGCCTTCCTTACCTCCCAATAAGTATAGACTATATGAATTTTCATCGGCCATATTTAACATATTCATAGATATGTCATAGCCAGTGACCCTTTCTTTCAGGGGCTTTTTTTTAATTCTCGATGCGTATATTAAACCTATGCCATCGGGGACAATAAGATCCCCTTGATTTATAATATCCCTAAGGACGTTGTCGTCCTTGGCAGCCATTACTATTTCCGTATTTGGGGTGAAAATGACCTTCAGGCTTTCACCATTTATAAACTCCCTTATTTTATCCAGGGTCTCTTCTAAGGTAATATTATATATCTTTGTCCCAAATATCTCTATTATATCCATTTAATCACCTATTATTTAATCTTATAATCGCCTTTCACAAGCCAGTACGTGTTGGTTACAGCATATGCTCCTCTGCTATCAGTCCTTGGAATAATAAGCAAGTGATTTTCTTCTATGTTTTCATCCATCTTTAAATCTCTTCCTAATGTAATATTTGTAATCCCATTTTCTATTATTACTCCGCTTACAAGGTCTTCCGTAAAAACAGAAATAGCATTTGCTTTTCCCGACCTAAGAATTATTTCTGTTCCACCATAACATATTAGAGAATCGCCTTCGGACACCTGCACGACTTTCCATGGACCGTCTTCCTCCTGGGAGTCGTCCCTAGACAATTTTTCATCGATATAGTTTTTCAATTGTTCTATTCTCATATCGACATAACTCAATGAAACCAATGGGTCATTCTCTGAGCCAGGTTCAGTAAAGGCTATTGCCCCCATAAAGATTATGGCTGCCATGCTAAAACCTATAATAGTATTTTTTACAATCTTCCTCACTTTTAATCCTCCTTCGCATCCATGATGTTCTTTAAGACTTTTTCATTTACTGGATTTAGCAATAAGATACCTTCAGTATTTATTTTTAGTTTTCTGTTGTAGCTATGAAGTTCCCCATACAATTTTTTAAATGCATCTATTAGAACCTTAGAGCTAACATTTTCTAAATCTTCAATATAAATCTGCTCTTGTTTCTGTGAAAACACCCTTACTTTTGGATCGTAGCACAGTCCTATAAAAGGCGTATTAACCATAGAACTAAATATCAATCCGTGTAACCTCATCCCAATAAAAATTTCCGATGACGATATTTCATGTAAAAGGCTTTCGTATTCCAAAGAGCCGGAGAAAATGACATCCTCATTGGTTATGTTTTCTGCTATTTCTCCTAAAATTATATCGTCATTACCGCCTTGAAAAGGGAGTAAAACCACTTTAAATCCTTGGCTTGCTAAAAATCTTACGAAATCTTCTATTGCTCCATTAAATTTACCGTTCTCGACCCACTTACGTAAGTTTAAAACAATCTTTTTTTCTTGGGGAGCTACTAGTTTGTAATCTAGGGTAAATGCCAAATCGTTTCCCAGATGTATGTTGTTTAGTTCATGGAATTTTAAAAGATTGTAGGATTCTTCGTCCCTTAAGACAATCCCATCTAGTCCCCTTAATACCCTTATGGTAATTTTCTTGAAAAAACTTCCCCTAAGAGGACCTATTCCATTTCCAAGGAGTACTACCTTTTTCCCCATTATCCTTGCCAACATCAAAATTGTAAGGTAGTAAATCAGGGATCTATTGCTAGTTACATTTTGTAACATCGACCCTCCTCCGCCTACGACTATATCAGAATTTTTTATTCCCTTATATATTTCAAAGTATTTATTCCTGCTTATCCCATTAATCTGATGTCTTTCCCTCGTATCCAAGACGCTATACGTGATTGCGGTAATTTCAGGGTTTCCAAACACTCTATTTAGAATATCTATGGTTCCTTTCAGCAGCATTTCGTCGCCTATATTTTCGGATCCATAATAACCGATTATTAAACTTTTAACTCTCTTCATATTCATCCTCCAAATAGAGTTTGTAAACTTTCTCATATTTATTTACCATTGTATCTAAAGAGTAATTTTTTTCAATGTACTTTCGTTCCCAAGAGTAATCAAAGCTAGCTTTACCTTGAAATATTAAATCTAAATCTCCACTTAATGACCCGTAACTTATCTCATTTGTATACCTAGCAGAAAAGTTGTTTTCCGCAGCAAAATCGATATTGCCTTCATCTAACAATCCCAAGTAACCGAAGGTCCCAGCCAATATTACAGGTATATTACAACTCATGGCTTCTAAGGCTGCTCTGCCTACTCCAATAAAAATTCTGGCTTTTCCCAAAAAGTCAGTCACATCTGTGCTTTTACCAGGCAAATAAACATTATCAATGCTTTTAGCTTCCTCCCTCAGGCTTTCCAATTGTTCACCGCCACCAACTATAATAACTTTTCTATGCCTATTATTTTTCCCATAGTCAATTAACAGCCTAGCAATAGAGCTTGTGCCTTTTTCCAGCCTACTTACGTGGACAATATAATCCTTTTCATCTACATCGTCAAAAATTTTAAATTCCTCTAAATTTATTCCGTTAATGTTGTTGTGTATTGAACTTTCTTTTACCGAATAATTGTCTAATAAATAATTCCTTACTTCCTTGCTAACTGCAAATACTTCATCTCCCCATCTGGTTATGTATTTCAATACAAAATTCACATGGAATATCCCATGAGCTGTTGTAAACATTGTGAATCCCAGTCTCCTCTGCAACAACGACAAAATAAATGCCGGGATCCTTGCATGGGCATGTACTAAATTTATATTCTCTTTTTTTATAAGTTTATAAAGTATTTCTATGGATTTAATGACTGCCCAAGGACTTTTTGTGTGTAGAGGCACATTGACTAATTCTATTCCTTCTTCTTTTAATATATCTTCATATACTCCTCCATTAGATGCAACTATGATTCTATAACCTCTTTTCTTCAATTCCTTGGACAATTCCACTACATGAGTCTCCGCTCCTCCAATATCTAAGCCCATTAATGCTTGCAATATAACTTTTTTTTCCTTGCCCATTTCAATCTACTCCCCTATACTTTGAACGGTAGCAGTAAATAAAAGCCCAATTGTTTTATACTTACCAGTAGAATTTACTTTAATCTCAGTAATACCTTCGGAATAATATCCATTTGTTCTATCTAAGACATTGCAATCTACTGTCAATATAATATTATACCTTTCAGGGCTTCTGGTCTCTACTACTTCACCGTTATTCTTTACAAGAATCAAATAGGAATCTTCAATCTCTATATCTTTTATTTTGCCAAATAGATAATTCGTATCGTCAGAGTAAATATTTTCCCCAGCTTTTATGGAATCTACTGAGTATTTTCTCACATCCTCTATTTTGAGCACTACTTCCCTCTTGGAACTTTGTGTATTGTTTTCTACTGTAGTTTTTTGCGGTATAAAGTTTCTAACCTTTGTGCCTAAAACGAATAACACTCCTAGAATTATTATAATAATAGTATAGTCAATCCAGTTTAATTTTCTTTTCATATCCATTACCTCTCAATACCGATTATATATCCATAGCTTGCAAAGCCCTTACCCTTAACGGGGAGATATAATCCCGATCTAATTTCTTCTCTATCGACTAAAATCACGTCGTTTTCAATTTGTGCATTTGCCTCTATATCTATTAATGCTGTATATAAATTTGGATATTCCACTAAGGTTATTACTCCCTTTTCTTTATCTTCAAATTTTTCTCTGTAGGGTTCATATCTAAAATCCTTAATCTTTCCTAAATAATAATTTTTGTTAGAGTCATATACGTCTATACCAAATTCTAATTGGTTTATAAATTCCATTTGTACAGCCTTCGTCTCAAAAGTATAGACAATAGGAGTAGTGTTTTTTATGACATCTGCCCTGCTTCGGAAAGGTTTAACTAGATAAAATACAGCTCCTAACACAATCACGACGATTGCGATATCGATTATACCAATTTTTCTTATCCAATTCATTTAAATACCTCCGTAAACGTTTTCAATCTTTTTAATCATTTCTTCCACCGCAAATTCTGATTTGACTTTTTCAAATCCTCTTTGTCCAAATTCTTCTCTTTGATTTTCATTTCTCATCAGTTCCGTAAGTCTAGAGGAGAATTGCTCATAATCTAAGAAATCTACAAGAAATCCATCTTGCCCATTGGTTATTGCCTCCCCTATGCCACCCACATTAAAGGCCACAACTGGTTTTTTATGTGAAAATGCCTCCAATACGGCAAATGGAAATGCCTCAGAATTTGATGTATTGACCACAATATCAGATAAACT
Source organism: Tissierellaceae bacterium (assembly GCA_023229175.1). GTDB lineage: Bacteria > Bacillota > Clostridia > Tissierellales > Tissierellaceae > JAAYFT01. The sequence goes on along the minus strand of JALNZV010000005.1, from coordinate 53,671 downwards.
GTATATTTCGTCTATTTCATTTATATGGCCTAAAAATTCTACTGGCAATATCTCTTCCTTGACGAAATTTTCCAAGCTTCGACGTTCAGGTCCTTCACCTACTAGTAAAACTTTAAAACCATTTATTTCACTATTCAACAGTTCTGTAACCTTTAATAGATGTTCTTGACCCTTTACCTTATTCAGTCTTCCAACTAACGTAATAACAATATCTTTATCAGATAATCTATATTTTTCCCTTAAATGCTCCTTCTCATAAGCTTTATCTGGCAACTCTACTCCATTATATATTAGATAAATATCACTTTGCCTTTCACCCTCGGCAGCTAGATTATCCTTTACAGCTTTGGATACGGCTATAGCCTTGCTTCCCAGTATTCTGCTTAAAATAACTTTTGTGGTTTTCTTCAATCCCCTATTTGGTGGTAATAGGCTATGCCTAGTATAAACAGTTTTTCTGACTCCCCTTAAATATGCGGCAATTCTAGCTGATAAACAAGCATGGGAGTGAACGATTTCAGGATTATCTATCTTCATAAGTTTATATAGTTCTTTGACACCCTGAAAACTAAATGACCTCCTATCTATGCCGTTAGATTCCATCACAATAGTTTCAGGAAATTGCTGTACCTTTGATTTAAGTACGCTGCCTTTTGGTACCACAACTGTAAGTTCATATTTTTCCCTATCTAGGTACTTGCAAATATTTAGCAGATACTTCCCTGCACCTCCAAAACCCATGTCCGTAACTATATGCATTACTTTTATTTTATTCATTCCCCATCGCACCTTTTCTTTCTATCAAAAATGTACTCGATATTCCAAGGCCCAATAATATAAAATACATAAACATAATGTCGTAATTGTGCCATATATGGTCTACCATTCCCTGTATAGAACAACCTACTATGCCAGCAAAGATGCTAATGGAAATAAAACTCATGTCGTCATCTTTGTATTTCAAGGTTGAAATTGCCTCTCTGGCCCATGATATTAGCATAGCAAAAAATGATCCTATGCCCAATACTCCCATTTCAATGGAAATCATTAAAAAAGTATTGTGAGCATGAAAGGATTTGGCGGCATTTAAGGAATAGACCTTATAAATTTCTTTAAACTGTCCCAGTCCTGTTCCAGTGACAAAATAATCTTTAAGCATATTTACGGATGCCTGATAAATGGATTTCCTATAGCTAGTTGAAGTATCTCCACCTGTAAATATGGATAGTATTCTTCTGATAATGGATTCGGGCAATGCTAGGGAACCCAATAAACTTAAAATAACGACTACAGGAATATATGAGTGAGCCTTCAGTATGACAACAATAAGCATGGCAATGGCCAGGCTCAACATACTGCCTCTTGAAAATGTAAGAAAAACATTTCCGAATCCAAGGATTAAAATGAGTAAATATATAACTTTTTTAAATTTATCCTTTTCTGTATAAAAAAGTGCAAAAATAACAGGCAGTACCAAAACCAAATATTCTCCATATACATTGGGGTTTCCAAAGGCACTATAGACCCTAATTACATTAGGAGCCACGTCTTTATCGAGCCATGCTTCATCCATAGGGGCGCCAAATATAAACTGATAAATGCCGTATATACCCAAAAGAACTACCGTAAAGGAAATTACATTTAAAATGAGTTTTAATTTCTTTTTATCACCGACAATGTATGGTACAAATAGTCCTAATCCTACAAATATTACAAATATTATAAAGACCTCCAAGGCATTGGAAGGCCCTGTATTAATTGCTCCATTGATAAAAATAGATATTAGAAATAGAATTGAAAAGAAAAAAAACAACTTTGGGTATTCAAACTTATTCCCTCTATATATGTTCGATAAAATTGTAAGCCCAATAATTCCAAAACCCAATACTAAACCCACGGAAGTAGATATAAAGGGCAATGCAAGTATTGTAATGGCGAACAAGTAAAAGTTGATGTTTTCCTCTAAAACAAACCTGAAAATAAAGCTATTATCTACTATCTTCTCTACAGTTGATTTCAATCGATTAACTAATATAGAAGACTTTTTCTGTCTTCTGCCGAATATCATGCTGTTTTCAATGTCCACCTCAGGCCCAACTTTTCCCATTAAAAATCTAATAATTAAACTGTTATCTAACAGTCCTGTAAAAAACGCTGCCGTTTCACCTATTATTCGCCCAATGTAGCTTTCCCTATATACATCTTTGACAACTTGGACAAGTTTTCCCAAGCTATATAAAATAATTGAATTTGTAAGCATATACTTATACCTCTCTACTCTAATATTTCTAAAAGTTTATCGTGGTTAAATAGGTTTTTCCCCAGTATAATATCTGAAATTATTAATTCCTTTTGCTTCTCTTCTATATCTGCCAGTATTAATGAATTATCTACGATTTCGTTAGATTCCAGATGGTACAGTGTTTTGACGCTATTGTCAAAAAAGTAGTCCTCAAGTATAACGGTCCCGTCTCTTTTTACACAATATCCCGGTTCTTCCATAAGTAAAGATTTCCCAAAACTAAAGGAGTTCTCCAATCCTAAAAGGTCCATTATAGTAGGCATTATATCTATCTGCCCACCTACCTTTTTTATATTTTCTCCTTTATTTTGTCCACTGAAAATCCAAAGGGGAACTTTTTGAGTTTTTTTCCAATCCACATTGGACCCATCGAGGTCTAATAAATCTTCTACCAAGGCTCTTTGGTCTTCGTATAGTCCATTGTGATCTCCATATATTATTACCATCGTATTATTTAATTCTCCTAAATCCTTTAGTTTTTTAAATAAACTTTCAATTGCCATATCTACGTATCTCATGGATTTTAGATAATTTCCCACCTGAGTTCCCTCCAACTTCCCTGTGTTCAAATCTATATCGTCAAAGCCTCCATAGGGGTGGTGGGAAGATAAAGTAATTAAAAAACTAAAAAACTTTTCATTTTCAAGGGATATATCTAAGGATTGCTTGAAAAATGACTCATCGCTAATGGCCCATCCCCTGATTTCCTTTAATTCAAAATCATTCCAACTATAAAACTTGTCGTATTTGTAATTTCGATATATTGCTTCCCTATTCCAAAAAGAAGGCTCATATCCATGAAATGCCCTTGACACATATCCTTCACGACCTAATATCTCACCTAATGATATAAATCTATTTGTTGGATATAAATAGTTTACTGAACCAGTTGGTGCAGGGTACAAAGAATTATTGAGCATAAACTCAGCATCGGAAGTATTTCCTCCCGCTACTTGATGATATATATTTTCAAAATAAAAGCTATTTTCTTTTAACCTATTTAGAAATGGTGTAACTTCCTCGCCTTCAATAGTTAAATCTACCGCGAATTCCTGCATGGCTTCAACTTGAATAACTATTATATTTTTGTTGGAGGATATGCCATGGTACTTACTTTGATTATTGCCTTTATTGCCAAAAAATTCTCTAATTAATTCCTTTTCCTTTTCCCTCAATGGCCTGTTTCTCGTTATTTTTTGTTTTGCAAAATCGTATACGTCAAATCCGTGAAAATATAAAGTTCCAAAATCCTGTGCTATGTTTTTTCTTTGGTAAGCATGCCTTGTCCTATCTACCCTTTTTCCTAGCCCTTTAAAAGCTACTATGGAAAGGACAATAGCAAGGGCGATTATCACATTTCTTTTTGTGGATTTTTTTCGTTGAAATCTTATGGTACTTGTTCTAGTTAAAAATATTAGCGAAATAAAAACAGGAATATCTATAAAAAATACTATGTCTTTTATTTTTAGTAAAGAAAAAATACTTTCTGAAATATCATTTACGAATCCAATTTGATATAAAATAGGAATTGTAAGGGGAATACCGTAGTATCTACCGTAAAGAGTGTCGCTAAAAAATACTAAAGACAGTACTATATTGAGAAAAAGTAATATCCCCTTGTATCGTTTTGGAAACCATAGGACAGCAAACAGCACAATTGTAATGCTGCTTAAAAAAATGTAAACAGAAACATAGTTTAACAAACTGAAAGGAGGCTCCTTTAGTTTAATAGTGTATTGAAGGTATATAACTTTGGTGAATATACTGAAGATTGTTATTCCAATGAGCAAAGCTTCTGCAAATAAAGGGTTTTCTAATAAGTTTGAAAATTTATTTCTAGACCTAGAATATCTCAAAATTTACACCTCGAATCCCATTTTATTCTAGGTCATATTATATAATATAAAATATAGTAATACAAGAATATTAGACATCCTATATCAAAATTAAAAATAGACATCTTTCAATGCCTATTTTTAATATGTATGTAGTATTATAATTCAATTAATCCTATACTGATTTTTAAACATTCATCCACCTTTTTCATCATCTCATCGCTGAATCTGCCTATTTTCTCGCGAAGCCTTTTTTTATCTATGGTCCTTATTTGTTCTAGTAGAACTACCGAATCTTTTGGTAGTCCATACTCAGGTGCATTTATCTCCACATGTGTAGGCAATTTAGCCTTATTTATTTGGGAGGTAATAGCCGCAATTATAATAGTTGGGCTATATTTATTTCCAATATCGTTTTGGATTACTATTACTGGCCTAACTCCCCCTTGCTCTGAGCCTACAACGGGGCTTAGATCTGCATAATATATCTCTCCTCTTTTAACAATCATAGCATCCCACGCCTTTTAAGTCTCACCTCATAAACAACCAAATCGCAAATATCTTGTTCCAGGCCAATCTCGGCAAGATCTAAATTTATTTGACTCATCTCCTCGTATCCTTCCTTTAACATTTTAACGAATTCCATTCTGTTTTTGTTCTTCATATAGGCTCTCACAGTCTCCCCCATACAATCAGCATTACCGCGGTATTCCATTGGGACCATGAGATTCATTTGATTTATTAGACCTTTAGATAATCTAGTTACAGCCTTTTTAGTCCCAGCCATTGGTGCACCCCCAATTTGGAATGAATATTAAAATTGCTTAGGGTAATTATAGCTATTTTTCAATAGGATTGTCAACATAAATTATATATCAGTCTAATAAATAGTCCCTTATATTGACAATTTCTCCATTTGAAATATATACCCTTGGCACTCTTCTACTTACCATACATACAACTTCGTAATTTATAGTCCCTAGTTTCTCAGCTATTTCATCTACATGAGGGTAGCCTTCCTTTCCATATCCAAATAAAACTACCTCATCTCCGACCTTTATATCGTCTATATGGCTGACGTCGACCATACACTGATCCATACAGATTTTTCCTACAATCTTTGCTCTTTGCCCATTTATATATACTTCTCCTTTACCAGTCAGCATTCTAGTATATCCATCGGCATAACCTATGGGTAGGGTTCCTATTACGGAATCTTTATCTGTTACAAAGATTTGTCCATAGCTAATACCCGTTCCCTTAGGTACTGACTTTAAATGGGATATCCTAGTCTTTAAGGTCATTGCAGGTTTTAATAATATGGTATCCTTATTCACCTCATCCGAAGGATATAGACCATATATCATAATCCCACCTCTTACCATATTCATATTGTAATCTGGTAAGTCGATTATGGCTGCACTGTTAGATGAATGCTTTATTGGTATATTCAATCCCTTTTCCTCTAATGTCCTAATTACATATATAAATTTCTCGTACTGTCCCATGGCATGTGTCTTATCTGATTCATCTGCCTTAGCAAAATGGGTAAATATACCTTCTATATAGATACCTGGCAATTTCCATATATTTAATATGCTCTCAATGGAATTTTCATTAGACAAAAAGCCAATTCTCCCCATCCCGCTATCTATTTTTATGTGAATAGCTGCATCTTTTTTCAAATCAGAGGCTTTTCTCGATAGTGCTTTTGCATCGTCAAAATTATAAATTGTCAATATAATATCATACTCGATTGCCTTTTCGAATAAACTGACAGGAGTATAGCCCATTACTAAAATAGGTGCATCTATGCCGCCTTTTCTAAGCTCTATAGCTTCCGTCAATACTGCAACTGCCAATCTATCTGCTCCATTTTCCAAGAAGGTTTCCGATATTTCAACAGAACCGTGTCCATAGCCATTAGCTTTGACTACAGCCGTGACTAAGGAGTCCTCATTAGTATGGCTTCTCACTTCCTTAATATTGTGAGCCAGATTATCTAAGTTTATTTCCGCCCATACTGGTCTGACCTCATCCAATGTGTACATTTAAGATTTCCCCCCTATTTATTTTTGTCCTTCTCAAGAAACTTAAAATCATCGTATATTATTTCTATTATAAGTTTATCATTATCATCTAATATATTCAACTTATATGGAGTGAAACCTTTCTTTTTAATCCAAACTTTTGCAGAATCTTTATATTTATTTTTGTTGGGTAAATCGTAATTAAATATCAAATATTCAATACTGTCAATCTTTTCAGTTCCTTTTAATGTAGCATTGCTAATATTTTCAAAGAAATCCCCAATAGTTAACTGATCGTTTAAAGACTTTATGGCTGCCATGGATATAGATTGTTCAATGGAAGGATGCTCTATGAATATCTTATCGTCAGTATATTGTATGGTAATTCCCCTGCTTTCTTTTGGCTCTAAAATCTCTAATTTATATTCTGCTGCACTAATATATTCTTCTTCTATTAGGTATTTCGACTCGACCTCATTTATTTTCATATTTATTTCCGCCAAACAAATATATCCTTCGTATTTCTTGTAGGTTTTTTCGATGTTTTCTATTATCCTTTTTTCTTTGGACCAACTGCAAGAAGGTAATAATAGTAAAATTATTAACGTAAAAATAATAATTCGTTTCAACACTACACCTGCCTTTATAATCGAATTCTCTTAATGCATCGGGGAATACTCTCCACAATATCCGTTGCTATCAATCCATGCTCCCCCTTATTTAGCTTTACCATATCTCCAGCTAAGCCATGACAATATACTGCCAATTTACTGGCCTCGAACGGGTTTAGGCCTTGGGCTATAAAGCTGCTTACAATGCCAGTCAATACATCGCCACTACCTGCTGTAGCCATACCTGAGTTCCCAGTTTTATTTATAAATACCTCGCCTTTCGGGGATGAAACTATGGTATTGTGCCCTTTTAGTATCACTACTATATTATATTTATTTGAAATGTATTTAGAATAATAAATTCTATTTTCCTCTATTTCATAAGCTTCTTTTCCCAATAGCCTTGCCATTTCACCAGCGTGGGGAGTTATGACAATCTGATTATTCAGCATTAAAACTTCCGGCCCATAACTTAGGCAATTAATCCCATCTGCATCTATGACAATAGGACCCTTGTATTTTTGTATTAATTCTTTTACCAGTAAATATCTATCTTTATCTGCTCCCATACCAGGACCTATGGCGACAACATTCATGTCTTCTAGGCTTCTCAGTATTTGCGGGAGAGATTCCCTTGTAAAATGTCCTTTGTCTCCATCCTCTATGGGCTTAATTATGGCCTCCGTTAGTTTGATGCTCATAATGAAATCCAAGACCGCAGGCACCAATGTGTACACCAGACCTGCACCAGTTCTGAGGGCCGCCATGGAAGATAGATATGGTGCTCCAGTCATGCCTTTACTCCCGCCTATTATAGCAACTCTTCCAAAGTCTCCTTTATGACTTTCTTGTTCTCTTTTAGGTAATAAAGAGTTCATTTCTCTATGTACATCCAAGTCCCCAAGCTCATATCCTTCTCCATAGCCTATGGCAAGAGCCATTGCAATATCTCTTTCGTGACTAATTGTGATTTCTATGGCTTCAAGTCCCAATTCAAATATCCTAACCTCTAGTTTTTCAGATACATTTACATATGGCTTTCCCATTTGATTATGCAAAATCTCAATATCTCTCCATCCAATAGCACCTATTCCAGTACCCAATGCCTTGCTGACTGCCTCTTTTGCAGCAAACATTCCCGATACGGTCTCAGGAGAATTTCCAACACTATTTATATAGCCTATCTCCCTTTCGGTAAAAAGTCTTTCATAAAACTTATCCCTATTCTTTAGTATTGTATTTCTTATTCTATCGATGTTAATTATATCGATACCTGTAGTTACTTTTCTCATTTTATCTCAATCTCTCTTTATCTATTTTTTCTATGATTTCAGATCCTAAAAGTCCATGAAAAAATGTATATGTCTTATTTATCCATTCTTCGTAATCATGCTTAGTCTTGATTAAATCCTTTAGTCTATTCCTTAACTGGTCTATTTCGACTATTGATTCCTTTACAACTTTTTCTCTTATAATAAGCTCTCTATAACCATACTCAATTGTAGCATTTAATAGTTTAAGGTTTGCTTCTCTTATTTCCTGTGGCAAGGTCTCTAATTGAAATTTTATTTCCTCTAATTCTTCGTTGATATTTTCTATTTTATTTTTGTATTCATCTAATAACCTTAAATTTTCTGATTTGTTTTCGTTGTTTATTGAATCTGATACCCCCAATATCATTTTCATAGATTTCATTTTAATCTTGTTTAATTCATGGCTTTTTGCTACAATTTCTCTCTCCTTAGATACTAGATTCGTCAATTCTTCCCTAGCACTCTGGATATTTTTATCCTCCACATCTCCAAATAATCTCAACCAAGATGATTCATTATACAATAAAGGTAGTTTGTTTTTTCTTAGCATTTCTTTATCTATTTTTATGTTTTTCTTTAGCATAAAACCCCTCCTATACTGATATTTTACTAGCTTAGGCGGGGTTTTACAAACTAATTATTCAAAATACAGGTTTTTACATAGGATTTAGGCATTTATTACTAATTGATGGCTCCTTTAATTTGGAATTACCTTGCCGTTCCTAACTACGAATACCTTATTATATCTTTCTTTTGAATCTTTAAATACGATATGGCTTACATTTACAACTGTGACGCCATCTAAATCTAATATGGTCTCCTCTATTTCCCTGGCAACTTTTTGATCCAAGCTTGCAAAGGCTTCATCAAGAAAGATAATATCCGACCTATTTAGAAGACCCCTAGCAATGGCTATTCTCGATTTTTCTCCTCCAGAAACATTTTTCCCATTGTCGTATATAATAGTATCCAGTCCATTTTCCAACCCCAGTACAAAATCCTTCAGTCCAGCCCTTTCAATAGCTAAATCTATATCGCTTTGGCTATAGTCTTTGTATAGGGTTATATTGTTCCTCAGTGTATCTTCAAATAAAAATACTTGCTGCTCAACATTTGATATTGTACTGAAATAGCTTTCCTTTGTTATATCTTTTAGATTTTCGCCGTCTATGGTTATCTTTCCCTTAAGGGGATTAAAATATTTCCTTAGCAGTTTAAGTAAGGTAGATTTTCCTCCGCCGCTTGGGCCAACGACCAGACACTTTTCCCCCTTCTTCAGAATAAGGTTTACGCCATCTAATACAGTATTTTCATCATAACTAAATGACACATCTTTAAATTCTATATATCCATTGAAACCATCCAATTCAATTGTCTCTCTGTGGTTCTCGTAGTTTTCAAGACTTTCATCCATCTTTGTAAACAAGGACTTAACTGAAAGTATTTTCGGAAACCATTCCGATAAACTCATTAGAGGCATCATAAGTCTCTCTAAATTGTTGACTATAAGTATGACTGCACCTGCTGTAATGGAGCCCCTTATAGCCATATATACAGATACTATAAATATGGATAATAAGGCTCCCATCATAATAAATTGTTGGAGTGCAGAAACATAAGTAAATATCTTATCTATGACATACCCTTTGTATTGTATGTCTCTGCTCCTATTTTCAAAGTCTTCCTTCACCTTTTTATTTAAATTGTTCCCTTTAATTATTTGGAAGGCACCTAAAGCCTCCTTGACATAGGATGTATACCCCTCAAATAAATCAGACCTATGTCTTTCATGCTTTTGTAGTGGCTTACCTGTTATGGCCGATAACACAGCGGACACTAAAGATATTCCTATGCCAATAAAAAGTGCACTAGGGCTCACAGAGGCTATGACAATAAAGGACACTATAAAGCTTATAATGCTGGAACCCGATTCATATATTCCAGTTAAATACTTTTCTTCTATATTGTTCATATCGTTAGTAATGGCAGATAGATACTTTGCATTATTTTCAGCCTGAAATTCGTTGATATTCTTTTTAAAAAGCCTGTCTATATAATACATCTTTGATTTAACTAATGATTTATTTAGATATAGTGCTCTGGTATAAGAAGACAATAAGCCCAGTGGAAAAGATATAATCATTAATACAAGGGCAATTAAAGCTTCTCTTTTCATACTGTTTAAATTGCCTTCCAAGGCGTAGTCCACAATTTTCATTATATTTATATTTATATAGCCTTCTGCACCAAATGTAATAAATAACGCAAATAAAGCTAAAATTAAAAATGGAAGTGATTTTCCAATGGTTTTTTTCATACTGCCACCTCCATGAAATATTCCCCTGCCTCGTACTGAATTACCTGACTATTTCTAATTTCCAACACGTAGTCGTATTTTTCTGTTATACCTTCATAATGTCTATGGGAAACAGCTACTACTGTGTTTTCCAATCCCAGTATGGTCTCCTCTACCTTTCTGCCTAATTCTTCATCTAGGCTAGAAGTGGCCTCATCTATAAATAGTAGTTTCGATTCTTTGATTACTGCTCTGGCAATGGAAATTCTTTGCCTCTCTCCCCCTGATAAGTTTTTACCGTTTTCAAACAACATTTCATGGATGCCATTTTCTTTCTTCTCCAAAAGGCTGTTTAATCCTGCATCTCTAGCAGCATTCAGGACTTGTTTTTCATTATAATCTTTATATAATGCAATATTGTTAAATATTGTATCTTCAAAGAGAAAAACATCTTGATAGATAAAGGCCACATTGTCGTTTAAACTATCTTCTTTTATTTGTTTTAAGTTTATTCCATCGACTTTTATGTCCCCTAAATAGTCGTCGTATATCATTGACAAAAGCTTTATCAAAGTGGATTTACCTGAACCGCTTGCACCTTTTAATAAGTATTTTTTACCCTTTAATATTTTAAAGGTTACGTCTTTTAAAATTTCCTTTTCTCCATAATTAAATGAAAGATTGCTCACTTCGACTTCATTTTCAAAGATAAATTCTTTCTCTTTTCCAGAATCTATAATTTCCTCATTTTCGCTTTTCGTAATTTTGTCAAATATCTTCACAGAAGATTTTAGTTGATTGACCCTGGGCATGACGGCTATTATATTCCAGACACAAGCATTGGACAACTGAACAATAAATGTGGCTTTTGTCAAAGTCATCCCTTTTGAAAATAATGACGATAAATATACTAGAGAAGCTATTAAAAATCCAAATCCTAAAAATTCCATTATACGCCTTTGTGCATCAGTATAGATGTTATAATTTAATTTTTCTCTCTCTAATCCAATTATACTAGCCAAAGATTTGCCTAAAAACTTATCTTCTATATCGTTTAATTTTAATATTTCCAGACCGTTAAAAGTATTGGACATACTTACTGCAAACTTTTCATTTTCTTCTGATACTTTTTCTTGGAGGTGGACAGTCTTTCTCTCAAAGGATTTGCTAATTATAAATAGTACAATGGAAAACGCAAAGGCCATTATGGCAAATTTTATATCTAAAAATGCAATTATTCCCAAGGAGACTATATAGACACCGCTATTATATATAATATTAATCAATGCTAAAAAGAAATCTCTTTCAACTATATTTATATCGTTTATTAGATTAGATATATATGTATCCTTGGATTTCTTGCTAAATTCTTTATATGACGAATTTAAAATCTTATCAAAGGCCAATATTCTAATATCCAGCAATGTATCTCTCATAAAGGAAATTCTCATAAACCTGGATATAATATGAAATACAGATCCCATTATTATGATACCTATGGTTATAATAGATACCTTTGTAAAGTATTCCATCGATTGTAATTGTATGCTGCCTATTAGCAATGCAGTAGCCAAATTCAACATGGATTGATTGACTACAGGCAATAGGCAGGCAAAAATATATAAAACAAATTTTGATTTTCGCTTAAGTAAAAGCTCCTTCACATCCATACCTCCTTCTAACCCTTTGGCCAATAGGATTAATCATTATATTTAATGCATTTAAAGATATAGTAATATTAAAGTTTAAAAATGTCAATACTATTTTTAACATATTTAATTAATATTTTAATAATATTAATTTATTTATTAATATTATTAATTTGTATGGTGCTAAATATTATAGCTATATATTGTATTGTTTTGGAAATACTAAATAGCAGGAGGTATAGATATGAATAGAAAAAATAATAGAGACCCAAGGAAAATTGGCCTTGCCGAAAATAAAGATGTATTCCCGCTGAGGGGAAGTGCAATTAATATACCAAATGAACTATTGTATGGCACGGACGGTGAAATCCTAAACGAAACAGTAGAGAACAAAGCAGAAAACATAGGTTCAGGACTATATAAAAATGATAAAAAAATCAAAGACTAGAATTCTAGCCTTTGATTTTTCTGCTGCCTGGTTTTTCTATTGGCAATCCCTCTTTACACAAGGGACAATCGTCTTTTTCATAAGTTTTTATTTCAAGCTTTGTTCCCGGAAACAATGGGTACTCAATTCCTCCATGGGATCTATCTGCAATACAAGCTATGCCAACTACAATGCCACCTTGATTCTCTACTACTTTAATTGCCTCATAGGCAGATTTCCCCGTTGTAACCACATCTTCAGCTATTAAAACTCTTTGTCCATTCTCTATATGAAAGCCCCTCTTTAGCTTCATTTCGCCTTCTTCTCTTTCGGTAAATATAGCAGGCTTTCCCAACTGACGACCTAGTTCATAGGCCACAATGACACCACCCATGGCAGGTCCAACTACCATGTCGATGTCTAAATCTTTTACCTTATCCACCACTGCCGATAATGCCTTTGCAGCTTTGTCGGGATGTTGCAACAATTTTGCACATTGTACATATCCATCGCTATGCTTACCCGAGGACAAAAGAAAATGTCCATGGAGAAGAGCATCTGTTTCTTTAAGTAAATCAATAACCATTGTTTCGCCCCCATTATAATTGTTTATATCCTTATTCTTAGATTATTCCCCTGATTTCCTCCAAGGATTTAATTCCTTCTCGTTCCATAAACTCTTCTATACCAGCTATTATGTCAAGTGTAATATCTGGCTTTATAAAATTCCCGCTACCTACTTGGACTGCCGTCGCCCCAGCCATAATGTATTCAATGGCATCCTCTGCCCTTGTGATTCCCCCTATGCCTAAAATTGGAACATCAACTACTTTGCTTACCTCGTATACCATCCTAAGGGCAATGGGTTTTATACACGGACCAGAGAGCCCCGCTGTAATGTTGTTAAATACTGGCCTTCTATTGTAAATATCAATAGCCAATGCATTAAAAGTATTTACCAAAGAAATACCGTCTGCACCTGACTCCACACATGTATATGCCATTTCTTGAATGTTCTCCGCATTAGGTGACAATTTCACAATCATAGGTTTTTTTGATACCTTCTTTGCTTCCTTGACTACTGACTCGGCAGTATTGCATTTTATGCCAAAAGCCATGCCGCCTTCCTTCACATTTGGGCATGATATGTTTAGTTCAATAAAATCTACAGATGTATCGTTTAATAGCTCTATGCCCTCCAGATACTCGTCCAGGGAATGCCCCCCTAAGTTGGCGAAAATCACCGTGTCCTTGCCTTGTAAAAATGGCAATTCATCCCTTATAAAACCTTCAACACCTGGGTTTTGAAGCCCGATGCTGTTCATCAACCCTGCGGGAGTTTCGTATATCCTTATGCCTTTATTTCCATTGCTTTTATTTAGGGTAAGGCCCTTTGAACATATGCCTCCCAGCTTATCTATGGAAAAAAACTCATCGAACTCCTTCCCAAATCCAAATGTCCCCGAGGCAGCTATAACTGGATTTTTTAGTTCCACTCCTAAAATCTTCACCTTAGTCATATTACTACCTCCTCTCCCTTAAATACAGGGCCTTCTTTGCATACCCTTTCCATTCCCCTTGTGGTTTCAATGGTACAGCCAAGGCAGACTCCAATCCCACATGCCATGCGGCTTTCCATGGAAGCATATACAGGTACTATCCCCTTGCACATCTCTATGACTACCTCCATCATCGGCGTGGGTCCACATGTATATACCAAATCGTACTTTGACGGCTCAAATAGCTCAGTCACAAAACCTTTATGTCCTGTCGTCCCATCTTCCGTAGCTATGTTTACACTTTTTACATAGGGCCTTATTTGATCTAAAAAATACGCATTGCTTCTAAAACCGCTATATATGTCTACCTCATCGGGCAAATTCTTTGCCAGATATAACATTGGTGCTATACCTATACCGCCTGTTATTATGGCAATCCTTCCTTCCTCCTTTAAATCAAAACCATTTCCAAGAGGACCCAGCAAACTTAATTTATCTCCTTTTTTTAGTTTAGATATGATGTGGGTTCCCCTGCCCTTGAGCTCATATAAGAGTTTCAATTTCCCGCTATCTATATCTGCAATGCTAATGGGCCTAGCTAGAAATGGGTCTAGGGCCTCCCATCCTCTTATCATATAAAACTGTCCTGGAATTCCGTGAAAATCCCCCTCTAATATTACCTCAAATATATTTGGACTTATTTCATCATTTGAATAAATAGTCCCTTCTTTATAACCGTCCTTCAAATCCTATATCCTCCCTCATATTAAGTACAGCTTCCCTTGCATATTTGCTTATATTCCTAGACCCGTCTTCGTATTTTTTGTAGGCTGTAATTATGCCCCTGGAGGAATTTACAACTCCTCCGTTCCCTTTATTTAAATATAGGCTTACGTCCTTACCAGTAGCACCTTGGGCCCCATATCCCGGTATCAAAAAGAACATATTATTATACCTTTTTCTAATTTCTCTTGCTTCTTCTGTATGGGTTCCCCCCACCACAGCCCCTATGGAACTATAACCAGATTTACCTATATAGTCTTTGCCCATTTCTTCAAGCTTCTGCCCCACGTGGTAGTATAGGCTTTGGCCGTTGACGTCTAGGTATTCTATATCTTTAGCTCCTGGATTTGATGTCCTAAGCAATACAAAAATCCCTTTATTGCCAGTATCCAAATACTTAAGATAGGGGGTAATACTATCAAATCCCATATAAGGATTAAGTGTAATGAAATCCACTTCAAAGTCCCCCTCAAAATGAGCCCTTGCATACATCTCCGCCGTAGAAGATATATCACCCCTTTTGACGTCCCCGATAGTCAGAACCCCAATATGCCTTAAGTATTCCAGAGTCTTCTTATACCCTAGTAGGCCCTCGATGCCATAAGCCTCATAAAATGCTATTTGTAGCTTAAAGATTGCAGCTATATCGTTTGTACTATCAATTATTGTCTTATTAAATTGAAATATTATTTCATCTAAATCCCTATGTTTTTCTTTCATCCATGTTGGAATATAATCTAGTTTTGTATCTAGTCCTACGCAAACATTACCCTTTTTTTGCACTTCATCATATAGTCTATCGATTATCAATATAGCACCTCCTAATCTCCAAAGGGATATTTTATCTTCCCGCTCTTCAGGGTCATTATAATTTCACCATAAAATTTCATACCTTCAAATGGAGTATTTTTTCCCTTTGAGTAAAATTTTTCACCTTCAACTACTAACTCTTTGTCTAGGTCTGCGAGAACCAAATCTCCGTCATAACCCTTTTCTATTCTCCCCTTCTTTACACCCATTATCCTAGCAGGATTCCCCGACATTAATCTAGATAATTTCATCAAATCTATATTGCCAGTTTTGACTAGGCTAGTATAGGATACTGAAAAGGAAGTTTCCAAACCAGATAGTCCAGGGGAACCATTGAGCTTATCATCCTTTGTGTGGGGAGCGTGGTCCGTAGCTATGGCGTCTACTGTTCCATCCATTATCCCCTCTATTATTGAATCTACATCCCTTTTTGTCCTAATAGGTGGATTAACTTTATAGTTGTTGTCCCACAAGGATATGTGATGGGGAGTCACTTCGCATGTAAGGTTTATTCCATCTTTCTTTGCCCTTCTAATTTCTTCTATGGCCTCAGCAGTACTCACATGACATAGATGCAACCTTGCTCCAGTTACTTTTGAAAGGTAAATATCCCTGAAAGTTATGATATTTTCAGAAATCCTATAATCTATTGGGGTCAGGTCCTTGTCCTCTGCATGGACCATAATAGTTAAACCCCCTTCTATTGACTTCTTCATTGCATTGTACATGACGATATTTGATTGAATACCTACGCCGTCGTCAGAAATAAACTTTACCCTTTCGTCTAAATCATCTAGATGATCTAAAGTAATACCGTCAAAATCCTTAGTTACAGATACCACCTGATGTATATCTATTAAATCCAATTCCCTTGCTCTACCTAAGACGTATTCCACAATATCCATGGAAGAACTAATGGGATTTGTATTTCCCATTAAATTGACTAAAGTATAGCCTCCCCTGAGAGCGGCTTTACTCCCGCTTAATAAATCTTCTTTATGGGTAAATCCAGGTTCTCGAAAATGTGCGTGGAGGTCAATGAAAGAAGGCATGAGAACTAATCCTTCTCCATTTATTCTTTCACACGAATAATCAATTTTTACTCCATAGTCTTTTATCTTTCCATCTTTAATATATAAATCCCCTGTAAAATCTTTGTTTTCGTCTACTATCCTTGCCCCTTTTATCAATAATTCCATTCTATCCCTCCCAAGAATAAATCTGGTCGCAGTACTCACATTTATAGATACCCTTATCTTCATCGATTAATACAAATTTGTGAGTTATTCCCCTTTCAACAGAAGTGATACATCTAGGATTTTTACATTCTATTATGCTTTCTACTCTATCTGGCAAAGATAGATTTATTTTTTCAGTTATCTTTTCATTTTCGATAATATTTACCGTAATATTTGGATCTATAAATCCTAACATAGCTAAATCAATATCTAGCTCATTTTCTATCTTTATTATATCCTTTCGCCCATATTTCTTGCTAGTTGCATTCATTATAAGGGCTACTGTAAAATCTGCCTTATCTAATTTTAAATATTCAAATATCATAATACCATAGCCAGGTTTTATATGGTCTATTACTATTCCCTTTGTGATACTGTTTATATTCAACATCTATCTCACCCCCAAAAGTTTTGCTATTAGTGCCATTCTGACGAACATCCCATACTTTGTTTGTTTAAAATACCATGCCCTTGGGTCGCTATCTATTTCCATGCTTATTTCATTTACCCTAGGAAGCGGATGAAGAATTGTTAGGTCATCCTTGGCAGTCTTTAGTTTTGCATTATCTAATATATAGCTATCTTTAAGTCTGATATAGTCAGCTTCGTTGAAAAACCTTTCCTTCTGTACTCTAGTCATATATAGTATATCCAATTGTTCTATTACATCTTCAAGCTTTTCGACCTCTACATAATCTAAGGACTTTCTATCCAATATCTCTGCCTTAATATATTTAGGCGTTTTCAATTCATTGGGAGATATGAGTATAAATTTTACGTTTTCGTATCTAGACATTGCCTTGATTAAAGAGTGAACAGTTCGTCCAAATTTTAAATCTCCGCAAAGCCCTATGGTTAAATCGGTCATCTTTCCCTTTGCTACCCTAATTGTCAAAAGATCTGTCAATGTCTGTGTAGGGTGTTGATGTCCCCCGTCCCCTGCATTTATGAGGGGTACATCCGAGTATTGGGAGCCATATCTAGGCGCACCTTCCTTTGGATGCCTCATGGCGATAATATCTGTATAAGCCGCCACTGTCCTTATGGTATCGGGCAAATTTTCACCTTTAGCTACTGAACTGGAATTGGGCTCAGAAAAACCAACTACTTTTCCACCTAATCTAAGCATTGCCGATTCAAAGCTTAACCTGGTTCTAGTACTTGGTTCGAAAAATAAAGTCCCTAATAGTTTGCCATCGCAAACATTTGTAAAATCCTCTGGTTTTTTAATGATTTCTTCTGCTAAATCAAATATTTCATCTAGTTCTTCAACTGAAAAATCTTGTGGATCAATTAAATGTTTTCCTTTTAACATTTTAAAACCTCCTTTAGCACTATTGCCCTTCAAAAGGATTACGCTTTAAAAAAGCCTTCTGGTAGGAAGGCGTAAAAATACAAAGGTATTAATCTGTAATCCCTTCCTAATCTCTCTGGATTAGATTAAAGGTATTTATTTTATATAGAATACCACAGAAAAAATAAAAAGTCTATGTATTTTTTCATATTATTTTAAAATTTTAGGGATTCTAAATTTATAATAGAATCCCTAAGTTTTATTTATGAACTAAAGTTATTTGATTTAGAATTTGCAGAGTTTACAGCAGATGACAAAGTTGTTTTAATGGAATTAATATCATTTGTGCTGGCTGCTGGTGCTGGCGTGTAATATCCTTTTTGTTCTGCAATTTGAAATAACTGGTATTGCATCTGTTCTGCTTCGTCCCTTAAGGTTTGCAGTGTTGTTCTTAGCTGCTGATTTGAACACTCTTGTATTGCTGTCGTATATGAATTGATACTGGCTTTTGTACCTACCAATAGGTCATTGACTATATCTCTTTCTTGCATCCTTTACCCTCCTATAGTGAATTAATTAGATTTGTAGCAGTAGTTTTAGCATCTGTACAGGATTGTTGAAGCATCTGCTTAAGCTGTGGCTCCTGTACTTGAGTTTCATACAAACAAAACTTACTGCTCATAGTTAAATGTCCCAGTGCAATTTCTTTAACGCTATTTAGCTCTTGTTGAGTTACATTACTTAAATTCAATGTGTTCTTTAAGGCCATAATGAGTCTCCTTTCAGTTTTTTTGTTTCTTTATTTATTGTCTACTGATTAGATGTTTTTATCCTTGCTAAAAATTGTTTAAAACTAAAAGGAATTTTTAAAACTTAAAATAAAAGAAATATAGCATAACTATAAATAATGCTGATAATTACAAATGAAATCAAAATCGGCATTGTACTCATTACTAAATCTATGAAGGAAATGCCAAAATCCTCTGTTACAATGGCCAAACATATGTGGGTAGGCGATATTTGGGAAGCTATATAGCTCATGGACATAAGCAAGATAAGTAATGCCAAGCCTCCATAGGGTATGGTGGCAAAGGCAAGGGGTATGGCTATGGCTACCATGGCTTGGGAACCAGCTACAATTGTGCCAAACAAAAAAATCAAGGCGAAAATAAAAGCAGAATGTATTGGCAATGCAGCAAAATAGACAGGTAAATTTTCAATAATTCCCGTATACGATATTACTCCCTTAAACATCATTATGACAATGGTGCTTAGGGCAAGTTTTGTGTCAAATGCCGTTGCAAACATAGGTTTTATTTCCTGCCATGTAAATTTATTTAAAAGTATGGATAGTATTGCAACAGGTATTACAGCTAGGTAAACCTGTATATTGAAAATCAATATTATAATGGTTGTCAATGCAATGGACCAAAGGCTAATAAAGATATTTATAATATCTTGCTTTTTATTTTTAGACTCTGGTAGGCCCGTTTCCTTTGGTATCTTACGCACATAAAATATATATCCTAAAATAAATAATACAAAAACCAATGGAATCATTCCCAACACAAAGTAAGTCATATTTATACCTGATAAATTTACTGCCAATAAAATCTGGGCATAAGTCGGCATAAAACTTTCTGAAATATGTCTATAATAAGTGGTTATAAATGCTTTTTCCTTAGTGGTTACATAATCTTCTCCAGCTTTGTCCACAATTGGTCCTGCTATTAAAACGGCACCAGGTGAAGGGAGCATACCTATGACGAATGGTGCTACCATGGTATTAATCCTTCTGCTATTAAATAGATTGCTTAAAGACTTTTCCGCCAATATCAGATGATTCCTATCCTCCAGCATCCTTTGCAGAAATGTTATGGTGTAAAAAGCCAAAATCAAATAAAGGGTGTCTAGGCTGACAGCAGAAATATACATAGCTTTTATTCCATCTACAATATTAACCCTATATAAAATTATAGTAGCCAATATTCCACTGGCAATGGAAACATACAATGGCCTCCTGAGCCCCATAACCACCATAATAACTATAAAGACTAAAAGTAATTTCAGAGCTTCCATATCCAATCCCCCATTCTAGTTCTTTTACATTATACCATGTAGGGGTATGTATTGAAAACTCTGTAATCTTTATATTCTATCTATATTGGTAATTGCAGCCGTAATCGGCGGGACTACTTGTTTTTTTCTAGATAGGACTCCAGGGGCATAAAATGAATTATTATCCAGGGTTTCGCCAAATGCCTCAGCAACGATTTCTCTGTGTTCCCCCACTACGACCATTTCCGATGCCTCATTAAATATATCCGTCAACATCAATATAAATATGGAGTAGCCCTGTTCTTTTCTCTTCTCCTCCATAGCCACTATTAAATCAGATTTCATATCCTTTAAACTATCTGGATCCATAGTATTTACTTGTGCAATTCCTATTTTCTCATCGTCAATGTTAAATACCTTCAGGTCCTGATTCAGCAATTCCTGGGGTGTTTTCCCCGTAAGGGATGTCCCTGCCTTAAACATCTCCATAGCAAATTCCTCTATATTTAAATCAGCTATCCTAGCTAACCTCTCCAGCATTATCTTGTCTGCATTGGTAGAGGTAGGGGATTTAAATAATAAAGTATCCGAGATTATGGCGGCTGCTAATATGCCCGCTATTTTTTTGGAGGGTCTTCTGCCGTTTTCAAACATTATTGACGCAATAATGGTAGAAGTACTGCCCACAGGTTCATTTCTAAAGTATATTGGGTTTCCCGTAAATACATCTGCAACCCTATGGTGATCTATGATTTCTAAAATATCGCATTCCTCTAATCCATCTATGGATTGGCTTCTTTCGTTGTGGTCCACAAGTATTACCTTCTTCTTCATACTTGAAATCAAATGATATCTAGATATTAGTCCAACAACCTTGTTGTTATTGTCGTCGTCAATTACTGGGTAAGACCTATACCTAGTTTGAGACATTTTATCCTTCACATTATCCACTAAGTCATCTAATGCAAACATAACTAGATTTTCCTTAGTCATTACGTGATTTATTGGCATAGACTGGGTTATGAGTCTTGATGTAGTAAAAGTATCGTGGGGAGTTAAAATTAAAGTAATATTCCTTTCCTTAGCTAGTTGAAGGATTTCATCGTCTATAATAGCATTTCCTGTGACAATCATCAGGGAAATATTGCTATTAACTGCTATTTCTTGAACATCCCTCCTATCTCCACAAATTGCTATATCGTTTTCCTCTATATATTTTACTACTGATTTTGGTTCCATTGCCAAAACTAAAATCTTTCCTGTAAAGGGTTTAATCTTTTTCGGTATTACAACTGCCTTTGCCGACAATGTGTCAACTATATTGTCTATGGTAGAACCTGATTTTCCTAGGATTCCATTGTCCCATACGTCTATGTAAGAGCTGATTATATCAGATATAGTGGCGACTCCTATTAGCTGCTCATTCTCATCCACGACTGGAAGACTATTTAAATTGTTTCTCTTCATGAGCTCCAGGCCCATCCTAAGGGATATATCGGGACTTACGGGAGCTATTTTATCAAAGTTTAAATCCTCAACGCTAAGCCTAACTGTTTCCAGCAATACTGGAGACTCCACGCCAAAATACTCTAAAATAAATTTTGTTTCCCTATTCATCTTGCCTAGCCTTACGGGAATGGCATTGATATCGCCGTTGCCATTTTTGTACTCCGCATAGGCCAGTGCAGAGCAAATAGAATCCGAATCAGGGTTTTTGTGCCCTATTATATATACAGTTTCTTTCATGATAATCTTTCACCACCATATTAATCATATTTTTAATTCGTTGTAATCAAATAGAATCTCTTCCCCACCATTTACAACGATGCAAGGCAATCCTATGTTGCCTTTTTCTTTAATCTTTTTAAATTCAGGTCTATTATCCCTGTATTTTAAAAACCTCTTTAGATTTCCCATACTTTCCGTAACATCTATATACGCGTATTTTATATTATTATTTGAAAGATACTCCTTCGCTGGGTCGCAGTCAGGTCAAAGCTTGCTTCCAAATACTACTATTCTTTTCATCTTTATCCTTCCTCCTTAAGCTATTTATGCAAGTTTTTATCTACATTATACTTTAATCACTTGATTTTTTAAAGGTGTTTCGATAGTTTATATTAGCACAGGATATGATAATATGCAAAATAAACTGTTTCTTGAAATAAAAACCACATTATGGGTATATTTTACATGTAATTAAATTGTAGGGGGTGCATTTTGGAAAATTATATTACCGTCTTAGGTGGTGCAAATATTGATATTATTGGCACTCCCTTTAAAAAACCTAAACTTCACGATTCAAACCCCGGCAGCACGCTGATTTCCTTAGGCGGCGTAGGCAGAAATATAGCTGAAAACCTTAGTAAGTTGAACATCCAAGTCGAACTCATTACTATTCTAGGCGATGACGCGTATGCTGCAGAAATAAAAAATAGCTGTAAGGATTTAGGCATAGGCTTGAGCCATTCTCTCATAGTAGAAAACCAGCCTACCTCGTCATACCTTTGCATCAACGATGAACTGGGGGAAATGCAATTGGCTATCTCAGATATGGAAATTTATAAATATATTACACCTAAATATTTAAGTGAAAAGTTAGGGGTCATTAATGGGGGCAAAGCCTGCGTTTTAGATACGAATATATCAATTGAATCCTTTAAATTTGTAATGGACTACGTGGAGGTTCCAATATTTTTAGATACTGTATCTATTGAGAAAACTAGAAACATCAAAGATCTCATCTATGGTGTTCACACCTTAAAACCCAATATACTAGAGGCGGAGATATTGTCAAATATGAAGATTGAGAATAGGGATGATTTAGAGGAAGCTACTGATATAATCATGAAAAAAGGTGTAAAAAACGTATTTGTATCTTTAGGCAGTGAGGGTGTATACTATACAAATGGAGTAGATAAGGGAAGCATTCCAATTATAAAAAGCGAAACTGTCAGCACCACTGGAGCAGGAGATAGTTTCTTGGCAGCAGTTGTCTGGTCATTTTTACAAGGGTACCATATAAGGAAGTCTGCTAAGGCTGGAATAGCTGCTGCATCTATTACTGTAAAATCAAAATCAACTGTAAGCAATAAAATGTCTGCAGTCAATATTAAAAATATTTTAGATAAAATGGAGGTAGAAAATGAATAATTTAATTATATCCCCCGAGGTGAAAAGAGCATTAGATGAAAATAGACCTGTAGTAGCGTTGGAATCTACAATTATTTCCCATGGGATGCCATATCCCCAAAATGTAGAGACAGCCCTGAAGGTTGAAAACATTGTGCGAGATAATGGAGCAATACCCGCAACCATAGCCATAATTGGAGGTAAATTGACCGTGGGAATTTCCCATGAAGAAATTGATTATTTGGGTAAAAAGGGCCTTGATGTCACAAAATCCAGTAGAAGGGATATCCCAATTCTAGTCTCTAAGGGAGAAGATGGTGCTACAACGGTGGCAGCCACCATGGTAATAGCATCTCTTGCAGGAGTGAAGATATTTGCTACTGGAGGCATTGGTGGAGTACACAGAGGTGCAGAGGTCACCATGGATATATCGGCAGACTTAGAGGAACTTGCCAACAACGATGTTATAGTAGTATGTGCAGGGATTAAATCCATATTAGATTTAGGTCTCACTCTAGAATACTTAGAGACAAAAGGAGTGCCTGTAATCGGATATAAAACAGATCAATTGCCTGCCTTTTATACAAGGGAAAGTGGATTTAAACTAAATTACAGAATGGAAAATCCCATGGAAATCGCCAAGGCCATAAAGGTAAAAAGGGAATTAAATTTAAAGGGTTCTATGGTCATTGCAAATCCAATCCCAACTGAACATGCCATGGATAATAAAATAATCGCAAAAGCCATAGACCAGGCTTTGGAAGAAGCCAAAAACCTTGGTATCGAGGGCAAGGAAACTACCCCTTATCTCTTAGACAAGGTCCAAAAAATTACTGAAGGTAAAAGCCTTGAAGCTAATATTCAACTAGTATACAATAATGCAAAATTGGCAGCACAAATAGCTGCTGGACTATCCAAAATTTAATATGCCGTGAATATTGTAAGATAGGGCGGACAAAGGTCCGCCTTAAAATATTTCCCATTTATTTAGTTCTGCAATCTCCTTCAATTTATTTGACGGATTAACAGCAACTGCCTTGTCCGCAAATTCCAGTATGGGAATATCCGATTCACTATCCGCATATGCCCAAATCCTTTCCCCCTCTACACCTTTTTCCTCTATCCAACGCTGCAGCCTATTTACTTTCTCTATTCCTCTATTCAATGCACCTATTTTCCCAGTACATATTCCTTTCTCATCGAAAAATAGCTGTGTCCCTATGACATCTGCCGATATACTTAATTCTCGAACAAATATTTCAAGAAAGGGCTGTAATGCTCCTGACAATATTACCACCTGATTACCGTCTTCCAAATGCTTATTTACTCTTAAAAAAAGTTCTTTATTGATTCCATCTTTTCCTGCATCTACTAGTCCCGTGAAGAAATCAGATATTTCCTCTCTGCTCATCCCCTTCATCTGGTAAAAGAATGATTTAAGGAAAAGAATATTAAAATCCTTTTTTTGCCCTGGACTATTGGCTATTCCCTTTACAATGTCTTTGAATATGTGTACCCATTGTTTAAAAGTGAGGGCAGTTCTCCCAGCTTTTATTGTGACCTTTGCAGAATTTTCTTCATATAAGGTCCCATCGAAATCTACTGCTATAATTGCCATATCTTACCTCCCCAATGCATATTCTACTGCCCCTATTGCGTGAAGTATGGTCGTATCATATAGGGGTACAGTAGAATCTTCTTGTTTTATCAACATGCCTACTTCTGTGCATCCAAGTATTATACCCTCTGCTCCCTCTTCTATTAATTCTTGGATTATTTTCTTATACTTTCCTCTAGACTCATTGACAATATCGCCAAGACACAATTCTTCAAAGATTACAGTATTTACCGTTATCCTATCTAGGTCATTTGGTATTAAAACTTTTATTCCTTTATCTTCTAGCCTTGATTTGTAAAAGTCTTGTTCCATAGTATATTTTGTACCCAATAATCCAACTGTTTCTATTCCATCGGATAAAACCTTGTCCGCCGTCAAATCAGCAATATGGAGCAATGGAATATTGATGCCTTTTTGTACCTGATCTGCTACTTTGTGCATGGTATTGGTACAGATAATGATAAAATCTGCACCGGCTAACTCCAATCCTTGCCCTGCCTCTGTCATGATTTGTGCTGCCTTCTCCCATTGCCCTCGTCTTTGATATAACTCTATCTCGTGGAAATCTACACTATGTAATATACATTTTGCAGAATGTAGTCCCCCTAGCCTATTTTTTACTTCCTCGTTGATAATTCTATAGTAGTCTAAGGACGACTCCCAGCTCATCCCGCCAATTAAACCTATTGTCTTCATTTCCTTACCTCCATTTTGTTAAATACGTTTTGCTTTTCCTTCCTTCCTGTAAATCCTATCATAAAGCAAAGCCCTAAATATAATTATACTAAATAATTGTAAACTATTAAAGAAGCAAAGTCCTCACATATTTTCACCGAATAAAAACTTTTTATAAAAAACAGTTGACATTAGTCGACTAAAGTATTATCATGTTATTTAATATAAAATGCTTCGATGGAGAGAAAGATGTCTTACCTTTTTAAAAGAGAGTTGGGTTAGGTGAGAGCCAACATTAAGGGGATATGTAATATACACTCCAGAGCTGATTTGCTAAAAGCTAAAGCCTGTAGGCAAATCCGAAAGCCCATCGTTACAAGGGATAGGACTGTTAGGTCTGATTGAGTGATGACTTTGTCATAATTGGGGTGGTACCGCGGATATAATCTTTCGTCCCTATAAGTATAGCTATACGCTATATTTGTAGGAACGAAAGATTTTTTTATGCACGAAACTGCAAAAAATAATCTCGGCTAACCCAATTTATGTAACCATAAGAATAGCATTCAATCTATACTAATCATCCTAATAAAAATAATAAAATTTAGGAGGATAAGAAAATGAAAAAAGGAATTGTAAAGTTATTAGTATTGTTGTTGATTACTATGTTGGTGTTTACGGGCTGCTCAGCCAACGACACCCCATCAAAAGAAGAAGGTACTGTAACAAATGGTAGCCAATCAAGTGAGCAAAATGTACCAGAGGAAGTAGTGTTTGATATTGGCATCAGTCAATTGGCAGATCACCCTGCTCTAGACGATGCAAGACGCGGTTTTGAAGATGGACTAAAGGAATTGGGGGTAAATGCAAATATTCATTACCAAAATTCCCAAGGGGACATTCCAACTTCCCTTACAATTGCAGAGAAATTTGTAAAGGATAAGGTAGATTTAATTTACGCCATAGCTACACCAGCTGCACAATCTGCAAAGCAAGCTACATCGGATATACCTATTATATTTAGTGCAGTAACCGATCCAGTAGATGCAGAACTAGTGGATTCCATGGAAAGCCCTGGAGGCAATGTAACTGGTACGTCGGATCTAACTCCGATGGATAGACAACTACAGTTGTTTAAAGATTTAGATAGCAATATAAAGAAAGTCGGCATCGTATTCAATACCAGTGAACCAAACTCACAAATCCAAGTGGATATGGCCAAAGAACTTGCTCCTTCCATTGACCTTGAAATTGTAGAAGTTGGTATTTCAAATATAAACGATATACCTCAAGCCTTGGACTCAATCATGAAAAAAGTAGACGCTATCTATACCATTACAGACAACATGGTAGCATCTGCCATAAATGTTGTATCTGAAAAGGCTATTGCAAACAAAATGATTACAGTTGGTGCAGAGGATTCCCATGTAAAAGACGGCATTCTTGTGACTGACGGCCTAAGCTACTACGAATTGGGAAGACAATCTGCAGCTATGGCTAAGGAAATATTAGTCGATGGAAAATCTCCTGCAAATATACCTTCTGCTACTTCAGAAAATACAAAGAAGGCGTTTAACGGGGAAACCTTAAAAGTATTGGAACTAGATGAAAATAATCCAGCTTTACAAGGTGCAGAAAAAGTCCAATAATTGCTTTGTTTAACCTAAAGGAATGGTGAAATATATGAATTCATTAATAGTAACATCAATTGAGCAAGGACTCATATTTGCAGTCCTTGCCATGGGAGTATTTATATCCTACAAAATATTAGATATTGCAGATTTATCTGTGGAGGGCACTTTCCCCTTCGGTGCATTCCTGTTTGCAAGATTTATTTCCATGGGAATAAACCCCGTAATAAGTACATTCTCAGCATTTTTGTTTGGAACCCTAGCAGGTCTATTGACTGCTACCCTCTTTACAAAACTAAGGATAAAGCCCCTATTATCGGGAATATTGACTATGACTATATTGTATTCCGTGAACCTAAAGATAAACGGCAAGTCAAATATACCATTGTTTAAGTTCAGCTCTATTTACGACCTAGGTTCTAAGATGTTAATACTAGTTCTTATTGTAGTAACTATAAAAATTCTATTGGACTGGTTTTTAAAAACGGAAATGGGATACCTTTTAATCGCAACAGGTGACAACGAGTCTTTGGTACGCTCCTTGGGGGAAGATAGCAATAAATATAAAATCCTAGGGCTTATGATATCCAATGGATTAGTGGCTCTATCTGGTGCCCTTATGGCACAGTTTCAGGGCTTTGCAGATATTACAATGGGTAGCTCCATCATAGTAGTTGCCCTTGCTTCCATAATCATAGGTGATACTATAAAAAAGAATTCAAATATAGTAAAAGGCACTACTAGGGCTATACTAGGTGCTGTGGCATATAAAATCATAGGCGGAATTGCCATAGATTTAGGCTTAAATCCAAACGACCTCAAAGCTATAAATGCCATAATTGTAATAGCATTTATTTCATACAACAATTTTGCCATAGATATATTCAATATATTTAAAAAAAAGGAGGTAGATAACAATGCTAATGGTACGAAAACTATCGAAGAGTTTTAATAAAGGTACTGACAATGAAATCAGTATTTTCAACGATTTTGATTTAGACATAGAAAAAAACAAATGTACTGCAATTATCGGACCCAATGGATGCGGCAAATCTACTCTCCTCAATATAATTAGCGGCACTATTTCACTGGACAAAGGTAAAATAATATTAAATGGAGAAGAGATTTCATCCTTAAAAGAAGAAAGCAGGGCAATTCATTTGGGAAGGGTCCATCAAAATCCATCTATGGGCGTATCTCCCTCTCTTACAATATTAGAGAATATGTCATTGGCTGATAAAAAAGGAGAAAATTTTTCCTTGAGAAGGCTGATAAAAAAGGGCAATATGGATAAATATATTTCCCTATTAAAAGATTTGGACTTAGGCCTTGAGAATAAATTGAACACTAAAGTAAAGTTTTTATCAGGAGGACAAAGACAATCCCTGTCACTAGTCATGGCAGCTATGAAATATCCAAATTTACTGCTATTAGACGAACACACGGCTGCATTAGATCCAAAGACTTCTAATGTGGTTATGAAAAAAACCAAGGAATTAATTGAGAAATACGAAATCACAACCATAATGGTATCTCACAATATGAAAGACGCCATAGAATATTCCGATAGAGTTATAATGCTGGATAGAGGGCAAATAATACTAGATAAACCAAGCATCCAATTGACAGAAGAAAAGTTGATTCAAATATATAGGGAGAAACTAGTACAAAATGTAGCATAATGTAAAAGTTAAATTCAGGCACAAAAAAGTCCTATGCTAATATACTGAACTAAAAGAATAATTAAATAGGATGTGATATGATGCCTCGTTTACCAGATGAAGAATTAGTATTAGTCCCTGGTGGAACCTTAATCACCAATACTCCCGAGGAAGGCCGTGCGTTAGCAATGCTCATGGCACGACATACGGTCCATAATATTCAGCCA
Source organism: Tissierellaceae bacterium (assembly GCA_023229175.1). GTDB lineage: Bacteria > Bacillota > Clostridia > Tissierellales > Tissierellaceae > JAAYFT01. The sequence goes on along the minus strand of JALNZV010000005.1, from coordinate 24,582 downwards.
GAGTTGGATATCTTGCAATGCGGTCGAAGAATATACAGTGTAGACCCCGATAGTTTAATATTTGCAAGCCAGGTGGTTGCAATTGAATTTCAAACCATTGCCGCTGCAAATAACTATTGGAGGCAATACTATTATTAAATAATCTATTGAATAAGGCAGACATCCGTCTGCCTTATAAAATGCTCTTTAATTGCCATTTATCTCCCCTATACCTTATGATGTAAAATGTTGCCCTTACGTACCAGTCGATGAACATTCCCATCCATACGCCAAACATCCCAAAACCCAAGAATTTTGCAAACAATACTCCTAGTCCAATCCTCACGACCCACATGCTTCCAACACTGACAAACATGGTATATCTCACGTCCTTTGCTGCCCTCAATGAATTAGGTAGGGTAAATCCTAGGGGCCATACTATGCAAGTATTTATGCCATAAAATAGGATTATCTTCCTTGCCAAGGTCGTAGTCTCTGCCGACAAATTGTACATCTTCAATATAATAGGCATGGACCCAATTATTACTATATTTATGGCTACTAAGGAAATATAGGCATATTTCAGAAGTAATTTGGTATAATACCTAGCAGCCTGAAAATCCTCTGCCCCTATGCTTTGACTGACGATAGATACCATTCCCAAACCTATGGCAGCACCGGGCAAAAATTGAAAAGCTGTTACATTGTTTGCAACTGCATTGGCAGTTATGGAGGCTGTTCCAAATGTGGCTACTACGCTTAAAAGCATTATTTTTCCCAGTTGAAACATGCTGTTTTCTATGCCATTTGGTATACCTATATACAAGATTTCTTTGATTACATTTTTATCCAGTTTGTACTTAAAAGACTTAGAAATGTGCAACGCCAGGTCTTCGTTCTTCAACAATGCGATAATAATTATAGCAGCAACTGCTCTTGATATTAAAGTCGGTATGGCCACTCCCTCTACGCCCATTTTCACACCGTAAATTAGAATAGCATTGCCAACTACGTTAATGGTATTCATTATCAAAGAGGTAATCATACTGATTTTAGAGTTCCCCATGGTCCTAAATAGGGCCGCTCCACTATTGTATACTGCAATAAATGGTATACTGGCAAATACAATCATCATATACCTGCTGGCATAGTCTCTTACCATGGGTTCAATTGAACCAAATACTGTGTCGAGGATAAAATTTCTACCAAGATACATCAAAATCATAATAACTATGGAAACTAAAGCTACAAACAATATTAGCTGTTCCCCTGCCTCATTGGCCTTGTCCAACTTTTTTCTTCCGATATTCTGCCCTGCGACGACAGCACCCCCTGTAGCCAAAGCGGCAAATACATTTATTAATAGTATGTTAATTGCATCTACTAAGGATACGGCTGATACCCCACTTTCACCTACGCTGGAAACCATAACTGTATCTGCCATGCCAACTGCAACGGCTAGAAACTGCTCTATTATAAGGGGCATCAATAAATACATAATCGTTTTTTTGCTGAACATATTACTTTTCTCCACAGTAATCCTCTTCCCTATTTCAATTTTTGTGTTGTAAATTCCTTCTCTATGAAAAACGCCCGCCTTTCATTTACACCTTCCATATCCTCAAACCCCAATTGATACACCATAGGATTTGTATGAGATTTTATAGTCATCAGCTTAGTCTTCGTATCATAGGCACAAATATATCGGGTATAAGTATTGTATTCGTACTTTTTATTTCTCACAAATCCGTCGGGCATACTCATGGAATTTAAAATACCATAGATATTTGATAAGGCATCCCTTGTATTCTTGGATTTCACATTCATTCTTGTCAAATAAAAGGCCTTGATAAACCTTGATACTGGGTCATATCCTCCCGGTAAATCCTTGGAGGAATTAAAATCTTCCAACTTCTCAGGGTCCATAACCTTGTTTAATCTCCTGACATGGGATTCAAACCTTGGAGAATTTGTCATTACGTCATAGGGGTTCTCATAGTATATCAATTTTCCCTTTTTAGGCTCTACCACAATGCACCTCTTAGTAGAATCTGCAAACATAAAGTGAAAATCTGGAGTCAATGTATTGTCCCCCTTGTAATCTTTCGTAGGTATATGAATATTTGGCAGATCTACTATTAGCTCTTCCAAGGATTTGTAATTAGTTAGGGCATAGGTAAAGTAATACAAACTGGAGATATTTATTTTACCCTGTTCAACCTTATTAGAGTAGAGGTCAAAACCCGTAAAAGTATTGGTGATGCCTATTAATCCGTGTTCATTGACCCCATCCTTAAGGGGATCTCTGTTCTCAAATCCTATTCCCAATGCCATATATTTTGAATGCAATGGTTCACCCATTAAATCGCTACAAAAATTATATCCTCTAGGAAAGAATAGGCCGTTATAGTTTATAGGAGCTTCAAAGTCCATGGTTCTTCCCATTACACATCCATCTATATAATCTATTTTTACACCTGTACACATAGTATCTCCCTCATTTAATCTTATGTATTATAATTTATTTCAGCATATAGCCATGACAATATAAATAAGACTAGCAAAAACCAGTCCTATCTCTTAATTAACCCTTTATTGGCCGCATCTTCTATCATATACTGTACGTATTCCCATAGTATATCTGACGCCTCTTTAACTGGTGCAATTCTTTCGTATATATCTTCCTTTGCCACATTGAATTTCCCCCAGGTGCCTCCATTGTTATGATAATTATTTAGCATTGGTTGGAGTCTGTCCATGGAAGCTGCAAATATGGCCTCTGGGGTTTTGCCTTCTTCAAATTCATCCCACAGGGCTCTAAGTTCCCTGCCTTTATCTTCATCTAATATGCCAAAAACCTTTTCAGCCCCTACTAGCTCCCTTTCCCTTTTCGTTTCGTTCCCCGCCTTATCATAGCAAAATGTATCCCCTGCATATATTTCTATTAAATCATGGGTGAGGAGCATTTTTATCACCTTACCTGTATCTAGCTTTTCATTAGAGTATTCCCCTAGTACCATTGCCATCACAGCTATATGCCATGAATGCTGTGCGTCATCCTCTCTTTGGTCTTTTCCTATTAAACTAGTTTGCCTTAGAATAGATTTCATCTTATCTAATTCTACAATAAATTCTATATCTTTCAAAAGTCTATCTTTTACCAAAAAATCATCTCCTGTTAATCTATGACTATCATATTTCGTCCCGCATCTTTCGCTTTATAAAGCCTAATATCTGCTAGGTCAATTAAATCTTTCACAGTTATGTCTTTGTGGCTAAATTCAAAGGCATTTGAGATTCCACAACTAAAAGTGATACTAATCTCCTCATCTTCATATCTAAATTTATATTTCCTTATACTATCTAGTATCCTTTCCATTATCTCATGGACCCTGTCTTTGTCGGAGTCGTGAAATAGTATTATAAATTCTTCTCCTCCATATCTTCCTAAGGTATCGTATGACCTTATGCTAGACATCAGTATTTCACAAAATTCCCTAAGAACATAGTCCCCTGCTTGGTGTCCAAATGTATCATTGACGATTTTAAAATGATCTATGTCCAAAATCGCCACCACAAAATCTTCCTTTTCCCTTTTATATTGTTCTATGCTCTGATACAGCCTCTCAAATACATAGCCTCTATTATATGCATTTGTAAGAGGGTCTCTAATAGAGGTCTGCCTTAGCTTTTCCTCTAAATATTTTTGTGTCGTAATGTCTTGTTTTACCCCCAAATAATTAGTAATCTCTCCATTTTCATCGATTATAGGGCTAATTCTGGCTTCCTCGTAATATATGCTCCCATCTTTTCTTCTATTAATTAACTCACCCTTCCAAGGTCTCCCTGAGGATATAGTTTCCCATAAATTATCGAAAACATCATCGGTGGTCAACCCACTTTTTAAAATCCTCGGATTGCCCCCTATGACCTCCCCAAACGTATATCCAGTTATGCTTTCAAAGGCAGGATTTACATACTGAATATCGCCATCTTTGTCCGTTATTACAATAGATACTGCTGCTTGTTCAATGGCAATCCTTATTATATGATCTATAAAGTTTTTAGGATTATCCTTTGAATTATCCTTATCCAATAAAGTGTCCATAATACCCCTTCCCTTTTATTCTTTTCCCCTTTGTTCAATTATACACTATTTTAACCAATATTTACATATAAAAAAGTGCCAAAGGCACTTTCTCTATACCGATTCCAATAAATCTTTTACATAGGTTGGAAGGGCAAAAGCACCCTTATGAATTTTAGAATTATAGTATCTTGTATCCAATCCTGTTTTCTCCCATTCTTCAGCTTTATGATCCCTTATGGGATGCAGGTTTTTAGAGGCAAATCCAAATAGCCAATGACCTGATGAATAGGTGGGCATATGGAACTGATATACTTGACATATATTAAATATTCTTTTAAGTTTTTCATGGGATTTTAACATTTCAACCCTATACTCTTCAAAGTATGGGCTTTCATGTTGATTTATAAGTATTCCATTCTCATTTAATGACCTATGACAATCCCTATAAAATTCTGTAGTAAATAGCCCCTCACCAGGCCCTATTGGGTCAGTGGAATCTACTAGAATAAGATCGTAAATGTTTTTCTTATCTTTGACGAATTTAACACCGTCCTCAAAAAATAAGCTTACCCTCTCATCTTCCAGTTTTGAAGATGTTTGAGGTAAATATCTTTGGCACAACCTCACTACTCTTTCATCTATTTCTACCATATGAATTAATTCTATATTGGAATATCTAGTTAATTCCCTTACAGTGCCTCCATCTCCTCCTCCGATTACCAATACATTTTTGATGTTGGGGTTTACTGCCATGGGCACGTGAACTATCATATCATGGTATATAAATTCGTCTTTCTCATTTACCATCATCATCCCATCTAAGGTGAAAAATATTCCAAAATCATATGACTCATAAAAATCTATTTTTTGAAAAGGTGTCTTTTCAGAATATATGGCGTTTTTTATCTTAATCGATAGATTGCAAGTATCTGTATTTCTCTCATTAAACCACAAGTCCATCTCTTTCCTCCTTTGATTTATCGAAGTTTCGCCCATAGTATATTTCATGCATTTCTCTATATAGCTTATCTAATATTTTTACTTTCTCGTCTTTGCTTAAATCTTCGGAATTCATATCTAGAAGATAATTATTTAGATCTATCTCCTTAAGTATCATCTTTGTGTGAAATATATTTTCCTGATACACATTTACATCTATGCTATTGTACAAGCTTAAGTTTCCTGTGGAAATAAAGTCCTGTATAGAGTTTATTTTATGGTCCTTAAAGTGTTTATTCCCATTTACATCCCTGGTAAAACCTCTTATTCTATAATCACAAATTATAATATCAGAATCAAAATTTTCTATTAAATAATTAAGTGCTTTTAAAGGTGATATTTCGCCACATGTAGACACATCTATATCCACCCTAAATGTGATTATCCCCTTGTCTGGATGAGCCTCTGGATAAGTATGAACTGTTATATGGCTTTTATCTAAATGTCCAACTACATGATCCGCCATAGGAATTAAATTCCCCTCATTGCAGGAGGGATCTACACATAAAACTGGAATAGCCTCCTCGGTGATTAATAAATTGACACTAGCTCCCTGTGGTTCATAATCCTGCTTAGCTATATTTAATACGTGGGCACCAATTATATTGGTGATTTCCACTAGTATTTCAGTTAGTCTAGTGGAATTGTACTGTTCATCAATATACTCAATATATCTTTTCTTATCTTCTGGCGTCTGAGCATAGCATACGTCGTAAATATTAAAACTAAGAGTTTTAGTCAGATTATTAAATCCATATAACTTTATCTTTTCCATCTCTTACCTCTCTTCTATATATGGTTAATTTGATTGATACAATTTTACTTTATTTACGCCATTATGTCCATAGTTTTTACAACTATTATGTTTACCTGTTTTGTGTTAAAAAATTGAAAGTTTCAATATATTGGAATTGCTTATTAGAATATTTTATCTTCAAATTCTAGAAACTATAACTTAGTAGCAAATCTCACTTTAATGGCGGAGGCTTATATGAAAAAAAACATCTGTTTTGCCCTGTATATTGGCTTTATATTTACATTTACCCATTATATTTATGCCCGAGACTCTTTAGAATGTTGCACAAATTTAAGTGTTTTAAAACAGTCTGAAGAAATAGAATTTATTCTCAATAAAGACAACGATAATTTTGATATACCTGAAATATCATCTCAGATAAATAATATGCCCTGGAAAAACGATGAAGACTTTTTGAAGGAGCAGGAAAAGTATGAGGCTTATGTTCTTTTGGCCGGTTTTTGTGCCGTTTTACGGAACCCTTTGCCTGGAGAGGAATACAATGTTAGTCTAGCTAGTAAAAAAATAAAAGGCTCTGTAATTAAACCTTCTAAAATCTTTTCTCAAAATATGTCCATAGGGCCATATACGAAGTTGCGAGGGTTTAAAGAGGGTGCTTCTTATATAGGAGAAAACATCATAATGACAGAAGGAGGCGGCGTATGTAAAATAGCCACAACCTTGTATAATTTAGCTGTACTGTCAAATTTAGATATTGTGGAGAGACATAATCACTCAATGCCTGTAAATTACGTACCCTACGGGCAAGATGCCACTGTAGCATATGGAATAAAGGACTTTAGATTTAGAAATACTACTGATAATCCCATATTAATTTGGGCAGAAATGATTGACAATAGGCTGTACATGGGATTTTATGGTGCAGAAAAGCCCCCAAAAATCACTTGGGAGCACCAAATTAGTCATCTTGTAGAACCATCTATAAAATATGTTAAAAACGAAAATCTTAAGTCAGGCGAGATGAAAACCGTAATAGAGGGAATGGAAGGTGCTACAGTTAAAACAACTATTACCATATGGTATAAAGATGAACATTATGTAATTAAAAATATGGGTATTAGTCAATATACTCCATTGCCAAAGGTAATAGAAATAAATTAATTGAGTAATATATTCGATACTGGGTATAAGTATCAAAATCTGTAAAATCTTTATGAGGAGGAATCACTGTGAAGAAGGAAATCAAAGATATTTCATTCAAGGGCTCTTATAAAAATCAAAGAGACCCATATTTCGGTTACTCCCAAACTGATGTATATTATAATACAGAAAGTAGAATGCCAGAATCTGGAGTCGCCATACCAACTTACGATGCCGTAATTAAAGCAAAAGAATGGGTAGATGACATAAATAAGAAATAGCCTTCGGGCTATTTTTTTTGTTAAAGATTTCCTTGACTATGAACACCAGTTCTGCTATTATTGTTATAAACAGATGTTCCTTATTGGAGGGTTTTTTAATGTCTAGTCCTTTAATATTTCATATTGACGTAAACTCCGCTTATTTGTCATGGGAAGCGGCCTATAGACTTCAGCACGGAGAAGAAATAGATTTAAGAGATGTTCCATCCATAGTGGGAGGCAATAGAGAAAAAAGACATGGCATAGTTCTGGCTAAGTCCATACCAGCTAAAGATTATAATATATTGACTGGAGAGACCATCCATTCTGCACTACAAAAATGCCCTCATTTAAGGGTTGTTCCCCCTAATTATGAAAGATACATAGACGCCAGCGATGCCATGATACATATATTGAGGGAATTCTCTCCAAATATTCAGAGGTATTCCATAGATGAGGCATTCTTGGATTATTCTTATGGGGACAAACATTGGATAGACATATCCTACGAAATAAAAGAAAGAATTAAGGCAGATTTAGGTTTTACTGTAAACATCGGAGTCAGCTCCAATAAACTCCTTGCGAAAATGGCTTCAGATTTTAAAAAGCCAGATATGGTACATAGCCTTTTTCCCTATGAGCTCCAGGATAAGATGTGGCCCCTTCCCGTTAGTGAGCTATTTATGGTAGGACCTAAGACCACGGTAAAACTCCATAGTAGGGGTATATTTACCATTGGAGACTTAGCTGCCCTTAGCAAAGATTATATATACTCTTGGCTCAAAAAACCAGGATTGCTCATCTGGGAATATGCCAATGGCATAGATAGTTCAAATGTAAGAAATAATCCCCTTCCCATAAAATCTGTAGGTAATTCCACTACTACATCCTTCGATGTAGATAACCAAAGGGAAGCTCATATGATTTTGTTAGCCTTGTCCGAAAAGGTTTCCATGAGGATTAGGGCAATTAATCAATGTGCCTATGTTGTATCTCTTAATATAAAAAACTATAACTTTTTTTCTTATTCTAGACAAGTAAAATTAAATAATCCTACAGATTCTACCAATTTTGTATACAGAACTGCTAAGAGATTATTTGATGAAATGTGGCAGGAAGAACCCCTAAGAAGATTTTCTTTATCCTTATCGGAATTAATAAGCAACGATTACTATCAACTAAACTTTTTTGAAGAGGACGATTCCAAGGAAAAGCTATTGGACAATGCCATAGACAATATACGAAAAAGTTTTGGTCATAAATCCGTTTTTCGTTCTTGTTTTCTTTACTCCGGCATCGATCCCCTCATAGGAGGTGTAATAATGGAGGAAGAATATCCAATGATGTCCAGTCAGATTTAATGAGGTGGTTATATTGAAGGTGCTAATGAAACCAATAGAGATGATAGCATGGTTTTCCAAAGATAAATACCCTATTCCCTTAAGATATAGAATAGTAGATGAAAACATGGAGAATAAAGTGATTAAGGTCGATAAAATACTGTTTAAGGAGGAAGAAAAGATTGCAGGAAATAGGATGATTTTATATAGGTGTGAGAGCATCATAGAAAATACTCAAAGAATTTTTGAACTTAAATATGAAATATCTACCTGTAAATGGTTTTTATTTAAAATATAATAATTTTTAAGAAAATTCGTCATACTAATCCTATAGGTTTAGGAGGATGATATTGTGGAAAACCAAAGAGTCATGTCAGAGATAATAAGGGAAGCTAAAAAGATTGAGGAAAACAATCTTTCCAACATGTCGCATTTTGATAGCATTGACATGCTGCTAAGTTCCAATGATTTGGGAAATACAAAGGATAAAGAGCTATCTAAAAAGTTTAATAAATTAACTAAACAAATGGAGGATATAAATAAACTCACATCTGATTTATTAAATGATTTAGCTATTAGGCACAATTAAAGTGATGGTCTCCATCACTTTAATTTATGGGGTAATTTCTGTAAAAGTCAATTCTTTCTTCGAGAGTAGGATGAGTATGATACCAAAGCCTAAATATCTTACTGGGCCTAGGTATACCTAAACTTTGTTTATATAGCTTTTCCATTGCGGAAACTGCTGCCTCTCTATCCTCTGCAAGGACTATCTCATATGTATCAGCCTCTATCTCCATACGTCGGGATACGTAATTGGTAACAGGAGAACCTAGAAAAGTATAAAAATTTAAAACTAGAATCAACAAAGGCACTGCAGCTATGTCGTAAAGCTTTCTAATCCCAAATCCTCCATCAGATAAATCGAGTATCCAACTTGAAGTAATAAATATTAAAAACATCATAAGAATTGTACCTATGCTGCTAAAAACGATGCTTTTCCAAATATGACCTTCTACATAATGGCCTATTTCATGGGCAGTAATACTTAGAACTTCAGATTCCTCCAAGTTGTCAATGGTAGTGTCCCATAAGACAATTCTTTTAGAATGAAGTATGCCTGTCATATAGGCATTCATAGTCTTAGTATCCTTGCTCTTGTCGACCTTATATATCTTGGCATCGTGAATATTTGCCTTATGTAAAAGCTCCGTTATTTGTTGTCCCAGTCTCTCGTCTTCAATGGAGGTATACTTATTAAATATGGGGTCTATGATAAAAGGAGAAATAAACACCATAAAAATTATTACTGGAATAATCAAAAATGACAACTGTAGCCACCAAATCTTAGGACTTCTATATATAAAATAAAAAGGTATGAAAATGAAAAGAGAAAGTATTAAGTCGTTTATGAAAAAACTTTTTACTGTAACCTCAAACCACCTTAGCAGAGTTTGATTTGACAACCCATATTTATGGCTTAAGTGAAAAGAACTATAATAGTTTAAGGGCAATTTTATTAAAAACATCAAAGTGAAAAATATCAATCCATAAAAAAGTCCCGTAGAAAATAAAGATCTGTCATTCTCCACAAAATACCTTATCCTATAAGACAATCTGGAAGTCAGAAAAAACAAAGGTAAAATAAATTGTAATAATAGTTTAATCGCCCATATCCTTAGGATATCCTTTCTATATCTATAGACGTCCTCTGATAAATCTGGATAATCTCCCTTTAGCTTCTCCATATTTAAGTGTTCACTTACAAGGACAAAGGAAATAAAACCAAACAAAAAAATAAAGAACAAAATAATCACTATTCGTAGCTTTCTATCCACAGTATCACCCCTGTTTTGAAACATTGGGAACCGTCCCTGCTGTTTCATCTTATTTAATATTATTATATTCACAATTCAATATTATAATAACCATAAATTAAATACAAGGTAAATACAAAGAAAAAGGTGGACTTCTCCACCTTATAAGTCTATCTTTTTTTCAATTAAATATCCTGTGCCCATAAAGCCTAATACTGCTATGGCTATTTGAAATAAATTCCCAAAAATATTTATATAACTGTTGAAGTCTCCACCATATAGCAACAACTGTCCCAGTCCACTGGTAATTCCAGTAAAGGAATAAATATCATAGTTGTGAACAATACTGAAATTATTTAAATTTAAGAAGTATGGAAATAGTGTACTAACTTTTACAGTAATAAACCCTAGAATTCCATTTAGTATTATAAATACAATAAACCATAACCCGCCAATTCTTTTGTTTTTTACGCTGACCCTGCTTAAAGTTATAGAGAGATATACTAAAACCAAGGTCAATATAAATGAAATTGTGGTCACTACAAGGGATGAAATAATTATGGAATATATTATATTTGGCTCTATAACTCCAAATATCTTCCTTATAGTCTCTATCCACTTAGTGCCATGTAATATAGTAGTGAGTATGACATTAAATACTAAAGTAGATGTGCCCAATGCTAAAAACCAAATATTTGCCACTATTAATTTTGCTCCCAAAATCCTGTTACCTGATAGAGGCAATGTAAATGTTAAATATCCCCTATCTTCATACAATTCTTTTCTAAATGAGCCAATAATATGGAAAAATGCGACGAGAAATGCTCCAAATATGACTAAAATAGATAATGCAAACATAAAACCTTCGAAAATAGACATGCTGGGCCCGCTAATTCGGATGTCATTTTTAATCTCCTTAAGTACATTTAATTGTATAATAGTGGAGGCAATTAGCACAATGGCTATAATCCCCAATATAAATTTGTAGCTGCCCTTGATTTCATATTTTATAAGTTTTCTCATTATATCCCTCCTATTCCCCAAAAACTTCTTTATACAAATCATCTATTTGAGTGCCTCTGTCTTCCCTTAATGCCTCAGCATTTCCCTCTAAAAGAACTTTTCCCTCTTTTAAAAATACCACATCGTCAAAAATGTTTTCCATATCCCTTACTAAATGAGTAGTAATGAGCATTGTACTGCTCTCGTTGAAATTCCCAATTATGGCATCTAAGATTTGATCTCTAGCCACAGGGTCTACCCCTGCAATTGGCTCATCTAACACATATATCTTAGCATTTCTAGAAAGCACCAAAGTAAGATTTAACTTCTCAACCATGCCCTTGGACAATTCGTTTACCTTCATACTTCTATTTAGTTTCATAAAATCCAAAAGTTCATAGGCCTTATTTTCATCGAAATCCCCGTAAAAGTCCTTAAAAAAATCAACTGCATCCTGTATGCTCATCCAATTGTAAAGAAAATTTCTATCTGGTAAATAGGATACAATAGCTTTTGTAGCAACTCCAGGACTATTCCCATCTATTAATACTTCACCTTTAGTTTCCCTTAATATTCCCGTTAAAATCTTAATTAAGGTGGTCTTCCCACTACCATTAGGCCCTAGAACTCCCACTACTTTGCCCTTTTCCACATTTAGATTTATATTGTCCAAAGCCTTTTTCGTAAAATAACTCTTTGTTAAGTCCCTAATTTCAATTATATTCTCCATTATTAGCCCTCCTTTGCCCTATTATTTATAATCTCCGATATTTCCCCAATACTAAATCCTAAAGATTCCATATCCTTAATAAAACTGTCCACTAGTCCCAATGCCATAGTCTTCTTTAAATTGTCGATGACGTCTATATCTTCTGTCACAAATGTTCCCATTCCCCTTTGAGTGAATACCAAATCTTCTCTTTCTAGTTCTTGATATGATCTTTGGATAGTATTTGGATTGACCTTAAGCTCTGTGGATAATTCCCTTACAGATGGCAACTTTTCCCCCTCCTTTAACTCCTTAATTACGATTCTCTTCTTGACCATATTCATAATTTGAATATAAATTGGCAAGTTTTCATTAAAGAACATTTAATTCACCTCTCTATCTCTATGTATTAGTGTACTAATTACATGGTACACTAATGCATTTTATATGTCAATCCTTATTTGCTAAAATTGTTAAAAAAAATAAGCCTAAGGCCTATTTTTTCCAGTGAAAATGTGAGTTAAATTCCATAAATATGTCTTTTGAGAATATTATCTTAAGGCCCAATAAAATCAAAACTATTGGCCATATTAATTTGAATATATTTATACCACCAAGTAAATTTAACTTATCGACTTGGAGTACTACACCGATGAGAATAAGAACTATGTTTCCAAATCTAGAGGATTTTCTATCGAGGAAGTTTATTATTCCTATTAATATTAATATACTGGGCCAATACATTTTAAAAACCTGGCTGAAAGAAATGGCGTAAAATTGCTCCATCAAAAATCCTATACCGATTAAAATCAACGCAATTCCCCAAAAAAACTTACCTTTCATTGTTTCCTCCTCTCCTTTATTTACCCATTACTTTAGATTTATCTGCACATACCTTCATGGCTTCGATGACTGCCGTTCTAAGGCCCTTTTCTTCTAATTTTGCAACTGCCTCTATTGTCGTGCCTCCCGGTGAACAAACATTATCCTTTAAAACCCCTGGGTGTGTACCCGTATCTAAAACCATCTTAGCTGCTCCTAGGACAGCCTGTGCTGCCATTGTATATGCCTGTTTCCTAGGTATTCCTTCCAGTACTCCCCCATCAGCCATAGCTTCTATCATCATATATACATATGCAGGTGAAGAACCAGATATGGCAGTAAATGCATCCATTAACTTTTCATCTATAATCTCTGTCTTTCCAAAACTATTGAATATATCTAAAACTTCTTCCTTACTTTCATCGGATATTCCTATATCAAATGCAATTCCCGTCATCCCTTCACCTACCATGGCAGGTGTATTTGGCATGGCCTTTACTACTTGTACTTCATTGTTTAAACCCTGTTTTAAATACTTTATACTAATTCCAGCTGCTATTCCTATGACAATGGTGTCCCTATTTAGTATGTCCTTAATCTCTTCTAATATCTCCCCGTACATATGAGGTTTTACTGCTATTATTAAATAATCTGCTTTCTTTGCCACTTCTCTATTATCCAATGTGGTTTCTATGCCGTATTTCTTCTTTGCATCTTCAATTGTCTTCTTTGTCTTTGCAGAAGATATAATGTTTTCAGGGACTACAAGATTTGATTTTATAAGTCCTCCTATAATAGCACTCGCCATATTTCCGCTGCCAATAAAACCTATTACTTTATCCATCAATGACACCTCATTTTGTTTTTATTTTATCTATCTAACCTTAATATATCATATAATTTATTGATTTTACAACATATAAATTTCACTTGTGGGTGCCCCTTGCCTATTGACAAAACCTGAGACCTGTGAATATAATAACATATATACATATAAGCAAATATTCATTCTTTTCTACTTTTGCATTGAAAGAGGTGGTCTCTTGAAGAGGAAAAATATCATTATATTGTCGATTATTACAATTTTTCTTTTTGTTCTTGCCACTAATTCCAATAACAAACACGCCATAAGATACCAAAATATCATACCAATTGTTAAGTCTCAATTTAAGAAACTACTATATAAATACGACAATTTTGATGACGAATTACCTATTGAAGAATGTATCAACGAATCTCTAGAAAAATATAAGACTACTTATCTAAAGAAACCTTTAGCCCTTGAGGATATAGAGTATCTTTTTAGTTTGATGAAATACGGCTATGCCGGATATGAGTATTTTGGAGGTGATGAAAGTTTTTTAAAAGCTAAGGAAAATATTATTTGGTCTGTGGTGGAATTCCACGGAGATGAGATTTCCATAGATGATTTTCTAGACATTATTTATTTAGAGTTGAAGTTTATCCAAGATTCCCACCTTGCCATAGGAACCCACAAGATGTGCAATTATTATAAGTTTTATAGCAGCAGACAATTTCCCTTCTACAAAAATGATATGGGATATTATACGTTTTTAGATAAAAATGTTTATTACCTGCTTAGTGTAGATGGAAAAGATCCTGAACCTTATATGAAATATTCTATCGACGACAACGGCAATGCAATATACAATCTTGGAATTCTCGCCAGCACAGAAAATATATCAATCTCCTTGGACTTGTTATTAGAGTCAAAGGACGAGACGAGAAATGAATCCCTCAGTCTATTTGAGTATATACCCCATTACAAATATGGACCAAATAGCTATGAGTACTACGAAATAGGTGAAATACCCATATTAGAACTCACAAGCCTTTGTAGAATATCCCCTGAAGATTACAGCATAGAAAAATTTATATCAGATAGTACAAAATTGAGAAATAAAGAAAATATTATAATTGACCTTCGAGGTAATTTAGGGGGCAGCGTAATCAATATAGATAAATGGTATAAAGGATTTACAGGAACAAGGCTCAGAAAGGATATCGCCCAATCAGGACTATATACAAATACCAGCGTTGGGCTGACCAGAAATAAATTTGAAAACAAAGAAAATGAAAAAGAAGATGTCAAAGATAAATGTCTCCAAGAAATTGATTCCTATGAGTATATGGATTATTTTCCAGGGTGGAGCCCAGTAGAATTTAACGAGTTTGTACCTGTGGAAAACAATGTCAATATTTATATCTTAGTTGATAAAGACACTTCATCTGCTGCTGAGTTTTTTGCTTATTATCTTCGTAAGCTAGACAATGTAACCCTTGTTGGTACCAATACCAATGGATGTACATTAACTGGCAATTGTAGCTCCGCCTATTTGCCTAATTCAAAAATTAACCTCCATATAACTCACAAGCTATACATAGGCAAAGATTTTGAAAATACAGATGGCATAGGCATGGTACCTGACCTTTGGGTAAAACCAGAATTGGCCCTAGATAGAATAATTAAATACATATTTAAAAACAAATAGGCACCTTATGGTACCTATTTGTTTTATCTTCTTATCTTTTGTGCCATAGGATCCGACAATACCTCATATCCCCCCATACTTGCAGCTGTTATCATCAATGCGTTTATAATGGAGATTACTATGCCTTCAATCCCTCTTCCTTCCCTTACGAATACAATGGTGAGCACCAAAGCTACGACAAATGCATAAATCCTTACCATTGAATCTCCAAACCTTTTCTTGATTATAGATTTAGTAAATTGAACTATTACGGTTACGGCAGTAGTTAATCCGACAAAAGTAGTTAGAGAATCGGCATTCATAAGTTTATCAAACATTTTACCCCCTCCTAAATATCTCTATTTGATATTATGCTTGTTTTGGAGGGGATATTACAATCAATCTCTCATGCCATAAACTTTTCCAATTGGCAATGTAAACATAAGACCAACGCCTGGCTCTTTCATGTCTCCCAATATTTCCTTGACTGCCTGAACCACCTCATCTAGAATTTTTTCATCCTCTATGACAGTAAATATGGTCTTGTTATAAGGCCTGGAATTATCCATTAAATGCCTCAGGGCTCCAAAGAAAGGTGCATTTCTATCGGCACTAGCCATCGCACTACCCATACCTTGGCTATCTAATATAGTCGCACCTTTTACCCCAACCTCTACGAAGGTATCTAGGATATCATCCAAGTATTCCGTTTTATTTAGAACCAAAAATAAAATATTCATGTCTAACCATCCTTTCGCAACTAGGCATTTTTCCCTACTTTTTGTCTCTTCCTAAGCATGCCATTTACTTCACCTGCTTTTGTGATGGCTATCTTAGCCAATATTGGGCCAATAATCTCATACACTAAAACGCTAAATAATATTACTGTAATTATGGCATCACTCAGGTTTGGCAATTGATTTCTTACTATTATAGACAGCCCTATGGAAATTCCCCCTTGAGTTAAAAGGCTCATACCCAAATACTTTTCAATCTTTTCTCCTGCACACACGGCCTTGGCACCAAATGTAGCCCCTAAATATTTACCTGCTGCTCTAGCTATTATATAACCAATACCTAGGGCTCCCACTGTAAATAATACTCTAATATCTAAACTGGCTCCAGCCAAGGTGAAAAACATCAAATTAATTGGAGGAGTAAACTCATTGATTGCCCCAAATACCCTGCTTGGATTTTGCTTGACATTTACTAGTGTCGCACCTACCATCATGGATGTAAGCAATGGAGATAAATTAAGGGAATTGGCGGCCCCAGATGCCAACAATATAAACCCAACGGTTATTATAAGCAGCTCTTCTTTATTTCTCGCCTTTTTAACTACATATCCCATGGCGACCCCGATGATAAGTCCTAATACAACTGAACCAATTATCTCAAACAATGGGCTGAAAATCACTTGGACTAAAGAAAAACTGGCAACTCCTGAAAATATCTTTGCTAAAGACAAAAATACGCCAAATACCATAATGCCCAAGGCATCGTCTATGGCTACTATGGGTAAAATGGTCTTTGTCAATGGCCCGCTTGCATTCAATTCCCGCACTACCATCACTATACCTGCTGGCGCTGTGGCGGCAGACATACTTGCAATCACTAGGCTAAATGGCACAGACTGCCTAAGAATAAAATGCATAACTATAAATACTACGATTACAGCTCCGGCTACTTCAGCTACAGTAATTATAAATACGTCCTTTCCAACCCTTTTCATATCCTTAATTAAAAATTCATTTCCTATGGAAAAAGCAATGGCGGCCAAAGCCATTTCATTTAAAATGTTAAGGGAAGATATATCTCCACCCTGAATTATATTTAAAAAAGAAGGTCCTATTAACAAACCTGCAACTATGTATCCTGATACATTGGGAAGTTTAAAGTAATTTGCTACCCTTCCGCCCCCAATGCCCACTAATACAATTATGCCTAATTTAAAAAGCATACTCAACAACTATTCCCCCTTATTTATTTAAAGTAAGTTTTGTAATTAACAACATTAAATCCATACAATTGATAATTAAACCCATACACATTATATACCATAAGAGGAAATATGTAAAATAAAAAACAGTTATTATCTCATTTTTATCAAATTACCATTGGCTATGTGGGTTGCATCTCCCGTCATAAAAATCTGAAAGTCATCTCCTAGACTTATTTTTAAGTCTCCACCCTCAGTCTTTACATGGACATCTTTGTCTAGTCTTCTCAATATATTTCCAATCACAACGGCAGCACATGAACCGGTTCCACAGCCCAATGTCCTTCCAGCTCCCCTTTCCCATGTATAAATATTGATATTCCTTTTATCTATTATTTCTACAAAGTTTACATTTGTCTTTTGGGGAAATATAGGGTGATTTTCAATTTTCCTTCCCAAATCATCTATATTTATTTTATCTATATCGTCAACAAATATGACTACATGTGGTACCCCTACAGAAACTGCGGAAAAGATATAATCCTTATGGTCTATGGTTATGGTCTCTTCCATTATCTTATCCTTATGTAGAGTTATCGGTATATTTTTGCCTTCAAATACAGGCAGTCCCATGTCTACAGTAATTCCAGTTACCTTGTCTTTCTCATCTGTGAAAATATCTATATATTTTATTCCCGCCAAGGTCTCTATGGATATATTTTTCCTATTTACTATATTGTGATCGTAAATATATTTGGAGAATGACCTGATGCCATTTCCACACATCTCTCCTTGACTACCATCGGAATTGTAATATAGCATTCCTATATCTGCCCTTTGACTTTCCATGCAAATCATAATTCCATCGCAGCCTAGACCAAAATGTCTGTCGCACACCTCAAGGGCTAACTTATTGTAGTCCATTTTGGGAATCTTGTCTCCGTCAAATATAATAAAGTCATTGCCTGCCGCTACATATTTATTGAATTCTAAGGTTTCCATTTTTTAATTCCCCCTTATAAATTTAAATTATTGTGAAAGGTCTCACATTTAATCAAAGGTTAAACTTTTTGTCAGCCCATCGTATCCAATTGCGGTATTTTTAAATATCTTCGTAGCATTTTGCTTGAAAACCCTAGGTTCATCCATAGCAGGACTAAAATGGGTAATCAACAGTTCATTGACTTTACCTTCATGGGCTAAAGTGGCTGCCTCCCCAAAGGTCATGTGTTTATTCTTGAAGGCCTTATCTACGTCTTCGTCGTCTCCATAGGTACCCTCACATATAAATAAATCACTTCCATATATGAACTGTATTATTTCTTTTGTTGGCCTAGTATCTGTTATGAAGCTTAGTTTAATCCCCTTCCGTGCTTCTCCCAAGACCATATCTGGATAGTATATCTCCCCATCGTATGTTGTCACTTCTCCGTATTGCAGCTTCTTCCAGATTTGCTTTGGTACCTGATTTAGAAGTGCCTTTTCTACTAAAAACTTAGGCATTCTATTGATATAAAAACTATATCCTAAACATGCAGATGAGTGATCTAGGCTTAAGGTTTCAAGAACTAAGTCCGTACTTGGATTATCTTCTGTCATATACCTTACATCCAATTTATTTTCTGAAATCACCAGACCCAATGGCCCCTCTGGTGATTCAATAAAATCAATTTTATAGGGTAGATATGATATGGATAGCAAAAGACCATTTACTATGTTTTTTAGCCCAGCAGGGCCTATTATAGTAATTGGTTCAACCCTTCCGCTGTTACCCATGGTAGAAAGCAGCCCTGGCAGTCCAAATATATGATCTCCGTGAAAATGAGTTATACATATTATATCTATGGATTTAAACCCAGTTTTAAATTTTCTCATAGCGACTTGGGTGCCCTCACCGCTATCTAGCAAAATCTTTCTTCCTTTAAAGCTAATAATTGCTGATGATAAATATCTATTTGTCATTGGCATACCGCCACCAGTACCTAATAAAGTAATGTCTAACACAAAAATCTCTCCCTATTTATTAATAACGCTTTATAATCTATTATACAATATTAGCATAAAAAAATCCCATAAATATTATGGGATCAATTATACTTCCTTCTCTCGCCAAATAGCTCATCTTTAGTATACATGGCTATTTTATATACGTGGTCTGCTATTCTTTCTAAATGCCCTATGATATCAATATATATTACCCCTGCATCCACATTGCACACATCGCAGTTTAACCTATCTATATGATTATTCTGGAATAATTCACTTAAATCATCCACTAGATTCTCCAATTCAATAATTCTCTCTATGCTTTTTTCGTCTTTCTTTTTCAATGTCACTATAGTATGATCAAATAACTCCATGATGGCACTTTCCAACTGTTTTAACTCATCGATGGCAGTGTCAGTAAATGGCAAACCTCCATCAATTTTTTTACTGGCCAAAGAAGCTATTTCTATTACCCTATCTCCTGACCTCTCTATGTTATTTATGCTACTTATCATGGCAGGAACCATAATAGACTGTCTTTCTGTCAGTTCTCGCTTCGATATCTCTACAATATATCTAGTCAAATCCTTCTGCATCTCATTTATAATAAATTCGTTATCGGCAATTTCCCCCATTTTTTTAGTATCTTCTAGGTATATCATATTCATTACATCTTTTACCATATTAGTAAGTATCTCGGTTCCCCGTATAAGCTCATTTCTCGAAGCCTCCAATGCAGCAACAGGAGTATCTAGAAGTAATCTATTTAGTAGTACCTTGCCGTTTTTAGATTCTACTTTTGATTTTATAACCTTGTTAAGAAAATTTACATAAATCCTTGTCATAGGAAGGAATATTAGTGCATTTACTGAGTTAAATAATGTATGAGAATTTGCTATGTATACGGAAATATCTGCATTGGCATGAAAATAATCCGTCACAATAGCAACCAGTTTTACAAATTGAGGTAAAAATACCCAAGTCAGCACAACTCCAATTACATTGTAAAGAGTATGAGCCCAGGCGGTCCTACGTGCATTGATATTCCCAGTCATACTAGCTAATTGAGCCGTAAAACAAGTGCCAATATTGTCCCCTAACATTATGGTGATTGCCGATTGCAAATCTATGAGCCCTGCTTGGCTTAAAATCATTACAAGGGCAACAGTGGCAGCACTACTGTGTACCATTGCTGTAACTACTATGCCCAAAAATACTCCTACAATTGGTATTGACGCATAATTGGTAAAGAAACTTCTCAAGACTTCATTTTCCTGCATATAGGGAATCCCATTATTCAATATCTTTAAACCTAGAAACATCATTCCAAATCCCATCAATGCTTGTCCAATGTTCTTAAGCTTTTTGTTTTTTACCATATGGTTGATTCCAAACCCTATTCCCAAAACTGGAAGGGCTATGTCAGTCAACTTGAACTTAAAACTAAAAGCCATAAGCTGTGCAGTAATGGTAGTGCCAATATTGGCACCATAAATAATTCCAACAGCTTGTGAAATCTTCATCAGCCCGGAGTTGACAAATCCCACAGTCAACACTGTCACAGCAGTGCTACTTTGAACGACTGCTGTAACTAAAATTCCAATAAAAAAAGCACTTACAACATTACCTGTTAGGACTGTGATAATCCTTTTCATAGTTTCCCCTGAAACTTTTTCAAGACCATCCCCCATAGTATCGACGCCGTACATCAATAGGGCTGTTCCGCCAATGATACCAAATAATAGTTCTTGCATTCAATTTCCTCCTGGTATATAGATTTCCAAGACTAATCATCATATACTAAATGCTTCTATTCAATTACAATTTTATCAATATTTATATATAATTACAATGATAGTTAGTTTCTTAACAAACAATTCAGCCCTGCAATTCGAAATTACAAGGCTGACTTAGCACACCCGAGAGGACTCGAACCCCCAACACCTTGATCCGAAGTCAAGTGCTCTATCCATTGAGCTACGGGTGCATAAATTAAAAAAATTGGCATAGGCCAATTATAGTTTAGTGCGGGAGAGAGGACTTGAACCCCCACGTCAATGACACTAGATCCTAAGTCTAGCGCGTCTGCCAGTTCCGCCACTCCCGCCAATAGTAATGGCCAATAGGCATTACTTTTTGGTGACCCATCCGCGATTCGAACGCGGGACACCCTGATTAAAAGTCAGGTGCTCTGCCTACTGAGCTAATGGGTCATATTAAATTTGTTTAAGGGTGGATGATGGGACTCGAACCCACGACCTCCAGAGCCACAATCTGGCGCCCTAACCAGCTAGGCCACACCCACCATATTTTCCAACGCACCTAGGAGGATTTGAACCCCCGGCACACGGATTAGAAGTCCGTTGCTCTATCCTACTGAGCTATAGGTGCATTATAGAATTGCGTTTGACCTACCTACGGTTCGCCCTTTGGGCTTACCGGGTTATACATGGTCATTTTCCGCAGTTTCGAAACACAAATCTACTTGCTCGTATACTCGCATAGATTTGGTTCTCATTGCGTTTGACCTACCTACGGTTCGCCCTTTGGGCTTACCGGGTTAGGTCATAAGAGCGGGTAAAGGGGATCGAACCCTCGCAGCTGGCTTGGGAAGCCAGTGCTCTACCACTGAGCTATACCCGCATGTTTTCACACTCAGTGACTATTTCTGGTTGAAGTTTATTTGCTAACAATTTAAAATTATATCAGGATAAAAATATATTGTCAAGATATTATTGTCCATTATACATATTTTATTTCCAATATCTTTGGCTTTACCTTATCCCCCAGTGTAATTAGACCGAAGGTTCCTTTCTTGGTGATACCCCTGGGGTAATCTGGACTCCCAGGATTCATTATTAAAATTCCTTCATTATCTAATATCTTAGCTATGTGAGTATGCCCATATAATACAACATCAGCCTGTACTTCCATTGCCCTATAAAAAAGGTTTTGTACTCCAAACCTTACGTTATATTTGTGCCCATGGGTTAAAAAGATTCGCCTTCCCATTATTTCTATAATTTGTTCATCTTCAAATTTACGTTTACCAAAATCTCCATTTCCCCTCACCATAATCGTATGTATATCTAGGGCATCCCTTATTTTTATGCCATCCTCTATATAATCTCCTAAATGAAAAATCATATCCGGCCTTTCCATTGATCTTATATTCTTTATTATCGTATCTGTGCTTCCATGAGTATCCGATACTACAACTATTTTCATTGTTTTATTCACCTAATAATTTTGATATTTTATCCCTTAAATTTTCCAAGGCTTTCGCTCTATGGGATATTCTGTTTTTTACATCTTCGCCTAGTTCTGCAAATGTATTATTATATCCTTCTGGAATAAATAAGGGGTCATATCCAAATCCATTATACCCTATGGATTCTCTGCCTATTATCCCTTTACATTCTCCGCTTACTATTATGGTTTCCTTGTCCTCTGTAATTAGTACCATAACAGTCATAAATTTAGCTGACCTTTTCTCTAAGGGGGTGTTTTCTAGTCTTTGCAGTAGTTTAATATTGTTCTTTTTATCATTTCCCTCTTCCCCTGCATATCTAGATGAAAATGCACCTGGTTCCCCATTTAATATATCTACAAACAATCCAGAGTCATCTGCTAAAACCATATAATCCACTTTGTCTGCTAGTGCCTGAGCTTTTTTTAAACTATTTTCCTCTAGGCTATCCCCATCTTCTATTACGGTCATATTATTTAATCCGATGTCTTTCTTTGACAATACTTCTATGGGTAAGTCTTTTAGTATCTTTCTAATTTCTTCTACCTTGTGTTCATTTCCAGTAGATACAATAAGTTTTCTATGTGACATTTCGTCTTCTCCTTCATTTATTATTCCCTTATACTATGATTAATGCATCAAAACTTCCTAGTAAATGTAAATATAAAATCCGTTGAATAGCAACTAATGTCAGCGAATGCTATTCCTGTTAGCCCCTTGGGAAATGTTGCGAGTGGATCGGTTACACTAGATAGGACAGTTTTTCTCCGAACATGATATAATAAAACTAGGAGGAGAAAATCATGTCAAGAAAATATTATGAGGAAAATTTCAAGAAGCAATTAGTCAACATATATAACCAAGGTAACCACACCTATAGGGATCTACAGGAGCAATATGGGGTCTCTCCATCTACTCTAAGACAATGGGTAGTGAGGTACAATAAAACTGAATCCTTCAATGCTAAAGATAATATGACAGACAAGGAGAAGGAATTAATTGAACTAAGAAAAAGAAATAAACAGCTTGAGATGGAGAATGATATTTTAAAGCAGGCAGCACTACTACTAGGCAAAAAGTAGACCTGATTATTTCTAATAGAGAGAAATACAGTATTAGTGCTATGTGTAAGCTTTTAAAGGTCTCAAGAAGCCTAGTATATTATCATCTAAATAATAGGGAAGCTAGTTCTTCTAACAAAGATTCGGAGATAGAGAAACATATAATAAAAATTTTCCATAGAAGTAAAAATAATTATGGTACTAGGAAAATTAAAGTAGAGCTTCAAAAGCTAGGTCATCAAGTTTCACGAAGAAGGATAGCTAGGATTATGAAAGAAAATGCTCTAGTATCCAACTATACTGTAGCCCAATATAAGGTCCATAGCAGGGGCTGTAATGAGTCTAAGACTTCTAATATAGTCGATAGACAATTTGATGATAGAAACAAACTAGAAGTAGCAGTAAGCGATCTCACCTATGTTAGAGTAGGCAGTAAATGGAACTATGTATGTACCTTGGTAGACCTATCTAATAGGGAAATAATAGGCTATTCAGTGGGTCCCAATAAGGATGCCTCTCTTATAGAAAAAGCACTTTTAAGCTGCCCTTATTCCTTAAAAGATATAAAGGTCTTTCATTCAGACCGTGGGAAAGAATATGATAATATAAAAATAGATAATATCCTAGAAACCTTTGAAATAGAACGTTCCCTAAGTAGAAAAGGGAATCCTTATGACAATGCTGTAAGTGAAGCTACCAATAAAATCCTAAAAGTAGAGTTTATATATCAAAATAAATTTGAACGCTTAGATGAGCTAGAATTACAGCTTGCAGAATATATTTATTGGTATAATCATATAAGGATTCATGGTTCCTTAGGATACATATCACCAATTGAATATAGAAATAGAGCTAGCTTTGATTTAGCAGCTTAGGCAGTATTTAGAAAGTAGATTCTTGTTCGGAATAAATTTGTCTAAAAAAGGGTTGCCTTTCCAG
>JALNZV010000057.1 GCA_023229175.1 Tissierellaceae bacterium | reverse complement strand
TATATCTCCATCTCTTCTGATGAAGCTTACCTTGTCGGTGGAGAAATGAACCTTATACTCATCTGGCATCGCAAATGTGGGGGCATAGGTTGTAGACCAGATTTTATTGCTCTTTAAGTCCCTTAGATATATAAACTGGCCGTAGGGATTAGATAAGAAGTCTTTTCTCCACCTGTTGATAAACGTATCCCCGCCCTTTGAGTACCCTTCGCCAAATGTATTTACCATCATGGAATAGGATCCCGATGACAGTATATGGCATTTTAAGTCCTGCAGGGCCTCCATGCCGTATTGCCTGCTGTTCCACAGCAAATCCTTATCCCTATAGAATAGGATTTCACTTTGACTTTCGTGTTCCTTTGACAAGTGAAACTTATCTGGCACCTTTTCCTGAAGCAAGTATTCACCGCATTTCATAATTGGATTTTCGTGAAACCTATTGACTATGATATCGTCGTTTAAAAAGTTGTTTATAGAGGCAAATATCATACCCTGATGGTGGCTCATATAGGACCTTACGATACCTCTTTTCAGGTGCTTTGGAAGCCTATTTACTGTGTAGTCTATAGCCTCATAAAACCCATATTTCCCTTGAAAACCCTCCGATATCATCTTCCTTATATTTTCCATGGCTCCATTATAGTCCAAGCCCAAAGCCAAGAAAGTAGAGTAGGGGGATATGACCAGTTCTTCCTTTAATCCCCTTTTAAATCCCAATTTTGGTACGCCAAAGGCCTTGTATTGATAATTAAACTGTGGGTCGAAGGCAAAATATCCCGATTCCGACATCCCCCATGGGATTCCCTTCCCATTTCCGTAATTTTTTTGAATTTGTACAGAAGTCTTGTAAGTTTCGTGGAGAAGCGTATTTTTAATGCTTTTCATGTTTAATATGGGCATCAAATATTCGAACATGGTCCCAGTCCAAGATACTAGGGAAATATATCCCTCCTCCCTCACTAGGTGTTTGCCCAATCGGTGCCAATGGTCAGGGGGCACTTCTCCCCTGGATATGGCTATATATGAAGTGGTTCTGGCCTCCGATGCTAAAAGATCGTAGTATATATTGAGCAATTTTCCCTCCTCTAAATCGTAGCCGATGTGAAATAGCTGCTTTTCCCAGTTGAATAGAGGTCTTAGATCCGTATCCTCTATTAATTTATTGACTCTAGGAATTAAATCCCTCTCCCCTTCTTCTAAGTCCCCTAAATACTCCTTTATGCCTTCCTTCAGGACTATTAGGTATGCCAGTAGATTGCCGCTATCCACTGTAGATACGAATACGGGCTTTAAAGGCTTTAGAGTTTCAGTATCGTACCAATTGTATAGATGTCCCTCCCATTTCTCTAACTTTTCAAGGGTCGAAATGGTTAAATCAATTAAGTCTACCATTTCCCCTGTATCTATATATCCCAAGTCCCTGCTGGATACAATGGACAGCAGATAAAGCCCTATATTGGTAGGGGAAGTTCTGTTGGCAGTGCCATTGTAGGGGTATTCCTGAAAATTATCTGGCGGTAGGTAATTGTTTTTTTCGTCAGTAGTTTCCCTGTAGAAGTTCCAGGTCCTTTCCCCAATGGAACGCAGAAGTTCTATATCCTCCCCCTTTATTTCATCCCTCTCATCTTCCTCTTCTCTACTTATATAAAAACCTATTGCGGGTCCAAATACCCAGGGAATACCAATCAATAAACTTAAAACAAAGTTTTCAGATTGAAGAATGTATGTAAACACAATTAAAGAAGCCCCTATTACAGTATTTAATTTCATCTTCCTTAGGTATCCCCGCAGGGTATTTTCTGTTTTCTTTTCCACATCAAAGGAAGTGGTCCATTCCAGCAGGTTCCTTTTAGATAGAAAAACCCTATATAGGCTCCTTAATATGGCATCTAACATCATGAATCCTTCATAGGGAAGGAATAGAAAAGACAACAAACCTCTATATAAGTGGACCTTGTATCCCCTTATTTGATTGCCGTGGAGCCTTATATTTTCTTTCCCTTGGTCCCCGCTAAACAAGTACTTTATTCCCATGGTTATTAGGGGATAAAAAAGCATTAAAATGACCGATACCGACCAGACATATACATTAATGGGATAAATACCTATGCTCCATATTAAAATCAATAACATAATCGGTACAAGGGACCTTCTCATGTTGTCCAGTATCTTCCACTTTGACAATGTGGAGATTTCCCTGCCTTTCTTGCCATATAGCCATTTAATTAGCTGCCAATCTCCCCTTACCCAGCGGTGCTGCCTCATGATGTAGGAGTCGTATTTTTCAGGGAAACCGTCTATTAAAAAAATATCCGTGGCCAGCCCCGTCCTTAAATAACTTCCCTCCAAGAGGTCGTGGCTTAGGACCCTATTTTCAGGGATATTTTCTTTCAATATGTGGTGAAAGACTTTTAAATCGTAAATCCCCTTTCCAGTAAATATCCCTTCCCCAAATATATCCTGATATAAATCGGAAATGGCCCCGCTATAGGAGTCTATTCCCCCTCTTTCGGCGAATATTCTAGTAAAGAGGGACTTGTTAGAAGACGGAGTATCCACTATTATTCTAGGCTGGATTATGCCATATCCCGACTTTACTGTTTTCTCTCCCTCTCCTAGGACCGCCTGATTTAGTGGATGTCCCAAGGTTCCTATAAGCTTTTTTGCAGCATTTATGGGCAGTTTTGTATCAGCATCCAAAGTAATTACATATCTTATGCCCAAGCCCGAAACGTCTTGGGATATGATGTCAAAGGTTGTATCCTCTCCCATCAAAAGTCCGTTAAATTCAACTAGAGAGCCCCTTTTTCTTTCCCATCCCATCCACTTCCCCTGGGTTTTTGAAAATGTCCTCCCCCTGTGAAAATAGTAAAACCTATTCCTATCTCCACTGTATTTTGCATTTAGTTCATCTATTAATCTTAGGCCTTTTGAGGTTATTTCCTCATCTCCTTCGGCGTGTTCCTCGTTGCCATCTGTGAAATCACCTAGTATGCCAAAGTAGATGTTTTCATCCTTATTGGATAGATAAGCAGTCTCCAGAGACTTTGCCAATTCATCTAGCCTCTGGGGGTTTGGCAGCAAACAAGGTACTACTACAAAGGTCGAATACTCCTTAGGTATTATTTGAAATTCTATTTTGGGAATTACCTTGGGTTTATGAGTCCCCATTAATATGTCGTTGACAATGCTGATGGATATGGCCGATATAGGTACTAGGCTCAAAAACAATGCCGCTGACCTTCCCCCTATGTAGGCGAAGTTGGAGAATAAAAATGACAATGCAATGGAGAGAAGTACGGCTAAAAACATGTACTGCCCCACTCCTATCCCAGTTAATTTTTCACCATTTACACTTTCTTTAAATTCTTCCCCTAGTTTTTTCATTCCTTTGTCTAGGAGGTAATATCCAATGTGTGATCGTTTGTCCTCTATGCCCTCGTCAAATGATTTTCTTGCCAATTCTACAGCCTTTTTTGCAATATATATCTCCTGGACATTAAATTTATACGACAATTCCTGTATTCTAAATCTGTAAAGGTTTTTTGAGCTGCGATCCATATAATCGTAAATACCCATCGGATCCTCTTTGATGGTCTTCTCTACCAAAGAAATATTGTCAAATATCCTTTCCCAATTTAAGTCGGAGATGGCCCTAAGTCCTGTAATGCCGTATTTTAGGTAAATTTCAAATTGAGAATACCTTCCATATTCATTTTCAAGCAAGTCTTTTACGCTGCTGCCTAGATAATCTAGTTTTTTGTCAATCTTCTCCAGTATGTCTTTTGATGAATTGGTTTCCTCCTTGACCCTCCTCCTTAGCCTTTCGATTTCCGTAGGGCTCATTAGGTGAACCCTGGACAGAATTCCGTCCAATATTTCATCCGATAATAAATCCAATCCATCGATTTCTTCCCACCTTCTATATACTTGGATTATATCCCCCAATACATTTTGTATATGCTGCAAAAGCCCAAGGTTCATAAAACTGGGAAGGTGGTATATCTCTTCAAGGGTAAGTATCCCCTCTTTTTGGACTAAATTTACAAAGTCTATCAGGCTATCCTCTGCTATATTGGCATTTATATTTGAAATATTATCTATGGCTAGGACATATGCCCTGGGATACCCTTTGAAGATGCCAGTTTCTACTACGTTTACCACTATCTTTTTATTCCTTTTCAGTCCATTTTTCAGTTCAATATATTTTTGTTCTATATAGTAGAAATTGTCCAGTATCCACTGGCTTCCTACTGGGACTTTCTTGCCTTTGGATGCCCCAGCATTTAATATTTTGTAATTTTTTCTAATGTCCTTAAATGAATTTTCTAGTCTATTTAGCAGAAAGCCTTTTACATTAGCCTTTCCTTTAGTCCTGTACAAAGATAAATCTATATTTGTCTTGTCGTCTTTTATAATTGGCCACATATCTTTTCCTTTCCAGTTTAAATTGTTTACAACTTCATTAATTTTTTAATCTTGTCATCATAAAATGTAAACAGCTCTTCTGCATATTCTTCCTTCGGAGACTCTACGTAAATATTTAGATGGGGACCCCTGTCGTCAGGTATAATCAATGTCCATCCCTTGTCGTCTGTAAACCTTATTCCCTCTTCCATTTCCAGATTTTTGTCCTTTTCCTCTACTAATTTTCTGATAATAGTGCCTTTGTAATCCCAACTGCAGGGGATTTCCTTTTTCAAATAGTAGTACTCCGGTATTTCCGAAGCCAATTCTCTTAGGCTTATATCCTCCCCTGCCATATAGTCCAGTATTGTTCCAGAGGCTAAAATATTGTCAAAACTCAATACGTATTGGAAGTCTAAATTTCCCCTTTGGATTTCCCCTAGGTAATTTGAAATATCGGTCTTTGAATATATTACACTTCCCCTATACTTTTTTGCTATTTCCTCCGATATCCTAGGCAGGTTGTAGGGCACAATTATCTTGTCTGTGCTGCCGCTTTTAAACCCTATTAGCAGAGAAAGCAAAAAATATTTGTCGTCGCTGATTATATTTTCCCTATCTGCCACTATGAGCTTTTCACCATCACTTCCGTATATAAATCCCAGGTCTGCCTCCATTTCAAAAATGACCTCTTGAAATTCTTTTATCCCCATATTGCCCCTGTAGTCAACTACGTTAACGATGCAATCTATTCCGCTGAAAAACTTTTCTGCAAGGCCAATTATATTCTTTGAAGGGGAGGTTATGAGGACCTTTATTAATTTTTTCTTAATTCTCTCTCTGTTTTTTATCCTTCCAATAGCTTCATTTAAATAGACTAGTGAGAAATTGCCAATATCTACGGGATCCTTTATTTCATTGGCTCTGCACCTTTTAAAGTTCTCAATAGCCAATGTATTTTCCACTGTCCTTTGGGTATTTTTATCTAGATTTGACCCGTTTTTATCTATTAACTCTATATGAAGTTCATCCTCTTTGTTAAAATGCCTGTAAACATGGACACCTCCCTGTGCCCTGTGAAGCTTAACTCCGTATCTGCATATGGGCAAGGTGACATCTTTAACTCCTATTACTTGAGCCCCCGTAGACATTATCCCCGACACCAGTGCATTTTTTATGGCTTTGGATATACCGTGTTCGTCGCTGCTGACAAAATACGTCCCTTTGCTGCCCATGACTGTGGATATGCTGCAACCTAGTCCAGTAGCCACCTCCGGGGTAATATCTGTATTAAATCTTCCAGATATATTTCTGCTTCCAAAGAGCCTTTTTGATGCCTTATTCTCCCAAATCAAATCGCTCTTTACAGTTAATTGATTTTCAACTGTTTTGTAGGGCCATATTTTGACTTTGGGCTTTATGGTAGAGCCTTGGTATAGCCTGGAATAGGAACCAATTGCCGCTCCTT
>JALNZV010000004.1 GCA_023229175.1 Tissierellaceae bacterium | reverse complement strand
GATTTTATATCTTATTATATATATGAGATTATAATTAAAATATTCATTATCAATTATGATAACATCTTAATTGATATTAATATCCTGAATGACCAAAACCTCCTACTCCTCTATCAGTCTTGTCCAAATCATCTACTATATTAAGTTCTGCCTTTTCATATTTTATAAACACCATCTGGGCAATTCTATCCCCTTTATTAACTATATATTCCTCATCGCTTAAATTAACTAAGATGACTTTAATTTCTCCCCTATAATCACTATCGATAGTTCCTATACCGTTTGCTAACGTAATTCCATGATTTAGAGCTAGTCCAGATCTTCCCCTTATTTGAGCTTCAAATCCATCTGGTATTGAAATAAAAAGGCCTGTTGGAACCAATGCCCTATGAAGCGGTTTAATAGCCAATGGATTGTCTATATTCGCCTGCAAATCTAATCCTGCTGAACCATCTGTCTTATATTTCGGAAGTTCAAATGGACTATTATTTATAATGTTTATTTTCATCTATACCCTCCTGTCTAATTGTTCTTAATAACATCGCTAATCATACCTATTTTATACCCATTATGATGTAAAAAACTAATTATTTCCGGCAAAGCCTGAACTGTATATTCTGTTGGATGCATTAGTACTATAGCAGCATTATGGGCCTTTTCTGTTACTCTCTTGACTATTACATCCTTTGTGCTGTCATTTCTCCAATCTATTGTATCGATGCTCCAAAGGATTAATTCATAGCCCAAATCCTTAGATGCTCTTATGGTATTATCGTTAAAGGCGCCAGAGGGCGGGGCAAAATACCTGGAATCTATATTTAATATATCCCTTATGATATTATGGGTTTTTAATATTTCTTCATAATTTTTTTCATAGGATAACTTGTCATAATCTACATGATTATATCCATGGTTGCCAATTTCGTGATTATGATTGTAAATGTTTTTCAATATATCTTCGTTCTTCTCAGCCCATTTACCTGTCACAAAATATGTAATTCTTATGTCGTTCTCTTTGAAAATCTTAAGCATTTCAGGTATATATTCATTTCCCCAATCTACATTACAGGCAAAAGCTATAATCTTTTTATCTATTGTCCCCTGGTAATAGACATCGGGGTTAAATGTTTCTCTGGTCCTATGATAAATAACCCACGTAAATATTGAAATAATCAACAGCACTAAAACGATAAGTACACTTAACAAAGCTTTTCGATTGACAATAATTAGTTTCATTACTTTTCCCCCCAATATATTCTACATTATATATATTCAAGGGATAAATTATTATACTAAAATAAAAACATGAACCTGTTTCACTGGTTCATGTATTCTCACATTACTCTTGACTCTTAGGCTCTTCAGTTAACAAAGCTTTTCTAGATAAATTAATTCTACCCTGATTGTCAATTTCTATTACTTTTACAAGGACTTCATCGCCAACAGATAAAACATCTTCTACTTTGTTAATTCTTTCCTTAGCTATATTGGATATATGGAGTAAGCCTTCTTTCCCATTTAGGACCTCAAGAAATGCCCCAAAATTCATTATCCTAGTGACTTTGCCTAAATAAATGTCTCCTGGCTCTACCTCTTTTACTATCCTGTTAATCATGTCAATTGCCTTTTCTCCACCTTCTGCACTGGCAGCCACTATAAATATCTTGCCTGAATCATCTACTATATCGATTTTTACACCAGTCTCATCGATTATTTTATTTATCATTTTACCCCCAGGTCCAATAATATCCCTTATTTTGTCTGGATTTATATTTATGGTATACATTATGGGAGCATAGGGCGATAATTCTTCTCTAGGTGAGGAAATTGTCTCTGCCATCTTGTCTAAAATAAATAGTCTACCAACCTTAGCTTTTTCTAAGGCATCTTCTAAAATGGGCTTATCTATTCCAGCAATTTTGATGTCCATTTGAATTGCAGTAACTCCCTTTCTAGTACCAGCTACTTTAAAGTCCATATCTCCTAAATGATCTTCCATGCCTTGTATATCAGATAATATTGCAACTTTTTCATTTTCTTTAATCAATCCCATTGCTATGCCAGCTACTGAATCCTTAATAGGTACTCCTGCATCTAGTAAGGCCAATGTGCTTCCACATACGCTTGCTTGTGAAGATGAACCGTTAGAGCTCAATACCTCTGATACTAACCTTATGGTATATGGAAAATCGTCTTCTGATGGTATAACAGGCTCCAAGGCCCTTTCAGCTAATGCTCCATGACCTATTTCTCTTCTTCCTGGGCCTCTCATTGGTCTAGTATCACCTACAGAATAAGGCGGGAAGTTATAGTGATGCATATATCTTTTTGATTCTTCCTCTCCCAACCCATCAATTACCTGAGCATCTCCTATAGAACCTAATGTGGCAATTGTCAACACTTGTGTTTGGCCCCTAGTAAATAAGCCTGACCCATGTGCCCTAGGCAATAAACCTACTTCAGTGGTAATTAACCTAATTTCGTCTGCTTTTCTATTATCAGGTCTAATTCCGTCTTCTATTATAAGTCTTCGAACCTGTTCTTTTAACATGGATTCGATGGTTTCATCTATATCCTTTTCAAAGTCAGGATATTTTTCTAAAAAGGTTTCTTTAATATCTTTGCTTATCTTATCAATATTTTCCAATCTCTCTAGTTTTTCTACAGTATTAATTGCCTCTTTCATTTTCTCTTTACCGTATGAAATGATTTCTTCAGCTATTTCCTCGTTAGGTACAAACAACGTATACTCTGTCTTTGGTTTACCCATTTCTTCTGATAACTGTTCAATAAAAATACATAGTTTTTTTATTTCTTCGTGTGCAACTAAAATTCCATCTAACATTACTTCTTCAGGAACCTCATTTGCACCCGCTTCTACCATCATTATCGCCTCTTTTGTACCAGCAACAATTAAATGAATATCGGATTTTTCCCTTTCTGCACTATTTGGATTAATTACGAATTCCCCATCAATTAATCCAACTAACACTGAACCTGTTGGTCCATTAAATGGAATATCAGATATGGAAAGTGCGATAGAAGAACCTATCATTGCTGCTATTTCAGGAGAATAATCCTGATCTACGGATAAAACCGTGGTAATAACCTGTACATCGTTTCTATATCCATCAGGAAATAATGGTCTCAAAGGTCTATCAATTAGCCTTGAAGTCAAAATCGCCTTTTCGCTAGGCCTGCCCTCTCTCTTAATAAAGCCCCCTGGAATTTTCCCCACAGCATATAATTTTTCCTCATAATCAACGCTCAAAGGGAAGAAATCGATTCCTTCTCTAGGCTCCTTTGATGCAGTTGCTGTCGCCAAAACGACTGTATCTCCATATTGAACTAAACAAGCCCCACCAGCTTGTTCTGCAACTTTTCCTATGGAAACATTAATTTCTTTTCCTGCTAAACTATAATGAAATTTTTTCTCCATACAATACCTCCTCGGTTGTTTTGAAATACTTATTTTAACCTAAATAATTTAATATTATCCAGTATAAATCAATAGAGCGGGAATATCCCGCTCTCTTCATTAACCTCTAATGCCTAATCTTTCAATTAAAGAACGATATCTTTCAATATCATTATTTTGTAAATACTTTAAAAAGCCTCTCCTTTGACCAACCATCTTCAACAGACCCCTTCTTGAATGGTGATCTTTTTTATGAGTCTTTAAATGTTCATTGACGGAGTTAATTCTATAGGTTAATAATGCTATCTGAACTTCTGGTGAACCAGTATCTCCATCGTGTAATTTGTAGTTCTCAATGATTTCGCTTTTAATTTCCTTTGTCAACATATGTTAGTTACACCTCCATAATTTTATTTACTCCTGTGGCGGCGTATGGCGTCGAGGAATCGCAATACATAGCCATAGGTGTTGCTGCCAATTATATATTATCACAGTAGAGAAAAAATGTAAATATTAATATCTTTTTTTGATGTTTTCTATGTCTTGTTCCATTTGTTTTATCAACTCCTGGGAACTATTAAATTTAATATCGTCTCTTAAGAAGTCTAGAAACTCAATATTTATAATTTTTCCATAAATATCTTCATTAAAATCCAAGATATACGTTTCAATTTTTAATTTATCGCCATGAAAAGTTGGGTTGAAACCTATATTAGTGGCAGAGGCAAATTTTTCATTATTTACAATTGTATTTGTATAATATACGCCTGTTTTAGGTATAATAAAGCCGTCAAGGAGCTCTATATTTGCAGTAGGGAAGCCTAGTTTATTGCCTCTGTTATTTCCAGCTATGACCTTCCCAATAATTGAATATGGCCTCCCTAAAGTTTTTTTCACTTCTTGAATCTTTCCAAGAGATATAAAATCTCTAATATATGAACTGCTAACTATATTTCCATCTACTATGACCGGTTCTACTACTTCTACATTAATATCAAATTTTTTGCCCAATTCCTTGAGGTGTTTTGTGTCTCCTGATGCCTTGTAACCAAATCTATAATCAAAACCAACTACTAGGAGTCTTCCATTTATCTTTTTAAGTATAATATCCCTAACGAATTCCTCTCCTGTTAATTTCATAATATCCTCATTAAAATCCAATAGATATACGATTTCTATTCCCATATCCTTAGCTATTTGAAATTTCTGTTGATTATTAGTTATCATCTTTGGTTTTTCTTTATTTATAGTTGTTTTCGTATGTCCCTTAAATAATAATAAGGAAGGTTTTATTTGTTTTTCCTTAGATCTTTGTATCATTTTCTTTATGAGTTTTTGATGTCCCAAATGCAAACCATCAAAATTTCCTAAGGCTATAGCTGTTCCAAACCTTGTTTCCTCATAATTAGTTATATCAATAATTTCCATTTTTATCACCTATATCATTAAAACTTTGTCCATCTTTAAAATATAATCTGAACCCTGTTTATTTATCTTTCCAATCCCTATAAAGTCTCCACCGCAATAGACTCTTAAATTCCTATTTTCAATCATATCATTGGGCCGGCTAACTTGTATGGAGTTACCGTTAATTAACTTTTTATAAAACATCTTATCTACATCCAAATGTGGAATGTGTTTTATTGCCTTATCTACTGGTATTAAAATATTGCTTATCTCATCTATGGTTAAGTCTTTTAAGTAATCGACACCATAAGAATTTTCAATTTTGAAATCTCCAACTCCTGTTCTCATTAAGAATGACATATATCCATATGTACCCAGTTCTTCCCCAATATCGTCACATAAAGTACGAATATAGGTCCCTTTTGAACATTTTGTATAGAATAAAATTGATTTACAATCGACAATATCTATAATTTCTTGACTAAATATTGTAATGTTTCTTGCCTCTCTGGAAATAACCTTGCCTTCACGAGCCAGTTCATATAATTTTTTGCCCTTATATTTTAGGGCAGAGTACATAGGGGGTACCTGTTGAAGTTCTCCACTGTAGTTGGACATTACCCTCCTAATCTCTTCTCTATTTACAATTTTATGCGACGTAGAAATAACCTTGCCATCTATATCTTGAGTATCGGTTCTTAATCCTAAAGTTAGTTCGCTTATATATTCTTTGTCTAAATCTAGCAAATATTCAGCTATTTTGGTTCCCTTACCAATACATAATGGCAAAACACCTGAGGCATTAGGGTCTAAAGTGCCTGCGTGTCCAATTTTCTTGATTTTCAACTTTTTACGCAAAAAGCTTACAACATCATGAGAAGTCATTCCCTTAGTTTTAAATATATTTATTACCCCATCCATTACAATCACCTAAATATAATCTTTTAGTTGCTCTAATAATGATGCTTTTATTTTCCCAACTGTCGAATTCACTGTAAAACCTGCAGCTCTCACATGGCCACCGCCACTGAAATATGAGCTGATCTTTGCAACATCCACATATTTTTTGCTTCTCATGCTTACTTTAATATTCTCTCCATGAAATTCCTTTAAGATTATTGCCACTTCAACAGGAGAAATTTCTCTTAAAAACGATACAATTCCCTCTGTATCCTCCATTGTGGCATTAGATTTTTCCAATAGCTCTTGTGTTATTGCAACTATTGCTACCTTATCATTATAATATAATTCTAATGAATTTAAGGCTGTAATAAATAGTTTAGTTCTCTCCAAACTTCTATTTTGATACAAATTTATATTTATATAACTTTTATCTATATTGCTCTTCAATAGTTCTGCAGCAATTTCATGGGTTCTAGCACTGGTATTGTCATACATAAAGCTTCCAGTATCTGAACTTATTGCTGTATATAAACATGTGCCAATTTCTTTACTTATTTCAATACCCATTGATTTTATTATTTCAAATACTAGTTCACCGGTGGAGCTGGCATCCTTATCCACAATATTTATATCGCCAAAATACGTATTGCTTATATGATGATCAATGTTTATAACTAAATTGGCTTTTCCCAGTATCTCTTTATTTTTTCCTATTCTATTTTCGTCGCCTGAATCAAGGACTATCAGTACGTCTACATAGCCAAGGCCATCGTAGTCCATCATATATTCTATACCCGGTAAAAACATAAAATCATTAGGTATCTCGTCGCTTTTCAGCATAAATACATCAAGATTCTTACTTTTTAAGGCCTGACCCAATGACAATATTGAGCCTAAATTATCCCCGTCTGGCTGCACATGGGAAACTATATAAATATTTTTGCTATTTAGCATTTGTTCTATTGCCAGATTTATTTGTTTTTCTATTGCTTCAGTCATTTTAGTTTTCACCATTACCCCTTGTCTTTTTATTCACATCATCTATTAGCTTAGACATGTAAATACCTTGTTCAATAGATTCATCTAAATAAAATATTGGTTCGGGTACATATCTTATGTCAATTTTATTTCCTATTTCTTTTCTGATGAATCCTTTAGCACTTTGTAATCCTTCTAAAGTATCTTCTTTTTCTTTTTCATTTCCAAGAACGGAAACGTAGATCTTTGCAAAGCTTAAATCCCTAGTTACTTCTACAGCTGTAATAGAAGTCATATTGCTAATTCTAGGGTCCTTTATCCCATTGATAATTAATTCTGATACAATTTTTTTAACCTCTTCTGAAATTCTAAATAATCTTTTGCTGTTCATATGTCACCTCTATTCTAAATCATAAATATCTTTATTGGACTGCTTAAATCACTGCTGTACCTCTTTTAATATAAAAGCTTCCAATAAGTCTCCTTCTTTTACATCATTATAATTTTCTATACCTAGCCCAGCTTCAAATCCTGACAATACTTCTCTCGCATCGTCCTTAAATCTTTTAAGAGAATTTACGTTTCCTTCAAATACTACTATATCATTTCTCAATAATCTGATTTTTGAATTCCTGGTTATTTTTCCATTAATCACGTAAATGCCCGCAATAGAGTTTCCATTAGGCAATCTAAATGTAGCCCTAACCTCAGCCCTACCTATAATTTCTTCTACAATCGTTGGGGTATGCATACCCTTTATAGCGGATTGTATATCTTCAATCGCTTCGTATATTACCCTGTACGTTCTAACATCCACCTTTTCCCTTTTAGATAGCTCCATGGCATTTAAATTGGGCCTTACGTTAAATCCTACAACAATGGCATTAGATGCAGATGCAAGCAAAATATCAGATTCAGTAATTCCACCTACGCCACCATGAATTATGTTGGTCTTTACTTCCTCCGTATCTAGCTTTTCCAAAGATTGCTTTAGTGCCTCAATTGATCCTCTGACATCGCCTTTAATTATGATATTTAAATCTTTGATTTCTCCTAACTTTATTCTTTCAAATAGGTCATCTAATGAAACCTTCTGGTCTGATTTCATTTGTTGCTCTCTAGTGATTTCCTGATTTCTCTCTGCCAATGACCTAGCTGTCTTCTCATCGTCAATACCATATAATAAATCCCCTGCATTAGGAACTTTTGAAAGCCCTAAAATAACAACCGGCGTGGATGGACCAGCTTTTTTTACTCTTTTGCCTTTGTCGTCAAACATTGCTCTAACTCTTCCAAATGAAGAGCCAGAAGTTACCATATCGCCAATTTCCAAGGTACCTTTTTGTACTAATACGGTCGCCATTGGGCCTTTTCCCTTATCTAATTGTGCTTCTACAATTGTGCCTACAGCATTTCTATTCGGATTGGCTTTTAATTCTTGAATTTCAGCTACCAATAAAATCATTTCCAACAGTTCCTCTATTCCCTCACCATTTTTTGCAGAAACAGGCACTGTTATAGTGTCTCCGCCCCAATCTTCTGGTACAAGGGAGTTTTCAACTAAATCTTGTTTTATTCTATCGATATTTGCAGTCGGCTTATCTATTTTATTTATGGCGATTATAATCGGAACATTAGCTGCTTTAGAGTGGTTTATGGCCTCAATAGTTTGAGGCATTACGCCGTCATCTGCAGCGACAACTAATATTGCAATATCTGTAACCTGTGCTCCCCTAGCCCTCATAGATGTAAAGGCTTCATGACCTGGGGTATCAAGAAAACAGATTTTTTTATTGTTTACATTTACAGAATAGGCTCCTATATGTTGAGTTATGCCTCCAGCTTCTGATTTTGTTACACTGGTCTTCTTAATTGCATCCAGCAACGATGTCTTGCCATGATCCACATGACCCATTACAGTGACTATAGGTGCTCTATTTCTTAAATCTTTCGGATCATCTTCAAAATCTAAATTAATTATATCATCAGTTGCATCTGTTGAGTCTTTCAATTCCTTGTTTACCTTTATTTCAACGCCAAATTCTTCAGCCACAATAATTGCAATATCAGAATCTATAGATTGGTTTTGATTGACCATAACTCCCAGATTTATCAATTTTGAAATTACTTGCGATGGACTTACAGAAATTGCATCTGCAAGTTCCTTAACTATTATGTTTTCTCCTATTTCTATTATATCCTCATCCCTTTCTTTATTAATTTCCTTATTATTCTTTGCATGTTCTGATTTTTTACCTTTCTTTTTTCCCTGCCTTTTATTAGTATGTCTTTTCTTTTTGGCAGGCTCAGTTTTTTGAGCAGATTTGTCAGCTTTATCAATGGAAACTTTTTTGGATTCATCCTTACTGATTTCTGGCTTAGTTTCTTTTTCATCCTTGTCAAGCAATATAGATTTTACTAGGTTCGCATCTTCATTGCTTAGTGTACTCATATGACTATTTACATCTATACCTAGATTTACTAATTTATTTATCAAATCTTTGCTACTTGTATTTAACTCTCTAGCTAATTCATAAATCCTAATCTTTTTCATATTCTATACCCCCTATTTTGTTTTAAGGTGATATCATTGATTCTTTTGGCTTCGAATTACCTCTTTTAAATTGTTGTATATATCCTCAGGTATTTCTCCTTCTAAAGCCCTTGATAAGCTTTTGCTCCTTTGTGCTTTTTCTAGGCAATTGATATTTGAGCAAATATATGCACCTCGTCCATTTACCTTACCTGTCAAATCTATTATAATGCCTCTATCCACATTTTTCACAATTCTTATTAATTCTTTTTTTGGTTTGTTTTCGCCGCAACCAATACATTTTCTAAGAGGAACTTTTTTTATTTTCATACAATCACTCCTCAAATTGTTCAGTATATTGTGTTTCTGACTTAATATCTATTTTCCAGTTTGTTAATCTAGCAGCTAATCTAGCATTTTGACCTTCTTTGCCTATGGCAAGAGACAACTGATAATCCGGCACAATTACAATGGCAGATTTCTCGTCTTTATTGGCAATTACTTTGACTACTTTAGAGGGACTAAGGCTATTGGCTATAAATTCTTCAATATCTTTACTCCAAATTACAATATCAATTTTTTCTCCTTTTAATTCCCCTACAATTACTTTTACCCTACTACCTTTGGAACCAACACATGCACCCAATGGATCTACATTTGGGTCCTTGGAAAAAACTGCAATTTTCGTCCTAGAGCCAGCTTCACGAGAAATTGAAAATATCTCGACAATTCCATCATTTATTTCAGGGACCTCTAATTCAAATAATCTTTTCACTAAGTTTGGATGCGACCTAGACAGTACAATCTGCGGCCCTTTGGTCGTTTTTTTAACTTCTAAAATTAGTAATTTCAATCTATCTCCCTGGTTATATTCTTCAAATTCAATTTGTTCAGACGGTGGCAATACACCTTCAGTTTTACCTAAATCAATAAAAACATTGTTTTTACTTATTCTTTGAACCATCCCAGTAATTATTTCATTTTCTCTATTTATAAATTCATCAAAAATTACATCTCTTTCTGCATCTCTTATCCTTTGCATAACAACTTGTTTCGCTGTTTGAGCGGCAATTCTTCCAAAATCCCTAGGCGTTATTTCAATCTTTACTATATCTCCTATCTCGTATTTACTATCTATTTGTTTTGCATCATACAAATCTATTTCCAAATATTCATTTTCTATGGCTTCCACTACTTCTTTTAATGCTAACACCTTTACTTTACCTGTCTCTTTATCAATTTCTATCTCAGCATTTTGTGATGCACCAAAATTCTTTTTATAACTGGAGATAAGTGCCGATTCCAAGGCATCAAATATTATTTCCTTTGAAATGCCCCTGTCCTTTTCTATTTCGAGAAGAGCATTTATAAAATCTCCATTCATTAACTAAACCTCCTTAAAATTTTATCACTAATTTGATTAAAGCGATTAATTCCCTTTCAATTTTTACAAAATCATTGTTTTCTTTTCTTATTGTAATATAATCTTTTTCAAATCCTTCTAATATACCTATTAGTTGTTTTTGATTATTCAATTGTTTATACAACTTAACTTCTATTTCTTTCCCCAAATTTCTTTTCAAATCCTTATCATTTTTTAGAGGCCTATCTAAACCAGGTGAAGAAACTTCTAAAAAATAAGGTGTTGAAATAGGATCTTCTTTATCCAAAACATCTCCTACCCTTTGGCTCATTTCTTGACAATCATCGAGGCTTACGCCACCAGGCTTATCAATGTAGATTCTTAAAAAATAATTTGTCTTTTCTTTTATGTATTCAATATCAACCAAATCAAATCCTAAGGTACTTGCTATTGGCTCGGCAAACTCACTAACAATGCTAATTATCCCTTTTTTGTTCAATTTATTCACCTCCATGTTTATTATTCCCAGAATCCTCTATTCAAATAAAAAATCAAGAGTGGGGCAACCCACTCTTTCGGAAAAATTAATTATTTGTCAAAACAATTATATCACAAATTAAACAAAAATCAAATATTAAAAATTGAAATTTGATTGCTAGCAGGCAATTCTTTTAAACAACCGTGATTTGTTAACACATCCAATACTGGCTTACTAACTTTTCCCCTATTTACTAAATCTTCAATAGAGATAAATTTAGATAACTCTCTTTCCTCTAGGATTTTTCTTGCGACATTTTCTCCTAGTCCTTCTAAGCTTTTAAGTGGAGGTAAAATTCCATTTTCATCAATTATAAATTTATCGCTATCAGATCTGTATAAATCAACTCGTTGTATTTTAAAACCTCTTAAATACATTTCCAGAGCTACTTCTAGAACAGTAAGAAGATTTTTTTCTTTTGCCGTAGCATTATTCCCTAATCCTTCCAGTTCTCTTATCTTTTCCATAATAAAGTCTTTTCCTTTAATAACGAGCTCTGCATCAAAATCATTCACTTTTATGGTGAAATAAGTTGTGTAAAATGCCTCTGGATAATATACTTTAAAATAAGCTATTCTGAAGGACATCATAACATAAGCTGCTGCATGTGCTTTTGGAAACATATATTTTATTTTTTTGCATGAACCAATATACCATTCGGGAATGCCCAATGACCTCATTTCCTTTTCATCTTCGTCAGTGAGACCCTTGCCCTTTCTAACTTTTTCCATGATTTTAAAAGATTTCTTTTTATCCATACCTGCATTTATTAGATTTAGCATAATATCCTCTCTAGTAGATATAACCTTACCCAATGGTGCAACATCATCTTTCACTAGATTTTGAGCATTATTAAGCCATACATCTGTACCATGAGACAATCCACTAATTCTAACTAAATCAGAAAACTTTTCTGGTTTTGTGTCGACCAGCATTTGCCTTACAAACTTAGTTCCAAACTCTGGTATACCGAGGGTTCCAACTTCACAGTCAAATTCTTTATCGTTTATTCCCAAAGGTGCACAGCTGGTAAAAAGTTTCATGGTCTTTTGATCGTCCAATGGAATTTTCGTGGGATCCACTCCCGTTATATCTTCAAGCATCCGTATTATTGTAGGTACATCATGTCCCAATATATCCAACTTAAGTATTCTTCCACTTATTGCATTGTAATCAAAATGAGTCGTAATTACACCAGATTTTTTGTCATCAGCAGGATATTGAATTGGGGTGAAATCTAAGATATCTTTGTATTTTGGTACTATCATTACACCACCTGGGTGTTGTCCAGAGGTCCTTTTAATACCTGTACATCCTTTTACAAGCCTGTTGATTTCAGCTGAATTAATATTTATATCTTTTTCCTCAAAATATTTTTTAACAAATCCATAGGCTGTTTTATCTGCTATAGTTCCTATGGTTCCAGCTCTAAAAACGTAACCTTTCCCAAAAAGTTCCTCTGTATATTTATGTGCAATTGCTTGATATTCCCCAGCAAAATTTAAATCTATATCTGGCTCCTTATCTCCTTCAAATCCTAAAAATACTTCAAATGGAATGTCTTGTCCATCTTTATTTAATTTTGCTCCACATTTGGGACAATCTTTATCGGGCAAATCTGATCCAGATGATACTGAGCCGTCATCAAAAAATTCATTATATTTGCAAACTGGGCAGACATAGTGAGGTACCAAAGGATTTACCTCCGTTATTCCACTCATGGTAGCCACAAAAGATGATCCTACAGATCCCCTTGAGCCTACAAGGTAACCATCCTCCAAAGATTTCCAGACAAGCTTTTGGGCGATGATATACATAACTGCATAACCGTTTTTTATGATGGAATTTAATTCCCTATCTAATCTTTCCTTCACGATTTCTGGGAGAGGACTCCCATAGGCTTCAATTGCTCTTTCGTATGTTATTTCTCTTAATTCCTGATCTGCTCCGTCAATTACAGGAGGATAAGTTCCCTCTGGAACTGGGATTATTTTATCAACCATATTATTTATTAAATTAGTATTTGTAATGACTACTTCATGTGCTATTTTTTCTCCTAAATAAGAAAACTCGTCTAACATTTCATCGGTAGTTTTGAAATATAAGGGCGGTTGCTGATCAGCATCTGCAAATTTCTGACCATACATTAAAATTCTTCTAAAAACTTCATCCTCTGGTTCTAAAAAGTGCACATCACCTGTAGCAACAACTAATTTATTGTTTTTAATACCTAAGTTGTAAATTTCCTTGTTTATTTC
The DNA here is from genome assembly GCA_023229175.1 of Tissierellaceae bacterium. Classification (GTDB taxonomy): domain Bacteria; phylum Bacillota; class Clostridia; order Tissierellales; family Tissierellaceae; genus JAAYFT01. The sequence goes on along the minus strand of JALNZV010000004.1, from coordinate 123,550 downwards.
TCTTAGTTGACCTTCATCCCTTACCTTTCCATTTCTAACTAAATGAAAATTGTTCCCAATAGGTTGTATTTCAAGAAAATCATAAAATTCAACTATTTCTTTAATTTCATTTTTGCTTTTATTATTTATTATTGCTCTGTAAAGCTCACCTGCTTCACAGGCACTACCTATTATTAGGCCTTCCCTATTGGCTTCCAATAAAGATTTTGGAATCCTAGGTTTCCTGTAAAAGTAGTTCAAATGCGATTCAGAGACTAATTTATATAGGTTTTTTAATCCATTTAGATTTTTAACTAATATAAGAACATGGTAGGTTTCTTCCTTCGCTAGATTTTTATTTGAGTTCAACCCATTTATTTGCTTAAAATTATTGATTCCATTATCTCCCAATATATCTAAAATCTTTATCAAAATTTCCGCAGTTGCAGTAGCATCATCTACAGCTCTGTGATGGTTGATAAGTTCTACGCTTAGGTGTTTGGCAACGATGTTTAGCTTGTGACTTTTTAGGGATGGAAAAACAGCCCGTGATAGCTCTAAAGTATCTAAAACTGGATTTTTTAACTCCAAATTGTTATTTTTCATATTTTCCCTAATAAATCCCGTATCAAAAGATGCATTGTGAGCAACTAAAACGTGTTCACCTATGAATTCTTTAAAGCTAAAAATAACATCATCAATCGTGGGCATTTCTCTGACCATATCGTCTGTAATTCCTGTTATTTGTGTAATTAAGTCAGGTATAGGTCTTTCTGGGTTAATTAACTGACTAAAACTATCTACTATCTTTCCATTTTCAATTTTAATAGCACCGATTTCTGTTATCTTATCGTTAATAGCTGATAAGCCGGTGGTTTCAATATCAAAAACTACAAATGTAGAATAATCTCTATTTTCTTCGTAATTCGTAATTATCTGTTTTTTATCGTTTATTAAATATCCTTCCATACCATAAATAATCTTTATGTCCAATTCCTTGCCAATATTCATAGCATCTGGAAACCCCTGTACAACGCCATGATCTGTAATAGCTAAGGCATTATGTCCCCATTTTTTTGCCCTAGCAGCTAAGTCTTTAACCGAGCATATGCCATCCATCGAACTCATTTGCGTATGAAGGTGAAGCTCAACTCTCTTGTCTTTAGAGCTATCCAGCCTTTCATTTTTATCTGCAACTCTAAGAGATTTTAACATCAAAACTATAGACTTGGAATAATTATCGTATACAATGTCCCCTGAAATCCTGGCATAGGTATTTTCTTTGACATTTTTAAGGAAATTACTTTTTTGATCTTCTGATAAAAATACTTTTACAGTGATGGAGTTAGTTAAATCTGAAATATGAAAGGTCACCAAAGTTTTGTTATTTCTAATATCCATAGTATCTAGTTGAAATACTTGACCTTCAATTGTACAAGAACCTGTTTCCAGATTGATTTCCCTGATGCTAATCGGATTTCCCCTTATAACTCGACCAAATGTATAATATTTGTTACTATCTCGTTTTGCATTATCTATAAATTCAGCACTTTTCACTATCTCAGTGGCAATCTTCTTCTCTTCCTTTTCCTTAATTTCTAAAAAATCATCCTTCCCACGAAATTTGTCCTTTGAAATAATTAATTCTATTTTTAGGTCTAGTTCTTCAAAGATTTTTTTCTTAATTTTCTCTTGAATATTGTCGTTTTCAAGCAGGTGTAAAGATATATTGTTTGGTGGAAAAATCACAAGTGAATCGTCGTTAAACTGCCAATCTAATTCCTCAATCCATGAATTGCTTGATTGAATATTAGACAGGATAAGCTCTATTATATTATTTTTATAAAATTCTAATTTGTCCTTTTTATCACCAGGTATAATATATTTTACTTTTATTTCAGGCTTAAAGTTAGGAAACTTTGATGAAAAGAATTTCAAAATTTCCTCAGAATAAGTTTTATTAATTAATTTGTTGGACTCGAGAACAATAGTCATTAGCAATTCATTTTCATTTATTAAAACCCTCTTAATAGTTGGATCAACTTCTGTTGTTAAATTCGAAAGGTTCTTTGGAATTATTCTGGAAAGATACAAATCTTCTTTCGTCATTTATTGATTATACCTCCTCTGTAGTAGATATAATTAAATCTTTTCTATTTCCTTTAATAACTCATTTAATAACTCGTTTTCTTTTACCTTCTTAATTATTTTTCCTTTTCTAAATATTAATCCTTCGCCATTACCACCAGCTATTCCGATATCAGCTTCTCTTGCTTCGCCTGGTCCATTTACAGCACAGCCCATTATGGCCACTTTTATATGTTTCTTGATACCCTTTAGTTTTTCCTCGGCCTCTTCAACTATTTTAATTAAATCAATATTTGTCCTTCCACAAGTAGGGCAAGAAATAATTTCTAGCCCATCTTGTAATAGACCTAAAGATTTTAATATTTCTCTACCGACCTTAACTTCTTCTATCGGATCTCCCGTTAGGGATATCCTTATGGTATCCCCTATTCCCATGGACAATAAGGTACCTATACCAACAGCTGATTTAATTGAGCCTCTCCAAATAGGACCAGCTTCAGTAATACCCAAATGAATTGGATAATCTACAATCCCAGACATCTTTTCATAGGCTTTAATTGTTAAAGGTACATTACTAGCCTTTAATGATATCTTAATAAGTTGAAAATCCATATCTTCTAGTAGGCGTATCTGTTCTATAGCACTATATACCATTGAGTTTTCATTGACTCCATTATATTTATCTAAAAACTCTTGTTTTATGGATCCTGAGTTTACGCCGACCCTAATTGAAACTTGATGCTCTTTGCAGGCCTTGACAACTTCCTTAACTTTGTCAAGGGATCCAATGTTTCCAGGATTTAGTCTAAGACCATCTATCCCATATTTTATTGACTCAAGGGCAAGCTTATAATCGTATTGAATATCGGCAATAATAGGAATGCTAATTCTTTTTTTTATTTCTGCAATTGCTTTAGCGTCATCTACGTCAGTTATAGCAGACCTAATAATATCGCACCCTGCCTCTTCTAGCATATGAATTTGTTTAACAGTGTTATCTATATCCTTAGTTATGGTGTTAGTCATCGATTGTACTGATATCGGATTATTTCCACCGATTTTGACATTCCCAACCTCAATAACTTTTGTTTTTCTTCTTTCCATCTTGTTCACCTTCTATATAATTTTAAACTTTACTATATCCCTATATGTCACTAATAACATAAGAGAAATAAGTAATACAAATCCAATGAAATGTATAAAGCCTTCTTTTTCTGGGTCTATAGGTTTGCCTCTAATTAATTCAATAATTAAAAACACTATTCTACTGCCGTCCAAAGCAGGTATAGGTAGTAAATTGAAAAAACCCAAGTTTACACTAATAAAACCCAGTAGTAAAAGCAAATTGTATATTCCTAATCGGGCAGCCGCACCTACTTCATGAATTACCCCCACCGGTCCAGATAAGTGTTCAATTCCAACCTTTCCCTTAAATAAAGAGGCAAAAAAATCTATCATAAGTGTCAGGAACATATAAGTTTTTTCAAAACCCCCTTTTATTCCTATGAGAACAGACTTCTTATACATTGGCTCTATCCCTATGATGACTCTGTCTTCATCCTGAATCGGGATAATATTAAAGCTTTGTAATTCTCCATTTCTTTCAACAACTATTTTTAGATTCTCATCAGTATCAGAACTATTAATTGAATCTACAATTGAATCCCAATTATTGATTTTTGTTTCATTTATTTCAATTATGGTATCTCCAGGTAGTAGTCCCCCTTGTTCAGCTGGATATCCAGTAATTGGGTTTTCTATTGTAGTCGTAGGGGTTCCTACCCCAAAGGTTATGATGGAAAATAATAATATAGCCAATATAAAATTCATAATGGCTCCAGCAGATACCACCCCAATTCTAGCCAATACTGGAACATTGCTAAATCCACGGGGATCATCGGAAATTTCATCTTCACCTTCCATTTTTACATACCCGCCAATAGGCAGCAGCCTTAATGTATATTTCGTTTCCCCTCTCTGATTTTGTAATAGCTTTGGTCCCATACCTATAGAGAATTCATTGACTTTTATTCCTACGAGTTTAGCCACAGCAAAATGACCGAATTCGTGTACTAGAATTACCATCAAAAATACAAATATTGCCGATATTGCTGTCAACATTTTAACACCACCTAATCTAATTAATAAATATACTAATAAAATAGTATACTACTGGAGCGGTAAAAATTATACTATCAAATCTATCAAGGACTCCCCCATGCCCTGGCATAATAAAACCATAATCCTTAATTCCTGAAATTCTTTTTATTTTAGAAGCTACTAAATCACCTAATTGAGCTATTAAAGATGAAATAATTGAAAATAAAATCATCATCCAAACAGGTTTTATATTAAAGTAAAATGAAAATAGCATTACAATCAAAACTGTTCCCAATGTGCCACCTATGGAACCCTCAATGGTTTTATTGGGACTTATTGAGGGGCATAGCTTATTTTTTCCAAACAAATTGCCCGCAATATATGCAAAGGTGTCTGTTCCAAATGCCACAACAAACACTAAATATATATATATAGTTTCACTTAAAAAAAGCAAATGTAACAGCATTATTGGTATATATATAACGCCTAATATAGTAACAGATAGTCCCTCTATGGTCATATTTTTATTAAATATAACAGTTGCTAACATTATTAATACATATATTGTGGCAAAGGGGATTAAATAAGTACTTCTAAAGAAATAAAAAAAATATATGCCAAGGGTACCAAAATAACCTAAATAATAGCATGGCACTATCTTTTTTACCTCCAAGGCTTTGTAAAATTCCCTTAGTCCTATAAGTGAAATTAGAAGGACAGAAAAGTATAGCAAATAGCCACCCTTAAATAATATCATTAATAAAAGCATTATTCCAATGATTCCGCTTAATATTCTTTTATATATTTCTTTCACTTAAACTCCTCCATACCTTCTATTTCTATTTTGAAAATCTATTATAGATAGTATCAATTCCCTTTCATTGAAATCTGGCCACAAAGTATCCGAAAACCAGAATTCAGTATATGCAATTTGATATAGCATAAAATTGCTAAGCCTCAGTTCACCACTTGGCCTAATCAATAAATCAGGATCTGGCTGATTTTTAGTATATAAATAATTTGAGAAAACCTTTTCATCTATATCGTCAATATTGATATTACCTGCAGATATGTCATTATAAAGCTTTTTTATACCAGTTACTATTTCGCCACGACCTCCATAATTTAATCCTATATTTAGGGTCATACCTGTATTTTCCGAAGTAGTTTTAATAGCCCTTATAACCTCTTCTTTGGCAAAGTCTGGCAACCTCTCAATATCTCCAAGGGCTTGAATTCTTATGTTATTTTTGTATAGTCTTTCCAATTCTCTTCTAATATATTGAACTAGAATTTTCATAAGACCCTGGATTTCATCAATAGGTCTTTTCCAATTTTCCGTAGAAAAGGCATATAGGGATAAATATTTTACACCTAAGGTAGACGAAACCTCCACAATTTCAACTACCCTCTCCATACCCTCTTTATGTCCAAAATTTCTTGGTAACAACCTTTTATTAGCCCATCTACCATTGCCATCCATTATAATCGCAATATGTTTCGGTATTTTATTATAATCTAATTTTTGTTTTAGTTGCTCTATAGTCAAATCCTTGTATTTCAAAGTATCACCCCATGACTAAAAACCCCTTCAATCAAGAAGGGGTTTTACTATATTTCCATTAATTCATCTTCTTTATTTTTTGTCACTGTATCGATTTCATTAATAAATTTATCTGTAATCTTCTGAATTTCATCTTCTGCTAACCTTTTATCATCTTCGCTGATATCCTTATCTTTTTCCATCTTCTTCAATCTTTCATTTAGGTCTCTTCTAATATTTCTTATGGCAACTTTCGAATTCTCGCCATTCTTTTTAACAATTCTAGCCAATTCTTTTCTTCTCTCTTCGGTTAAAACTGGTATTATTAGTCTTATGAGTTTACCATCATTTGAGGGATTTAAGCCTAAATCTGATTTTAAAATTTCTTTTTCAATCACAGGTATAAGATTTGCATCCCAAGGTTGAATAACTAATAATCTTGGTTCCGGTGCTGAAACACTTCCGACTTGTTTCAATGGAGTAATTTGTCCATAATAATCTACGCTAATTTTGTCCAATAATGCAGGGTTTGCTCTTCCAGCTCGAATGCTTTGCAATTCCTCTCTGTAGACTGAAACAGTCTTACTCATCTTTTCTTCTGCTTCTTTATAAAGACTAGTATACATAATTAATCCTCCTTTACTTGTGTTCCTATTTTTTTACCCATGACAACATCCAAAATGTTGCCAGGTTTATCTATTCCAAATACAATCAGGGGAATATTATTGTCCATACAAAGTGATGTTGCAGTTGAATCCATAACTCCTAAGCCTAAACTAATTATATCAATGTGTTTTAATGTGTCAAATTTCTTTGCTTGATTGTTGATTTTTGGGTCAGAATCATATACTCCATCAACGCCTTTTTTTGCCAGTAATATAACTTCCGCCTCAACCTCTGCAGCTCTTAAAGCAGCAGTAGTATCTGTTGAAAAATATGGATTGCCTGTGCCTGCAGCAAAAATCACGACCCTACCCTTTTCGAGGTGTCGTATAGCCCTTCTCCTTATATATGGCTCGGCAATTTGTCTCATATCTATGGCCGATTGAACCCTAGTATCCACACTTAGTTTTTCTAAAGAGTCCTGTAATGCCAATGCATTCATTACAGTTCCAAGCATCCCTATATAGTCAGATGTAGTTCTATCTATTTCTTTAGCAGATTTTCCTCTCCAAAAATTGCCTCCTCCTACAACTATGGAGATTTGAATACCTAATTTATGTAGCTCTTGAACTTGAGAAGAAATAAGATTTAGGGTATCGATATCTATTCCATTACCCTTTGACCCTGCTAATGATTCTCCACTTATTTTTAAAACGATTCTCTTATAAGCCGGCTCCACTCGCTTCACTCCCACAATTAAATATTAGTGCTTAAATGGAGAACAAGGTATGTTCTCCATTTAGTTATATACCTATTTGTTTTGCGACTTCTTCAGCGAAGTCTTCTTCTTTTTTCTCGATTCCTTCACCAACTTCAAACCTTACGAACCTTCTTATTTTAATATTTTCGCCAATTTTACTGATTTTTTCATTAAGTAAATCCTTAATTTTAATGTCTGGATCTTTAATAAAGTTTTGATCTAAAAGACAGATTTGTTCAAAATACTTTTCTATTCTACCTTCAACTATTTTTGCTGCAATGTGCTCTGGTTTTCCCTCATTTATCGCTTGATGTGTCAAAATTTCCTTTTCCCTGTTGACTTCTTCTTCACTGACATCTTCTCTAGATACGTATTTAGGATTTGCCGCTGCAACCTGCATAGCTAAATCCCTAACAAATTGCTTAAATTCTTCATTTTTTGCAACAAAATCAGTCTCTGAATTCACTTCTATTAAAACGCCAATCCTTCCCCCATGGATATATGAATCTACAAGACCTTCTGCAGCTACTCTTCCAGCTTTTTTAGCAGCTTTTGATAAGCCTTTTTCTCTTAAATAATCAACAGCTTTTTCAATATCTCCACCTGTCTCAACTAAAGCATTTTTACAGTCCATCATACCTGCCCCAGTTCTTTCCCTTAACTCCTTTACCGTTGAAGCACTTATGCTCATATTATCCCTCCTATATTGTTAAAAATGGTAAGAGCAGAGGAATTATCCTTACAAACCCTTACCCTTTTATACTATTCTTCTTCTATATCATCAATTTGTTCGCCTTGTTTACCTTCTAATACTGCATTTGCCATGGTTTCTGTCAATAGTTTAACAGCTCTTATGGCATCATCATTTCCAGGTATAACGTAATCAATCTCATCAGGATCGCAATTAGTATCGACTATAGCTACCACTGGGATACCAAGAATCTTTGCTTCTTTAACAGCAATTCTCTCTTTTCTTGGATCTACTACGAATAAAACATCTGGGATTCTATTCATGTTTTTTATTCCGCCTAAAAACTTTTCCAATCTTTCAGCTTCATGTCTTAATTTTATAACCTCTTTTTTAGGAAGCAAATCGAATACACCGTCTTCCTCCATTTTAACTAACTCATGGAGTCTGTCTACTCTTCTTCTGATTGTATTATAGTTTGTAAGCATTCCCCCTAACCATCTCTGGTTGACATAGTGCATGTTGCTTCTTTTAGCCTCAGTCTCTATGGCCTCTTGGGCTTGCTTCTTTGTCCCTACAAACAGAACTTCTCCACCTTCTAAAACAACATCTCTTACGAAGTTATAAGCTTCTTCTACCTTCTTTACAGTCTTCTGTAAATCGATAATGTAAATGCCATTTCTTTCAGTAAAGATGTATTCTGCCATTTTAGGATTCCATCTTCTAGTTTGATGGCCAAAATGGACACCTGCTTCCAATAATCCTTTCATTGTAATTACTGACATTATCTTCACCTCCGAGTTTTTCCTCCATTCCCTTCATATATTTAAGGAACCTTCCGGCACTACCTTAAATATCGAGGAATGTGTGTAATCACTATAGTAGTATAACATAAGACTTTTACCAAATCAATCATTTTTAACTTTTATTTTTGTTGTTGTAAATCTTTAGTATAATATCTACTTCTCGAATCCCTTTATTTAACTTTCTTGCTATTTCTTCTCTCGTTAATCCAATAGAACGCAGATTAATAATTTGATTTATATATTCTTTGTCTGGATTTTCGCTATTATGCAATTCTAAATTGTCATCGCCTTCGCTATATGTTATTTCATTTTGAGGTTTTTGCACAACACCAACGTTAGAGGTTTGCCCATGATTGATTAATTCTAATTTATTATCTATAATCTGATCAAAAGTTTCTACGATTTCTTCCGTTAACTTGTAGTATTCTTTTACATCATTTTCTATCCTATTTAAATCTTTGGATTTCTCATTATCTTTTTTAAAGTCTTTAGCTATAACAAATAATGAAAATATAATTAGAATTAACCCCATAGCATTAAAAATTATTATTAACATTTTACACCTCAACTATATATTATATATGAATATCAATATTGTTGCCAACATTACTTGAACCCTTGTTACTGTCTGTCTCTTCATCTTTTTTCTTTCTTTTATCTTTCTTTTTCTTTTTGTTACTTGACATATTTTGATTTTTCTGTCCATCTTCTCTTTTAATTTTTGGTTCGCTACTTTTTTCTAAATCTATTACTCTCTTTTTATTTCTATCAATATCTCTTTCATGCTGTACAACAGTACTCTCCACTACATTTCTATGTTTTTCACTTTCTACGTGTTTGATACTAGATATTTCCTGTGTCTTTGGGAGCATAACATTATAATCAATTGGTTTTATAGACACCGAATCACCCCTTAATATGGACCTACCCTAATATCCCCACCGTCTTCATAAAATGTACATCTTTTCATTTCATCTCTTATATACATAAAACTATTTCCAATGACAATCTTGACACCAGGATATATAGTATCGGAGACTTTTATTTGCCCCCTGGCCATATTCCCTATCTTTTCAGTGACATTTAACAGTTCTTTCTCCATCTTTATGATTTCAGCATCTAATTGAATATTTACCTTTGTCAAATCAGAATAAAGCTCCAATTTTTTTCCATCTAATCTACCAGTTCTTTTTAAAAATTCTAATACTTTAAGTGATTGCTCTATTCTATCGATGTTGCCTTTCTTAACCTTAATCTGTTCTTCAAGTTCGTTGGTTCGCTGCTTTAATTCTGGGTCTATACCAACTTCTAAAACTGTTGTGGTTGCCATAGAAGAACCTATGATTTTCGCTCTAATTTCAAATTTTGCTCTACATATTCCACCAACTATAAGACCTTTTCTACCAATTACTAAAATATTTGATTTTGAAGATACGTCGCTATGCATAATTGCCTCAGCTGCAATATTCCCGCTAACTGTAATAATAGAATTTTCAATAAACTTTGTCGACAAATTTCCATTGCTATTGACTGTAAGCTTATTATACCCTTGAATACCTTGCCTTACTAAAACATCTCCATTGCATTTTATATTTCCACCCTCTACAGCACCTTTTATTTCAACAGAACCGGTTGTGGTTAAACTAAAACCATTCAATATGTCCTTATTTATGATTACATTTCCTGTAAAATCTATATTCCCTGTGGCATTATTTATATATTCCAGTACTAGTATTTCCGAGACACTAATTTTACCATTACTGAATTCAACTAATCCGTCAATAGTTGATGATAGTAATCTACCGTCTGACGACACAAATGTATTTTTGCCATAAGAAAATCTAGGGGTCTTCCCTTTAACATGGGGAATTGGATCACCATTGACTTTTATTCCATCAACTCCTTCTTCAGGTGGAATAATTTCCGCCAACACATCGTCTTTTTTAACGACATTAATAGAGTCTAATTCTTTATAGTCAACGGTTCCATCATCTCTTAATTTTGGCAGCATAGGTTTATTCATTTCAAAGAAATATTTAATGGTTCCATCTTTTCCTGAAATTGGGGCTTTGCCCCAGGCAATTTGCGTCTTTTCGTCATAGGTGTTACATTCTAAAATTCTCAGGACTAATTCTAAATCTAATCCATATGAAAAGTAGCTTTGAATTTCTCTTAATATACTATCTTTTTCAAGGGTACAATCTAATGTTTCTTTATCTTTATCTTCATCTTTGCTCTTTATAGTTATGTAACCATTTAGGCCGTCCCTGCTAATGTCTAGTATAATATTTTGACCGATTTTGTACATATTTACCTCCTATTAGCTCCCATCTATACCTTGGGTTTTTAAATGGTTTTTCATTTTTAAGATGGCTTTGCTATGTACTTGCGAAATCCTAGATTCCGATAAATCCATAATATAACCAATTTCTTTATATGTTAATTCTTCGTAGTAATATAAAGTGATTATAGTCTTTTCATTTTGTGATAATTTGTCAATTGAATTTACTAGAATTTCTTTAACTTCTTTGTTTAAATATACTTCATCAGGTGAGTGTTCGTGATTTTTAAGATCTCCAAAATATTCACCTTTCGTAAAAAGAACTTCTTCTAGGGATGATACATTAAATGTAGATATATCCGATAAAAGCATTTCCAATTCCTTTAATGAAATATTTAACTCCTTTGAAATTTCCATATTTGTTGGCGATCTGCCTAATTTGTTTTCCAACATATAAATAGTGTTTTGTACGTCTCGCGACTTCTTCCGTAAAGACCTTGGTACCCAGTCAAGTTTCCTTATGCTATCTATAATTGCCCCCTTAATTCTAATCTGAGCATATGTTTCAAATTTAATATTTTTTGTTATATCAAATTTATCTATACTATCAATTAGCCCCAGGATACCATAGCCCATTAAATCATCGTATTCAACCTTGCTGCCATAATAATTGTACATTCTACCTGAAACAATTTTAACAAGGTCTATATAATGTTCTATAAGTTCGTTCTTTAGTTCCCTACTTTTAGTATCTTTATATTTAATCCACATATATTCTATGTCCATATTTATCCCCCCATGGAAACTATATTGTTTTTTCTCCATGGCCAATTGTTCTTACGTGTAACGACCCGTCTGATGAATCTAACACTATGGTTCTTCCAAAATTTCCACCTGTGTCTTCAGATATTATTCTAATATTTAGTTCCTTTAATTTAGACTTTGTCGCTACAACGTTTCTATCTCCAATTCTAAGCATATCATTACTTGAATTAAAGTTAAACATTTGAGAACCACCCGCAATTTTGGCAACTAAATTGCTTTTATTTGCACCCAAAACTATCATTTGCCGTATCAATTCTTCGATACCTGTATCTGCAAATTTTGCCTTATTGTCATTATTTTTTATTTCCTTGCTGGATGGTAACATAATATGGGCTAAACCAGCAACTTTATTAATCTTATCATACAAGGTTATACCTACGCATGAACCAAGCCCTAAGGTTGTTAAGTTATTAGGTGATTTTGTAACATTTAAATCTGCCATTCCCACTTTTATAGTTTCAATATTCATTCTAATTTACCCCTAATGCTTTTAGTATTTTTTCAAAAGATTTTAAATTTGGCAGGAAAAATAAATTCCCAGATACGAGATTTTGGTCTTCTTCAAATACGGTTTCTATCATTAATGCATGATCGGCCACATGGCCGTATTGTATAGCGGGAACACTCAATATGGCCCCTGCCATATCTATGGAAATTGAGGGAATTGATATAAAAATCTTTAATCCTGTCAAGGTAGACAAAGAATTGGCATATGAAGATGCAATAATATTTCCTATTTCTGATAATGCCGATATGTCCATTTCATCCAAATCAAGGCTTTCCTTTTTCCTGTTAAACAGAATGTTTGTTAAATTCACAGCTGAATCCATATCTAGTGCAAACATCATATTCCCGACAATGTCTTCTGTTAACTCAAAGTATATTCCTACGACTAAATTTTCTTCTCCACCCAATATTTCAGCTACTTTATTGAATTCCAATATTCGTACATTGGGAACATTCATATCTACCTTCTTAGATATCATGCTAGCTAAGGCTGTAGCAGCATTCCCTGCTCCAATATTGCCTAATTCCTTTAGAACATCTATCATAAAGTTGTTTAAATTATCAACATTTATAGTCATATTGCACCCCTAATTTTCAAGTAGTTTCGAAAGTTCCAATAAAATTATCAATCTATTTTCAATCTTGCCAATTCCCGATACACAAGTAGCATCATCATTTTCAGTAGTGGGCATTATGTCGATATTGCCACTGTCAATTTCCATGACCTCAGATGAAGAATCGACGATTAAACCAGCTACAATATCGTCCTCCGTAACAATAATTATACGAGAATTGTTGTCTATTTCCTTTAGTTCCATATCTAGCTTTTGTCTAAGGTCGATTAAAGGTATTACCTCTCCTCTAAGGTTTATCACGCCTTTTAAGTGAGTAGGACCATTGGGAATCCTAGTAAACTTTTGCATTCTCTCTATGGATATTACCTTGTCTATGGGAAAACCATAAAATTCCTTATTCAGTTTAAAAGTAACGTATTTATTGTCGATTGCAGAAGACATCTTATCCCTCCTATATTAAAGAATTTACATCTAATATTAATGATATATTTCCATTACCCAGTATTGTAGCACCTGATAGGTACCTGGTTCCATTTAGATATTTACCGAGACCTTTTATTACTATTTCTTGTTGACCTATTAAGCTATCAACTATTAGTCCAGCTTGTTTGTCTCCTTTGTTTATGACTACTACAACAAAATCTTCAATGTTCTTATCTTCTTCTAAGTCTAACAGGTCTTTTAATCTAAGGATAGATAAGGTATTTCCCCTGTATAATACTATTTCTTGCCCTTGTACATCCCTAATCATATCCTCTGAAATGTTAATTATTTCTGTAACGGAACTTAATGGAATAGCATATATCTCTTCGTTTAACCTAATAAGTAGTGCTTGTATTATAGCTAGAGTCAAAGGAATTCGAATTATAAACTTTGTTCCTTTGTCTTTTATGCTCTGTACTTCAATGCTTCCGTTGATTGACTCTATTTTGCTCTTTACGACATCTAGCCCAACTCCTCTACCAGAAACATCTGACACTATTTCAGATGTACTAAAGCCTGGTAAAAACATCAGGTTAATGGTGTCTTCAAGGGACAGGTTTTCCGACTCTCTATCGTCGATTAATCCTTTTTCAATGGCCTTTTTCAAAATACGTTCTCTTTCTATTCCTCTCCCATCATCTTCAACTTCTATCACCACATTGTTCCCATCAGGGTATGATTTTAGAATTACTGTTCCTTTCTCTGGTTTCCCTACCTTCAGTCTATCAGCTGGCAGCTCAATTCCGTGGTCTATGGAGTTCCTAATTAGATGTATCAAGGGGTCTCCTATTTCATCTATAACAGTCCTATCGACTTCTGTCTCCTCTCCGCTCATTTGCAAATCTATTTCCTTGCTTAATTCTTTTGATAAATCCCTGACTAATCTTGGGAATCTATTAAACACTCTTTCTATTGGAACCATTCTTACTTTCATTACGGCATCGTGTAAATTCGTTGTAATTCTTTCTAAATATTCGATTGCCTCAGTCATATTCTCGCCGGTCGATTTTTCGCTTAAATCATCCATCCTAGTTTTAATTATTATAAGTTCACTTACTAAGTTCATAAGATTATCTAGCCTGTCAATATCAACCCTAACAGTTTTTCCAATTTTACCCAGATTGCTTTGGGCTGGTCTATCGCTTTTAGTTTCTTCAGTACTTGATTTATCAAAGTTTTCAATGGTCTCAAGATGTACATCGTCTTCTGGAAAACCATCAATTGATTCAATATAGGATAAATTTATATTATCAACTTCTGAAATTTGATTTAATTCCTTAAGGATCTCTTCCCTGTCATATTCACTAATTAAAACTACTGAAAACTCTAAATCAAATTTTTCATCTTCTATATCTTCTGTGGGAGGATTTGAATAAATCACATCGCCAAAAGTTTCTAAAGTGTTGAATATAATAAAGGCCCTAGCAGATTTAAGCATACAAGACTCGTTAAGAGTAAATTCTATAGTATATGCATTTAATCCCTTATTTCTTGCCAGATGGAGAGCGTTTATTAAATATTGGTCCATCTTAATTTCCTTATTTGAATTTCGGTTATTGGGCACTTCTTTGTTCTCAACCAAAAGCTCAGAAAGTCGATTGATTAAAGGTTTATGTGTATTATTATCCTCTTCACCAAAATCTACAATATGATTTACTGAGGTATCCAGTGCATCAAAACATTCAAATAAGATGTCTATTATCTCACCGGATATTGATATTTCACTACTTCTTGCGGCTTGTAAAACATTTTCCATTTCATGAGTTAGGTTTGCCATATTTTGAAATCCCATGGTGCCAGACATTCCCTTTATTGTATGGGCAACTCTAAAAATCTCATTTACATAACCCAAATTCGATGGACTTTTTTCCAATTCAAGGAGTACTTCATTCATATTTTGTAGATGTTCCTTAGCTTCTTCTACGAATATGTTTATATATTGGCTAATATCTAAATCCATAATTACATCCCCACTTTACTTATTATTTTATCGCCTATGCTTTCAATTGGCAAAACTTCATCAATACAATTAGTAGCTATGGCCGCTTTTGGCATTCCGAAGACAACAGATGTATACTCGTCTTGTGCAATTGTATATCCACCAGATTCTTTGATTTCCTTGATACCTATCATTCCATCGGAACCCATACCAGTTAATATTACCCCTATTTTAGAGTATCCACTTATTTTAGCTATGGACCTCATCATGATATCAACAGTAGGCCTTAATCCCATAACTTGCGGTTCTTGATTTAATCTAATGACTAAATTGTTATTTTCCTTAACCAAAGTAAGATGATAATCTCCTGGTGCAATATATCCATTCCCCCTTTGTATAATATCACCGTCTTCAGCTTCCTTGATTCGAATGTTTGAAATCGAATCTAATCTATCAGCTAAGGATTTTGTAAATTTAGGCGGCATATGTTGCACTATGACAATAGAGGCATTAATATTACTAGGAATTTGTGGCACTAAAGTTTGTAATGCCCTTGGCCCTCCAGTAGATGTACCTATTGCCACTATGTTTGAAAAACCCTTCTCAAGGACCTTAAAATCTCTTTTTGATACCTTTATTGCACCAACTCTTTTTATAGGTTGAGTTGAAGACAATTTACACTTTGCACCCGCCTTAACCTTTTCAATAATTTCTAATTTACTATCCTTTTGCCCTAAATTAAAAACATTTGTAGGCTTAGGTAAGAAATCTACTGCCCCTTCATCTAAAGCCCTCAGGGTTAAGTCAGCACCTTCCTGTGTCAATGAACTAATCATTATTACTGGAATCTCATATTTTGCAACTATAAGTTTTAAGGTTGTCAAACCATCCATTAAAGGCATTTCCACATCTAATGTAACTATATCTGGTTTTAGTATTTCAATCTTTTCCAGAGCATCTTTGCCATCTTTAGCTGTTCCAATTACTTTGATTTCATCATCTGATTGCAAGATATCAGTCAAAATTCTCCTAATTAAAGCTGAATCATCAACTATTAGAACCCTTATCATCTAAATCAATCCCTTTATACGCAAAATTCTTTGTTGTTCAAATATATATTTTATTATCTCATCCCTAGATGACTCTTTTATATCTATAAAAGACAGCCCTAAACTGTATTTATAATTATAAACATCTATTTCTGATACCCTAACAACTACTGCGGTTACCTCTATTAAGGTATCATTTATAAAGAAAGAACATTTAACCCTATCCCCAAGTTTATGTTTATACTTGCAATTTAGCCTTAAACCCCCTCCTGAGACATCCTTAGCCTCGCAAGTTTCATAGTAATATTCATCATTTTCCTCATCTATTAAATGACTTTTATTAACCTCAAAAGAAATAGGTAGCCTAAAATAATTTCTTAACTGTATTTTTCTAATTTCAGATATTCTCTTTAATGTTAGTTTGTACAAAGGTAAATAGTCCCTGGAGATTACAATAGCATTAAAGGAAAATGTACCCTTTTCACCAACATTATAGGAGATTTTCAGTTCATCGCCTTTATGAATAAATACTAACTGGCTTTTTTTCATTGGTCCACTTACCGTAATTCTATCTGGTTCAACTATATCAAGGACCTGGGAGACATACGAAGTGCGTCCTGGTCTATCATTTCTTTCAAGTCCTATTTTCATACCAACTTCTAGGAAGTTTGATTTAAACTTCACTTAACCACCTCTTCTAGAAAATATATCAAATATTTTTTTTGCAAATCCTACCTTTTCATTTTCAAATGTAGTTAATTTTTTGTCTAAAAAGTTCATTGCCATAATATTAATCTTCTTTGCAGTATTACTATTTGGATGAGATATTATAAATGGCACTTGGTTCCTAATAGCATTACTAACTATCCTGTCCTTTTCTATATACCCAAAATATTTGATTTGAACTCTTAGAAAATTATTTACCGTGGTCGATAATTTGTCAAATACTTCTTTCCCCTCATGTCGATTATTTACTAGATTACTGACAATATTTATTTGTCCAGTAAACCCATTAGATACAATTGACTTTATCAATGTATATGAGTCCATCAATGAAGTCGGATCAGGCGTACTAATAATTATAACCTCATTTGACGTCATTATAAAATCTATTACAGCATTTGATATTCCTGCACCTGTATCTATTACAATAAAATCATAACTAGATTGCAACTTTTCAATTTCATATATAAGCCTAGGAAAATTTTCATCTCTTAAAAGATTTAATTCTTTCAATCCAGATCCGCCAGAGATAATTTTTACACCTTCCGGCCCTTCACCCATTATTTCAAATATACTTTTATTAGAAAAAACAATGTCAGACATCGAGTAGTTTAGGCTAACTCCAGAGAGAATTTCCACATTGCTTAAGCCTATATCAGAATCGATAATAACTATATCATAGCCCAGTCTTTTTAAGGAAATCGCAAAATTTAATGCAAAATTTGTTTTCCCAACTCCGCCCTTCCCGCTGGAAACTGATATTACTTTAGCCATATTTTCATTCTTTAAATCTATTTCGTAATTATCATTTTTGGTTTTCATCAATTCTCTTAGCTTAGCCGCTTGATCAATCATTTAAATTCTCCCTACATAAGTTTTCGACTATTTCTTGTATGTCTATAGTTTGTATATCGTCAGGTACGTTTTGCCCAACAGTATAATACGACAACTCTTTATTTGTTATATATTTTATATTTATCATGTTGCCAAAGTTTTTAGCCTCATCAACTTTTGTCACAATTAATTTATAATCATCTATAAAACTATAGTTTTTAACTATTGAACCTAAAATATTGAAATCAACAGTAGCATCTAAAAGCAAATATATCTCTTTTTCTTCAACAGATTCTAATATTTCCTTTAATTCCTCCAATTGATATTTATCATTGTGGCTTCTTCCTGCAGTATCTATTAAAACGATATCCTTATCTTTGAACTCCAATAAAGATTTTGTTAAATCATCTTTGTTATATGCAATTTTTAATGGCAATTGTAATATTTCACTATAAATCTTCAGCTGTTCTACGGCTGCAATCCTATAGGTATCTAGAGTAATAAGTCCTACCTTATATTCCTTATTTAGAACAAAATTAGCAGCAATCTTTGCTAGAGTTGTAGTTTTCCCGACGCCAGTAGAACCGATGAAAAAAACTATTTTTTGTTCATTTTCTACAACTAAGGGTTCAGGTTTACCTAATTTCTCCGACAAATTAAACATTACAATTTTTCTTATGGTATCCATATCTTTTTGTTTTAAATCTACCTTTTCACCTATATCCTTTAAAATGTCTAAGGATATATTAGGATTGACACCGTTTTCCACCATTATACGATGTATTTTATCGAGCTCAGGAGAGAAGGAACCATTGCCTTCCTTATCGTTTGAAATATTTAACATCAGATTTTTAAGTTCAACTAACTCTTTATTAATACTTTTTAATTTCGATTCATAGTCAGCCCTTGAGTTATTATGCAAAAGATCCTTTTCTTCAAACGCTGCAGTTATCTCAACCAAAGGCTTTTTAAAAAAACCAAATAGGCCTCTGTTTTTTATAGTTTTTGTGTTTAACACAACGGCATCAGGCCCTAGTTCCATTTTTAATTTTGACATTGCCTCATGGGCAGTTTGCCCTATATATTTCTTTATTTTCATTATACACCTACCACCCCAATAGATTGAACTTCAACGGAAGGATCCAGTTCATTATATGATAAAACGATTATGTCTCGAGTCATCTGCTCAGTTAGCTTTTTAAAATATATCCTCACAATAGGTGCAGTTAAAACTATTGGCTGCTCTCCTATACTTGTCAGCTTTTGCATTATATTAAATGTATTATTTAGTATAGTCTGTGCTGTTCCTGGATCTATGGATAAATACGACCCCGTTTCTGTCTTGTTTATGGAATTCATAATCAATTCCTCTACTTCATTATCTAGTGTAACAACATTTATAGACTTATCTTCTATATACTTATTTGTTATATACCCTGCCATTCTCTGTCTTACATATTCGGTTAATAAATCTGTGTCATTTGTAATACCGCCGTAGTCTGCCAAGGTTTCCAAAATTGTTACCATATCACGAATACTTATTTGTTCCCTAAGCAAATTAGACAATACTTTTTGGGTTTCTCCAAGGGATAAAATTTTCGGTATTACTTCCTCCACAACTGCGGGATATTCTTCTCTTACGTTGTCTATTAAAGTCTTTACATCTTGCCTACCTATTAATTCGTAGGCTTTTTCCTTGACGACTTCAGTTAAATGCGTTGCTATAACAGATGGTGGATCTACTACTGTATATCCGAAGATTTCTGCTTTTTCTCTTTCCTTTTCAGTGATCCATTTAGCTGGTAGGCCAAATGCAGGCTCAACAGTATCTATGCCTTCAATATCGCCTTCACCCATGCCTGAATCCATGGCTAAATAGTGATCGAAGTAGACCTCCCCACTAGTAATCTTAACACCTTTTATTTTAATGATGTATTCATTTGGATTTAATTGAATATTGTCTCTTAATCTAACAATCGGGACCACAAGACCCAATTCCATTGCAATTTGTCTTCTTATCATCACTATTCTGTCTAAGAGATCTCCTCCTTGGTCTACATCTGCTAAAGGAATTAGCCCATAGCCCAGTTCTAATTCAATATCATCTACCTTTAATAGACCCAAAACATTTTCTGGCTTTCTAAGCTCCTCTGCAGCAGTACTATCCTCATAGTCCTCAGGAGGCTCTACCTGTGATTTGCTTCTTATTCTTAAACCAGCAATTATAAACATTAATCCTAAAAGTAAACTTATAAAAGTGGGTAAAGGAGTGAATATTCCGAGTAAAATTACAACTCCTGAAATAATAAATAGTAAATAAGGATTATTCCCAAATAACTGTACTAATAAATCTTGTCCCAGATTAGATTCTGAAGCTGCCCTTGTAACTACCAAGCCAGTACCTGTAGAAATCAGTAAAGCCGGTATTTGTCCCACCAGCCCATCTCCTACAGTCAGCAAAGTATATCTTTGCAACGCTTGAGCCAATGGCATTCCCTTTACTATTACACCAATTAAAAAACCAGCTCCGATGTTGACAACTGTAATAATAATGCCTGCAATAGCATCGCCTTTTACAAATTTACTTGCACCATCCATAGCCCCATAAAAATCAGCATATTTTTGAATGTCTTTCCTTCTTTGCTTCGCTTCCTCTTCTGTTATTAATCCAGAATTTAAATCTGCATCTATTGCCATTTGTTTTCCTGGCATAGCATCCAATGTAAACCTTGCAGCTACTTCAGATACCCTCTCTGCACCTTTTGTAATTACAAGAAAATTTATTATTACGATTATGAAAAATATTATAAATCCAACTACAGGGTCATTTTGTATAACAAACTCACCAAAAGTCTCTATTACCTTACCGGCATTGGCATTAGTTAATATTCCTCTTGTAGTTGAAATATTAAGAGCAAGCCTATAAAGGGTTGTTATTAATAGTAATGATGGAAATATAGTTATATGTAGTGCATCTTCTGCATACATAGAAATCAACAATATTAACAACGACAGGGAAATGTTCAAAATAAGCAAAAAGTCTAAAATTACAGTATTAATTGGAATAATTATAATAAGTACAATTAAAATTATTGCTAATGCGACTAATAAATCTCCTAATTTCATCTTCTATCCCCCTAAAACTCTTCTTTCAAACTATACACATATGCTAAAACTTCTGCTACAGCCTCATATAAGTCTTCCGTAATAACGCCACCGATGTCGACTGTATCATAAAGAGCCCTTGCAAGAGGCTTGTTTTCAACTATAGGAACATGGCTTTCTGAAGCCATTTTCTTTATATTCTCAGCTACTAAATCCATTCCTTTTCCAATAACATAAGGTGCATCATACATGCTTTGATCATATTTTATAGCAACAGCATAATGTGTAGGGTTAGTTATTATGACATCGGCCTTCGGAATATCCTGCATCATCCTACTTAAAGCCAATCTTCTTTGCTTCTCTCTAATTTTGCTTTTAATTAAAGGGTCACCTTCAGCTTGTTTATATTCTTCTTTTATTTCTTGCTTTGTCATCATTAAATTCTTTTCGTGTTCTCGCCATTGAAAGAAATAATCAAACAATGCCAAAAGTAATAGAACCATTAACAGCCTTAATATCAGACCATATAAGAGATTAGAAAAACCTAAAAACGATTCAAATACCTCCATATTGGAATACTGTATAATTTTTGTTATATTGTTTTTCACATATGAGTAAGCAATAGAGCCTGCTAAAACAACCTTTAGAACTGATTTTACTAAATCGACTATTGCTCTTTTTGAAAAAATCCTTTTAAACCCATCAATTGGATTTAATCTGTTGAGTTTTAACTGTAAAGTCTTACTAGTAAATAAAAAGCCTACCTGAAAGTAATTAACCAGTAAAGCTGAAAAAAAAGCAATTATAATTACTGGAGTTACTGTGATAAAGAAAATCAATAAAATATTCATAAAATTATGCATTAAATTATTGGGATTTAGGAATGTTTCTGCATTATTTGTTTGATTTAATATGTTCTTAATTAATTCTAATAATTGTTCATGCATAAACTGTCCAAAGATTTTTAATCCTAAAAAACTAGCAAATAATATAACTACAGTATTAATTTCTTTACTCTGAACTATCTGCCCTTCTTCGCGGGCCTCACTTCTCTTCTTAGGCGTGGGTTTTTCGGTTTTCTCAGATTCTGCAAAAAATTGAAGATTCATTTTTTTAATCATATAAATCAACCTTTTTAATTAGCAATGAAGTTATATAAACTATTAATTAATATATCAAATACACTATTTATACTGTTAAAAAACATGGGTATACTTATTAAAATTATTAACAATCCAATTAATATCTTCAATGGCATCCCCACTACAAAAACATTCATCTGAGGTATAGTCTTTGACAATATGCCTAGAATAATATCAGTTAAAAAAACAATAGCGACAATAGGCATGCTTAATTTAAATCCTAACTCAAAAGACTTTGATAATATATTTACCAAAAGGTTCATGGTACCTTCGCTGAATTTGAAATTTCCTATGGGAATATAGCTATAGCTATCTTTTATAGCTGAGATTATATGATGATGGCCATTTATACCAAGTAACAACAAAAAAGATAATGTGTAATAGAAATTTCCCATAAGAGGTACCTGTACTCTATTTTGAGGATCGATTACATTGACCATACCAAAACCGATTTTCATATCAATAATTTGTCCCATCACATAAAAAGCTGAAAAAATGGCATAGGATATAAAGCCAATTAATATACCAACTGATAGCTCCTTCAATATTATTATGCTTAATGCCCCATTAGATAGGCTTAATTCATAAGGTATGATTGAAGCTAATATTAATGATATAGAAAAAGTCAATCCAACTTTCATAGTGTTAGGTATATTTTGAGAACTAAAAAAAGGAGAAAATATGAAAATGCCCGATGTCCTCACTGCAATCAACAAAAATAGTTGGTATTTATTTAAAATCAAGCTAAGTAAATCGTCCATTTAATCCATCCTCAATATATGTAAATATTTAGATTGCCTAAAAGCCCAGATGCAAATTGAGTTATAAGTTTTATCATCCATGGACCAAATAAAAGTAATGATAAAAAAACTGCTAATATTTTCGGGACAAAAGCTAATGTAGCCTCTTGAATTTGTGTTACTGCCTGCATAATGCTAACTAATAATCCAACTGTAAGGCTAATTAATAGCATTGGCGCTGCAACAAACAAAACAGTCCTAATTGCCTCTTGAGCTAATCTAATCATATCTACATTATCCATAATAATCCTCCTATTTAAACCCCAATACTAAAGACTTAATAATCAAATTCCACCCATCTACTAATACAAATAACAATATTTTGAAAGGTAAAGATATTATTACAGGTGGCAACATCATCATACCCATGGCCATTAAAGTACTAGCTACAATCATATCAATTACTAAAAAAGGTATAAATATTATAAATCCAATTTGAAACGCCGTTTTTAATTCACTAATAATAAAGGCTGGTATTATAACATGTGTTGGGATTTCTTCTAAATTAGATACGTTTTCTATTCCCTTCATATTCATAAATAATCCCAAATCCTTATCTCTAGTTTGCTTGAACATAAAGTTTCTAATTGGATTTATAGCTCTTTCGATTGCTTCATCTTGTGATATCTCAGCACTTATATAAGGTTGAATAGCTTCATCGTTTACCTCAGTAGCTATAGGTGCCATTATAAAAAAAGTCAAAAATAGTGCCATGCCCACTATAACTTGATTTGGTGGTGTTTGTTGTAAGCCTAGGGCGTTTCTTATAAAAGATAAAACGATTAGTATCCGGGTAAATCCCGTCATCATTATCAATATTGACGGTGCTAATGTCAAAATGGTTAGCAGAAATAATAACTGTAGAGAAAATACATAATCTTCTGGATTATTATTGTTTTCTATAGTAATATTTCCCCCAAATAAAGATATTGAGGATTCTCCGTAAGCAATTGCCGAAAAAACAATAAGGATAATTATAACTAAAATACTAGTCTTAATTGTCTTCTTCATCGTGATTAACATCCTTGTTTTTTTGTAAATTAAATTTATTGATGATACTACTAAATTTGGCGTTTAGGTTGCTATCGTCGTGCTTTGTAGAGCCATATCTGTTAAAATGATTTTCAAAGCTATTTTCAGCATTAAAAAATTCATCCTCATCTATGGCATCAATCACAGTCACTCCTCCGTTGTTTGAATGTGATAGAAGGTAAATCTTACTGCTTACTTTTATAATGACAATTTTGGAGCCACCGGGTACATTGAGCACATCCAGCAATTCTGTATATTTGCTAGAAATAGTCTTTCGATAATTATTAGCTATAAATCTTGTGCCGTAAATGCTTAAAAATATTACTGCAATGAAAATTACTATATAGAATATCAGTTGTAAAATAATTTTAAATAAACTAATGTCTTCAAAACCCGAACTTAACACAGGTGAATGGATGAATAAAACTATAAAAAATACGCAACTAACAATAAAGTGTTTGTTTTTCATGATTTAGCTCAGAACCTTTTTTACAGCCTCAACTACCCTATCGGATTGAAAGGGTTTTACTATGAAATCTTTTGCACCTGCTTGTATAGCCTCAATTACCATGGCTTGCTGCCCCATGGCAGAACACATTATAATTTTTGCGTTACTGTTTATTTTTTTAATTTCTTTTACAGCCTGAATGCCATCCATTTCAGGCATTGTAATATCCATAATGACTAATTCTGGATCTAAGTCTTTGAATTGTTCTATAGCCTTCACTCCATTTTCTGCTTCCCCTGAAACAGAAAACCCATTTTTCGTTAAGATATCCTTTATCATCATTCGCATGAAAGATGCATCATCCACTATTAAAATTCCATTTGACATTTTATAACCTCCTAATTAGAATCTAAATAATATTTTTGTTAGAACTATCAATTTCGGTAATTCTTATACCAAAGCTGTCATCTATGACTACCACTTCTCCCTTAGCAATATATTTTCTGTTTGCAAAAATATCCAAAGATTCCCCTACTAGCTTTTCTAATTCAATTACTGTTCCTTGTCCAAAATCTAGTATTTCGCTGATTTTCTTATAAGTCCTTCCCAATTCGACTGTAATTTCAACGGGAATATCGCCTATTAAATCGATGGATGAGTTGAAAGATGATGGCGGTACTTGTCCAAAACTCTGGAACTCCGGCTGTTGGACCACTACCTTTTCCTCTCTCTTACTTATATTATTATAATCTATATCTTCAGTTCTAGCAACGTTTACGGCTTTAGTAGTTGCCGATTGATCTATCTTTGGAATTTCTTCTACTTTGTCTAACAGTTCCCTTTGAGGTTCGCTTGTAGGTATAACTATATTATCTGCTATTTCATCCTCATCATTCTTTCCCAATAAGTTATTTACCATTGACTTACCAAATTCCAATGGTATTAATTGCATTATACTACTATTAATTATATCTTCAACCACAATTTTAAACGAAATCTTAATAATTGGTGAGGTGGTTTTCAAAAGGTCAATTTTTTCTTTACCCTCTTCGAACGTAATTTCCATAGAAACAGGTGGTTCAATGTCGATTTTTTTAAAAAACATTTCGGATAAAGAGGTAGAAGATGAACCCATCATTTGATTCATTGCTTCGCTTACAGCGCTAAGTTCAAAATCAGAAATATCCCTAGATACATCAAAATCATCTTTTCCTACCATCAAATCAGTGATTATCTTCACATCATCTGTGTTTAATATTAAAATATTTGAACCTTGTAATCCCTCTTTATAACTAACGTCAATGGCAACAAAAGGCAATTTATGTTCCTTTGACAATTCTTCAGTATTTGTAATACTTACTGTTGGAGTAGTTATGTTTACTTTCTTGTTTAATAATGTTGAGAGCGTTGTAGCAGCAGTACCCATACTTATATTGCCTATCTCGCCTAAAGCATCTATTTCAATTTCTGAAAGTAATTCATCTTCGTCTTCAAAGTACTGAATTTCTGGTTCATCTGTTGAACCGCCTTTCAATAGAGCATCAATTTCTTCTTGGGATAACATATCACTAGCCATTATTATCTTCACCTTCCTTTACAACTTCTACTATTTTTACTGCCATTTTATTACTTGCTACGCCAATTTCTCCTTTGAATTTTATATTGCTACCTACCCTGATAGGTATATTGCCTCTTTTACCAAGTTTAATTACATCCCCAGGCAAAAGGTTTAATATATCACTTACAGTTACAGTAGTAGAACCTAGCTCAGCAATTAATGGTATTCTAGTCTTTAAAATCCTCTCTCTAATTATTTTAATTTCTTGCTGTGAATGCTCTTTAATTGACGTTGTAAACCAAAACCTTGTATTCAGCTTATCCAGTATTGGTTCCAGCAGGATATGAGGAAGACATAAATTCATCATGCCTTCGACAGAACCTATTTCAATATTCATAGTAATAAGTGCTATGGTTTCATTAGGCGGCACAATTTGTGCAAATTGAGGGTTAGTCTCTATTTTTTCAAGTTTAGGCTGTAATTCAATTACATTTTCCCATGCTTCCTTAAAATCTTCAACTATCCTTTCAATCATCTTTTTTAGAAGGGATAACTCTATTTCTGTAAAGCTCCTGATTTCTTGCTTATCTGATCCATCACCACCTAATAATCTGTCTATTATTGTATAAATAACATTAGTTGATATATCCATTAAGATTTGTCCATTTAAAGGTAGAAAATCAATTAGGCATAAAAATGCAGGATTTGACAAGGCGTTACTAAATTCACTATATGCAAATTGATCAACTGTTAAGATTTCTATCTTTACTGGATACCGTAAATAACCCGTTAAAAATGTTTGCATATACCTTCCAAGATTTTCATGAATTACCTCAAGGGTTTTTAACTGGTCCTTTGAAATTTTTTGAGGATTTTTAAAATCGTATTTCTTTATTTTTTTTATATTGTCTTCATCTTGAATTTCCTCAACATCTAACTCTCCCGTTTTCAGAGCATTGAGAAGGGCATCAATTTCAGATTGTGATAAGACTTCAGCCAATGGTATCCCCCCTCTACTGAATTATAAAATCATCAAAATATACATTGGAAATATTTTCGTCGTTAAATAGTTCGACTAAACTCTGTTTAATTGCTTTTTGTAGGTTGTTTTGTCCGTCTTTACCTTGTAGCTCTTCCTCGGTTAAATTTCGAATAATCTTGTTTACTTCATCTCTAATTAGAAATTGTTTTTCATTAATTTTATCAAGTGACTTTTCTTTTATTGTTTCGATAGTGATTTTAACTTTTACAATTCTCTTGCTTTCTTTCACATTGCAATACATTTCATCCATTGTTAAATCATAAGTTTTAATCTCTTTAATCTTTTTTTCAGAATTGTTGGAGAATAAAAATAATCCAGCTATAATTCCTGTAACTAATACTATAAACAATACAACAATTATTATAATTATTGTCCTTTTAGACATACTAACACCTCATTTAGTTTTACTATGGCTCAAAGTCCACATATGCATCTCTTAATATAATAATGTCTACCCTTCTATTTTTAGCTTTGTTTTCAGGGGTATCATTGGGAGCTATGCTGCGATAATAACTGTAGCCTGCAGATGAAATTCTTTGTCCGGCTATTGATTGATTTTCAACAAGATACCTTAATACATTGGTAGCTCTAGCAGATGATAATTCCCAGTTTGTAGGATAGATAGATCTTTTAGATAAAGGAACTGAATCTGTATGACCTTCAACCTTGATTTGTCTATTTACAAATTCCTCCATATTAAGTATTTCTGCTACTGATTGAAGTATTTCCAATGATTCATCCTTAATATCTGCTTTGCCTGAGTCAAAAAATATATTATCCATAAACCTTATTACAATACCCCTCTCTTCAGGAATAATTGTAATATTTCCATCTAAACCAAATGTATCAACATATTCTTCTAGGTAACCCATAAGCTCTTGAAATTCATTTTCTACATCAAAATCGTCTTGTACAGGATTTGGTGGAATAATATCTAATGAAGTTCCTCCGCTTAAAACTCCCGTTCCTCCTTGAAAACTGCTCATAATACTTCTAAATTTTTCTGCATCTATACTTGAAAAAGAAAACAACAATACAAAAAAACATAATAATAGGGTAACCATATCGCTATATGTAGTTAGCCATTCTGGAGATCCTCCACTAGACTCCTCTTGTCTTCTTCTTCTACCCATTATGCTCCCTCTCTCTCTGCTTCCTTGATTAATGCTAGCCTTTGTTCAGGAGGTATGAAGGTCTTTAATTTTTCTTCAATAATTCTTGGATTTTCTCCTGCTTGTATGGAAAGAAGTCCTTCTACAATTAGCTCCTTAATCAAGACTTCTGATTTACTTCTAATCTTTAATTTTTGTGCTAAAGGCAGGAAAAATACATTAGCCAATGCAGAACCATAAAAGGTTGTCACTAAGGCAACTGACATATTAGGGCCTATGGCACTGGGATCATCCATGTGTTGAAGCATGTTAATTAGACCTATTAAAGTGCCTATCATACCAAATGCAGGAGCATATCCTCCCATTGCTTCCATAATGCCTTGCCCTTGACCATGTCTTTCTTCCAAAAATATCAATTCAGTTTCTAAAATATTTCTTACTAACTCTGGGTCTGTACCGTCTACAATTAACATTATTCCTTTTTTTAAGAATTCATCATCTAGCTTCTCGCCATATTCCTCAAGTGATAACAAGCCTTCCTTCCTAGCTACATTTGCCAATGTGATGATTTCTGAGATTATTTCACTGGCCAATACCTCTTTATGAAAAAATGCCTTTTGTAGTACCCTTCTTAAACCAACTATGCTTTTCATTGGATAGGCTAATAAAGTCGCCGCTATAGTTCCACCTAATGTAATTATTACTGACGCAATATCTATATAAGAACCTAAGTCTCCAGATCTTAAAATCCCACCAACAACAAACACAATACCCAATACCAGCCCTAGAATTGTTGCTATGTCCAATTGCTACACCTCATTTCCCTCGTAACTTCTACTTATCATCTTTATCCTTGCCCTATAATCTACAACTTTTTTAATGATATCGTCTACTGACTCTAATACAACAATTTTTTGTCCTGTCGTCAGCGTAATTACCGTATCAGGTGTCGACTCAATAAAAAGGATAAGTTCACTATTTACTACAAATTCCTTGTCGTTTAAGCGCTTTACTTTAATCACGATTTATCCCACCTTATGCCGAACAGGGTAGGTCGTTATCCTACCCTATTCGATTATATTTATCTCTTCATATTAACTAGTTCCTGTAGCATTTCATCAGAAGTTGTTATAACTCTAGAGTTCGCTTGAAATCCTCTCTGTGTTGTAATCATTTCCGTAAATTCAAGGGATATATCTACATTTGACATTTCAAGATTTCCTGGGCTAATGTCGCCAAAGCCACCTACAGCGGCTCCTCCATATTGAGGCTCTCCTGAGTTTCTAGTGTCTACAAACATATTACCGCCTAGCTTTTGTAATCCCATTGGATTATCAAACTTTGCCAACATTATTTGCCCCAACGCTTTTCTCTCGCCATTGGTAAATACCCCTGTGACAATACCTTTGTCGTCAATGGCAAAACCTTCCAATGTTCCTGAAGTATTTCCATTTAACATATACGGCTTAAAGTCCATTTCATTGGCGTACTGAGATATACTTTTTATGGTAGATTCGTCCTCAGAATCAAAAAGTGTTATATTCCTAAAAGTACCGGATGGTGCAGTAGGTTCTGCTAAATCTTCACCGTCTTTATCTGTATCAAATTCTATCTCATCTGGAATAGCGAGAGAAACTTTGATTTCTGGCTTGGGATCTGCAGTTAAATCTTCTCCGCCAATACTAATTAATTTTCCTGTTCCATTGTCAAATACGAGGTCTAACTCATTACCTTCTAAAATTGTATCTACGTCTTCAGTATAGTTTCCTGTGGCTCTATCTGTTAGCCTAGATACTGATAGCTTCCAGTTGTCATTTGATTCTTTCGTTATTTCAAATGTCAGTGTATAAGAATTTCCCAATGTATCGTAGATTACTGTATCTATTTTTCTCGACTCATTGTTGGCAAATCTACTATCTAAGTTTCCTCTAAATTCAATATTTTCCGTCACTGTAGGGGCCTTGGTTTCAGACATATTAATTCTCATATTTGTCACATCTGATAAAATATTTCCTTCATCATCAGCTGCGTATCCTAAAACCATAAAACCGTCTCCTGTTACGAGGTTCCCATCTCTATCCAATGTAAAGTTTCCAGCCCTTGTATAATATCTATTTCCAAAGTTTGGATCATCAGATACTACAAAGAAACCTTCCCCATCTATCATCAAGTCAGTTGGATTATCTGTTCGCTGACCCGGTCCCTTTGTATGAATTGTAGAAATTGTACCCATGGCTGCTCCCATACCGATTTGTTGAGGGTTTGTACCTCCTTTGCCCCCAGCCGGTGCACTGGCACCTCGTACAACTTGACTAAATACCTCCTGAAAGGTAACTTGTCCTTTTTTAAAACCTACAGTATTCACATTGGCAATATTATTGCCGATTGTGTCCATCTTGCTTTGATGTATTCTCAGCCCAGATACTGCTGAGTACATTGACCTCATCATATTTCATACCTCCATTGTATTTGGGGCCCATAGACCATCTGTCAATCAGGCCTATATAACTTCCTTAATAAGGTCCAGTTATACTATTACAGCCCCATCAATATTTGTAAATATATTATCTTTCAATTGCTCCTTTGTGACTGTCGTTACAATTACCTTGTTCTTGATATTAGCGATAAAAGCTTTGTCGTCCATTAAAATCAATGCGTCCTTGACACCCTTTATTTCTGCTTTTTTAAATGCCGTTTTTAACTTATTCATTTCCTCGTTATTCAGTTTTAAATCCCTACTATTTAGTCGCTCAATGGCATGTTTAGAAAATTTAATCTCCTCTTTATTTTGAATGTCCTCTAAAACTTCTCTAAAGTCCTTAGTAGATTTAACATTGGGTCTTCTAATGACAACACCTGGTTGAATAAGTTTGTTTTCTAACCGCTTAATATCTACGCTATTCATAAAATCCACTCCATTTAATCGTCTTCCCCGCCAGCTTCCCTATGATTTTCAATAGCATAAGCTTCCATGGCTTTTCTGATACTTACCATTTCTTTCAGTATTTCCACGTTGGCATCAATCTGATTTAGATTCATTAGTTTAAGTGTATCTATCATATCATCTGATTTATCTATTAATGTCTTGTTTAAATTCTGCATTTGCTCTAGAGAACTAAATTGTGCCAGTTGTGCGATAAATTCCCTATCTTCCATTGGGTTAAGCGGGTCTTGGTTTGACAATTGTACAGTTAAAAGTTTGAGAAATGCTTCTTTGTCCAAATCGTTTTTCTTTGCATTAGTATCGGTTTTTTCTGTACTTTCTCCAAACTTGTAAATATACTCTAAATTATCATTTTCAATCTTCATTTTTCTCCCCTTTCTAAGCTAGCAGATTAAGGCTGCCATCGAGGTTTTTGCTTTCTATATCCTGATCTAATTCAATTTGATTGCTATAGTTAATAGTAGATTTTGAGTTTTGTGCCTTGAGCTTAAATCTCCTATTCTCTTTGTTAAAGTTGAATTGATTAGGGTTTTGTTTGTCAAAATCGCTGTTGTTGCCAACAAATACTTCGAAAGTCTTAATCTCTAAACCAGTGTCTTTAATCTGTTCTTTAAATTGAACTAGGTTACCCTCTATGATTTCCTTAGTCCTATAGTTGTCTACCATTATTTTAGCTGTAATTACCCCTTTAACAACCTCAATATTCATTGCCATCTCTCCCAATGTTTCGGGCTTTAGCTTTATTCTAATTTCATTTTTTGAGTTCTGAACTGCAAATTTTACATTATCTACTATTTGCTGTAATATTTCCTTTTTGTCAATTGCCTCTAGATTATCAGATTCTTCAGCTGAATTAATTGTAATCATGACGTCATTTTTAAGACTATGGAAAGGATTTTGATTACTTATCTTTGGTTCCTCTTTCGAGTTTTTCTCTAAGATGTAGTCTTGCCCATTGTTAGTATCGGAATTCTCATTTCTTTTCTCCCGTGGTTGTATGCGGGAAAACTCTCCATTAACCTCTGTTCCGACAAAACCAGTTGTTTTTTCTTCTGTGTTTTCCTCGTCTAATATGATACTTTCATCGCCTATTTCTATTTTCTTTTCTGTTCCATGTTTTACATTTTGAATATCTTGAGGTTTTTCAGTATTTGCTAAAGGTTCTTCTGCCCTCATAAAAGATTTTTCTATAACTGCATTATTTAGGTCGCCATTTGAATCCAAATCCTCAAAATATATTTCTTCAAATGTATTAACCTGCTCCTCAGCTTCGTCGTCTATAGAGTTCAGTGTAGAATCAATATGGTCAACTTTGGTGCCTATTTCAGTAAGATTAAATTCATCTTGTTCTTCTGATGTTTCTTGGGTAAAAGATAAATTTCCAAGGTAGTTAAAAATACCTTCATAGGAAATTTCTTCTTCAGTAGAAATCTTCATCTCTTCCTTCTCTATATCTTCGACGTTGACAATATTTTTGTCATCTCCAGATAGATTGGGATTGATTCCCTTTTTTTCCTCATTCTCTTTGCTTTTTTCGACAATCCTATCTTTAAAGGTCTTTGAATTATCATCTCCTACTGAATTTAGAACTTCTGCAAAGTTTTTCTTCTTAACCGGATTAGTCGAAACCTTGTCCAATTTAAATCCTTGATTAGGTTTCAAATCAAAAATCAGAGCTTCCATTTATATTCACCTCCCTTCTAAAATTGGCATTTAATTATTAGCCTTAGGCCTTGCCAAAAGGCTTGTTATTTCTGAAGCCCTTTCCGGCTTCATTAAATCAAAAACTTTTGATAAAGTTTGATTTTTCATCAGGGATAATACATCTAAAATAATGTCCCTATCAGATAACTCTAATATATTTTCCTCATCTAGCTCCAATGCTGTAATTGCAGATGTGTTATTTACCATAGTATCTACAACCTTTGAAATTTGTTCATGAGTCATCTTCTCATAAACGGCAACTAAACCCTTTAATTTTTGTCTATATTCACTTAAAAACTTCATTGTTTTGCCAATGTCTTGAGTAATACTTGTACTAGAACCCATTAATTCCTCTTCTCTTACTATCTTTGTAAATAATTCTTCCAAAAAATTGTCGTCATGAACATTTAGTAAAATCTCAGCAGACTTTACAGTAGACAAGTTTTTATATATAGTTGCCAGCTCTTCCACGGAGTAGACAGAAGTATCTCCCAAAATATTTACTATAGCATCTAGGGGTTTAGTTTCATATACTTTTGCTATTTCCACTAAACTCTTTTCCCTATTTCTTTTAGTATTTATAATTGATTCAACTTCAGTTCTGCTGTCTTTGCTAAGCCCATTTAGAATATAACTTCTAATATCATTATCAACATAGTAGAGAATCTTCCCTAAAGTATCTTTATTCACAATGTCTAATGTCTTGATAAAATCCCTTTCATTGTACCTTCTTTCTACTTCTATTAATGAGATACCTAAATCCTGCTTTTCTATTCGATTTACTTCCGATGACAATTTTTCCTCTTCATTTCTTAAGACGTCTTCATGTATGGAAATTAGTAAATCCTTTCGAAGCTCCATATCTCTCACTTTTAATTTTATTAAATCGGTTTTGGAACTAGATATAGAGCTCATATTTCTTATAAGGTCATTATATAGCTTTTCATCTTCTTTTTTTACTATATATAATTTATCGGCTCCCATGTCAGTTTCTAAACCTAAATAATATTCAGAAAGAAAATTAATTTTGTCTGCCCTTTCAATTTCAGTTGGCAAATTTTTAAAATACGTTCCCACATATCCAGGCATCTTTGACAAAAGTTGATTTGTCGTGTTTTTAAAATTTAAATTATTTCTATAGATGAATCCCAACAGGCTAGCAGGTAACATAATCAATAGAATTAGCAATATGATTATAATTTTCCAACCGCCTTTATTTTTTTTGTTTTCCTTAGTTTCAGTTGTATCCATTAATTTACCCCCTAATTATTGGGCATTGACTTTAAAAGTTACTATGGTATCAATAATCTTTTCTTCTTTTTTCTTTTCATCTTCAATATATTCTTCATATTTAATTTCCTTTAACCTTTCAAAAGACTTTTTTTCTTGCATCGCAACTAGCAATTCACCTTCTGCTTTGTTTACGTCTTTTTGAGCGATTTCTACTGTCTTTTTCTGATTTTCAATCATATTAGATACATCCTTTAGGTAATCATTATGTAGTTTAAATGCACCAGCAGTCAAACCATTCATGGATTCTCGTTTTTGAGTTAATAGATCTTTCTTATAATTATTAAAATGATTCAGACGCTCTTCTTCCCTGATTAAAATGCTATTATATTCGGCAAATTCAGCTTTTTTAACATCTTCAATCCTCTCTTTATAATTAAGGATTCTATCTAATTTAAACTTATATTTAGCCATTAACTCACCTCGTTAAATTAATTCATTTTGTCCACAATCGTATTCATATAATTCAATATTTCATCAAAAGAAGGCGAGAACTTTACATCTTGCTTAAGAAAGTTATTTATCTCCTCAATTAAATCAATGGCGGTGTCGATTTTTTTATTTGAACCTTTTTTGTATGCCCCAATATTGATTAGGTCCTC
Organism: Tissierellaceae bacterium; assembly: GCA_023229175.1. GTDB lineage: Bacteria > Bacillota > Clostridia > Tissierellales > Tissierellaceae > JAAYFT01. The sequence goes on along the minus strand of JALNZV010000004.1, from coordinate 88,988 downwards.
TGCCTCTTGATAAACTGCCATTATGTCTTTAATCTTGTTTGCCGCTCGCAAATGATCTTCATTGGCAATATTTGGCATTACCCTACTAATACTTGCAAGAACATCGATGGCAGGATAATGATTTGAATTTGCCAATTTCCTTGATAGTACAATATGCCCATCTAAAATACCCCTTACAGCATCCGTTACTGGCTCATTTAAATCATCTCCATCAACTAGTACAGTATATAGTCCAGTTATAGTACCCTTGTCTGAGGTACCTGTTCTCTCTAGCAATCTAGGCATTGTAGCAAAAACAGAGGGAGTAAATCCCCTGGTTACAGGAGGTTCGCCAATTGCGAGCCCAATCTCTCTTTGGGCCATGGCAAATCTAGTAAGTGAATCCATTAAAAGCATGACGTTTAAACCTCTGTCTCTAAAATATTCTGCTATTGCCGTAGTGGCTAAGGCACCTTTTACTCTAATCAGTGCAGGTTGGTCTGAAGTGACAACGACTACAACTGATTTCTTCAATCCTTCATCAGTTAGGTCATTTTCAATAAATTCTCTAACTTCTCTACCACGCTCACCTATTAGCCCTATCACATTTACATCTGCTGTACTATTTCTAGAGACCATACCCATTAACGTACTTTTTCCGACTCCAGAACCTGCAAAAATGCCGATTCTTTGACCCTTGCCACAAGTTAGCAATCCATCTATGGCCTTTACTCCCAATGGTAAAGGCTCATCAATTAACTTTCTCTCTAAGGGACTAGGAGGAGTATTAAATAAAGGGTAGAACTTATTGGTTTTAATTGGTCCTAAATTGTCCATAGGCCGTCCAAGGCCATCTACAACTCTTCCGATTAAATCATTTCCAACGTTAATTCTAAGGCTTTTCCCGCTACCGACGACTATACTTCCACTGGCAATTCCTTCCATCTCCCCTAGGGGCATCAGTAGTATTTTGCCTTCTTTAAATCCAACTACTTCTGACATAATAGGAATATCGTTTTTATAAGGATAGATATAACACAATTCACCAATGCTTGCCATAGGTCCATTAGATTCAATAGTTAGCCCTGTGACTTTCGTGATTCTGCCTGTATATTTCATAAATCTTTTTTCATTGACGGCGGAAATATATTTTTCTATATTTATTTTTGATTCCATATTAATCACTCATTATTTAATATTGTCCTTAATAGGTCTTTTACTTCATCTAATTGATTCTTTAAACTAACATCAATGTTTCCTTTTGACGTCTCCAATACGCAGTCACCTTTTCCAAATGACATATCGTATTTTATTTCTAAATCCGATATTAAACTTGATTTTGCCAGAATCTCGTCTTTAGACATTTCTAGCATATTATAATCTTCTTTAGATGCAATTATGGTCAGCTTATCAGAAATATCCAGGTTTTTTATGCCGTTCAGCACTAAGGAGATTATAAGTTCCTCATCATCACTGGTTTTCTTATTGATAATTTTTTCATAAATGCTGATTACAAGTTCTATCACTTCTTCTTCTAAATCCTTTAGTAGAGTTTGTTTTGTTTCTAAATATTCATTTTTAATGTCCAAGGATTCTTTTATAATTCCATCGGCTACTTCCTTACCCTCAATATATCCAATGTTATATCCTTCGTCATAACCATGATTATAACCTTTATTATAACCTTCATCTTTCGAAGTTTGGGTAATGTCTTTCGCCCTTTCATACGCTGCATTAATCATTTCTTCCTGTTTTGCCTCGGCTTCTTCGATGATTTTTGATGCCTCTAATTTTGCATCCTCTATAATTTTTTCATACTCTTCTTTAACGAGCATTGATAAATCGATATTTTCTTTATCTTCTTTATCTTCTCTGTCTTCCAATCTAGGTGACTCTATCTCAACTAATCTAAAGGATTTAATAACATTAGACAATTATTTCATCCCCTCCTCTTGGAGTGATTATTTCACCCTCTTCTTCTAGTTTCCTAATTACGTTCACGACATTTTGCTGTGCATCTTCAATATCTCTAATTCTAACGGGACCCATAAACTCTATATCTTCCTTTATCATTTCAACCAAACGCTTAGACATATTTGCGAATATAAGCTCCTTTACGTCTTCACTGGCACCCTTTAAGGCAATGGCCCATTGTGAATTGTCAATTTCTCTAATAATTCTTTGAATACTTCTATTGTCGAGGATAGTAATGTCTTCAAATACAAACATCCTTCTCCTGATTTCTTCGCTAAGTTCCGCATCTTTGTTGTCTAGTTCCTCTAATATATGCTTTTCGGTACCTCTGTCAACAGAGTTCAATATGTCGACGACAGCTTGAATACCACCTGTAGTGGTATAATCTTGGACCAGAATATTTGAGAACTTGCTCTCTAATACCATCTCAATTTCCTTTACCACTTCCGGAGATGTTCTGTCCATTATAGCAATCCTTCTCGTTACATCTGATTGTTTCTCAGGTGACAAACTTGAAAGGATTTGGGCAGACTGTGAAGATTCTAAATAAGACAGTATCAGAGCTATTGTCTGAGGGTGTTCATTTTGAATATAGTTCAAAAGTTGGTTTGGATCAGCCTTTCTTATAAATTCAAATGGCCTTACATGTAGTGAGGATGTTAATTTACTAATTATATTCATAGCTTTATCGGAGCCCAAAGCCCTCTCTAACACATCTTTAGCGTAATTTATGCCTCCCTCGGATATATATTCCTGTGCCAAACATATTTGATAGAATTCCTCTATTACTAGTCTTTTCTCTTCCGGAGACACCATTCTCATATTTGCTATTTGTAATGTTAATTCTTCGATTTCTTCTTCATTTAAATGTTTAAATAACTCGGCTGATTTTTGCGGGCCCAATGCTATAAGCAATATTGCAACTTTTTCTTTTCCGCTAAACTTTTTCATTTGCATATCTAATCGCCTCTATTCATTTAACCAGTTTCTTAGTAGCTGAGCAACTGAGTCAGGTTTTTTTTCTATAAACCTATCGATTTGAGCTTTCATCTTTGATTCTTCTGCTTCAAAATCAAGGTCCGCAACTTCTAATTCAATAGAAGATCTTTCTTCTAATAATCTCTCTAATTCTTCACTAGCTTCCCTTCTGTTTCTTATTCTCAAATATATAACATATATAATAATTCCTAGTAGTACAAATAATCCTATCCCAATATATAGCCAGTTTATTTGTTTTCCAACGTCTATAGCTCTTTCTATGGATTGTTTTGTAAATCTTTCTGCCTTTATTTGAACGTCTTTGGTATCTAATCCTGTGGCAGCATAGATTAAATCTGTGAATTCCTTTTCCCTATCAGGTGTCATCTCACCATCTATTAGGGCATCCTGATTGATTAATACTGCAACAGTAATGCTCTCCACCTGTCCAGGGGCCTTCCGAATTTCTTTGTTAATCTCATTTAATTCATTATTTATTATTCTGCTTACTTTGTCATACCTGCTTGTGCCATCGTCAAGCATTTGCTGGTCTTCGATATTTGGATCCACACCTGGAACTCCTCCTCCAGAACTACCAGCCATATGTTCTTCCACTTCTTCAAGTGATCGAATAAGCCCCTCATCCTCCCCTTCTATAGGAGGAGCAAATTCGACTATGGTTGTCATTTCGCTATCCATGTTAATCTTAACACTTGACATGACATCAACATTGCCGTAACCTACTATGTTCTCTAAAAACTTTTTTATGCTTTCATTAATTCTAGATTCAATCCCGTGTTTCACTAAAATTAAGTCGGTGTTATATATGTCATTGGGATTTTCTTCTCCCAGTAATTTTCCATCATCATCTACAACTCGAACGTCTTCTGGATACATATTTAATGAACCAGCTACAAGATGCTTTATGGCATTTACCTTATCAGCAGGTAATTGCCTGCTATCCGATTTAACTAAAAATACGGAAGCAGTAGTTTTGTTTTCCTCGTTGCTTAAAATAAAGCTTGTACTATCTTTTTTGTTTATAAATACTTCAGCACTGTGTATGCCTTCAATTTCAGAAATCACTGCAGCCAATTCACCTTCATCGGCCTTTTTGATTCTCTGTTTCTTATCAAAATCTGTCATAGACCAACTCATATCATCAAAAGCATCTAAATATGTATATCTTTCCTTTGGAAGTCCGTAAGTAGCTAGCTCTATTTTTACCCTGTTTTTCAATTCTTTAGGTACTAAGATGCTTCTTTGGTCGTCACTACTTTTCCAAGAAACCCCCATTTCGTCAAGTTTTGATGTGATTTGACCCATATCCTTAAGGCTTAGGTTGCTATACAGAGCCTCGTATTTTGTACGTGTTAGTGTTAAAACTAAAGCTGCGACAATTAGTATACTAAAAACAGTTGTAAATACTAATCCGATTTTTTTCTTTTTATTTAGACCATTCCAATATTCAGTTAGCTTTCCGGTTAATCGATTTATGGATTCCTGCACCATTGCACCTCTTCTCTATCAATTGCTAAAATTGCATTCTCATTATTTCTTTATAAGCTTCTATTATTTTATTTCTAATGCTCATGGTAATTTGAAGGGCTATATTAGCTTTTTCAGAAGCTATTGTGACATCGTGAAGGTTGTCTACTTCGCCAATTGCTAACATCTTCTTATATTCATCGCTGTCTATTTGCATTTGGTTTACATTGCCAATAGCATCTGATAAAAATGAACTGAAATTGTTGTTTTTATTTGTTGAGTTCAACTCTTTGTTTGATAAATCTAAAAAATTCTTATAATTTCCTACCTTATTTATGTCCATCTACTTACCTCCTACCAATTTCCAAAGCCTTCATTAGCATTGATTTTGAAGTGTTTATCGAAGTAATATTTGCATCATATGACCTTTGTGCACTGATTAAATCTACCATTTCTTTGACGACATCCACATTGGGCATTTTAACATATCCATTTTCATCTGCATCAGGGTGACCAGGCTCATAAACGAGTTTAAACGGCGAATCATCTTCTACAATCTTACTTATTTTTACGCCGTGTCCATTGATTTTGTTCATTTTGTTGTTTAGGTGAGAAGAAAAGGAGTTCGGTTTGTTTTCTTCAAAGACAACCATTTGCCTTCTATATGGAGAACCGCCTGTAGTTCTCGTAGTATTTGCATTTGCCATATTTTTGGCGATTATGTCAATTCTAGTTTTTTCTGCAGTTAATGATGAAGAAGAGATATTAATTGAATTAAATATATTCATTTTTATTTGCTCCCTTCTGTTATTACATTTTTAATTTTATCAAATTCGTTAACTATCTGGTTTATCATAGCATTATACATGATGTCATTTTTGGCTAATTCCGCGGACTCCGTATCAATATTTACGTTGTTTCCATCTATTCTGTACGATGTAGATTTGTCTTCTAGTACTTTTGGTGAGAATTGACTTGAGCCCTTTGCTATATGCTTTTCATTGGTCCTTTTAAGAGCAACTTTATTTCTGCCGATAGCATCTTTTAGCTGGTCTTCAAAGGACACTACCTTGCGCTTATATTCCGGGGTGTTTACATTAGCAATATTTTGCGAAATTGTCTGGTGTCTCAACCAAGTACCATCGACAGCCTTTTTATAAAAATCGATGTTACTAAATGCTTTATTTATCATATTATTACCTCCCGAAAATCCGTTTATCACTATAATACTACATTTGACGACAACTTTCCACTCTAAAGTAGTATCTACTGCGTGATTTATCCATTTTTGATTCACTATAATGTATTATACATAATTTATATACTTTTTGATAGTTATTGTCACGTATTTTCCTGGCATTTTTAAAACCTCCCACCAAAGTCCTAGAAAATCAAAAGAATAGTATATACTATTCTTTTGATTTTAAAAGCTCATCTAATAATTTGTCATTTAAGATTTTTATATGGGTTCCTTTCATCCCAAGGGAACGAGTTTCAATCACTCCAGCACTTTCGAATTTCCTAAGAGCATTAACTATTACCGAGCGGGTAATGCCTACTCTATCTGCAATCTTACTTGCTACTAAAAGCCCCTCTTTACCATCTAGCTCACTAAAGATGTGTTCCATGGCCTCTAGTTCTGAGTATGAAAGAGTCCCTATGGCCATCTGGACTACAGATTTTTTCCTAGCCTCTTCCTCAATCTCTTCTGATTTAGATCTTAAAATTTCCATACCTACAATGGTTGCACTATATTCTGATAGTACTAGGTCATCATCGGTAAACTCTTTCCCAAACCTAGCAAGTACTAAGGTACCTAACCTTTTACCGCCGCTATTAACTGGTATTACTGTAACTATTTTATCTGGATACTCGCATTTAGATACTTGATCAAATACACAGTCAGTCACTTCCCGCATATTTTCATTGGTTTCTGTATATCGAAGTAATTCCTCATTATATTTTTTAGGAAATCTTTTTTCCTTAACTATTTCAGATTGAATAATGTCACATTCAAAGCCTTTTGATAACTCATAGCCTAATACCCTTCCACTTGTACTAGCAATATACACATTTGCATCTAAAATGTTGCTAAGTATATGGCTAAGTTCAGAAAAAGATACGGGCTTAGGTCCATAGCTTTGTAATGACATATTTAACCTTCTAGTTTTCTGCAGTAAACTCTCCACAAGCATACTCCTCCCATTTTAAGATTATTTTATTAATATTTGATATTAACCAAACAAACTGTCCTATATTCTAAATATTACTACATTTTTCTACAAATGTACAGAAAATTTTAATTATTTATATTTTTTTGACTTCAGTATATCCGCAGTCTTTATTGGTACATATAATTTTCCTTTGATCTTTGGTTTTCTTGATTACCATAAGGCTGCTACATTTAGGACATGGCTCTTTAAAAGGCTCATCCCAGGACACAAAATTGCAATTGGGGTAATTACTGCAACCATAAAAAACTCTACCTTTTTTAGACCTTCTTCTAACTAACTTTCCATTGCAATTGGGACAATTAACGTCTAGCTCATCTAATATAGGTTTTGTGTTTTTGCATTCCGGATATCCAGGACAAGCTAAAAACTTTCCATACCTACCGGTTTTAACGACCATATTCCTACCACAGAATTCACATTTTACATCTGAGACTTCATCTTCAATCTCAATCTTTTCAATCTCCCTGTCTGCCTTTTCCAGAAATGTTGAAAAGTCTTTATAAAATTCTTCAACTACTTTCACCCATGGCAACTGGCCTTCAGCAATATTGTCCAAGTTTTCTTCTAATTGAGCTGTAAATTCTTCGTTAATTACCTCATTGAAATATTCGCCCAAAAGATCATTTACCAATATCCCAAGTTCCGTAGGCGAAAAAGCCCTTTTTTCTAGAATTACATAATCTCTTGACAAAATAGTTGAAATTGTAGGAGCAAAAGTACTTGGCCTACCGACACCTAATTCTTCCAAAGTTTTAATTAAAGAAGCCTCAGTGAATCTGGCAGGTGGCTGTGTAAAGTGTTGTTTTGGAATGACCTTATTTGCTTTTAATACATCATTTACTTTTAACTCTGGTATTACAAAAGTTTTCTCTTCTTCTTCGCTATTGTAAACTTTTAAAAATCCATCGAAGGTTAAGATAGAACCTGTAGATTTAAATAAGTAACTATTGCTTTCCATAGTTACTGCAAGGGTATCGTAAACGGCATTAGTCATTTGAGAACTTAAAAATCTTTCCCAAATCAATTTATACAGTTTATATTGATCTGAGGTCAGTGAATCTTTTATTAATATCGGCGTTTTATTTATAACTGTAGGCCTTATACCTTCGTGTGCATCCTGTGAATCTTTTTTAGGCTTGTTAGAATATTCATTTCCCCCATTAAAATATTTATCGCCAAATTCCTTATTTATTAATTCACCAGCTAATTTAATGGAATCCTTTGATACTCTTGTTGAATCAGTTCTCATATAAGTGATTAATCCTACGGATCCTTCACCTTTTATATCAATGCCCTCATATAATTGCTGTGCTATAATCATTGTTTTTTTAGTGCTAAAGCCCAGTTTTTTCGATGCATCTTGTTGTAGTGTACTAGTTGTAAAGGGCGGGTTTGGTCTCTTTCTTTTTGTTCCCTTTTTTACTTCTTTTACTACAAAATTATTTTTATCCAAGTTTTTCAAAATATTATCTACTTCTTCCTTGGTCTTTAACTCAATTTTGCTTTCCTTCCCATCAATTACTACTCCATAAAAATTTGATTCAAATTCTGCCTTGTCTTTTTTTAGCTTAGCTTTAATACTCCAATATTCTTCAGGCACAAAGTTTTCAATTTCCATTTCCCTATCACAAATTAGCTTTACGGCTACAGACTGTACTCTTCCTGCACTTAATCCTTTGCGAATCTTTCTCCAAAGGAGGGGGCTAATCTTGTAGCCTACAAGTCGATCTAGTACTCTTCTAGCTTGTTGTGCATCGACAAGATTTAAATCAATCTGCCTAGGCTTTTTAATTGCATTAGTTACAGCATTCTTTGTTATTTCATTAAACTCTACTCTTACCTTTTTCTTATCGTCTATACCCAATATATGTGCTAAATGCCAAGAGATAGCCTCACCTTCTCTATCAGGGTCAGTGGCTAAATAAATATTTTTCGATTTTTTAGCTTCGCTTTTTAATTCCTTAATAACTGGTCCTTTTCCTCTAATAGTAATATATTTAGGCTCAAACTTATTATCAATATCAATACCAAGGCTACTCTTTGGTAAATCCCTTATATGGCCTATGGAAGCAGTTACCTTGTAATTTTTCCCTAAAAATTTCTCTATGGTTTTCGCTTTTGCCGGTGACTCAACTATTACTAAGTTTTTTTGCAAAATATACACCTCCACAAATATTCTAATTCATAACAAAGGTTCTGCCTGTCAATTCCTTTATTACTCCCTTTAATTCCAATATAGTTAAAACACTATTTATTGTTGAAATGTCCAACCCCGTTTTATATACAATAGTATCAGAATGTAAAGGCCCCTCTTCTAGTGATTTCAAAACTTTAGTTTCTATATCGCTAAAGTCAGAATAATCAATATCTACTTTTTTGGGTACAATATTATTTTTTAATTCATGAATTTCCTCAATAATATCCTCTATTTCCAAAAGCGGTCTTGCCCCATCTTTAATTAGTTTATTTGTACCCTTACTAAATATACTATTAATATTTCCAGGTAAGGCAAAGACATCTTTTCCTTGTTCAAGTGCATGGTGTGCAGTTATGAGAGAACCTGATTTTTCTTGGGCTTCTATTATAATAACTCCCAGGGATAACCCACTGATAATTCTGTTTCTAAGGGGAAAATTATGTGCCAGCGGAGGCATATCTATGGGAAATTCAGAAATAATCGTCCCGTTCTCTTCCATTTCCTTATATAACGAAAGATTTTTCTTCGGATATATTACATTGATTCCATTGCCAAGGATTCCTATTGTAGTACCGCTATTTTCTAAAGCTGTCTTATGGGCCATAGCATCTATTCCCGCGGCTAGCCCACTAACAATAGTTACACCCATATCAACCAATTCCTTAGCAAACTTTTCACATGCCCATCTGCCATATGCGGTCGACTTTCTAGAACCTACTATAGCAATGGAAATATCCTCGTAATTTAAAGCTTTGCCCTTTGTGTATAGAACACTGGGGCTATCATATATATATCTTAACCTTTTAGGATAACTTTCATCATAAATAGTAATAACATTTAACTCTAGTTCTTTAATTCTCTTAAAAAGCTTTTCTAGATTGTAAATTTTTCTATTTGCCAATATTTTTGTCTTTAACTCTTTACTTAAACCATGAATCTTAAGTATACTATCACTATCAACTTCCCAGATGTCCTTAAGTTCAAGAAAATGGGTATTTAACTTTTGAATGCTTAAATTGCTTGCTCCTATGCTGTTTAACCAGATAATAATATCTCTATTTGTGATATCCAATTTTTTACCCCCAATATTTATTATCTAAGGTCCTATATCTAATAGATTCTAAAATATGTCTGTCATCTATTATATCTGACCCATCTAAATCTGCAATGGTTCTAGACACCTTTAGCAATTTATTATAAGTTCTTCCACTGAAGTTATACTTGTTAAAAGCTTGATTCATTATGGTTTCAGCTGATCTACTTAATTTACAAAACTTTTTTATATATTTATTGGGAATTTGGGAATTGCTATATATTCCTAATTCTCTATATCTGTCTAATTGGATTTTCCTGGCCTTATTGACTCTAGACCTAATTGTTGCAGAATCTTCTTCCACCTTAGATCCTTTCAATTCCTCGTAATTTACTGGAAGTACCTCAATGTGAATATCAATCCTGTCAAGTAAAGGATTGCTTATTTTTCCCAAATATCTATCTATGCTTGCCTGTGAGCATGTACATGTGTGTACAGGATCTCCTAAAAATCCACATGGACAAGGATTCATACTGGCTACCAACACAAATTTTGCGGGATAAGTTAGGGTTGCATTAGCCCTTGAAATGGTTACTGTTCCGTCTTCCAAAGGCTGCCTGAGGACCTCTAGGACAGAACGTGGAAATTCAGGAAGCTCATCTAAAAATAAAACTCCGTTATGAGCTAATGAGACTTCTCCAGGTTTTGGTATTCTACCACCGCCTATGAGTGATACTGCAGATGCTGTATGATGAGGTGCTCTAAAAGGCCTTTGTTTGATTAGAGAATTGGTCTTTAATAATCCAGTGATACTATATATCTTTGTAACCTCTATGGCTTCTTCGAATGTCAATTCAGGCATTATTGAAGGTATCCTGCGGGCTGCCATGGTTTTGCCTGCTCCGGGTGGCCCGATAACGAGTATATTGTGTCCTCCCGAGACTGCTACCTCTAGGGCTCTCTTTAATCCAGCTTGACCTTTTATATCTGCAAAGTCCAGAGTAAATTCATCCTCTTTAAAACCGTTTTCAAAGCTTTTCCTGTACCGTTCTATGACTATCTCCCCATTTAAATAGTCTACTGTTTGACCCAGGCTCTCAACTGGAATGATTTCCATGTCTTTGATTACACTACATTCATCCCTATTGTCATAAGGAACAACACATCTTTTCACTCCTAGCTCCCTTAGAGAAATAATTATAGCTAAAGCCCCCTCTATGGGATTGACCTTACCCTCTAAAGACAGTTCCCCTACAAATACAATGTCGTTTAAATTTTCATCAATTATAACACCTGATGATTTCAAAATCCCCACCGCGATTGCCAAATCCATCTGAGAACCTTCTTTTTTTAGATTTGCCGGTACTAAATTTATTGTAATCCTACTTAAAGGAAAATCATAACCGCTATTTTTAATGGCTGTTCTCACTCTCTCCTTTGATTCTTTGATAGATATATCTGGAAGTCCAACTATATTAAATACAGGTAAACCCCTAGATAAGTCAGTTTCTACCTCTACAATACTTCCTGTTAATCCTTGTAATACGCATGTTTTTATATTTGAATACATAGTAAAACCTCTTTACCTTTATATTGTCAATTACCTGGGTAATAAATATAATCCACATTTTTTTTACATTTCTCAGCTAAATGCATTTTCTATATGGTTAATTTTAGTTTCCTTTGTCAAATATACCTCTATAATGTCATATCTGGTTTGGTTGTTCCTAAGTCCAAATTCTTTTATATAGCCATATGAAACAGCAATTATCTTTCTTTGTTTTTTTCGGTTTACAGCTTCGTATGCATATCCAAAGGTTGTCCCCGTTCTTGATTTTACTTCAATAAAAACTAATATATCTTTATAGAAAGCAACAATATCAATTTCGCCAATTTTATTTCTATAATTCATATTTAAAATAGTGTAGCCTTTTGATTCTAAATATTTCTTTGCTATTAGTTCACCTTTCTTTCCCTTGACTAAATTGTTCACTATATTATTTCCCCTTTTCTATATCTAGACTGTAAACGTAAAATATGATTTCCGCCACCGCATCGTATAATTCCTGCGGTATTTCCTCATTAATTTCAAGGTCCATAAGAGCATCCACTAAATCTTCGTCCTTATAAGTATGGATTTTTTCTTCAGAGGCCTTTTCGATTAACCTATCTGCTACAAAGCCTATGCCCTTTGCTACGACCTTTGGTGCTGTTTCTCCAATTTCATAGGATAATCCAACTGCTTTGTTAGTTTTTTGTCTTTGAGATTTATTTGTATCCATTATTTTCACGCCTTTAAGTCCAAAATATAAGAAGGGTTTGGATTATTTTCTAAATGATGAATCAATGAAAAGTTTTCATTAAATATATAATTAATCCCTTTTACACTATAGCCTATTAGATGTACGTTTTCAATTACTTTTTTTTCTGACGATTTAAATAAGTTCAAATCTTCTTCATTAATATACATTTTAATATCCAAGGAATTCCCTTGAGCAACAACATGTGTTTTTATCCGTCCTAAGTTTTTAGTATTTAAATTTATGAATATATTTAATCTGTTATTCCTATGTTTCCTTCGTTTTCCTTCCTTCATTAAAGTTATCAGGTTTTCTAAATCTTTTTCTTGTCCGAGAAAAATCGGATAAAAAACAAAATTTAGGTTATTGTCGAGTTCTTTTAATAAGGTTAACTTATCTGAAAAAAGGTTTAATTCTTTATCTAAATTGGAATGCTTGTCCTTTATAACATTTTCCATTGCCCTATGCATTTGTAATATATTTTCTTTTTTAAATGCTATCATATTCTGAAATCTTGTATCATCAACATTTCTTAAGACTTTATTATCTTTACCTATTATCTTTTGAAATTTTACCTTATTGTAAACTTCCTTCAATCCACTAAAAAATTTAGCTGGATTCTCATCTAATTCCTTCATGTTTTTTATATTGTTTAAGCTGGGTTTAACACCATTTTTAAGGAAAAAACTAAGGATTTTAATAGCATCGTCTTTAATGTCTATAGGGACATCTTTTAATATTTCTTCAACATTTGAAGTTACATCCCTTTCGTGGGTAATTCCCTTTTCATCGCTAATTAGCAAATATTTAATGTCCAGATTTTTAACTAAATAGTTATCTTGAAAAAACCCGTCCTTTATTGGTAAATCAATATTCGGCAAATCTGCCAATAAAACTCTTTTACCCTCATCTATATTTACGAGTTCATTGAGTTTTTCTAAAGTTTTAAGAGTGTTTATTAAATTCTCATTATTCAATGGTATATTATGCTTCATCAGATTTTCCACAAGATTAACAGTTTCACTGTTAATTTCAATGTTTAGGTCTTTAAACATCTTTTCAATTGGATTGTTTTCTGCACTGAATTGTTTGTTTAAATTTATTTCTTCCTTTGATAAAGGCTTTAACAATACTCCTTCCTCACTCATGGATTTTACTTTAAAAAAAGTATTTTCATTTTCTGGTAACTTAATACCTTTTTCTAATTTTGCTTCGATAGTTCCAATATCTTCAATTCTAATTAAGGCAGTTTCCTCAAATAGTTCAACTACCTTGCCTCTAAATACGGAGCCTTCCTTAAAAGAATCACCTTTGTTATTTAGGATTAAATTATATAATAATGTATTTTCAATCCTCAAATTAATCACCTAAGCCTATTTTAGAATTTTTTTCAAAAAAGAATTTCTGTGAATGGAAGACGGGCCCAATGATTGAATATAAGTCCGATGTTCTTTGGTCCCATATCCCTTATGTTGTTTAAAATTATATCCAGGAAATTCCCTATCCCAATCGATGCACAGCCTATCTCTATAAACTTTAGCCACTATAGATGCACATGCTATACCATAGGATTTTTCATCTCCTTTAATTATGGACCTTTGCATAATATCCAAATCTATGGTCTCTGCATCTATAAGCAGAAAATCAGGAACCACTTTATTGCCATCTTTGTCCTTTAGGTTTTCAACAGCTAGTTTCATAGCTAATCTTGTACCCTCTTTTATATTAATGCTGTCAATTGTAGATGGACTTACTCTGCCTATACCCCATGCTTTTGATTTTAAAAGTATTTTTTCATATAAGTCTTCACGTTGCTTGCTCGACAGTTTTTTTGAATCCTTTACTCCTGGAATTTGAACTCCCTTTGGCATAATTATTGCACAGGCCAATACATCACCAGCTAAACATCCTCTTCCCACTTCATCTATATATGCAATATTATCGTAATATTCTAATTCACTTTCTTGTTTAAACATGTTCTATCCCCTATTCCCTTGGAAATTCCAAGGTTATTTTCCCTATTTGTCCTTTTCTGAACTCGTCTAGTATAATGTTACTTGTCTTCGTATAATCTATATTTCCACCCTTAATCAAGCATCCTCTCGAAATACCGATGTCCTCCATAATTTTCAAAGATGTTTTCCCCTCTATTTCTATACCATACCTATCTTTCAAGTTATTTGGAAAACTCGCAGATATTCTCTCTACTAATTTTAAGGCTAAAGTTTCAGTATCTAAAATTTCGTCTTTTATGGCCCCTGTAAATGCCAGATTTAACCCAACATCTTTGTCTTCAAACTTTGGCCACAATATCCCTGGAGTATCTAATAACTCCAGTCCATCTTTTGTTCTAATCCATTGATTAGATCTAGTGACCCCCGGTTTATTACCTGTTTTTGTGCCTTTTCTTTTAGATAGGCTATTAATCAAAGTAGATTTACCCACATTGGGTATACCTAATATCATGGCTCTAATAGGCCTATTTATTACGCCTCTCCTTTCATATGCCTCTCTTTTCTGCTCAGTAAGTTTTAGAGATAACTTCATTAGCTGTTCAATCCCTTTGCTATTTAATGCATCAATTAAGGCAGTTGCTTTATTAATACGATTAAAGTACTCTTCCCATATTTTATTTCCACTTTCACTGGCCAAATCCGATTTGTTTAATACAATTATTCTCGGTTTTTCTCCTAAAATTTCATCTATAATTGGGTTTCGGCTGCTGTATGGTATTCTTGCATCTATTAGTTCGAATACAATATCTACTAAAGGTAAATTTTTTAATATAGATTCCCTAGTCTTTTTCATATGGCCAGGGTACCAATTTATATTCATGTTTTCACCTGCCTTATATTATTTTCCTTGCAACTTATTTATATTATTATAACAAAATTGGGACTATATAGTCCCAATTAATTAATAAATTCTTTTTTCTTTTACTTTGGCAGATTTACCTTGTCTATCTCTTAGATAATATAGTTTTGCTCTCCTGACTTTTCCTCTTCTTGTTATAACTATCTTCTCTATTCTTGGAGAATGAATTGGGAAGGTTCTCTCTACCCCTACACCATAAGACAATCTTCTAACTGTAAAGGTTTCTCTTGAACTGCCACCTTGAATTTTGATAACAGTACCTTCGTAAACTTGAATTCTCTCACGGGTTCCTTCAACTACTTTATAATGTACTTGTACAGTATCTCCCACGTTGAATTTTGGCAAATCATCTCGTAATTGTTCTGCTTCTAAAGTTCTTATTATATCCATTTTATAGACCTCCCTTCCCCATAGACGTTCTTACCATATCGGTAGAGGACCATCCGTTATCACATACGTTAATTATTATAGCATACATAAAATACCTTTACAACTTATCTTTTTCATCTGTTTTTATTATTTGTTTTATTAAATCTATATCGTCTTTAGTGAGCTTATCCTGGTCGATTAAATCAGGTCTTTTTAGTAAAGTATTTTTCAGCGATTCAAGTTTTCTCCAATCCTCAATTTTACCGTGGTGGCCAGATAGCAAAACTTCCGGTACCTTATGCCCATTGAATTCCCTAGGCCTTGTATATTGAGGATATTCCAGTAAACCTTTAAAATGAGACTCTTCAATAAAGGACTCACTTGAACGGAGAACACCAGGCAATAGCCTAACTATGGCATCAACTAACACCATTGCAGGAATCTCGCCCCCTGTCAGTACAAAATCTCCAATCGAAATCTCTTCATCTATATAATTTTCGACTATCCTATTGTCTATACCTTCATAGTGTCCGCAAAGCAATATTATATGTTCCTCTTTTGATAGCTCAACTGCAAGTTTTTGATTGAATCTCTTGCCTTGTGGTGAAAGGTAAATCGTCCTCGACTTATTTCCCTTCACACTCTCAATGGCCTTATATATTGGTCCTGGACTCATGACCATACCAGTTCCACCGCCAAAAGGATAATCGTCAACTTTTCTATGTTTGTTCTCTGAAAAATTTCTTATATCTATACAATTCAATTTGAAAATTCCCGATTTATGAGCTCTTCCAATAATACTCCAATTTAGCAATGATTGAAAAAATTCAGGAAATAAAGTTAATATATCTATTCTCAAATTATCATCCCCTCAATGGGGTCAATGGTAATTCTTTTATCAATAATATTGACGTCTTTTACAAATTCTTTAACTGCTGGTATCATGTATTCTTTATTATTATCTCCTCTAACCACATAGACATCGTTACTAGCTCCTTGTAAGACATCAACTAAAACTCCTATTAGATTAGAATCAACATCATATACACTAGAATTTAACAAGTCATATATGAAAAAATGGTCATCAGGCAGAGTTATCCTGTCACTATCACTTACATATATAAATTCATCCTTAAAGGCGAGTATTTCATTTATATCGTCATAGTCGTAAAATTTCAAAATAGCCATGTTTTTATGGTATTTAACTTTTTCAGCCCTTACCTTTGTTTTTTCTTCTCCAATGTAGGCTATTTCCAAATTGCTAAATCTCTTTATATTATCTGTCAAGGGATAAATTTTTACTTCACCTTTGACACCATGACTATTTATTATCTTTCCAATTATAGTGTAGTCCATCTTTTCACCTATTTTCTCTTACTTAAAAAGCTATATCCATATTATTGAATTATCTCGACTACTACTCTTTTATTGTCTTTTATGGCGGCAGCTTTTACAACTGTTCTGATTGCCTTAGCAATTCTGCCCTGTTTTCCAATTACCTTGCCCATATCGTCAGGGTGAACCTTTAATTCTATGATTATAGACTGACTTCCTTCAATTTCATTCACAGCGACCTCATCTGGATTATCAACTAATGATTTCGCTATAAATTCTACTAATTCTCCCATAATTGCACCTCCGAGATACCAATTTTAATTACTCAGTTTCTTTTTCATATAGACCAGTTTCCCTAAATAATCTATCTACAGTATCAGTTGGTTTTGCTCCATTTTTTATCCAAGCAATTGCCTTTTCATTGTCTACCTTTATTGTCTTTGGCTCTGTCAATGGATTATAATAGCCAATTTCTTCGATAAATCTTCCATCTCTAGGAGATCTAGAGTCTGAAACAACTATTCTATAGAAAGGATTTTTCTTAGCTCCCATTCTTCTTAATCTAATTTTTACTGCCATCTTTCCACCTCCTCCATCTATAAAATATCTATTAGAAAAAGGGGAATCCAAATTTCCCTTTTTTCCTCATGTTTTTTTCCATGTCTGTAAACTTTTTCATCATTTTCTTAGTTTCCTTAAACTGTTTCAATAATTTATTTACATCCTGTACAGTAGTGCCACTTCCTGAAGCGATTCTCTTCCGCCTGCTGCTATCTATTAATTCTGGGTCATTTCTCTCTTTTTTAGTCATTGATTGAATAATAGCCTGTATCTTGTTAATGTCTTTTTCATCGAAATCCAATCCTTTTAGAGCCTTAGAGTTTATCCCTGGTATCATTCCAATAAATTGATCGATGGGACCTAGAGATTTCATTTGCTCAAGCTGATCTAAAAAATCATCAAAGGTAAATTGTTGTGTTCTAATTTTCTTTTCCAACTCTATGGCTTTCTTTTCATCAAAGCTAGCTTGAGCTTTCTCTATTAAACTCAACACATCCCCCATGCCCAAAATTCTGGAGGCCATTCTATCTGGATGAAATGACTCAAGTTGATCGAGCTTTTCACCCATACCCACAAATTTAATCGGTTTATCAGTGACTGCCCTCAAAGACAAAGCAGCTCCTCCCCTGGAATCTCCATCTAGTTTTGTCAGGACGACACCTGATATGCCTAATTTAGTATTAAAAGCCTCTGCCACATTTACTGCATCTTGTCCTGTCATGGAATCCAGTACCAATAGCACCTCATCAGGACTGACGGCATTGTAAATATTTTCAATCTCCAGCATCAATTCCTCGTCGATGTGAAGTCTCCCTGCAGTATCAATTATAATAACATCGTTACTATGCTTTTTTCCATGTTCTAAGGCTGCCTTTGCAATATTTACTGGATCTATATTATCTCCCATGGTAAAAACAGGTACATCGACTCTTTCTCCAACAACCTCTAATTGTTTTATTGCTGCAGGCCTGTATATATCGCAGGCCACTAGTAATGGCCTTTTATTTTGCTTTTTAAGATTTAACGCTAGTTTCCCAGCAGTTGTGGTTTTTCCTGCACCTTGTAGGCCACACATCAAAATTACGGTGGGGGGATTAGAGGAAAAATTGATTTTTGATTCCCTTTCACCCATTAATTTAGTTAGTTCTTCATTGACAATTTTTATAACTTGCTGCCCAGGGGTCAGACTTTCCATCACTTCATGACCAATAGATCTTTCCTTTACCTTGTTTATGAAGTCTTTAACTACTTTAAAATTTACATCTGCCTCCAATAGGGCAAGCCTTACCTCTCTCATTGCAGCATCTACATCTTTTTCATTTAGTTTACCTTTACCCTTTAGCTTGTTTAAAGCATTTTGAAGCTTTTCTGATAGAGATTCAAACGCCATTACTCCATCACCTCCCTATTGTTTTCCAAAACCCTATTGCTAATTCTGTTGATTTCCATAGACTTTTCGAGGATTTCATCTAGACCTTGTTTGTTGGCTAAATTCATTATATCCTGAGAAATTGATATTATTTTTCGTAAACTGTCATGGCCGCTATTAAATTTTTTGATTAAACCAAGGTCTTTTTCAAACTTATAAAGTTTTTGCTCCGCTCTTTTTAGTGTATCATATACTCCTTGTCTTGATATATTCAGTTCTTCCCCGATTTCACTTAAGGACAAATCGTGAATGTAATATAATTCTACAACCGAGTATTGTTTTTTGCTTAATAACTTTCCATAGAAATCAAATAGAATACCTATCTCGACTAACTTTTCCACATAATCACCACTAAATAGTACTGTCAAGCAATTGCCTTGACAGTACTATTTTAGTATAAACTATTTTATTTGTCAACATATTTATTTGACTTAGACTTATTTAAAAATTGCCTCTACAAAATCATCTATTATAAAGGGCTGAAGGTCATCTATTCCTTCCCCGACGCCAACGAGTTTTACTGGTACTTTGAGTTCTGATTGTAGGGCTATTATTACTCCTCCTTTTGCCGTTCCATCTAGTTTAGTAATCGCTATGCCAGTTATATTTGCAACTTCTTTAAATACCTTTGCCTGATTTATTGCATTTTGTCCTGTAGTCGCATCCAGTACCAAAAGTATCTCCTTAGTAGCATCTTCGTATTCTTTATCTATGACCCTGAAAATTTTGTTTAATTCATTCATTAAGTTAGACTTATTGTGTAGCCTCCCTGCTGTATCACATATTAATATATCAGTTTTTCTAGCTTTTGCCGCCTGAATTCCATCATAGACAACTGCTGCAGGGTCTGCTCCCTCTTTATGGGATATTAAGTCAACTCCTGCCCTCTTTGACCATTCTTCTAGTTGTTCAATAGCTGCAGCCCTAAAAGTATCTCCCGCAACCATTAAGACTTTCTTTCCCTGATTTTTATAATTGTTAGCTAGCTTTCCTATGGTCGTAGTTTTTCCGACTCCATTTACCCCCACAACTAATATAATAGAGGGGGAAGGCTCTATTTTTATTTGATTTTCACAGGACAATTCTGTCATTATTTTTCTTATCTCTTCTTTTAATAATCCTTTAACTTCTTCAGGTTCTTTAACTTTCTCGTTTTTTATCCTAAGTTTAATTAGGTCTATAAGTTTCATAGTAGTATTTACACCGACATCTGCTGTAACTAAGACCTCTTCTAATTCATCAAACAACTCTTCATCTATTTTTTTGTAAGAATTTATTATCCCATCGATTTTATTTGATATTTCATTTCTAGTCTTTGATAATCCACCCATTAGTTTTTCAAAAAAGCTTGGTTTTGACATATTATGCCTCCTAACTAGCAATTTCTTTTTCATAATCCTTTAATTTCACCGAAATTAGTTTCGATATCCCATCCTCTTCCATAGTTACACCATATAGCACATCTGCAATTTCCATTGTAGTTTTTCTATGGGTAATTATGATAAATTGGGTATCCTTATAGGACCTTTTCAAATAATTAGTATATCTATTTATATTTGCCTCATCCAATGCAGCGTCTATTTCATCTAATATACAAAATGGCGAAGGTTTTAGCTGTAGAATTGCAAATAGCAAAGTAACTGCTGTCAATGATTTTTCTCCACCAGATAAAAGCGTTAAACTTTGTAACTTTTTACCTGGTGGCTGGGCATTAATATCTATCCCAGAGGTTAGTACATCTACTTCATTATCCAAAATCAATTCAGCACTTCCGCCATTAAACAAGATTCTAAAAATTTCTTTAAAATTACTGTTGATTTTATTAAAACTTTCTAAAAACTGTGATTTCATTTTAATTTCCATATCTTTTATTACTTTTTTTAAATTTTCCTTAGCCTCAACTAAATCATTTTGTTGCTTTAGAATAAAATCCAATCTTGACTTTAAGCTTTTGTATTCTTCAATAGAACCCAGATTGACTATACCTAATTCCTTAATTCCGCCTTTTAACTTCCTTATCTCCACCATGGTTTCTTGATTGTTATTTATTTCAGTTTCAAGTTTCAATGCCTCCTGATAGTCCAGTTCATAATCGTCCTTTAGCTTTCTATGATAATTTTCTAGTTGTACGGAACTTTTTGCCTGCTTGAGCTCTTGACTATTTACAACTTTATCTAGGTCCCTTATGATATTATTAAATTCCATTAGTTTATCTTGTTTTTGATAAAATTCATTCATAATTTCATTCTTGTTTTTAATATGATAATCTAATTGTTCATTGTTTTTAAAAATTAATTCTTTATGCTCAGTTATTTTATTGCTTAACTGTTCTTTAGTGTCTATAATATCCGATATCGATTTTTTAATGTTATTTAGGGAATCGGACTTAGCACCTAAATCCTCTGCATTATTTCTATATTCTCCATGAATATTATTTATATTAGCTTCTAAGTTCTTTATTCTTGTACTAATGGTATTAAGTTCGATTTGAATACTTGTAATAACTTTCTGTTCCTCTTCTCTTTCCAATTTTTTATTTTTCAGTTTTTCTAGTAATTTGTCTACTATTTTATTCTGCTCACCAGTTTCCTTTTCATACTCTACAATCTGACTTTTTATAGAATTATATTCGTTTTTAAAATCTCGTCTCTCTTCATCTAATGTGTTTATTTCCCTTTCTTTATTCTCAATTAATGTCTTTTGTCTGTTTATTTCCAATAAATTATTATTCATTTGATTTCTAGTGTCAAAGGCTAAGTACTCATTGCTTTTAATTTCATTTTCTATTTCTAATATTTTATTACTATTTGCTTTGAGCTCTTTTAATATTTGATTCTTTTTATCTTCATTATTTGTTAATTCATTTTGAAACCTATTTATTTCTTTACTTATCCTTTCAATCTTGCCTCTTCTACTGATAATATTTACACCACTATCTCCAAAGCTCCCGCCTGTCATAGAGCCGCCAGGATTTAAAACTTCTCCTTGTAAAGTTACTATTCTATAAATATGTTTATATTTATTTGCAAATTTAATCCCCTGGTCAATATGTTGTATTACTATTGTTCTTCCTAGTAGGTATTTAAATATATTATCATACTTTAGATCGTAATTAATGAGCTCATGGGCAAGACCAACAATTTTGTACATTTCTTTGTCTTTCTGGTTAATAGCTATAGCCTGTCCCTTGATTATGTCTAGAGGCAAACATGTAATTCTGCCTAGCTTGTTATCTCGTAAATACTCAATTATATTTTTAGCATAATACTCATTCTCTGTTACTATATTTTGTATATTTGAACCCAGGCCAATTTCAATAGCTTTTTCATATATTGGGTCCACCTTCATGAGATCTGCGACTATTCCAACAAATCCTTCCTTAAATTTTGGGTTATTTTTGGCAATACTCAAAGCCGACTTAACTCCCTTGTAGTATCCTTCATAGCCCCGCTCCATATCCTTAAGTAAATCTAGACTGGAAATCTTACTTTGTAATTTCCCCCTTATGTTTGTGATTTCTATATCAGCTGTTTCCAATGCTCTTTCCGTTGCAAGGATTATTGATTTACTTTCATCGTATTTACCCTTTAAGTATGAAATCTCATCCTCTGTCTTTTTGACAATGCCCTCCAGTTCATCCGACTTAGATTTATTGAATTCTATTTCATTTTTTAAATTATCAATCTCTTTTTTTAGTTGAACCTTTCGCGTGTCAATATTTTCGTTGAAAGCAACAATGCTATTTAGTTCAGATTTTTTGTCTGAGGTGCTGTTGTATAATTTGATTAAATAATTTTTTCCATCTTCAATATAATCCTCTATTTCCTTTATACTTAGTTCTAATTCTTTAAAATTCCCCAGTTTTTTTTCATATTCAATTTTTTTATCTTCAAAATGCTGTTTTTTTGAGGAAATTTCATGTTTATATTCGTCTTTCGTGACACTTAAATCTTTAATTTTTAATTCCAGTTTTATTTTTTCATCATTTAATCTCTCTAAATCTTTAATGTAATATTTATGTTTTTCCTCTATTATTATCTGTTGATTTTTAAACTTTTCCAATTCATTTTGATAGCCTCGACCATACTCACGGTATTTTTCTATAGCATTTTCCATTTCTTCAATGGAGTCTTTAAGTTCATAAAATTCCTTTTCTATTTTTTCTTTTTCTTTATTGACACCAGTTAATTTATTGTTGTACTCTTCCCTCTCTTTTGAAATTTCTTCCATGGATTTATTAATCTTCCTAATTTCTTTCACAAAAATATTTACTTCCAAATTTTTTAATCTATTAAACAGTTCATTAAATATATTTGCTTTGTTTACCTGAATTTCTAGGCTTTCCAATTGCTTTGAAATCTCATATACTAAATCCTTGATTCTCAATATATTTCCTTCAGTTTTTTCTAGTTTTCTTTCTGCTTCTTCTTTTTTTGATTTATATTTTACAATACCTGCAGCCTCTTCAAATATACTTCTTCTATCCTCAGGCCTATTGCTTAGTATTTCGTCAATTCTACCTTGTCCTATAATAGAATACCCATCTTTTCCCACTCCAGTATCCATAAAGAGCTCACGTATATCCTTCAGTCTGCAAATATTTCTATTTAGGTAATATTCAGATTCTCCAGACCTAAACATCCTCCTAGTCACTTCTATTTCGGAATAGTCTAAGGGAATCATTCCCCTTTGGTTATCTAATGTAATAGTCACCTCTGCATAGCCCAAGGCTTTCCTTTTATTTGTGCCTGCAAAGATAACGTCCTCCATCTTTGTACCCCTTAAATTTTTTACGCTTTGTTCTCCCAGCACCCACCTAATTGCATCTGAAATATTGCTTTTACCGCTGCCATTAGGACCAACGATTGCAGTTGTTCCTTCTTTTATCTCGATTGTAGTTTTATCTGCAAAAGATTTAAACCCCTGTATCTCAATTTTTTTTAACCTCATATAATCACCTCATAAGTATATTGATATAAATTAATATAAATCGAATAGACTATTATCCCTCAAATATGTATCCATCAGCGATTTCATATTAATCTTATCATATATCTCCCCTATTGTAATGTTTACTTGATACAAACCTAAATTACCCGCATAGATTTTTATCTTGTTAAATTTATATTTATTTGTTATATATTTAATGTTACTGGATTTTTGTCCTGCGATATTAGATACTTGCTTTTTATTTGCTTCGATAATTAAATCGTACCCATTTGTACTGATATTTTTATCTTCTAAATATTTATCAAATATTAGTTGGAAAATCCTAGTTTCCACCAATTGTCTAAAAGAAGGGTGAAATGGCCCTGCAATGACGTCTTTTCCCATTTGAATGTTCTCAGTTGGCTGCAATCCAATCCTAATTACATTGATGTCGTTTACAGTAAACATCATCAGCAAAATTGCGGAAATATTTACGGCTTTTTCCAGCTGAATCGGTTCGTATTTTCCCCTTATGTATAGCTTCTCCAAAAAGGTATCTTTGATTATTAGCGTAGGATATATCCTAACGCAAAAAGGAGATAATTTAATGAATTCTTTACACGTAAGTAGGTCTTTTTCAAAACTATCTGAAGGCAAGCCTATCATCATTTGCAATCCAAGATTAAATCCATATTCTTTAATTAGTTTGGCAGATTTATAGACTATATCTGAAGAATGACCTCTTCCACTATGAAGCAAAACTGTATCGTCTAATGATTGTACACCTAATTCTATTGTATCTACAGAGTATCTACTTAAGTTGTCTAATATGTGGACATCAATGGCATCAGGCCTAGTCGACAATCTGATGCCATTAATCTTACCGTCTATTTTATATTTATATGGTATCTCTAATAATTCCTTTTGTATATCGATGTCAATGGCTGTAAAGCTCCCGCCATAAAATGCTACTTCTATGGTAGAATTGGGTTTAAATGTAGTTAAATGCTCCTCAATTATTCTTTCCACATCTCCAGCCGTGACATCAGTGGTAAATCCAGTAATCCTTTTCTGATTGCAAAATACACAATCGTGGGGACAGCCCAAATGTGGCACAAATATGGGAATGATATAGTGTCTACTCATCTATTTCACCCATTATCAAAAGTGCATCTTTTGCCGCCATCTGCTCTGCCTCTTTTTTATTTCGTCCAGAACCCGTTCCCGCTACTTGATTGTCCACCATAAGGTCTATATGAAAAATCTTGTTGTGATCAGGCCCTTCTTCTTTCACTACCTTATATTCTATCTTCGCCTTTGTCTTTTTCTGTAGTGTCTCCTGTAAATCAGTTTTATAATCTACAAATAATGCACCTTTTGCTACAGCATATACTAAATCTGTCTCAAAATTTTTTAATAAGACTTCATTTGTAATATCGAGCCCACTATCCATATAAATAGCACCCACTAAGGCCTCACTGGCATCAGCCAATATGGAGTCCCTGTCTCTGCCTCCTGTTGCCTCCTCACCCTTTCCCAATAGTATATAATTGCCCAATTGGATTTTTCTGGCTATAAAGGCTAAAGAAGATTCACAAACCACCTTGGCCCGAACCTTAGTCAGTTCACCTTCTGGATAATTTGGGTACTTTTTATATAGATAATGACTTACTATAAAATTGACAACTACATCTCCCAAAAACTCAAGTCTTTCATTGTTATCTGTAACCCTCATTTTGTTTTCATTTGCGTATGAACTGTGTGTCAATGCCGTTCTCAACAATTCAACATTCTTGAATTTGTAGTCAAGGTTTTTTTCCAAAGGCTCTAACCATTTGTAATTTTCTCTATTTTCATCCACAAAGCCACCTCCATTTTATGCTTAATTACAGTAAATTAATCACTATTGTTCTTCTAATATATTTGTAATATATTCAACTGCATCGCCGACAGTTTTTATATTTTCCATATCTTCGTCTTCTACCTCCAATCCAAATTCATCTTCAAAGGCCATGATTAATTCTACCAAATCCAATGAGTCTGCATTAAGTGTATCCTTAAACGAAGTTTCTTTAGATATTTCTTCAGCATCTACGTTAAATTGTGTGCTAATTATTTCTTTTACCTTTCCATAAATCATATTTAGTCCTCCTAATTTTTTACTTTTATTTTGTAAACACCCATATTATATTATGATATGTTATTCTTTATAATATTAATTACATCTCCATCTATAAACTTTTTCAGCTGATTAATTCCATTTTTAATTGCCAATGCATCGGAACTCCCATGGGCCTTTACAATCGGTTTATTTGTACCTAAAAGTGGTGCACCACCGTATTCACGATAATCCATCTTATTTTTAATACTTCTCAATCCTGGGCCCAAAAGGAGAGCACCTAATTTTGATTTCACATTTTTTGTTAACTCGTCTTTTAGGATAGAAAAAATTGAAATAGCCATTCCTTCAGTTAATTTCAGAGCTATATTTCCTGCAAAACCGTCCGCAACGATAATATCAGCTGCCCCAGATGGTAATTCCCTGCCTTCAATATTCCCGATAAAATTTAGATCTGATTTTTCCAAAATCTCATAGGTATCCTTGGCTAATTGGTTCCCTTTGCCCTTTTCTACCCCAATATTTAACAAACCAATTGTTGGGGATTTTATATTCATTACATTTTCCATATAGATTGAGCCCATAAGTGCAAATTGATATAAATATTCCGGCTTACAATCCACATTTGCACCTGCATCCAAAAGTAGGGAAAATCCTTTTAATGTGGGGTATAAAACTGAAAGAGCAGCACGGTCAATGCCTTCAATTCTTTTCACTACAAAAATCCCAGTTGCCAATAATGCACCAGTATTGCCAGTAGAAATAAACCCATCACCAAGACCCTCTACCAATGCTTTTGCACCTACAATCATAGAGGAATCTTTTTTTCTTCTAATAGCCATTGACGGGTCATCTTCATTTGTAATCACATCCTTGGCATCGATAATTTCAACTTTATCCTTGGGATAACTAGTTTTTTTTAGTTCAGATTCCAATAAAATTTGATCCCCAACCAATATCACATCTATACCGTATTCATCAATGGCATCTAATGCCCCTTTGATTATTTCTATAGGTCCCCTATCTCCACCCATTGTATCAACAATAATTTTCATAATAAACCTCCAATACCATGTTATATCTACTGATATTAAATATATATTAGAGCAAATTAAAATGCAATATTAAATTAAAAAAAGATAGTGGCTTCACTATCTTTTTTAATTATTCAACTGCTATTACTTCCCTATTTTTGTAATATCCACAAGACCTACAAACCCTATGGGGTAATTTTGGTTCATGACATTGTGGGCACTCAACAAAAGTTGCTTTGGCTAATTTGTATGAAGACGCCCTTCTCTTATCTCTTCTAGCTTTTCCAGTTTTTCGCTTTGGCACTGCCATTGAAAACACCTCCTTAATTCTTTAGGAAAAAGTTCTGTAACTTTTCTAGTCTTGGATCGATTTCATCAAGATCACAATCGCAATTAACAAAATTTAAATCTGCCCCACATTTAGGACATAAACCCATGCAATCAGAATTGCATAAAGATTTCATAGGCAAAGATATAATCACCTGATTTACAATATAATCTTTAATATTCAATATATTATTTTTAAAATAGATAATTTCCTCGAATTTTTCAGGTGTTATTGTATCTCCAGTATTTGCCTCTACAAGCCTTCCTGTTAATTTTGTACTAACATCATTTGTTATGGGCTTTAAGCACCTATCACAATTTCCCTTGTAAATATAATGAATTCTCACGTCAATTAACTTGTCGCCATTTATTCTATGAATCTTACCATCATATTTTATAGGTTCTGATATATTTACTTCTTTTCCAAAGTCAATGCTTTTAGATTCTAATCTACCTTCTATTGGCAAGAAGAAATCTTTATTATTGAGGAAATTTGCAAGGTCTATAAACATTTTATTCACCTCTAAACTAACAAAGATAATTATACAAAGGCAACGCCATTTTGTCAAGAAAATATTATTTTGAAACCAATCCCAATGTATCCCTAGCTATCATTAACTCTTCATTGGTAGGTATTACAAATATAGCTGTAGACGTTAAGTCTCTATTCAATTGTGCCTCTTCTCCTCTAATATTATTTAATTCAGCATCTATTCTAATGTTTAAACATTCTAATCCTTCGCAAATTTTTCTTCTAATATAAGAAGAGTTTTCGCCAATGCCAGCAGTAAATACAAGGGCATCTATACCGCACATCGTAGCAACATAAGCCCCTACGTATTTTTTTACTCTATTTACAAATACATCTAATGCAAGTTTAGCACGCTTATCTCCATTTTCCATGGCAATTTCTAAATCCCTAAAGTCACTGCTTATTCCAGAAATACCTAAAACACCTGACTTTTTATTCAGCAACTCGTTGACCTCATCAAATGTAATATTCTCTTTGTCCATAATGTATGGAATAATTGCAGGATCCAAGTCGCCTGACCTAGTACCCATGGCTAGACCCTCTAAAGGAGTAAAACCCATACTAGTATCTGTGGATTTACCGCCTTCAACAGCACATACACTGGAGCCGTTGCCCAGATGACAAGTAACGATATTTAAATCTTTAATGTCCCTATTAAGTAATTCTGCAGCCCTAAGAGATACGTATTTGTGTGATGTCCCATGAAATCCATATCTCCTAATCCTATATTTTTCATAAAACTCGTATGGAAGTGGATAAATATAATTATCTGGTTCCATAGTCTGGTGAAAAGCAGTATCGAATACAGCTACCATGGGCGTGCTAGGCATTAATTCCCTGCATGCCTCAATTCCCATTATATTTGGTGGGTTATGCAACGGAGCTAATTCAATACACTCATATAAAACCTTCATGACCTCATCGTCTATTATTACGGAAGATGAAAAAGATTCTCCTCCATGGACAACCCTATGACCTACTGCATCTATTTCTTCCATGGATTTTATTGCTCCGTGTTCTTCGTCGACTAATGTATCTAAAACTAAGCTTATAGCATCTTTGTGATTAGCCAGAGACTCCTCGATTACAACTTTGTCCTTACCTGTGGTGTTGTGTTTTACCCTGGAACCTTCTATTCCGATTCTTTCAACAAGACCTTTGCATAGTACGGTTTCCCCATTCATATCTATAAGTTGATATTTCAATGAAGAACTACCACAGTTTATAACTAGAATATTCATTTTATTTCCTCCTATAAATTCATTTACTCCTATGTTTAATAATATTATATTTGTGTTAAAAAATCAACATGATATAATTAAAGAAAAAACATTTTTGGAGGTAATCATGACAGTAGTAGGATTAATAACGGAATACAATCCCTTTCATTATGGTCACAAATACCACCTAGAACAATCTATTATGAAATCAAAAGCAGACTATTCCATTGCAATTATGAGCGGTTCCTTTTTACAAAGAGGTGAGCCATCCTTTGTCGATAAATGGACAAAGGCCAAAATGGCAATAGATAACGGTGTAGATCTTGTATTGGAATTACCCTTTATATTTTCAACCCAAAGTGCAGAATTATTTGCATACGGCGGAATAAAATTATTGGATTCCTTAAATATAGTCGATTATATATCATTTGGCAGTGAGGTTGGTGAAATAGAGCCCTTAAGCGATATAGCTAAGATACTCGTTGAAGAACCTTTATACTTTAAAAAGAGGCTGAAATTCTATTTATCTAAAGGACTTTCATTTTCGGTGGCTAGAAGTAATGCCATAGAAGAATATATTAATATAAATTTCTCTAATATTCAATACGATTATAAGGATTTATTAAATAAGTCAAATAATATTTTAGGAATTGAATACTTAAAGGCACTATTGACAATTGGCTCTAAAATCAATCCCATTACTATAAAAAGATCTGGAAGTCAATATAAAGATAAAGCTATCTCTATGGGATTTGCCAGTGCCACAGCCATTAGAAGTTCCATTGAAAGATATGGTATAGAAAGTATAAAAAACCTCGTGCCCCTTGAAACTTTTAATCATATAACTGAGTATTTTAATAGATATGGTTCCTTTAATTATTTAGACAACTATGGCCAGATTCTTTTTTACTTGCTTAGAACCGCCGACAAAAAAGTCTTGCAAAATATATTAGATATGGAAACAGGACTAGAAAACAGGTTCCAAAAATATAGTCATAAGCTTAACAATGTTAAGGTCTTGATTGACAATGTTGTCACAAAGAGGTACCCAAGGACGCGTATCCAAAGAATTTTAATTCATTTGCTTAATCAACTGGATAAACATACCTTTAAAGATTTATATACATCATACCCGCAATATATTCGGGTACTCGCCTCTAATCAAAAGGGCATCAGACTTTTAAGTGAAATAAAAAATAATTCTTCTATACCTATTGTCACAAAGTTTGCAGATTTCAATCGCTATAAAAACAATGCTCTAGGTAAGGCCATTGATTACGACAAAAGAGCAACAGATATATTTTTCATGGTTCTGGAAAATAAAAGTTCTCTTTCTAATATGGATTACTACATTTCTCCATACATTAAATAGAAATCATATAATTCATTTTATTGACATAGAATTGTTTTAGGTGATAAAATGAATATTAGGCCAATCAAAAAAAAGTATTACTCGAAAATTCCTTTTTTATTTGTGCTTTTAATAATCCTCCAGGGAATAATATCTAATCCCTTAGTATCTATACAATCTGCCAGCCAAGGGGCTCTTATGTGGTTTAACGTCATTTTGCCTTCTTTGCTGCCTTTTTTTATTATTTCAGAATTATTGATTTCATTGGGATTTATCGATATAATCGGAAAAATATTAAGCCCTCTTATGAGGCCGATTTTTAATACTCCTGGAGAAGGAATCTTTCCTCTTTCCATGTCCATGTTGTCTGGATATCCCGTTGGTTCAAAATTAACATCAAGATTGAGAGAGAAAAATTTAATAACACAAATAGAAGGAAATAGGTTACTTTGTTTTACAAGTACTTCCGGCCCAATATTTATGTTGGGTGCAGTAGCCATTGGAATGCTTAAAGACTCAAATTTAGGTCCACTAATCATATTACCTCACTATATTTCAATTATTATCTTAGGACTAGTTTTTCGGTTTTATAAATACGATGCTGTTTCCAACAAAAAATATTTTAATGCGAAAATGTATTATAAAAATATTAATATATCTATTAATCAATGGCTAAAAACAAGAAAATCCATAAGCTCCTTAATAACTATTAGTATTAAAGAAAGTATGGACACCATATTATTAATAGGAGGCATAGTAATTTTTTATTCAGTCGTCGTAGAAATACTTTTTAATATGGGTATTATAAATCAATCCTTAGTTTTTTTAAGCAAATTATTCTCAGCAGAAAACGAATTGCTAAAAGGAATTGTAGTTGGTATATTCGAAATGACTTTAGGCTGTAAAGTTATTGCTTACTCTAATATTAATATCCTCAATAAAATAATAGTAATAAATTTTATAATTGGATGGGGAGGTTTGTCAGTGCATAGCCAAGCAATGAACTTTTTAAAACGTACTGATCTAAATCTAAAACTGTTCACCTTATCAAAGATGTTACACGGTCTATTATCTTCTATCATAAGCTATGTCTTATATATTACTATGTATAAGGACTATGTATACCCAGCCACATACAATTATCCATATGCCAGTACGACATATAGTTTAATGAACTGGTTTTCTATTCTTCTAAGTGCTAGTAAACTAGCTCTATTCAGCTTTTTATTTATTTTTATAGTCTGTGCCGTTTCTTTTGTTTTTAGTTAATCTAGTTAGTTCCCCTTAGTTCCTTTCTGTTTTCGTTTAAAAGCTGTATCACTTCTTTTAAATTTTCTTGAGTTTCTTCTAATATTGTGTCTGCATAATCAAGGGCACCTAAGCGAATTTCTTTGGCATTGATTTGGGCTCTAGATACAATTTCATCTGCCCGAGAGTTTGCTTTTTTAGTAATCTCTTCTTCATCAATTAATTCCTCTAATTTATATTCCGCTTCCTCAAGCAAAGTATCAGCATCTTTTTGTGCTTGGGCCAATATTCGCTGTCTTTCATCTTTAATCCAGGCTGCTTGTTTAATCTCATCTGGCAATTTTATTCTTATCTCTTTTATTATCTCTAATATTTCAAATCTATCGACCATAACTTTTCCAGAAAAGGGTACAGTAGTCCCTGCCTCAACAATATCTTCAATTTCATCAATTAATCTCAATACTTCCATACTATTTTCTCCCTTCATATTTTTCTTTTAGTGCATTTTCTACAGCTTTTGGAACAAAATGTGTAATACTTCCGCCAAATTTTGCAATTTCTTTCACAATACTAGAACTTAAATAAGCATATTTGTTGTCAGATGCCATAAAAAATGTCTCTATTTTAGGATTTAAGCTTCTATTTACCAGAGCCATTTGCATTTCGTATTCAAAATCTGAAACAGCCCTTAGACCCCTAACCATATTATAGCACTCTCTTCTACTGGCGTAATCAGACAAAAGGCCCGAAAAGTAGTCAATTTCCACATTAGATAAGTGTTTTGTCACTTCCTTAAGCAATCCTATTCTTTCGTTAATAGAGAAAAGGCTATTCTTAGATGGGTTGTCCAAAACTGCTACGATTAGATGATCCATCTTTTCTGCAGCCCTCTCAATAATATCTAAATGTCCATAAGTAGCAGGATCAAAACTTCCTGGATAAATAGCTTTCATAATATTCCCCCTAGATTTTCTTCTTATAAAAAGTTATTGTTTTGCTGCCGTATTCTCTTTTATCCACAGTTGAAAAATTTAGTAATGAATCTTCTAGTATTAATTTCGATTCATGCTCTACTATAACTCTACCCTGTTCTTTCAAAATATCCTCTTTGTTAATATAATGTAACATTTTGTGTGTAAGCCCCTCTCCAAAGGGGGGATCAATATAAATATAATCAAATAAAAAGTTCTTTTTTCGTAAAAAACCTAATAAACGAAAAACGTCTCCATGATAAACAGTGCTTTTTTCAAGAAATCTTGTATGATTTAAATTTTCCTTAATAATTTCTATACTTTTCTTATTGTTGTCTATAAATACACAATGTTTTGCTCCCCTGCTCAAAAATTCAATTCCAATAGAACCGCTTCCGCCAAATGCATCTAAAACCATGGAATCCGAATTTATTGTTCCAAGTATGTTAAAAAGAGATTCTTTTATTCTATCTTCAGTTGGCCTCACGTCTAGTCCCTTTGAAACTTTCAATTTATGTCCTTTCCTAGTTCCTGAAACAACCCTCAAAAGTCTACCTCCTTATATATTACATCGATATCTTACCACATTTATTAGTTTTGTATCAATATTAATTAAATATTAAATTCTCTCCAGAATCCTTAAACATCTTTTTTAGTTCATTTTTTATGCCCTTATATATATCCTTTTCTAGGATTGGCGAAGATTTCAATATTTCGATAGATTCCTTTTGAGCTATTTTCAAAATATCCATATCAGAAAAAAGATTTGCAACTCTTAGCTCGGGAAGCCCATGCTGTTTTGTGCCAAAAAATTCTCCAGGACCCCTAAGTTCTAAATCCCTTTCAGATATTATAAATCCATCAGTAGTACTTTGTAAAATTCTCATCCTTTCTCTGGATATTTTGCTTTTACTTTCGTTAATCAAAATACAATAGGATTGAAATTCTCCTCTGCCTACCCTTCCCCTTAATTGATGAAGCTGTGCCAATCCAAATCTTTCAGCATTGTAAACAACCATAATATTAGCGTTTGGTACATTTACACCCACCTCTATTACAGTTGTAGACACTAAAATATCAATATTATGATTTTTAAAATCCTCCATTACTTCATCTTTATCATTGGCTTTCATTTTTCCATGTAGTAGCCCGACCCTAAACTTTTTAAATACATTATCTCTAAAATCCATATATAAATCCTCTGCGGCCTTAATTGCCAATGTGTCATTTTCTTCTATCAAAGGACAAACTATATAGGCTTGTCTTCCTTCCATAATTTGTTTTTCAATGAATTTATTCGTCCTTTCGATTAATTCTGGACCGACTGCATAGGTTTCTATTTCCTTCCTACCTGGCGGTAATTCATTGATTATGGATATATCTAAATCACCATACAAAATTAATGCTAAGGTTCTAGGTATAGGCGTAGCTGTCATAACTATAATATCAGGGTTATTTCCCTTCTTATTTAATATTGCCCGTTGTCTAACGCCGAACCTGTGTTGTTCATCTGTAATTGCTAAACCTAAATTGTAAAATTCCACATTATCTTGTATGATGGCGTGAGTTCCTACCAAAGCTTGAATTAAACCATTTTTTAACCCAGACAATACCTCTTCTTTCTTTTTTGGTGAAATACTTCCAACTAATAATTCTACCTTTATGTCGTAATTAGAAAAATATTTACTTAAAGTTTCAAAGTGTTGAACAGCTAATATTTCAGTTGGAGCCATCATTACAGCCTGATATCCAGATTTAATAGCTCTATACATGGCAAGTATTCCTACTATTGTTTTTCCTGAACCTACATCGCCTTGAACGAGTCTATTCATTTGTCTATCAAGGCCCATATCTACCTCAATTTCCGAAAACACAACCCTTTGTGCCTTAGTTAATTCAAAGGGCAGGTCTTTTAAAAAGCTATTTATTTCCATTACTTTTTCAAAAATAATTCCATCTTTTTCATCCATGGATTTTCTTTTCATGATAGATAGCCCTGTTTGCAATACTAATAATTCTTGAAAGGATAACCTTTTTTTTGCTTTGACCAATAATTCTTTAGATTGAGGAAAGTGAATATTTAGCAAGGCATCTTTTAAACTCAAAAGATTATTTCGTTGAATTATTTCATTTGGCAAAAATTCACCTATATAATTCACTGAGTCTTTAATTGCTCTATCTATAATTTTGATTAGTTCATTGTTGCTTAACCCTTCAGTTAACCTATAGATTGGCATAATTCTTCCAACCTTATCCTTTAGATTAGCCTTTTCAAAAGCAGGGTTCATAATTTGTACCTCATAGCCCCTTTTATTTATTTTGCCATTAACTACGTATTTATCTCCATAAGTAAATTTTTCCTTAAGGTATTCTTGGTTAAACCAAGTCAAATATCCATTGTAAGAGTCATCCTTGACGGGAACTTTCAAAATTGATAATCCTCTCCTAGGCCTTAACACTATTGGTTCCCCAATCACCTCTACTTCTAAACTAGTTTTTTCTCCAGCAACACATTCTCTTATGGATTTAAATGATGACCTGTCATCATAATCCCTAGGTATGTGGTACAGTAAGTCTTCAATAGTATTTATATTCAATTTTCTCAATCTAGCAGCCCTTTTTGGCCCAACACCTTTTAAGTATTGAATATTTGTCGATAAATATCCCATAGCAATTCCTCCATTACATGATATTAAAAAACCCTACCAAGGGCAGGGTATTTATTCCACTGAAAAAATATAATAGTATATGGGTTGACCTCCGTATATTAACTCGATATCGATATCATCATATTCTTCTGATAATTGTTCTTCTAGGTCCTTGGCAAACTCGTAAGTTATATCATTTCCATATAATATGGTAACTAATGATGTATCTTCATCTATCATATTTTCAATAAGTCTTGTGGAGACAGTATTAATATCTTTACCGCTGGATACGATATTGTCTTCGAAAATTCCAATTATATCGTCCTTGTTTATCTTTGTATTGTTAAATTCTGTATCCCTTACGGAATAGGTAACCTGACCTGTTTTTACGTTCTTGATAGATTCCATCATTTCGTCAATATTTTCTTCTGATGTTTTCAATTCATTAAAGGACAATAATGCCGAGATCCCTTGAGGAATTGTCTTGGACGGGATCACAATTATATTTCTATTGCTAAGTTCTTTTGCTTGTTCTGCAGCTAATATTATGTTGCTGTTGTTGGGAAATATAAAGATGTTTTCACCTGTAGTTTTATCAATGGCCTTTATTATATCTTCAGTGCTTGGATTCATGGTTTGGCCCCCGGCTACAAGAACATCTACATTCAAATCCTTAAATATCGCATCAATTCCCTCCCCTGCAGAAATTGATATAAAAGAATATGGTTTGTCGATGCTGTACTCTGCTGTGCCCGATTTTAATAATATCTCTTCATGTTGATATTTCATATTGTCAATTTTAATATCTGTCAATTCACCAAGCTCTAGAGCACGCTCCATTACGGTTCCAGGATTATTTGTATGAATATGTACCTTAATTAATCCCTCACCGCCAACCGCCATTAAAGAATCCCCAAAGGCTGAAAGTTCTTCCCTGAAAGATTCAACATCCTTGTAATCAGTATTTATGATAAATTCGGTACAATATGCAAATTTAATATCGTCAGTGTCTAAATGTTCACCTGCGTGGCGAATTTCTGGTTCTTTATCTATCTCCTCGATATCTATAGCGATGATTTCTTTTCCAGATAGGGCATAGTATGCACCTAGGAGAACATATAATAATCCTTTGCCTCCTGCATCTACAACACCAGCCTGCTTCAATACTGGAAGCATTTCTGGA
The DNA here is from genome assembly GCA_023229175.1 of Tissierellaceae bacterium. GTDB lineage: Bacteria > Bacillota > Clostridia > Tissierellales > Tissierellaceae > JAAYFT01. The sequence goes on along the minus strand of JALNZV010000004.1, from coordinate 52,675 downwards.
GTTTTTTCCAGAACAGTCTCGCCGTAATCTATGGTTCTTTTAAGAAAACCTAATATATCTTTGTCTTCCTTGGAAATAGACATGGCAAATTCCGCACATTCTCTAGCTACAGTCAATATTGTGCCCTCTGTGGGTTTCATTACCGCCTTATATGCCGTATCTGCTGCCTGTTTAAAGGCATTTGCAATTACTTTGGTATCTGCAGTCTTTCTGTCTTCTAAACCATTGGCAAAACCTCGAAAAAGTTGTGACAGTATAACTCCAGAGTTGCCCCTTGCACCCATCAGAGAGCCATGTGAGGCGGCTAAAGCAATTTTTGACACGCTGTCATCATCTAGGTTAAGTCCTTGCTTTATCGCAGAATTAACGGTTAAAGACATATTTGTACCTGTATCTCCATCAGGAACAGGAAAAACATTTAAGGAGTTTACTTCCTCCTTGTTATCTTCTAGGAACTTTGCTGCCCCAACGAGAGCTTTTTTAAGCATTGCTCCATCTAGTATCTCTATTTTCAATTGTTGTACCTCCTTAAACTACTTTTCTACTCTAATTCCTTGTACATGCACATTTATTTTGTCTATTTTTAGACCAGTAAAGTTTTCCAGATTGAACTTAACCCTATCAATAATGTTTTCTGCCACTACGGAAATATTTACACCGTATTCTAGTATTACGTGTAAGTCAATAGTTAAAACGCCATCTTTAGAATATACTTTCACGCCTTTTGACAAATAATCCCACTTGAGAAGCTCAAATAGTCCATCTGCCGCACTTTTGGAAGCCATACCTACTATGCCATAGCTTTCCATGGCTGAAATACCGGCTAATGTTTCCAAAACATTGTCGTCAATACTTATAGTTCCGAATTCGTTGCTGGTTTTGGCTGGCATTTACAATCGCCTCCTCTTATATTTACATATACCATATTCTATATTTTACCTTAATTATGCTAATTGTTCAACTATATCCTTTGTAATTTCTAATATAATAATTCTTTATCTTGCATTTATATAGAATATTGTGTTAAAATATAATGTGTTGCTGCGAAAATGTAATTATACTTTAAGATTATTCAGCTGTCGATTAAGGAGGTGTTTTTCATGGCGAGATTTTGTGAAGTTTGTGGAAAAGGCAAGGTATTCGGAAATAAGGTTACTTTCTCAAATAAAAAGAGTTCTAGAAGTTGGTCCCCTAATATTAGAAGAGTAAGAGCTGTAGTCAATGGGCAAACCAAAAGAATTAATGTATGTACTAGATGCCTAAGATCTGGATATGTTGAAAGAGCGTTGTAGTTCTCTTAATAAAAGAAAATAAGGCCCGCCATTTTAATTACTATGGTAGCCTTATTTTATTTTTAAAATTAACCCTCCCATTATCAGAAGGCCCACTCCTATTATTAAAAGTATTAATTCAATAGGCAAATAGTATATAATTATTATAAAGCCAATAATACAAAGTGTTGTACCTATTATTTTTTTTGTTTTTTGCCTATATCTATAATAGTATCTCCTCATTTGCAGCACCCCCCACCATTTGTAATATTCTATTCAGCTGGGGGGAAATTCGTTACTATAAATTGATTTTCTGTTCTAATCCCTTGAAAGAAATACAAGTGATTTCCCACTGTGTATTTTTATACTGCCAAAGTCATCAACTATTTTGTTGCTTATTCCAAAAGTTGAACCAAATTCCATGGTTTCACTATCTAAATTATAGAAAAAACCTTTTAATGTTACGACAATGCCCTCTTCGGTTAAGGGTATAAGGGATACGTAATGCCCCTCAAGGTATTTCAGCTCCAGATAATCGTCAACTAATTGGATTATATTATTGTCGTCGATTATTTTAGCTTTGATTCCAATCCCGTGTAAATTATTCAATAGGAGAATATTTGACAATGTGTGATCTAGCCTTGTACCAGTAACACCCATGAAAATAATCTCATTATAACTTTTATCAATAAAATATTCCACAGCTAAATCCGTATCTGTTTTGTCCTTAATTGCTGGAAATTTATTTACAGGTATATCTTTATCCCTAATAAAATCCAATCCATCTTGATTTATGGAATCTAAATCGCCTATTACTAAATCAGGAATTACATCAATGTTGATTAGATGTTGTATACCTCCATCGGCACATATGATAAAATCGACATTCATTGCTATATCTTTTAATATATGGTGGTTATTGATATTGCCATTTGATACTATAAGCCCTTTCACAAAATCATCCCTCTTATTTTTCTTTAATGGTTTTTCGCAGCGGTTTCCAAATTATGAATATTACAATAGCAGATATGATTAGTTCTGGCAACAAATAGTAGGCATTGTATTCTATGGAGTACAACCAAGGATTTCTGTCCCCAGCGTATTCAGCAAAAAATACTACTCCTGACAACACATGGGATATCATTCTACCTAATATTCCTAAAAATACTGCAAAAAATACTTGCAAATATCCAAAAACCGAATCTTTATCTTTAATATAATATGCTATTCCCGCCAATCCTAGTAATCCAAATGCCAAAGGATAATCTAAAATCAACTGCATTGGGTGGTAAAAGTATGGTTCAAGTATAAACTGTAATAAACCGTAAACTCCGCCTATGGCTAATCCAGGAAACAAGCCCCATCGCACCGCAAATAATATAATCGGTATCATACTTCCTGCAGTAACCGACCCTCCCATGGGTGCACTATATACCTTTACATAACTTAAAATTGTACCTAAGGCAATCATCATCCCTCCTTCTGTAAGCATCCTAACATTCCATCTTTTATTCACTTATATTCCTCCTTTAAATTATTAACCCCATTACCAACGTAGGCAATGGGTATTTAAAGGACAATACACACTTCCCTACGCTAGCATTATCTAGTTCAGGTTATAAGGGTCGGGATAAATCCTCTCTCAGCCCAAGGGCTCCCCTAGTGTTACTATATATTAAATAATTATAACACTTGAAAAATTTAATTACAAGGACTTAAATTTTTTTGTCCTTTCTAAAACATTGTCAGAATTAAAAATATCTGAGCCAACTACTAATAAATCCGCTCCCCAATTTATTATTTCTTTTGCATTATCTAGTTTTACACCGCCATCTATTTCTAGAATTATGTCGTGTTTCCCAAGGTCAATGATTTTTCTTATAGATTTTATTTTATTTTCCATGGATGCTATAAATTTCTGACCTCCAAATCCAGGATTTACGGTCATAACCAATATTAAATCTATATCTTCTAGGATATATTCTAAATTGACGATTGAGGTTGCAGGATTCAGGGATATGCCCGCTTTAATTCCATGGGACTTAATTTGTTGAATTGTCCTATGAAGGTGAACTGTAGCCTCTGGATGCACCGTAATAATATCTGCACCTGCATCTACAAAATCCTTAATATATCTTTCAGGTTTATCTATCATTAAATGAACATCGAATGGCAATTTTGTTACAGCTCTAAGCTTTTTTATTACAGGAGGTCCAAATGTTATATTAGGCACGTAATTGCCGTCCATAACGTCCAGATGTAAATAATCTGCCCCGCCGACCTCAATCTTTTTAATCTCATTTTTCAAGTCAGCAAAATCTGCCGATAACAATGAAGGTGCTATTTTAGCCATTTAATACCTCCTAATATTTTTTAATTCCTCTAAAAAGTTCAGATAATTCTTGTATCTTTCGCCGTTGATAATTCCATCTTCTACTAACCTTTTCACTTCGCATCCTGGTTCATTTACATGTAAACAGCTGACAAACTTACATTCCTTGCCATACTTGTTAATTTCTTTAAAGTATCCTCTAAGTTGGGATTCATCTTCAAGAAAATCTAAATTTAGTGAACCAAAGCCAGGTGAATCTAAAACAAATGAATCGTCATCAAGTTTAAATAACTCCACATGTCTAGTAGTATGTTTGCCTCTCCTGGTCTTTTTGCTAATCTTGCCTGTTTCTATAAAAAGGTTTTTATCAATTTTATTTAACAAAGATGATTTTCCAACACCTGAAGGACCAGCAAAAATCGATATATTGTCACGCAATTCATTCCTGAGAAGTTCGATTCCTTCCCCTGTCTCTGCACTTGTCCTTATAATATTGTATCCTGCATCCCTATAGATATTGACTATTTTATCTGCTTCTTTAGTCTTTAATTCGCTTTTATTTATACAAATAGTAACTTTTATCTTTTCTTTTTCGACCATGACTAATAACCTGTCCAAAAGCCAAGGGTTTAAAATAGGATCCTTTATGCTCATTACAATAATTGCCTGGGTTATATTGGCAACTGGTGGCCTAATAAGCTGGTTTTTTCTTGGTAATATTTCCTCAATATAGCCTGATCCGTCCTCTGGATTGAGCCTTATTCGCACTTTATCACCTACGAGAGGAGTTTGATTTTCTTCCCTAAATAGGCCCCTTGCTCTGCATTCAATTATACCATCATCGGTATTGACATAGTAAAAACCTCCAACGCCCCTAACAATTATTCCTTCGACCATAAGAAATTTCTATTCCTCCTTTGAAAGCGTAGTTTGATATATATCATCGTAGTATATGTCAAACAATGCACCAATTTTCCCAGTAAGAGTTATTGTAGCTTCTCCTTCGCTGGCTTTATGTCCTTTGTTGTAAACGATTTTCGATATGCCATCTTGAATTCTAATTATCTTTATCTGAGTCTCCTCTTTGTCTTGGAATGGTGGTATGGTAAATGTAATCGGAGTCTCTAAATCGTCCCCTTCTATGTCTCCATCGATTGGCTCTTCCTCCGAAGGTCCGCTGCTTACATAAAAGTCCACTGCAGTTTTAGTTTCAATTTCTGTGCCAGGCTCATAGCTTTGCCAGAAAACGACATCCTTTTCAAATTCATCATTAGGTTCATACTTTATTTCTCCTTCGACTAAGTCCAACCTCTTTATAATTCTTTTAGCCTCTTCCACATTCTCTCCAACAAGTTTTTCTATCTTTACAAGCTTTATATCTTCTCCTTGACTTACAACTATTGTAACCCTTGTACCAGGTTCTACACTTGTTCCCCCTTCAGGGTTCTGTCTAATTACTACGTCAACGGGTATATCATCTGAGTGTTCATACTCTATCTCTATTTTTAATTCATTATCAATAATCTGCTCTCTAGCATAACTCAAATCTTTGTTGACAACATGGGGCACATCAACTAAACTCTCCCCTTCACAAACTGTTACTTCTATGGGAAAGTCTTTTTTTACAGTCGTTCCTTGGTCTATGGATTGAAATGTAACTTCTCCTGGAGCAAAGTTGCTGTCTTTCACCCTATTTCTAACTTCAAACTTTAAACCTAGGTCTTCAATAATTCCCCTAGCAACATCTTCTTGCTCTCCGACTATGTTTGGAACGACAATATCTTCAGTTATTAAATAATCTTTCAATTTAAAATATCCATAGAAAAAACTTCCTGCTAAAAGAAATGCTAATAAAATACCAAGTATTACTATCTTTAATGTATTGTCTTTTTTACTTTTTTCTTTTCTGTTTTTCTTGTTCTTATTTTTCATATTAATTTCATCCTCTATCTTCAATGTTGGAATTACTCTAGTATGGGAGTCTGTATCATCTATCGTATTGGAAATTTTTTCGTTTCTATTTATTTTGATTTTCCCAAGATCCTTTAGCAATTTATCTACATTACTATATCTATCTGCCTGCCTTTTTTGAACACATTTCAATATAATTGACTCAAATCCTTCGGGAATATTAGGTACCAGTTCCCTCGGAGGAATAATATCTTCCTGGACATGTTTTAATGCAACTGTTATTGGGCTCTCCCCTTCATATGGAAGTATTCCCGTTATCATTTCATACATTACAATCCCCAGAGAATATATATCAGATTTGTCATCTGTATATCCTCCCCTCGCTTGTTCCGGTGAAAAATAGTGAACTGAACCTAAAACATTAGATGTGGTCGTTACCGTGGAACTAGTGGCTGCCCTTGCAATTCCAAAGTCTGTGACTTTAATTCTATTATCCTCTGCTATCATAATATTGTGGGGCTTTATATCCCTATGGAAAATATGATTCAGATGAGCGTGCTGCAACGCCTCGGCAATCTGGTATGAATAGTTTAAAGTATCGTCAATAGACAGCTTGCCCTTTTCTCTAATTATTTCTTTTAAAGTCCTTCCTTTTATGTATTCCATGACTATATAATGAATTTGATGTTCATTGTCATTTTCAACACCGACATCGTAGATGTTGACAATATTGGGGTGAGATAATCGAGCAGCAGCCTGAGACTCTCTGCGAAACTTTCTAATAAATTCTTCATCATTGACAAATTCATCTTTTAAAATCTTTATTGCAACAAATCTATCTAATAGCTGGCATCTGGCCTTGTACACCAAAGCCATACCACCTCCACCGATTTGTTCTATTATTTCATATCTACCGCCTAAAACTTTACCTATCATTATTTCACCTCATAATTAAATTTAATAGCCACTACAGTGATATTGTCCAATCCACCTCTATGATTAGCTAGATTTGCCAAGGTCTCACAGGCTTTTTGGATATCGTGTTCACGATTAAAAACTTGTACTATTTCAAGGTCATTAATCATATTAAAGAGCCCGTCGCTGCAAAGAAACAATATATCGTCTTTTTTAAAATTTCTAGCTATTAAATCTGATTCTATTATACTGCTAGAACCTACTGCCCTCGTTATCATGTTTTTTTTGGGATGATTTACTGCCTGTTCCTTTGTTATACTACCAATTTTTATTAATTCATTTACGAAAGAATGGTCCTCAGTTAATTGCTCAATATTTTCCCGTCTAATTAAATATGCTCTGCTGTCCCCTACATGTCCTAAAAGTACCTCCCCTTCATGTATATAAGCTAATGTAATGGTAGTACCCATACCTTGACATTCTTCGCTTTCAAGGGATTTTAAATATATCTTTGTATTAGCTTCCTCTATTGAATTTTTTATTAGCTTAAGTATCTTTTCCTTGCTGGTAAGCTTTCCTTTGTTCATAGCAAAGTTGCTGCCAATGATTTTCATAGCCATGGTACTAGCCACTTCTCCCGCATTATGCCCCCCCATACCGTCCGCCACCATATATAGGGGAAGGCTGGAATCTTTGGATACGTAAAAGGCATCTTGGTTGTTTTCTCTGGTTTTACCTACATCTGATATAGCACCACTAACCATAATACCACCCCATTGAAATCCTTTATATTTATCATCTTGGGTAACAGATCTTCTCAATTGTCCGCATGAGGCGCTAATATCTCCCCCCATTTCTTTTCTAATTGTAACTGAAATATTATATTTTTTTAATCCCCTTTGGAATCTTTCAATATTTGCTCGATTCGGCCTGTCCTTTTTATACTCTTCTATAGGATTTAAGGGAATAAGATTTACGTGACATCTGAAATCCCTCAATAATTTTCCCAATTCATTTATATCTTCTTGCCTATCGTTTACACCTTCTATTAATGTGTATTCAAATGTAATCCTTCGTTTCGTCATATCCCAATAATATTTACATGCATTAATTACTTCATCTATGGGATATTTGATTGTAATAGGCATAATCTTCTTTCTCTCATCATTAAATGGAGAATGCAGTGAGATGGATAGGGTAATAGGGAGTTTTTTATTAGCTAAGTCATAAATCCTCGGTACAATACCACATGTCGATATGGTAATACTTCTTAAACTGATGTTGTGTCCCTTTTCGCTGGATATAATGCCTATAAAATCTAAGACATTGTTATAATTATCCAAAGGTTCACCACTTCCCATTAAAACGATGTTAGATATTTTTATGCCTAAATCTTCTTCCATTAAATAAATTTGATTAACCATTTCTGCTGGCGTCAAATTCCTTACTAAACCCTCCTTGGTAGATGCACAAAAAGAACAACCCATTTTACACCCTATTTGAGTTGATACACAAGCAGTATATCCATGTCCATATTCCATCATTACCGATTCAATAATATTGTTGTCCTGCAGCGAAACTAAATACTTTTTCGTGTCATCAAGTGCAGAGGTGAACTTTTTATATATCTTCATTTTATTTACTGTTGCAATATCAGATAATCTATCCCTTAAACTTTGCGGTAATAATTTAAAGCCAGAAATATCTGTACCATTATTTCTATGAAAATAAGAGAAGATTTGCTCTCCCCTATAGGATTTTTCTCCTATATGAACCATATAATCCTTAATCTTTTCTAAAGTTAAACTATTTAATTCAGGTCCAATCAAAAAATCACCTCTATGTTCTCTATTCTAATATTATACATAATTATCATAGATATATCTATCTTTCTTTAATCAATTTTGCATAAAAAAAGCCATCTGTGTGGTGAATATGGGGAAACAACTGCACACAGCCCTTATCTAAACTATTATAATCCTCAAAGTTATTTATGACATTTTTAATACTTACCAGCTTGAAATTTGGATTTATATCAATAAATCTTCGTATCAAATCAGTATTTTCCTCTTTGGTAATTGTACAGGTACTATAAAATAGAATTCCGCCTAGCTTTACATATTCCTTTGCATTATTTAAAATAGTCCATTGAATAGAGGCTAGTTCCTTTATATCTTCTTCTTTTCTATTTATTTTAATTTCTGGTTTTCTCCTTATGAGCCCAAAACCAGTACAGGGGGCGTCAACTAAAACGTAGTCCGCCATATTGACAAACTCTTTATTAAACTTTTCTGCATCTTCTACATAGGATTCTATGATGTCTATTCCCAACCTTTTGGCATTATCTTTAATTAGTTTAATCTTATGCTGGTGAATATCTAAGCTCAGTATTTTACCTTTATTTTTCATGATTTGGGCTAGATGTGTAGATTTACCACCAGGTGCAGAGCACATGTCAATAACTGTGCTTCCGGGCAGTGGATTTATTATTTGCCCAACTAAGGCACTGCTTTCATCTTGAATTGTAAACAATCCCTCTCTATATTCCGTTATGTTAGTCAATCTAATTGGATTGTCGACGATTAAAATATCGTCAGCATACCTTCCATCCTCCACATTGTACCCTTTATTCAATAAACTTTGCTTTAAGTCATATTTTGATGTTTTTAATGTATTAACCCTTAGATTTAATCTTGGCGTCTCGTTGTTAGCCTTACACAATTCCTCAGTAAACTTTTCGCCGTACTCTTCAATCCACTTTCTCACAAGCCATTTGGGATGTGAATATCTAATAGATATGCTATCGACTGGGTTTTTGTCGTGAATAGTTATATACTTTTCCTTGTCTCTGCTTATATTCCTTAGAATACCGTTTACGAATCCTATGGTGCCTCTATGTCCATGTTTTTTTACTAAATTTACAGTCTCATTAACAGCAGCCCTATGAGGCATTCTATCCATAAAAACAAGCTGATATATGCCAATCTTTAATATTGTTTTTATAGTTGGATGTATTTTATTTATTTTGATTTTCGACGCTTTTGAAATAATAAATTCCAAATATATATTGTTTTCGATAATTCCATATACGATTTCTCTTATAAAGTTTTCTTCCCTAGGGTCTAGGTCTTTTTTTAACTTTAAATACTTGTTAATCGTTATATTTGAATATCCATCTTTTTCAAAAACCTCTGTCAAAATATCGAGAATAGTTTCCCTTGAGTTTACAACCATATTAACACTCCCATTATACGAAAATAAAAGGGGCAGAACCCCTTTATCTCCTTCTTCTATTGCTTTGTGCCAAAAGCCTTATTAATTGCCCTACTGCCACAAGAGTTGCAGCTACATAAGTAAAGGCAGCAGCGCTAAGCACCTTCTTTGCTGGTTTAATATTTTCCCTGCTTATGATTCCATTTTCTAATTGTAAAAGGGCCCTGCTGCTTGCATTAAATTCTACAGGCAATGTCACTATTTGAAAAATAACCACTGTTAAAAAAAGAAGTATGCCCACATCTAAAAACACAGGTGAGATTAAAAAACCTATAAATATCAATATCCAGGCAAACCTTGAGCCAATATTTGCTATTGGTGCAATATTATTTCTCAAAATAAGGGGATAGTAGCCATCTGCATGTTGTATCGCATGGCCTACCTCATGTGCAGCCACACTTGCAGAGGCAATACTAGTTCCACCATAAATGGTATTGGACAATCTGACAACCTTGCTTCTAGGATCATAATGGTCCGTTAGTTTTCCTCCTATATGTTCAATTCTCACATCCTGCAGTCCATTTCTGTCTAAAATAATTCTAGCAATTTGTGCCCCTGTCAGCCCTGTTTCGCTTGAAACCCTAGAATACTTGTTAAATGCAGAGCTGATTTTTAACTGAGCGTAGGATGCCAACAATAATGCAGGCAACACAAATACAACCCATGTATAATCCATACCCATTCCATAATATCCAGGCATTTATATTCCCTCCTAAATTTATACTAACACAATCCCTTCTTTGATTGAATTTCCCCTAAGGTACTCCTCTACAATCATTTTCCTCTTGCCAGGGAATTGTATTTCCTCCATTACCACTATACCGTCGTGGGCACATACGAATATGCCCTCACTATTTACCTTTATTATTTCACCAATTTTCCCCTTTAAATTACTGGAAATGGCCTTTCCCTTGTGAACTTTTACAATTTCTTCATTGTATATAAAATATGCACTGGGCCACGGCTTTAGGCCCCTGATTAGATTTACTATTTCTATAGTGGATTTATTCCAATCAATTTTTCCTAAATCTTTATTTAATTTAGCGGCATAGGTAGATTCCAAATGATTTTGAGGTACCTTAGAGTAATCCCCCTTAGATATTTTTTCTAGGGCACTTATGATTAAATTAGCTCCTAGTTCTGAAAGCTTATCGTGAATGGATAAGGAATCGTCCTCATTCTCAATGGGGATTGATTCTTTAAGGATTATATCACCTGTATCCAAGCCCTCTTCCATTTCCATAATAGTAACACCTGTCATACTTTCGCCGTCAATTATAGCCCAATTAATTGGTGCAGCTCCCCTATACTTAGGTAATAGTGAAGCGTGAACATTATAACAACCGTATTTTGGAATTTCAAGAACATTTTCTTTTAATATCTGTCCGTAAGCGACTACAACCATAAAGTCAGGACTAAGTTTTCTTAGAAAATCAATGCTTTCAGGAGAATTAATTGAATCAGGCTGATAAACCTCAAGACCCAATTCTAAAGCCTTTTCCTTTACCGGAGTATACAGAACTTTTTTTCCCCTACCTTTTGGTCTATCTTTTTGCGTCACAACTAAATCAATTGTATAGCCCTGTGCAAATAAAGCCTCAAGGGTAGGTACTGCAAAATTCGGAGTACCCATGAAAATAATATTCATATTACACCTCTTCATCTTCTTCTGGAATTATTTCCTCTATCATTTTATCTGTGTATAAAACACCCTCTAAGTGGTCTATTTCATGGCATATTGCCCTAGCCAAAAGCCCTTCACTTTCAAGTTCCTTTTCATTGCCATCTTCATCTAAATATCGTATCTTTACCTTCTCTGGCCTGGAGACTGTCCCCGACCTTCCTGGAACAGAAAGACACCCTTCTACGTCCACCACTTCACCTTCCACCTCTAAGATTTCTGGGTTAATAAGCTTTAGCGGACCTTGACCAACATCTATGACTACGGCCCTCCTTAGGACGCCTATTTGTGGGGCGGCCAGCCCGACACCTTCTGCCTCATTCATGGTTTCTATCATATCATCTAACATCACTTTTATTCTTTCCGTAATTTCAGTAATTTCCCTAGATTTCTTTCGTAAAATTGGATCGCCGTCTATTCTTATTTCCCTTAGTGCCATATATTTTCCTCCTACATTATCGAATTTGGATTTATTTGTATACTATATTTTACTTGATCCAGCTGTAATTTGTACTCATTATTTATATATACCCTTTTTATAAAAGACTTTAACTTTGTAAAATCTTTTTTCTCGGTTTTTATCAAAATTAACCATCTGTAATTATTGTTGATTTTTTCTAATGGTGCGGGATAAGGTCCAATAAGATACTTACCCAGATGTCCCTTTGGAATCCACTCCAAATTATCTGCCATTAAATTATATATCTCTTTAGAAATCCTTGCAACTTTTGTATTATCCTCACCATATAATAGGATACTTACAAGGTTTACATATGGCGGATATAAAAATTCTTTTCTTAAACTTATTTCCATTTCATAGAACTTTCTATAATCCTGATTCTTAGACAGTACAATACTGTAGTGGTCCGGGTTATAAGTCTGTAGTATTACCTTGCCCTTATAATCCCCTCTTCCTGCCCTGCCGGCAACTTGTGTTATTAATTGAAATGTTTTCTCCGGAGAACGAAAGTCTGGTAAATTTAAGGTTGTATCTGCTGCTATGATGCCAACTAAAGTTACATTTTCAAAATCTAATCCTTTGGATATCATCTGCGTACCAATTAGAATATCAATCTTATTTCTTTTCATTTCTTCTAAAATGTTTTCATGACTTCCTTTTTTTGTCGTGGTATCCATGTCCATTCTTGCAATTTTAGCTTGAGGAAATAATTCCCTCGTTATCTCTTCCACCTTTTCTGTACCGATGCCAAAATATTTTATATAATTGCTTTTACATACGGGGCAAACTGTGGGCGGCTCAATAGCTAAGCCACAATAATGGCATCTTAGTTTATTAATATTTCTATGGTAAGTCATGGATACATCGCAATTTTGACATTTAACAACATATCCGCAGTTCCTACAAGATACAAAGGTAGAAAAGCCCCTTCTATTTAAAAACAATATACTTTGCTTCTTATCATTTAAATTTTCTAAAATAGAATTATATAACTCCTCGCTAAAAATTGATTTATTTCCTTTATTGAGTTCATCCCTCATATCTATTACAGATATTTCTGGTAAGGCATAGTTATTTATTCTTTCATTTAGTTCTAAGAGGACAATTTCGCCATTCAGGCTATCATAGTAACTTTCAAGGGAAGGAGTGGCAGAACCCATAACTAGGAAACCGGATTCCAGATCCGCCCGTTTCCCTGCCACTTCCAAAGTATCATATTTTGGATTTTGTGTGGATTTGTATGTAGACTCATGCTCTTCATCTATGATTATCAACCCGAGGTTTTTAAAAGGTGCAAATACAGCAGATCTCGCTCCTATGACAATTTTTGCACTTCCTTCTTTTATTTTTCTCCATTCGTCAAACCTCTCCCCATAAGATAATTTACTGTGAAGCAGGGCAACTAAATCGCCAAATCTACCTACAAATCTATCTATGGTTTGAGGAGTTAAGGAAATCTCTGGAACAAGTACAATAGAGTCCTTGCCGATTTTAAGCATCTCTTCTACTAGCTGTAAATATATTTCTGTTTTCCCGCTGCCTGTTACGCCGTGAATCAAAAATTTATTATGTTTATCTTTTCCATAAAAGGAATTAATAATCCTATCATATACGGAGCTTTGATCTTCAGATAGTTGATGTTTTAGATAGCTTCCTATTTCTTTTTTTATGGGCTCCCTCCCAACTTCCCTTTCATATATTTTAACTAAGCCTTTGTTTTCTAAAGCCCTTACCGTAGATAAGGAGGTATCTATATACATCGAAAAATTTTTGAAGGAAATATCCCTAACCTTATATAGAAACTCTATTATCTCTCTTTGTTTTATAGCCCTCTTCCCAATAATTTCATACATTCGGTCCAAGGAAATGTCATTATTAAATATCTTTAGCCATTTTTCTGTTCTGATGTCTATGGTTGTCCTTATATCTACTATTACATCTATAATACCCTTGTCTTCTAAGGAAACAAGAACATTATTTATGCCGGGTAAAAGTAGGTCCCTCTTTAAGTCCTCCATTAAGACTCTATTATGATTTTTTAAGTAATTTATAATTGATATTTCCTCGCTGCTGAGTTTTTCAATAGATTCTGTTTTCTTAAGGCTTACAAAAGTATTGATTCTTTTAAAATCTCCAGGAGGCAAAATAGGCTGCATTGCATCTATATATGAGGTCAAATAATGGTCCCTCATCCACATGCCCAATTCAATCAATTCTTTTGAAATAAGGGGCTTACTATCTAAAACTTTTTCAATTTTTTTTAATTTATAGTCGTCATTGTAGTCATCCAGTATTTCTATGACAATACCTTGTATAAATTTATTGCCCCTTCCAAAAGGGACTACAACTCTCATACCAACTTCTATAGCATTAATTAACTGTTTGTCTATGGTATAGGTATATAGTCTATCTACCTGAGAAGCCTTTTTATCAATGATGACCTGTGCATATTTTAGCATTAATTTTATCAACCCTTTTCGCGTAAATGCCAATACTCAAAACTAAAGGTTAGATTTTAATCTAACCTTTATCATCTAATAAATATTTTACCCTATCCAGTATAACTTTTGCAACTTGAGTTTTCTCCATTTTTGGATAGTTCGTTATCCCGCCATTGTTGTCTATTATGGTTATTATATTAGTGTCTACATTGAATCCAGCGCCCTCTTTACTTACGTCATTAGCTACAATAAAATCTAGATTTTTTTGCTTTAATTTTTCCGCCGCATATTCGTACAGATTGTCGGTTTCAGCGGCAAATCCTATCATAATCTGGTTTTCTTTAATCTTGCCGAAGTGAGCAGCTATATCTGGATTTTTTACGTATTCGATGGAAAATTTATCTTCATTTTGCTTCTTTTTTATCTTGCTTTGACTAAAATCTTTCGGTTTGTAGTCAACTGGTGCCGCAGATTTTATCAAAACATCACAATCATCGAAATGTTTCCCAACAGCATTTAGCATTTCTTCTGTCGTATTAACCCTGATTAACTCCACATTCCTGGGAGGTTCTATAGATGTAGGTCCAGTGATTAAAATTACATTTGCACCCCTATCAGCAGCATTTTTAGCAATGCTATAACCCATTTTCCCACTGGAGTGGTTTGTCATAAATCTCACTGGATCTAGGGGCTCAATGGTAGGGCCTGCAGTTATGACAATGGTTTTGTCTCTGAGGTCCTTTTCTACAAAACTACCGATGACGAAATCTACAATGTCAGCAGGTTCTGCCATTTTCCCTTCTCCAAAATCCCCACAGGCTAGCTTCCCTATGGCAGGCTCAATAAAGCCATACCCTAAATCCTTCAACTTCTCCATGTTTGTTTTCACTATTGGATTTTGGTACATTTTAGTATTCATAGCTGGAGCAAAGAAAACCTTTTTATCGGAAGCCATAACTACAGTAGTCAATAAATTATCTGCAATACCATTGGCTATTTTACCTATGGTATTGGCTGTAGCAGGAGCAATTAAAATCATGTCACCTTTTTGGGCTAGTGAAATATGTTCCACATCATAGTCAATTATTTCATTAAACATCTTTGTGTGTACAATGTTACCTGACATGGTTTGAAAGGTCAATGGCGTTACAAACTCAGCAGCTCCTTCAGTCATAATAACCTCTACATTTGCATTTTGTTTTTTTAATCTACTAACTAGATCAGCAGCCTTATAGGCTGCTATGCCTCCAGTAACCCCAAGAATGATTGTTTTATCTTTAAGCATATTAATTCTCCTATTTTATACTATTTGTATTTGGTCTAGTATAGCTTACTTTTCCATCTAAAACCTCTTCTAAAGCTATGCTGACAGGCTTTATAGAAGTTGTTTCAATAAGAGGCTGAGAGCCCTTGATAATTTGTCTGGCTCTTTTAGCCGTCACCATAACCAAAGTATATCTACTATCTCCTTTTTCTGCTAATTCATTAAAAGATGGGTTTAACATATTATCTTCCTCCCTTAAGTAATACTTTTTCTTTGATTCTAGATTGCCTTTTGACCCTAAGTTTTTCCGCCTTAATTATGGATTCAATGTCGGATACTGCATCCTCAACAATATCGTTTACAACAAAATAGTCGTAATTCCCTACAAAATCCAATTCTTTGAAGGCATTTTCAAATCTCCTATTTATGTCTTCCTCGGATTCAGTACCCCTTTTAATTATCCTATTTTTTAACTCCTCCATGGTAGGCGGTAATAAAAAGATAAACACAGCTTCAGAATAGTTTTTCTTTATCTGCATGGCACCTTGCACATCTATTTCTAAAAGTACTATTTCCCCTTTGTTAATTTCTTCCATGACAAATTTTTTTGGTGTGCCGTAGTAATTAGTGTGAACATAAGCGTATTCTAAAAATTCGTCATTGCCAATCATTGTTTCAAACTTTTCTTTATCAATAAAAAAATAGTTTTCTCCATCAATTTCCCCGACTCGCGGGCCTCTAGTAGTGGCTGATACAGAGAAAATGATATTTGTGTTTCTTTTAAGCAATTCCTTACATACTGTACCTTTACCTGTACCAGCAGGTCCAGAAATTATCAGTAAAAAACCTTTAGACATTTTTAAACAGCCCCCTATTCATGATTATCATCCTTGAAACTAAATCTATTGGCAATAGTCTCTGCCTGAGCAGGTGTCAAAATAACATGCTTGCTATCGGTGACAATCACAGCTCTTGTTTTTCTTCCATAAGTTGCATCTATAAGAAGACCGTTTTCTCTGGCATCTTGAATCAACCTCTTGATGGGAGCAGACTCTGAGCTTACAATGGCAATAATTCTATTTGCCGATACTATATTTCCATATCCAATATTAATTAGTTTTATTGACATGGCTACCTCCTCATTAATTATTCAATATTTTGTACCTGTTCCCTTATTTTTTCAATTTCCGACTTTATAGTCACCACGTTTTTTGAAATTACTAGGTCATTGGCCTTAGAACCAATGGTATTTGTTTCTCTATTCATTTCCTGTATTAAAAAGTCCAATTTTCTTCCCACCACATCGTCTTCATCGACAATCGTTCTAAATTGATCAATATGGCTTTTTAATCTGACTATCTCTTCATTTATATTGCTTTTATCTGCAAATAAAGCTATTTCAAACATTAGTCTATTTTCGTCAAGTTCAATGTCCTTATCCAGTATCTCAGAGATTCTTTCCTTTAGCCTTTCCTTATATTCAGAAACGATAAAAGGAGATCTTAATTCAATTTCATTTATCATTGCTTCTATAGCCTCTAATTTTGACAGCATATCGTCTTTCATTGATTTTCCCTCTACTGTCTTCATATTCAGTATATCGTTTAACGCATCGGATAATGCAGTACTTAGGTATTGCCAGACGGTGTCTTCGTCCAACTCCTTTTTTTCTATCTTTACTATTTCCGGCATACTGAGAATATTAAATAGCCTAATATTGTCCTCTATTCCTAATTCATTGGTCAATTTTTCCAGGGTACCCTTATATGACTTTGCCAAAGGTATATCGACCTTAAT
This sequence comes from Tissierellaceae bacterium, assembly GCA_023229175.1. Taxonomy (GTDB): domain Bacteria; phylum Bacillota; class Clostridia; order Tissierellales; family Tissierellaceae; genus JAAYFT01. The sequence goes on along the minus strand of JALNZV010000004.1, from coordinate 35,330 downwards.
ATCTATGGCTGATTCATTAATATAATCTACATTTATATATATGTCAATCTTTCCTCTGCTGATTTTCTCTTTTACAGTTTTTTTGACCCTTTCCTCTAAATATGAAATATGCCTAGGCATTTTTATGTTTATATCGCTGTAGCGATGGTTTACACCTTTTATTTCTACCTTTATTTTAAAAAGTTCGTTTACAAATTCCCCTCTTCCAAATCCAGTCATACTCATTAACATTATATTCACCTCATACTTTCTCTTTTTTAGTCTTAATTGGAATTATACAGTTCTTTAATGAAATAATCCACAATATGTTACAAAATATTAATGTATTGTACCAAAAAACCTTTTGTTTATTAATTTCTTCAATAGTGTTATACTCTTATTGACACAAGATAATCAGGAGGAATAAATATGTCTTATGATGGTATAGTGACAAAGGCAGTTGTAAAAGAGCTTGAGGTAAACTTAGTCGGTGGAAGAATAGATAAAGTATACCAACAGGAAAAAGATGAAATTCTCATTCACATACACAATAGGGGCACTAATCATAAACTAGTATTGTCATCAAGCAGCAACAATCCAAGGGTTTATTTGGCAAAATATACGAAGTCCAATCCACCTGAGCCCCCTATGTTTTGCATGCTGCTTCGAAAACATTTAATTGGGGGAACTGTGCTTAATGTCGAGCAATTTCAATTGGACAGGGTAATTTTGTTAGATATTTCCTCTTTTGACGAATTCGGTCAGCCATCTGAAAAAAGGTTGATTGTCGAGATAATGGGTAAACACAGCAATATAATTTTAATTGATAAAAATAGTTTAAAAATTATAGATTCTGTAAAAAGGGTATCTGAGAATATGAGCAGGGTAAGGCAAGTTTTGCCTGGTATAGAATACGAATTTCCACCTTTGCAAAACAAAGTTAATCCATTAAATAATACAGAGGAAATATTTATGAATCTTTTAAATGCTGCAAATAAAAACTTACCAATTTTTAAGTTTTTCTATATGAATTATATGGGGCTAAGCCCTTTGATTAGTAGGGAAATATGTTTTATGTCGAATACCGACATTCTTCGAACAGTAGGCAGTTTATATGAAGAGGATATAAAAAGCATTTTCAATTCATTTAATTCCTTAGTAGATAAAATAAATAAAGAGGATTTTAATCCCAATTATATTTTAAAGGAAGATGGTTCAGAAATTATTGCCTTTCACGTAATGGATATTAATCAATTCGGAAGTAAAAACAAATACTTTTCGGATTCTATTTCTTATGTTTTAAATGAATTTTATAAGCTGAGGGACACTTCTGATAGAATAAATCAAAAATCTCAATCAATTAAAAAGACTATTCAAGTTAAACTTGACAGAACCCTCAATAAATTGTCAAAGCAAAAAGAGGAACTTATCGAGAGCAAAGATAGGGAGAAATATAAGGTATATGCAGATTTAATATCTGCGAACTTATATAAAATTCCCAAAGGAATAGACAGTATATCATTGGAAAACTATTATGACGAAAATATGAGAGAGATTCTCGTTCCTTTAGATATCAAGTTATCTCCCATTCAAAATGCTCAGAAATACTATAAAAAATATTCAAAGCTTAAAAATGCACATTTGCTTCTAAATAGACAAATTCCCGAGACTGAAAATGAAATCTCGTACTTAGAAAATATATTATTTAGCATTGAAAATTCCACAGAAATAGAAGAGATAAATGAAATCAAAGAAGAACTGATAAAGGAAAATTATATAAAGGGAAATTTGAAAAAAAAGAAAAAAGAAAATATATCTAAGCCGCTTCATTATATTTCCTCCGATGGATTTCACATATATGTAGGGAAAAATAATAAGCAAAATGACTATCTAACCCTAAAATTTGCAAAAAAGGATGATATTTGGCTTCACGTTCAAAATGCACCAGGAAGTCATGTAATTATCAAAACAACAGAATCCTCTGTACCGGATAGTACTTTGCTAGAGGCTGCAAATTTGGCCGGATTTTACAGCAAAAGCAGAACATCAACCAATGTCCCCATTGATTTTACTCAGCGAAAAAATATAAGAAAACCTAAAAACGCAAAGCCTGGTATGGTGATTTATGTAAACTATAAAACAATATCCATAAGCCCATCAAAGGAAAATATAAATAAATTACAAAGGGTAGAAGAATAGTTCTACCCTTTGTAATCTGAAATAACGACTTGGTCAACTCCGTCTACTTCTCTTAAGCTTACCTTTACATTCTCACTTTTTGAAGTAGGTACATTTTTACCCACGTAATCGGGTCTAATTGGAAGCTCCCTATGCCCTCTATCTACTAGAACTGCCAATTGAACCCTTGAAGGTCTGCCTTTTTCAATTAATGCATCTAGAGCAGCCCTTACGGTCCTGCCTGTGTAGATTACATCATCGATAAGTATAATTACCTTGTTGTCTATACTTATCCTAAAGCTTTCATTGACTATGGGTTTTTCACCGATTTCCGTCAAGTCATCCCTATAAAGTGAAATATCTAAGGACAGCACAGGTATTTTTTCTTCTTCAATTTCCTCAATTTTCCTTGCAATCCGCTCAGCCAATGGGCATCCCCTCGTCTTGATACCCACCAATACAAGGTCTTTAATTCCCTTGTTTCTTTCAATGATTTCATTGGCAACTCTCGTAATTGACCTTTGAATAGCTTTTTCATCTAAAATAACAGCTTTGACATTCATATTACCTTCATTTCCTCCTATTTTGAATATTCTCTAAGATATCTTTAAAATACCGAGGTAATTCTATTTCAAACTCTAAATAATCTTTACTAACAGGATGCAGAAAACCTAATTTGTATGCGTGAAGCATTTGCTTGTCTAAACCAAATTCATTTTTTCTTCTTGAATATACCGGATCCCCAACTATGGGATGATTGATATGAGCCATATGTACCCTGATTTGATGAGTGCGGCCAGTTTTCAAGCTGACCTCAATTAAACTGTAATTGTCATATCTACTTAATACCTTATAGTCAGTAATCGCTTCCTTGCTGTTTTTGTAAGTGACAGCCATTTTCTTTCTGTCGGCAGAACTCCTTCCAATTGGTAAATTTATGGTGTCTTCGTTTTGTTTTATAAGACCGTGAACTAAAGCTAAATAAGTTCTATTAATCTCTTTATTTTTAAGAAGTTCTGATAAGATTCTATGGGCTTTGTCGCTTTTAGCAACGATTAATAAGCCAGAGGTATCTTTATCTAATCTATGTACAATTCCTGGTCTTATTATGCCATTTATGGACGACAGCTTGTCTATATGAAATAGTAAACCATTGACTAATGTTCCAGTATAATTCCCTGGTGCAGGATGCACCACTAGTCCTTGAGGTTTATTTACTACTACTAAATCATTGTCTTCATAGACTATATCTAAAGGGATGTCCTCTGCCAATACCTGCAACACTTTTGGCTTTGGAAATTTAACTATTATATGATCCCCTTCTTCTACCAAATGGCTAGACTTTCGTGTTTTATTGTTGACAAAAACTAATTTCTCTTTAATTAGTTTTTGGATATATGTACGCGACACTTCGTCTAACTCTTTGGATAAAAAAACGTCTAATCTTTCACCTTCATCTTCTCCTACATATAATTCATAAGTTTTCATCTACTCCCCCTAGACTTCATATTTATCAAACAATACTAGGCTCATAATGGCAATAGTCCCAACTACTATAAATATGTCAGCCACATTAAATACAGGATATTCATAAATATTAAATAATCTAAAGCTAAAAAAATCTACTACATAACCATGCCTCACCCTATCAATAAAGTTGCCTATGGCTCCTCCTAATAGCATTGCAATACCTATTCTCATGAGTACATTCATCTTGTAATAGTTTCTCAAAAGAAATGTAAATATGGCAATTATCACAATAAAAGTAATAACAATAAAAACCCACCTTTTGTTTTGTAATATTCCAAAGGCAGCTCCAAAATTTTCTACATACACCAATCTAAAAAAGTCAGGTACAATAATTAGGGGCTTTAATCCCTTTAAAGAATTAACTGCCCAATTTTTTGTAAGCTGGTCCAATATTATGATAATAATAGATATAATAAATAGCAAATCTTTTCCTCCTAAACCAGAAATATACAATATATTCTATATTATTAATTAAATAATTTCAATGAAAATAATAATTATATACCATCTCCATCTAAGTCTTCTTCATCCATTACGTTTAAATTATCGCCTGTATGAAATGAAGGGTCATTGTGAACGTGGTTATATTGTGCAACTTTTTGATATGTATCTTCCCTGTCCAACTGAACCATATCCTCTGTAGTATCTGAAAAAGAAGAGCCTCTGCCCCTTTTTAAAGATATAAACTGTCTATTATCCATATCTTTGTCAATTATAGAATCTTTTTTGTCTGTACAATCGACGCAGGTCTTTACGTAGGGTATTGCATCTAATCTATCCTCGCTTATTTTGTTTCCGCATTCTCTGCAAATACCGTAAGTACCCTTGTTTATATCATTTAATGAGTCATCTATTTCACTTATGGTGGATTTCATCCCATTTTTAAACCCATTGTCCTGCTCCATCATAAAAAGCTCCGTACCTATATCGGCGGGGTGGTTATCGTAATTAGATAGTTCACTATGGTATATATCCATTGAACCAAATTCCTTCATGTTTTCCATTCCATTTAGAGTCTTTAATAAATTGTATTTTTCTTTTAATAGTCTCTTTCTAAATAATTCTAATTTATCTTTATTCATATCTTGTCTCCTAATTTATTATAAAATTACGTTATGAATATAATATAACCAGGAAAACAGTAAACATTCTTTCCAACAGATAGCAAAATTGTCAAGGTTTAAAAACTATAATCATTTATCACATTAAATAAATTTTCAAACTCCATGAAATTTAAAGATTGAAATCCATCAGATAAAGCATCTTCAGGATTTGGATGTATCTCTACCATTATTCCGTCAGCGCCTAAAGCCTTTGAAGCCTTTGTAGCAGGCAGTATCAGTTCCCTTCTGCCAGTACCATGGGATGGATCCACAAACACAGGGTATTCGGTCAAATCCTTAATTATTGGAACACTCATTAAATCTAGGGTGTTTCTAGTATAATCCTCAAATGTCCTAATCCCTCTTTCACACAATATTATGTCCTTATTTCCGCTGGACTTAATATACTCTGCAGCCATAATCCACTCCTTAATCGTAGCACTCATGCCTCTTTTAAGCATTATTGGCTTTTTGGTTCTTCCAATCTCCTTCAACAGAGAAAAGTTCTGCATGTTTCTAGAGCCAATCTGAAATATATCTACGTAAGAACATGCCTTGTCTATATCTCTTATGTCCATAATTTCAGAAATTATTTTTAATCCGTATTTTTGCCCTATTTCATGCAATATCTTTAAACCATCTAAGCCCAGTCCTTGAAAAGAATCTGGATTAGTTCTAGGTTTATAGGCCCCGCCTCGCAAAATCCTCACCCCTAATTTATTTAAGAAGCTACCTATTTTATCTGTCTGTTCATAGCTTTCAACAGCACAGGGCCCTGCAATAACTGTGAAATTGCCATCCCCAATAAAAAAATTGTCATCTATTTTTATCATTATTAGTTTCCTCCAAAGTTAAATCATTCAACCAAGAAAAAAGAGGCAACTATGCCCCTAAATGATTCATCTTATCCAAGTCATCACTTTTTATTATATCTGCTTTGATATTTTCTCCATTTGCCTTATTAGTCTCAAAATTGTTGTGAAATTCTTCCAGGGAGATAAGCTGAGCTTTTAAAAAGGATTCATATCTAGTCTTGAACATATAAATTTCGTTCTCTAATTTATCATACTCTTCTCTAATCTTTCTCACTTCATCTAAAGCACTTGTTATTCTGTTTTTTGCACTTATCTCTGCATCTTCAATTATTAACTCTGCCTTTTTTCTAGCTGAGCTAGTTACTTCATCTGCTGTACTCTGAGCAACTACTAAAGTACTTTTTAAAGTTTCCTCTAAATTGTTATATTGTTTAATCTGATCTGTTAAAATTCCGATTTTGTCTTTTAATTCAATATTCTCTTTATACAACTTTTCATAATCCTCATTGATTGAATCCAAATAAGAGTCAACTTCCTGGGATTTGTAGCCCAACAAAGTTTTTTTAAACTCTTTGTTTTGTATATCTAAAGGTGTAATCATTTGTTTCACTCCATTTATATTATTATCCTAATATTGGCCTTGATTTTTCCCTTCTTACTGAAACCGTCAATTGAATAAAGTATGGATCTACCAATACCTCGAACTGAAATTACATCGCCAGCTTTAATTTCCTTAGAGGCCTTGTCTATCTCCTCCCAATTTACCTTTACCTTATCCGAACTAATAAACTGCCTACTTTCACTTCTAGACAAATTGTATACAGCACTTAAATATACATCTAACCTATTGGATGATAGTGTCTTTTGAATTTCACGAAAAGCAACTTCTCCTTCTGATAGAGAATTTAAAGGGATTTTAGAAACTACTACCTTTCGATTGCCAATTTTTTCGAGATTCATAAGAATATATCCCGCCACTTCCCTTTTCAACACTACATCCATATGGTCGCTATAAACTAAAATATCCCCTACTTTATCTCTTTTTATACCTAATCCCAAGATAGAACCCAGACAGTCCCTATGGTTTAAGCTTTGTAAATCTCCTTTTATCCTTATAGCTGTTATGAAATCGTGAATACAAAATTCAACATAGTATTGGGGGAAAATAACGATTATTTGCCTTTCACTATTTTTATTTTGCCCATCTTCTGAATAACCTATTTCATTGAATCTATTTAAGATGGACTTTGCCAATAATCTTTCATAAGGATCCAAGAAATCTGTAGATTGGACGATGTGTTTAGATAAAACAATTTCGATTTTGTCGATTAATCTTCTCATTAAAAAAACTTTTTCCTTGCTTTTTATATGTGAAGTGTAAAAATCCCTATCTAATTTCATCTGATTACCTGCTACAGTAAAATTCTGGCAGCTATATATTGAATTATTCTTAAAAAGACTATGGCAAGTAAGGGAGAGAAATCAAACATGCCAGTGTCAACTCCCAGCTTATAAATTAACTCCCTTGCAGGACCTAGCACAGGCTCAGTTAATTCGTAAACAATCCCTGTTAATACACCTTTGCTTCTAATATTTAAGAAGGACAATACTATCCTAACAACTATTAATACTTCAATTAAATTAATCAAAATTCCTATGGCTCTATATAATTGTATCATCAACTTACCCTTTCTCGTTTTATAAGGAAAAAATTCCTTTTGTCGTTAATTCATCTTTTAGACCGTCAATTTCCACATTATTAGGTGCAAAAATAAATATGTCTTTAGTTACTTTCTGAATATTGCCCTCCATGGCATATATTCCACCACTTATAAAGTCAAATATTTGCTTTTTAATTGTATTGTCCAATTGTTCCAGGTTAACAATAACAGCTTTTCTAGATTTTAGGTCATCGATGATAATTGGTGCTTCATCGTAGTTTAGTGGTTCATGAACTACAATTTTCATATTACTATTTGTGTGAATATTTACAACTTTATTATTAAACTTCTTCATTTTTGCCGGCACTGCAGTGTCGTAATCCTCATTGTATTCTTCGTAATCTTCATGTAAATCCTCGTCTTCCAAGTCCTGTACCCCAATGAAATATTTAACCTTATCCATAAAGCTACTCATTATACCCCTCCTAATAGTTTCTTTCTCCAAAGATAAACGAACCAATTCTAATCATGTTAGAACCTTCTTCAATGGCTAATTTATAATCATTTGTCATTCCCATGGACAAATAAGCCATATTTAATCCTTTATAATTCCTATTGACTATATCCTCCTTAATTTTAAATAATGACCTGAAAACATTTCGAACTAATACCTGATCCTCTGTTAAAGGTGCCATTGTCATTAAGCCTTTAATTCGAATATTTTGAAAATCAAGTATATCCTCTAAAAACTGCAATACTTCATCAGATTTTAGGCCATGCTTGCTTTTTTCTTCTGCTATATTTACCTGTAAAAGAACATCTGTAGTAATATTCAGCATCTTAGATCTTTTATTTAACTCTTGTGCCAAAGACATTCTATCTAGGGAATGAATTAACTTGGTCTTGCCGATTAAATTGCGGACCTTGTTTGTTTGCAAATGACCTATCATATGGAAATTTACATCCTTACCCAATTCGTCATACTTATCACTCAGTTCTTGTACTCTGTTCTCTCCAATATCTGTAACTCCAAACTTTAGAGACTCTTTAATAATATCTATACCCTTAGTCTTGGTAACAGCTACTAAGTTTACTAAATCATCACTTCGCCCTGCTTTAATCAATGTTTTTTCAATTTCTTCATTTAGCAAATCTAATTTATCTTTAATGTTAATAATTATCCCCTCCGTCGCTAATTAAGTATTTGTCCGTCTTTTAAACCGGCTGTATTTACAAATACCTCATCATATAGTCTGACTGTTACAAAACTTTGTTCATTGATACTAATGTTTCCATCTAAATCTCCAGTGTCAATATATGTGTATTTATTATCTTGACCTATTATTTCAATAGGCCTAAACTTAACTATTCCATTTTTGTCTTTTATATATACGCCTTTATGCAATTGATTATCAACTATTGACTCATTGGGTAATTTATAGCCTTCTTTTCTAGTCTTTATTATATCTATTTTGGGAAACCTGATATCGTAATAATCGTGCAACATGGTACTAAGCCTAATCACCATAACTGCTTTATTGCCAGATTCATTAATTGATATTATTTTACCCTTTAATTCATATTCATTATGCTCTATGGATAATAGAATAGATTTGTCAACCTGAAAATCCTCTATCTCATCTATGTTTTCTATCTTAAGGGCTAGGTACCACTCAAAATTGTCTATTATTTTACATACTGGTTCATTTAGATAAATTGTATCTCCATTATTTTTTGCCAATTCTGCTGTGTTTAACATGTCATATGAATAGGTTTCAAAGTCTTTAGGTAAATAACTTTCTTCGAAACCATCTATCTCATAGGAAATAATTCCTCCTTGTGGCGAAAAATATCTAACATTTTTACTTTTTATTAGATTATTAATCTCTTCTCTTTTAGATTCTAAATTTTCGAGGCTTTGTCCAGTTAATGTAGTTGAAAAAGAGAGTTCTTTCGCTTTATTATCATATAAAATTAATTTTTCCTTTAATAAATAGAGCTCATTGTACTCGCCTAGGGCAATATAGTTTTGTATTTCTTCAACCACGTTGTTTTGCAAATCTTCTGTCTTTACTTTCTCATTCATTAGCACTGTGGCCTCTTGCTGTGATTTTTTTATGGCAGCTATAGAATTATCTATTAATTGGAGTTCGTGTTTAAGAGCTCCTGTGTCATCAATTGAATCAACTGTCGCGATTTCAATTCCTGAAGGCAATCTTTCGCCCTCTTTTGCCAGCTTATGCAAAGTACCTGTGTTTTTAGACTTTATTAAAACTTCGTTTTTTATTAAAAATCCTTGGGCTGAAATTTTTTCCTCCAGTATGCCTTTTTCTGGAATAACAGTCTTTGCATTGTTAGCCAAAATTGATGGTATAGATTTAAAAGCAACTAAGGCGAATACAATAGTTACAACAAATCCTCTTAGAATTTGACTCTTCTTTCTATCTCTTTTTCTTTTCTCATATGTCATTTATTTCACCCTTACGGATCAATTAGAAAAACTTGCCATATTTACTAATCACTTTAAATTTCAAAATATTATCAATTTTAAATAGCTTAATTTCGTCTTGGTGGGTGACCATTAGAATCGATTTATCTACCTTTTTTGCCCCAATCAAAATTCCATTGTATTTCTTTTTTTGCCTAGTCACTACCTTTATCTCGTCCCCAGCCTTAACCCTTAATCCATCTAATAAAAATTCCTTCATGTCTGCCTCGTTTAAATGCTCTTCCTTTACTGCCTTTTTATCTATTAATATAATATTATTTTTTAAATATAATTTCTCCTTTAATATAGCAAAAATATATCCAAATATACTAGATATAAACAATAATATAAAAAATGTTATTGTAAAATCAAACAAATTTACACCTCCAGTGAATATGGATACCTATAGTATAGCACAATTGTATGCTGTTTTAAATATCTATAATTAATTAAATCATAGTGATAAAGTACTTATTTTCATATATAGAAAAATAAAAGACTCGACATATTGAGATAATTCTGGTAGAATAATTACTGGAAATGAATTTTATCGGGATGTGGCGCAGTTTGGTAGCGTACAAGTCTGGGGGACTTGGGGTCGCAGGTTCAAATCCTGTCATCCCGACTAAAATAGAGATTGGTAGGAGTGGCTAGCATTGGAAAATAGCCACTCCTATTTTTATGATTTTGTTATAAGTTGGTGGGAATTGGGTATAAATTTAAAAAATGTCACACGAAATGTCACATAAATTTATTATAAGTCTTTTGCAACATGGTATCACTTTTATACTTTTCATTTTTTAGTATTTTTTAAACAACTGTAAATAGTCAATACACAATGAAACTCCCTATCAAAATATCAGAGCTGGGCAAATTAGTCGCCTAGCTCTGATTGATTAAGGGCAAGTTGTCGGATGCGAAAACAAAGATTACTGCCGACCACCAGTTGCACCATTAAAATCATCTTTGTCGATGGTAAACACACCATCCGTGGCACTGTGAAAAAATCAAACACCCGGCCTTCGAATCCCGTCATCCGACCAATCTTCCGATGCAAAAGCACTCGTAGGATCAGTGTATTCACCGTCAATTATCAGGCGGAAATGTAGATGAGGGCCTGTTGCTACGCCTGTCGAGCCAACATAGCCCATAACGTCTCCTTGCTGCACGGTATCTCCCTCTGCAAGACCTTCTGCAAATCCGAACAACTTCGAGTAAAAAGTATGAATACCCCCACCGTGATTTAAAATAACATAATTACCATCCATTTCATTATCTCCTATCTCAACGACTGTTCCCTTATTTGCGGCAAATACAGATGTGCCTTCGGGTGCTGGAATATCAATCCCATTATTAAACACCATTTCCTTCTTCACGGGATGCATGTGGTTACCATATGCAGCGGTAATACGTTCATACCCTGTTACAGGCCACAGATATTTCACATCGATATTGCTATAGTCCTCTTTATCGACGGTAACACTGTTAATATCATCAACACTAACATTGCTAACATTGTCAATGTCGTTCCCTATATAACTAGATCCCAATGCCAATCCTGTAGCGCCTATTACGAGTATTACTAGAATAGATAAAACCATAATATACTTCTTCGTTTTCTTAACGTTCAACAATCTTATCAATCTCCTTTTAATGTGTTTCTTACTCTCGCATAAGGGGGAATAAAAAGCCTTGTTCATGCTGGAATGGTTATCCAGCGCGTTCAAGATGGCTTCGCCATAATGTTTTCTTTCCTCATTGGACATATCACATGCCAATGCCTCATCGCAGGACAATTCGCCCCATATGCTTATATCTTTGCGTAGAATATGGGCAAGGGGGTTAAACCAATGCACAGTCCCAGCAAACAAAGCAAGCATTTTTACCCATAAATCCTTGTGTTTCAAGTGCATTAACTCATGGGTCAAGACAAGTCTTAAGTCAAGTTCTCGCAGGTTTGAAGTTGGTAGCAATATCATAGGACTGCATAACCCCACAAGCATAGGGCTTGTGATTTTTGGGTTCATCATTAGTTTTACTTCGCTGTGAATACCTAATGCCACTTTGCATGAGGAAAGCAGGGTAGCAGCTGCAGTATCCCCAGATACGAGAAAGCTGTCAGTCCGAAGCTGTTTAGAAAACCTGAGGTAGCAATGCAAATGCCAGCCGGCAAATACCACCGCACCTACAAACCAAATAAGCAAAGTGGCCTGTGTCAATTCAAGCGTCAAATGCTTCTCCGCCAGAGTATCTATTGTGTCAACAAAACCACTTGATGGCAATGTTGGTGGTGCTTTCTGAATGATAAGTGGTTCGACAGGATAGCTTTCTATGACAGGCTGAATCAAAGGAAGCTTTCTGACAAAGAGGAAAATGGGCAGCAGAAAAAAGATAATTGCCATTTTCCCAATTCCGTACTGCCACCTTGCAGAGAAGATTTTTGCCGTTACAGGTCGAAGCAATAGCATTAACCCGACAACTACACTTCCCGCAATAGACATGGCAAGGAGATTTGAAAACAGATTATTCATTCTTTTCACCTGCCTTTTCTGCGAACCAGCGCCTTAATTCTGTCATTTCTTCTTTCGTCAACTCCTTGCCATCATAGAGCGTTGTCAGAAAGTTTTTAACCGAACCCTCATATAAAGTTTCCAATAGGCTCTTTGCTTCATGGCTCCGATATTCTTCCGGAGATATGCGAGGCTTATATATATTCGCCCGACCTTGTTTTATGGAAATCAGGACACCCTTTTCAACCAATCTTGCAAGAAAGGTTGAAATTGTTTGCCCTTTCCAATTCTTCCCCTTTTGCTGTGAAAAAATGTCAAGTAGTTCGCCAGATGTAATGGGATGTTCGGCAGCCCAGATAACCTGCATCACTTCCATTTCCGTTTCCGATAATTTTTGAAAATTAATCATGGTGTACACCCTCCGTTCCTTGTAATACGTCTGCAACAATTGCACTACATCGATGTAGTGACTTTATTCTACTACACGGTTGTAGTTTATGTCAAGAAAATTATAAAATTGATAATAAGATTTTTTTCAATCAATTATATACTGTGTGTAATCTTATCTAAACAAAATGGTGAGCAGTAAGATGTAGTAGGATGATAAAATAGAATTGACATTTTCCGATAAATAAGAATTGACATTGATCTCAATCCTTCCTTTCTGTTTTTACACATAAAAAAATGGTAAAGTTTACTTGGTCTTTTTTCGACCTTAAAACTTCGCCATTTCATTTTCTTTATTAAATTTTCAGTTTTACACAACTACATTGTACCCCATACTATGACAAACCGATATTACAGAATAAAACAAACAGAGTATCAACACATACCCTACATTAGTAAAACCAATTGTTTGACAGCTTTCTGAGTTTGTTATAATTGTATTTAAGACAAATTAGCTTTTGAAAATTATATGCATACAGCCACTTAGAATCAAAACTCTATACTCTTTAATACCCTTTCTATTTTCTTTTTATTTTTGTCATAAAATTCTTTTTCTGAACTAATCATAACATATCTCCATGCATGGTTTTCATCATCTGCCTCATAAGTTATAATCTTGCTTACTGTATCATATTCTTTCAATAAGAATGTGTTTGAATATATATATCCCTTTTTTTCACCATCTATCAAAAATTCTTCCTTTGATAAGTTTTCATCATATATATACAGACTTGAAGAAACACCTTCAAAAATACTTATAAAATTTATATCTTTTTTTTCATTATCCATATATATCTTTAATCCGAAATCTGGAGATTTTTCAGGAAATTTGTTAAATTCTGAGGCATCGTCTTCAACTATCTCCCAACTTTCAGGATATTCAAAGGTGAAGAAGTTTTCCTCTTCATAGTAATCATAATTAAATGTGTGAGTCTTATATTCTTCAGTTTCACATCCTACTAAAGCCAATATTAATATTAGGAGCAAGATTATTAATATGTTTTTTCTTTTCATTTTATCACCCTCTAATGGCTTTAATTTCTACATAAATTCGCAAACATTATAAAACTTTCTTTTTGTAATAGCTAATTTTATAATAGTATAATTATCTCCCGCTTTTAATTCAAACCTTTCAAATCTTCTATCCTGTATATAATTACATCCATATATTTAGACGTAAATGTCATGTATTTATTGTCTGCTAATCAATTATATGAATGCACCGTAAATGCTGCCTTAGGTGGAGTTTGTTCATAAGCATAAACTTTTTTATTTCTTGAAATCATAAATGTATGCCCATTTTTTACTACAGCATCGCCTATTTGAAAGCAATTATAAAAATTTAACTTTAAAGCCGTAATGATTAGCGAATCTTAAAACAAAATCAGCAGTTTTTACCTGACCATTTTCATCCCTCTTCCCTAAGGCAACAGTAGACATTTGGTTAAACCAAATAGCATTAGGTACATGTCCTATGTGGGCAAATATTTCTGCTAGACCTTCTAATAGGGCCTCCCTTGTTTGACTTCTGGTAACAAGGGCAAAGCCTGCATTTGACTTAGGAAACGATAGGATTAGATGGTGGAATTTTTTTAAAATATTATCTTCATACCCTTCAAAAGTTCCAAAATCTACTTGTGCCTCTCCTCTTGGATACTCTAGTTTAAGATAGGCTTTATCTTCAGATAGCCATTTCCTTAATTACTGGCCTTAAGTCATCAGTTTTATTAGGCCTCCCAGGCTTATGTTTCTTTTCATTGAAATCTTCCTTCATTACATATTTTTTAACCGTCCTAAAATTCCTACCTGTAATTTTGCATATTTCATTATAGTTTTTTCCTTGTGAAAAATATAAATCTTTTATATAATTTATATGAGTAATTGTCAACACGTCCTTTTCTACCCCCTAAAAGTTTAGTCACTAATAGGGTATATTATTGAATTGGCGCTGGCAATTACTTTTTTTATTTATCTATATGCAGATTGTATTTATGGTTGCCAAAAGTTGTATTTATATATTACCATAAACACATAAATCTTCTCCCTCCAACTATATCCTTATTTTTATTTATTACATATTGTACTACGAATACGCAACTAATTATCATCTTAAGTATAATTATACTAAATAATTGTAAATTATTAAAGAACCAAAATCTTTACTTCTCATGCACTGCTTACAACAATTAAATCCTAATTACTCTAAGCAATGCACGAAATATATTTGTTTAAAACTCCTGAAACCCTTGATTTTATAATAAAAACTGCACCCTATCACTATTATGACACGTTCCCCTGTGGCTGCTACTACAAGATTTCTATACAGGCCATTTTTCATAACTAGTTAACAGTACCTAATTATCTATACTTATAATATCAGATCTTTTATGGAAAAGAAAAAAGCCCCAAAATTAGAGCTTTTTATAAATATCTTTTCTATGGTTTACTTCGATTATTAATTTCCTAACTTCATTATCATTTATTTTCGCAATTATTCTATAATCTCCAACTCTGTATCTCCAATAATCCTTTGAATTGCCTTTCAAAGACTTACCACATATTCTTGGGTGATGAGTATTTTCTATATTTGTAGCTATTCAGTTAACTATCATTCTTTGTTGGGTGGCATCTATTTTTTTAAGTTACTTATCTGCATTTTCTCAAACAGAATTTTATATTTCATGCTAATTATCTAAGCTTTTCTTCACTTCATCAAAAGAATAATACTCTATTTCATTGTTATTAAGTCTTTCCTCATAAGCCAAGATTTCCCTTAAATCAATCTCATCTTCAATCTTTTCTTATAAAGCATCCTTCATCAAGGTTGATAGAGTAATATTTTTAAACTCAGCATATTCTTTATAAATCCTAGCTTCTTCGCTATTCAAACTAACTGTAATTGTACTCATAAAATCCTCTACTTCTTTAAATATATTGTAATGCGTTGTATTACAATATACAATAAAAATAAAATTATCTAATGTATCTTTAGAATTGCATTCTGAAACCTTTATAATCCATAGTAAAGATTAGGATTAGATAAATTTGGAGATCATATATATGCTGTGCTAAATCCATTATCTCTTTTAAAATAGTATACTTTAGCATGAAATTTAATTCTCTTAATATCATATGAAATTTTCGCTTCAGTATTGGAGAGTTTAGATGGTTCTAATTTCTCTTTTTAACTCGCTCTCTAAAGTAAATCTCGAATTTCCTGTAATAATTAATTACAAGAAATTTCTTACATTTACTTATTCAAAAAAAATTAATGCTTTCTAAAGAACTAAATACATCTTTTTCATTTATAGCTACAAATGGAATACTAATATTATATTCTTCCATATACTTCTTTAACTCTTCCATAAAAACTCCAGAACTACTTACTTCCTTCAAATCTTTAATTTTGTGATTTATATCATCTTTAGAAGAGTCATCTCCTTCCCAATCTCCAGAACATGTAAAGTTCACTCCACAACTAGGACTACCATCTATTCCAATAACTCCTAATACTTCATACCCTGTATCCAAGTAACTCTTAGTTTGTCCAATTATAGGTTTTAGCATATCTCTACAACCTTCTCTAAAAAATAAAGTATCGAATTGCTCTTTTACATGTCCCCATCTCTTAATTCCATACATTATCATCTCAGGACAAGGGAGCTGAATAACTCCTATACCTTTATCGTAAATCCTATCTAATATTTCTTTGAAAATTCCCTCATACTGACTCAACCCTTCTACTTTAGAGTTAGAATTCAATATGCAATGAGAAAGCAATATGATTTTTTTCTTTCTTTTCAAATAACCACCTCTTGTACAAAATGTTATTTATAAATCAATAGGGACTTTTTATTTATCCTAAAAAACACTTCTTGCCCAATTTTATAAAAATCCTTTTCATTATTTAGAACATCAATATTTATTAAATTATTGTTTGATTTAACACTATATCTAATGATATTGCCCTGAGGAATAATGTTTTTTATAGTTCCAAAGAAATCATAATACTTTTCATCTGCTGGATAACTGGTATTTGAAATTTCAATTAGCTCTGGACGAATAACAATATCACTCTTATCCTTATACTTTTCACCAGTTAACTTCGAAAAATCTTTGCCCGAAAAAATATTATAATTGCCTATAAACTCTGCTGCAAAGCTATTTTTCGGACTATTATAAAGTTCAAAAGGATTTCCTGATTGTTCTATGACCCCATTTCGCATTAAATGTATGGTATCTGACATAGTCATAGCCTCATCTTGATCATGAGTAACAAAAATAGAAGTCATGCCCAATTCCTTATGAAGTTCTTTTATCCGAGATTGAAGAGATTTTCTAAGCTTGGCATCTATGGCACTTAAAGGCTCATCTAACAAAAGAACTTTTGGTCTAGTAACAATACATCTAGCCAGGGCAACTCTTTGCTGTTCCCCACCTGAAAGTTGTGAGGGGTACTGCTTTTCCTTTCCTACTAAATCGACCATCTTAATAGCTTCTTTTACATGTTGATGAATAGTGTCTTTTTCCATCTTTTTCATTTTCAAGCCAAAAGCTATATTCTTATAGACATTTAAATTCGGAAAAAGACTATATTGTTGGAAAATCATACCTACATTTCTGGCTCTAGGATTTATATTGGTAATTTCTTTACCGTCAAGAAAAATTTTACCATTGGTAACCTTCTCCAGTCCTGCAAGGCACCTTAGTAAAGTACTCTTGCCACATCCTGAAGCCCCTAGCAATGTCGCAAATTCTCCCTTCTCTACTGACAGATTGCTTTTCTTTAAAATATAATTTTCACCATAGTATTTTTCTATATCTTGGAAAACTATATATGACATAATTATCCCTCAAATCTACTCCTATAATACAAGAGTTTTTATTCTATATTTAAACTTTCCTTTGCACTGTTTACATACTTCATATCAATAATGTTTTCATATCCAATAGGGTCTGATATTATTCCTTGTTCCAAGCAAAAGCTTTCAATAGCCTCATAGCCTTCTTTGCTGTAATTACCATCCCTTGTCAGTGAATCTCTTAAAATACTTATAACTTCTACCATATCTTTGCCTTCGAACATAGGTGATACAAGCTCTGCAAGTTCTTCATCTGTATGTTCTGTTTGCCATTTAATGGCCTTCATAGAAGCATTTACAAATTTTTGAACAGTTTCAGGGTTTTCCTCAGCAAACTTTTTAGTGACAGTAACCATTTGAGATTCATAGAATTCTGTTCCATAAATGGCCTTATGTTGGTCTGGATCCATAGTATTGATTAAAACATTTGCTCCTATATCATTTAACTTATTTATATAAATACCATCAAAATAAGCAGCAGAAATAGTGCCTTGTTCAAGAGCAGCTAAAGCAGCTCCATATTCCATATTTATCCATTCAACATCGTTTACAGTTAATCCTACTTCTTCTAAAGCTGAAGCAACAAAAGAATAGGGTGCTGACCCTGGCATACCACCAAAAATTGCTTTGCCTTTTAAGTCCTTCATATCTGTGATTTCAGAATTAGTTGCAAACATATATTGCTTGCTTCTAACAGTTGGTAAAACAATAATAGACTCAAAGCCCTCGTCAAAGGCACGTAAAACAGGCTCTGTTGAAAGCATACAAAACTGCGAATCTCCTGCATGCATTCCTTGAAAAGCTATAGGCCCATCTTTATAGACTACAAACTCTGTCTCTAATCCTTCATCTTCAAAGTATCCTAACATCTCAGCCGCATAAACTGGAAGCCAAGATTCTCCACGCATTTCAGAAATAATTATTTTTTCAAGTTTTTCATTACCCTCTCCACTATCACTCTCATCTTTTGCTGTGCAACCAACAAGTAAAGAAACTATTAAAACTAATATTAAAATTCCTTTTAAATGTTTTTTCATACCTTTTCCTCCTATTAAATGTTTTTTAACTTATTTTTTTACTATTTTCAATAACTAAATTTTCCCTTCCTCTCCAGCGAAGCAAGTATTCTTCAACCTTATCAAGGAAGAAATTTAAAAATATACCAACTATAAGCAATATTAAAATACAAGCCATAACACGAGCAATATTAAAATAAGAACTTGCATATGCTATCATCCAGCCAAAACCTGCAGATGCTCCTATGTACTCTCCAATAATAGCTCCAACTAAGCTAGATCCAACTCCTACACGAACCCCTGACAATATAAAAGGCATGCTGGTTGGTAGAACCACATGAATTAAAGTCTGCACCTTGCCAGCTCCTAGCAAATTGGCTGATTCAATTAATTTCTTGTCTACATTTTGAATGCCTGCGTAAGTAGAGAAAAATACATGAAAAAACACCATAAGAGCTGCTAGAAAAACTTTGGAGGCAATACCTAAACCAAACCATAAAATATAGACTGGCGCTAAAGTCAATTGTGGAATACCATGAATAGCAGTAATAATAGGTAAAAGTATCTTACCTAAAGACTTAAATTGTCCTAATATTAAACCAGCTATAATCCCAGCAAGGGAACCATAAAACAGTCCTAAAAAGGCTTCCTTTAAGGTTATAGATGCATGCTTTATAAGATCTCCACTTACATAAAATTCAATCAAGTCCCTGAAAATTTCACTTGGATAGCTAGTAAAAAGAGGATTATATAACTTGGCTTCAGCTGACCATTCCCAAAATGCAAAGAAAGCTACAATTAATATCAATCTTATAATTATTATAGAATACCTTTTTCCCTTAATAATGGCAGACCTCCAATCTAAAGTATTGCTTAAATAATTTTAATACCGTAAACTATGTTAGCATACTATATTCTAGTAGTCCAATAGGTAAAATTTATAATGTTTTTTTTGATATTAATATTTTAAATACTAGTTCCAATATCCAATTGTTTTTGTAAGACAAAGCACTTCTTGATAAATACATTGAATAAAGAACTTTTTCATCTATTTATAATCCCTTAAAATACTCATCTTCCATAAGAGCTACAGGTAAACGGATAAATCTAAAACTCTCAGCATCTCTTCCATAAAAATAGTCAAAACCCATTCACTTCACCTCTTCTCAATAAAAAAGACACCTAAGATTTCTCTTAAATGCCTCCTCATTTTATCTCTCTTGTTGATGGTGTTTTTCCTTCACCTTATTCTTAACTACCGTATTTTTCACCCTCTCTTTAAATTTGTTTAAAATGTCTCTTGTTGAGTCTCTCCTATTTTCCTTTTTCTCATATCTTTCTATGGCCTTTTTAAAGGCTAGATCCACTGCCTTTGTATCTTTTGCCTGGAAGAATACTGAATATAAGCCTGACTCCTTATTTTTCATTACAGAAAAGTTTACTCCATATCGGTTAAGTTGGTTTTTAAGTTCCTTGACTTCACCCTCTTGTAAATCAATATTTTCCAGCTGACCTTTCTTTACCATATCCTTAAGCTTTCTTGAATTAGTTTTCCTTTTCTCACTAAGATAGTCTGCAAATGGTTGGCTTTTTTCAGCGGCATCTTCTATAATCTTTTTCATAGCTTTTAAAATAGCCTTTGCTGAATATTGAGCCACTTTTATCTCAATATTTATAGCCTTATTATTAACTTCATCATTTACCATCTAGGCAACCTCCTTTCTGGGGGAAATAAAAAAAGCAGCCCAGACTTTTATATCTGAACCGCTAGAGTTTTAATTCTTTATTTTTTAATTTTATTGCTGATGTGACGTACTTTATAAATAGTGCGACGCTGTCAAGTTTGTCATCCTGAGGAGTAAAGCGACGAAGGATCTTTGTTTTAGCCCTAAGATTCCTCGACAAGCTCGGAATGACAGCTTCGCCTAATTCTACGAATATGCAACTAATTATCATCTTAAATATAATTATACTAAATGATTGAAAATTATTAAAGAACCAAAACCCTTCCTTCTCATGCATTGCTTACAACAATTAGATCCTAATTATTCTAAGCAATGCACAAAATATATTTGTTTAAAGTTCCTGAAACCATTGATTTTATAACACAAACTGCACCTATCACTATTATGACACGTTCCCCAGTCTCCATCTCCACATCAAAGTCATAGCTTCCAGCCTTTAAGGTTTTTGTCTGGGGAAGCCCATTCTTAAGTTGAATCTCTTGAAGATTTTCAAGTATCTCTTCTTCATCCAGCTCTAGCCTATTGCCAATACCATTTTTTGTGTCAAATAAACCCACCTGACCATTATAGGCTGATACAGTAAAGTTAGTTTGCATGGGAGTTTGTCCTCCAAATAAATCAACTACGGAGGCTATGGCTTGATGCTGGTATTCTAACTTCTTATCAAATTGTAGTTTCATTTAAATAGGCCTCCTTATAAAGTTATAAATTCTTCTATACCACCAGATTTAAGTATCTCCTTGATATTGGTCTTGTTGCTGTCTGTCTTAAAGCCGTTATCCTTAAATACTACTCTAGTAGTCTCAGGGGCTAGTTCTTTTACTTTAGATAGGATACCCTTAGCTATATCCGTTGTAATCTCATTATCAAGGCATATCATAAGCATACCAAAACCAATAGAATAGACCTTTTTATTAGCTATGGTAAATTCATCAAATGGGTAGGCCAAATCTAGTCCATATTTAAGCATTATCTCATAGACTACATCAAGTTCTGTCCTGCCTTCTACATAATTTTCTACATAGTCCAATAAAGACTGCTCTAGGTTATCATAGTCAGGTTGCCATTTACGGATATTGGAAGTATCAAGTTTTAATACCTTAAAGCCAATATCTAAATCATCTGGATTCATAGGTGATTGCTCTATATCTTCGATAAGAGATTGCTGTTTTTGTTGGTATTCATCATATGTTGCTTTTAGTTCATTTTTTATGATTTCTCCTGCTTTACGTATACGTTCTTTTCCTATTTCAGTTAAAAAGTGAGGTTTATTAATTTCATTTAAGAACTTAATCATAGATGCAGCAAAGGTTTTTGATCTTCCAGTAGTTGTCTTTAATATCTTATCTAACTGTTCATTAAGTTGAACAAGTATAAACCTTACATGTCTATGATTATCAGAGTTATACTTAAACACTGCATTTGCAGTTGTTGAAGAGCCTGCAAAGAAATCTAATACAATATCATTTCCCTCACATACGAGTGAAGTGAGAAATTCAATCATACTAACTGGTTTTGGATTTTCAAATGATAAAACATCAAAGTCTTTTTCAAAACTATAGTCTTTAAATTGCTGTACTGATTTGGGTGAGTAAAATTTCAACTTTTTCCTGTACTTGGGTTTACCATCTTTTGAAAAGAATATTTCGATAACTTCTTGTCCTTGTTCATCATATGCAATGCCATTTTCCATAAAAGAAAGTATTTGAGATTTATTTCTCCAACTTGATTTTAAGATAACGTCATGCTTTAGTTTGCCATTTTCAAAAGTCATTGTGCCTACAATTTCAATTGGTTCTTTCCCACCTATAATACCTGTAAAAATACCTTCTGAACCATCATATCGCAAACCAGCCTTAAATAAAATTTCTGTTGTAGGATTTTCCTCTGTTGGTGTATTGGTACAGCGTTCTTCAGAAATTGTTTCTTCCCCAGTTCTGAAAAATGATGCAAGTTCTTCAATATATTTCGCATACCCTAAGATGTATTCGTGTGCTCTTGCAATAAAACCCTTATTTGTACCGTTAGGAATATGATATATAAAGCATCTGTTATTTATAAGGTTTTCTTCTCCAAATACTTCATCGCAAAGTTTCCTTAAATTTGCTACCTCATTATCATCAATAGAAATAAAAATAACCCCATCATCAGTAAGCAAGTTCCTTGCAAGTCTCAGCCTTGGATACATCATATTAAGCCAGTCTGTATGATAACGTCCACTGGTTTCTGTATTTGTCCCTACCGACTTACCGTTGCCATCCACTTGTCCTGTAATTCTTTTATAGTTCTCAAGACTATCATGGAAGTCATCCTTATATACAAAGTCTTTTCCAGTATTGTATGGAGGGTCTATGTATATCATTTTCACCTTACCGTAATAACTCTTTTGCAAAAGTTTTAATACTTCTAGGTTATCCCCCTCTATATAAAGGTTTTCTGTTGTATCCCAATCCTTGCTTTCCTCTTTACAAGGCCTGAGGGTCCCTAGAGACGGTGTTTGCGATAGACGTAATGCTCGTCCTTTGCCATTCCAAGTGAAGTTATAGCGTTCGTTACTATCCTCTACATACTCACCTAGTACTTGTCTTAATTTTTCAAAATCTATTTTATCTTCTGCCATAGCTTCTGGGAATATAGCCTTTAGCTTCTTAATGTTTTCCTCCCCTATGTCAGGGCTAGTAGCTTTAAGACTTGTTTCAATCATTATTTAATTCCTCCTTTGAAATTTAAATAAGAATTTCTTGTTATTGGTCATCTTCATCTTTTAATTCCTCTATTACTCCAGAAATAATTCCTGAAAAATCAAGGGCATTTTTATTTGTTATTACTGGTTTACCAGTGTCCTTTTCAATCTCCTTCCGTGCATTTCCAGCGATTTGTCCACCTCGTTTTGCTACATTCTTATTTTCCTCAAAGCTTTCTGGCTCAGTAGTTTTAGAGATTTCTGTTGTTGTGGCCTCAGCTAACATATTTAAAACCAATTCTAGTGTTGACATATTATCTCTTAAGTTTTCTTTTTTTAAGCCCTTATAATCTTTATATTGGCGGGTAGACATACCAGACCAGGCTCTATAAATTTCATCTGTTAGTATGGCATACTCTAAACCCTGTTTAACTCCCCTATTATCCCATTCATCTGTAAGTTCCTTTCGCACTTGAATTGCTTGTAACCTTTGATTAATCCATTCACGGGAGTAGCCTTTTTGAAGATATGTAGCTAGGGCACGATCTATGGTAAGTTCAGGATCAATTGTTTCTTCGATTCGCTCACGGCCAACTTGGGCAAGCCACATTTTAAAAGGTTCTGCCTTTGGTGAAGGAATAGACTGAATAATACGTAGGAGTTCTTCTGTATTAGCTACATCGGTCAGTCTTTTTTTTCCATCTTTTGCAGTCATTTTTAACTGTACGATTTTATCGTACAGTTGGTTGCCCTCGTCTTTCAACTTAGCCTTTAAATCACTCCAATATCTTCTTGGCTCTTTACTATCAGTCAAAACCCCAATAACATCTATTACTGAAAAATACCACTCTTCTCCTTCATCATCCCAAGCAGTACGAATGCGTTTATCTTCAAAGAGTTGAATTTTGTTATTTTCATCCATCATGATCCCCTCCAAGTAATTTATTTTTACTTTGTTCTAATTTCTTTATCTCAACATTCAATTCCATCTTGCGATTAAACTGGCTTTCCTTTTTCAATCTAGACCTTAGACTTGTAATCTCCTGCCCAATAGTATCTATCTGAGCTGTAAGTTCCCTTGCTTCTCCACCACTTATATTATCTCCCGTTGGCATAATGGTTGATAGATTGTGTATACTGATAGCATCTACAATGTCACTATAAAGTGCATAGAAGTTGGTAAATCGCATTTTCTTTATATCCATTTTCCCTAATAAATCATTTTCACTATCTAGCCAGTCGGTAGCTATAAATTCTTCGATAGTATTTTTACTGGAATCACCTTGGTTAACTCTTTGATGGGCAACATAAAAGAGTCTTTTATCCCGCAGCTTAAAAATTAATAGCATAGGGTAGGGTATAGTTCTCATAATAAGCTCGGCTATCCTTTTAAGCTTATCTTCCTTATGCAGAAGAACTTCTATTACTTCAATCTCAGGATAATCCCGCACTTCATCTTTGTAGGCTTTTATATTTATAGTTTCTGGCTTTAGGCAGTAGAGCCAAGTAATCTTATTTATGTTATCTGTAAATAATGTCTTATCACTGGTTGATAAGTCAGCATTTTCATAAAATAACTTTTTGTAAATAGTGTTACCAATAAGGCAGCTATCGGGTATATTTAAAAACTTATAGTCATTCATAGCTATCCTCCTAATCCTTAATAACTAAGAAGGTAATTAGTTCAAAGTCCTCAATACCATCAAATATGCTTTTCTGCATTGTTGTGCCACCTTTGGAAAAAAGGCTAGAAACTCCTATATCTTGTTTCTTACCTATTAAATTTTCAATAGAAGCCTCCAATAAATCTGAGTAATGCTCCATTTTACGACCTTCATTAGTTACCCTGTTAAATTCTTCAACAAGTTCCTTCAGGACTTCACTTTTACCTGAGCATAGCTTCTTATAAATATCTAGTATTTTTTTAGCATGTAGGAAGGATAGTCGCACTTCTCCATCATCTGTGATATAGACCATGTAGTAGGGGAATAATGGATTCTGTTCTTTGCTTTGTTCCTTGCCTTCCACCTGCCTTAGGGTAAATATTACCCCCGGTTTAACTACATCTCTGATAGTTTCATCTATCCTTGCCACGGCATACATTCCACTAGGAGCCTCATCTAAGGTTTTTCTCTTAGTTTTCATATACTCCATTAACTCTATTTTAAAGTCGTTAAAGGTTAGGTCTGTAATGGATATAGCACCTGATATGTCTTCAAGGTCTACAACCTCGTTCTGTAGTTTTTTAAGCTGTTTCTTACGGTATTCTAGGTCCTTCATCTCTTTACTAGGATTGTTCTCTATAACATTTTCTTCACCTGTTGCTGATACATCTAATAAAACCATCCTGCCCTTAACCCTTTGTTGTAGGTTTATATACTCGTCCAAATCCGCAGTAGGCCAAAAGTTTACTAATTGAATCTCCTCGTTCACAGACCCTATACGGTCAATTCGTCCAAATCTTTGGATAATCTTAACTGGGTTCCAGTGTATGTCATAATTTACAAGATAATCACAGTCTTGTAGGTTTTGGCCCTCAGATATACAATCTGTTGCGATTAATATATCAATGTATTCATTAATCTCTGGGTAGACCTTGGCACACTCCTTTGATATAGGTGAAAACAAGGTTAGAACTGTATTGATATCAGTTAGCTTAACGGACCTTCTTAATTCTTTAGGTATTGGCAAAGTCGAGGAATTTTCTCCACTTCCTGTTACTATGGCAGAATATATACCCCTATTTGCAAATTCTTCAGATAAATGCTGGTATAGATACTTGGCCGTATCAGCAAAGGCAGTAAAAATAAGAACTTTCTTATTATTAGGGTTGATAGGGTTCTTAATCTTGTTATCTATTAAGTTCCTAAGTTCTATCAACTTGGCATCTCTATCAGGGCTTACATTAAGAGCTTCCAATAAAATAGTTTCTAGCTTGTCCTTATCAGCTAGAAGGTCTTGCTGCCACTTTACAAGGTCCATATCCTGAAGTAGGACCTTAACATTATTACCAAACATTAAGCTATCAAATTCTGGGTCATCTATATCAATCTCATTAATATCCATCTCAGCATCATAATCAAATTGCCTTTGTTCTATGGCTTCAAGTGATTTATTAATCTTATATAGAATATTTTCCACAGTTATAGCAAAGGAGTTAATAGAGCTCTCTAACCTTTTTAAGATACCTACACGCATTAGGTTGACTAAGCTTTGTTCCCTGTCCGTCTGCCTAAAGATACTCCTATTTAAACCTACTTCCATATCATACTTTTTCTCATAATCTCTTCTCTTTTCTGGTAATATATATCCTAAGGGTGAGTATACGCATAGGGTGAGTTTTTTTATAAGCCTATTAATATCCTCTATAGGTGGAAACTCTCCTATTGTATCAATAATAGGGTACCTATTTTCAGGGGCTAACCTAGTAGGAAACTTGCCTATCTCGTTAAGGTTGTAATATTTTTCTATATGTTTTCTTGACCGTGCTATTGTTACAGTATCTAGTAGTTTAAAGTAGTCCAAGTCCATCATATTAACAAAAGTTTCAGTTGTTCTTTCCGGATTAGGAAGTTCAGACCACCTGTTAAAAACCATTTGTGCCTTTCTAAGAATTAGCTCTAGATTGTATAGGCCAACACTTTTAAAGGCGTCATTCCTACCTTCTGTTATAAAGGCTATCTGGTTCTTAATATCATTCATTTTATTGTTTACGGGGGTTGCTGAAAGCATTAAAACCTTGGTCTTAACCCCTGCCTTTATAATGTCATTCATAAACCTTTCATAACGAGTAATACGCCCTTTGACTGGTGGATTGTTCCTAAAGTTATGGCTTTCATCTATTACAACAAGGTCATAATTAGACCAATTAAGAGTGGCTAGGTTAATCTCTCCTGAATAGCCACTAGTTCTACTAAGGTCAGTGTGGTTTAGGACATCATAATTAAACCTGTCTCCTGAGAAGATATTCCTTTTATCATTCATAGTATATACAGTCCAGTTTTCACGAAGCTTTTTAGGTACTATAACAAGTACCCTATCATTCCGAAGTTCATAGTATTTAATAACAGCCAAGGCAGTAAAAGTTTTCCCTAGTCCCACACTATCAGCTATAATGCAACCATTATACTTTTCTATCTTGTCAATGGCTCCCATAACCCCGTCTTTCTGGAACTTATAGAGCTTGTTCCAAATAAAAGTTTCCTTAAATCCAGTACGGCTTTTAACAATATTATCTTCTGTTAACTCATCTAGATAGTTGTGGAATATGTTGTAAAGAGTTACAAAATAAATAAATTCTGGCGTATTTTCTTTGTAGAGAATACGCATTTGCTCAAGAACCTTGTCCTTTACATCCTGTACAGCTGTATCATCTTCCCATAGGGCATTAAAGCCTTGTAGAAAACTAATTGTATAGTCCTTGCCATATAAACACATATTGCTATCTATTCTATTGGAGGGGGTAATACCTAGGCCATCTGAAGTAAAGTCAACTGTCCCATTTATAGATATATTGTCTTCCTGATTTTCTATGTATACTAGCCTTGGCTGGGCTGGATTGGCTCGTTTCAAGGACTTAATCTCTACCTTTTTCTCTAGCCACTGGGCACATTCCTTAGCTATAGCCGCTTGTTTCATCTCGTTTCTAAGCTTTATCTCAAACTCATTACCAGACATCTTTTTTTCAGGGTTTCGCTCTATGTAATATTCCCTGATAAGCTCTTGGTCCTTATGTACAAAGGTTGGCTCTGTAAAGATAAATCTCATCTTATCTATTTTACTAAGCTCCTTTTTTAACTCTGCATAAGCATATATAGTAAAATATGCTGATATAATCGATAGTTTTGACCCTTTATTAAGTTCCTCTTTTAGTTCATCCACTACCCTATGTTTTTTATTGTCCAATACCTTAGGTGGTTTCATACACTCACTCCTCCGACACTATTTATCCGCTTCATTATTCCTCATTTTTTAAACTTTTCTTAATCCTTCGTCTATCTGCAGGCTTTACTGCATCCTTGGGTATAACCCAGACATTACTAAGCTTAAAGGCACCCTCTATACGCCTTTCCTCACAAAGTAGCTGAACCCGTCGTCTGGATATACCCCATTTCTCAGCTACTTCCTTTGCCGATAAATAATCCATACAAAACACCTCCCATTAAAGAAGTCTGTTAATTAATTATATTCCACTGTACGAATGATATCAAGTTTAATGATTTACTTTATAACTACCTCAAAATAAAAGTCCTGTCATAACATTCTTACTCCATTCTAACCTAACACGGTAAATCACCATTTCAGCTTTGGTATGTTTCTTTAAAATTAGTATTTTCACTTTTCTCCTCTATAATCAATTTAACTCTATCAATCTAATTATACTCTATATAGTTAGGTTGTCCTTTTGACAAGTCTGAACCCATATATGCAAGAATCAGCAAGTTTTTTATCCTTGCTGATTCTAATTTTTATCCTTATTTTCTTGTATCTCCACTAACTAGGTCAACCACTACAGAAACCTTAAAATACTTTTTTAGCACTTTTTTCTTGAAATTATGCTCATCTACGATAAACTCAAAATAGTCATGAAAGAGCTTGAAATGCAGGATTTCTACATAGTTTGTCTTTGTATCAACGCTATGCACTCTATATGCCTTGAACAGACAAACTATAGATATCTTTAATTTTCTGATAAAACATTTTTTCTGATGCCCTAATATCTCGTATTCTTTCTAGGAGTTCATCAAAATAGTCATCACCAAATTTTTGGGGATTCTTTAACCTTTCATCATTCATTACAAATCCTTTTTGCATGTATTCTTTGAGAATCTTACTTGTCCAATTCCTGAATTGAATTCCTACATTAGATCGGACCCTATATCCTATTGCTAAAATCATATCAAGGTTATAAAACTTTATATCTCTGTAACCTCACGACTACCTTCACTTTGAACTATTCGTAATTCTCGAATAGTTCAACTCTCTTGTAATTCCTTTTCTGAAATAATATTTTTGATATGTCAATAATAGTATTGACACTTCTCCCATATAATTGTGCAATATTTTTTTGCGTTAACTAAATAATCCCATCCTCCATATAAACATCTATCCTAGTTTCCCCTTTTTCAGTTTGATAAATTAAAATTTTACCTTTTTGATTTATATCCAAAATCATACCTCCTTAATGTCCATTACCTTCAGAGACAAGGTATTTTCTACTTTTATTTTATTATATAACATTTTCTTATCCAATTCATCAAACTATTAGAATCTTTTCTTATTCACATCAATTTTAAAATTCCAATCATCAAATACACAACCACTACAGCTATCATCAATGTTAATTACACCCATCCGTCAATCTTCATCACCTCCTAGATAGTTAAAATAATTATTGACAACTATAACACTTCTTCTTGACTGGAAGTTAGGCACCATGACCATTGAAGCCCTAGTCCCCCTTATAAAGTAAGTAGTGACAAGTCTCATGTCAGGAATGTCCAAGAACTTGACCATAGGGTGAAGTGATTGGAAACATTCTACGGCCAGTTGCTCTATTCCTCCCAAGTACGTTCCATACATAAATAGTTTTGACATTGATCTCATTCCTTTCTTTTTATTTTTGGACACAAAAAAGCGAAGTATATTGGTCTTGACTGACCTAATCTTCGCTCTGTCATATAACTACTTTCATCTATATAAGATATCTTATTAAAACTTCTATCTTACTCATTTACAATTTTATTTAAATCTCATATATTCAATATTTTCTTTAATTCTTTTACTGATAATACTTTGCCAACTGATACTACCTTTTCATCCACTACTAAGGCTGGTGTTGTCATAACACCATAGGCTACTATCTCTTTTAATTCCTCCACATTCACTAGCTCTGCATTTATATCTGATTCCCTTAAAACCTTTTCTAAATTATTTTGCAATTTATCACATTTTGAGCATCCAGCTCCCAGTATCTTAATTATCAAGATTACCCTCCTTATATAAATAAAAATGAAATAAAGTTTAGACCATATCCTACGATTATTATACCTATTGCAGCTATAGCTATAAAAGTAGCTAATAATTTGGGTTTCACAACCTTACTCAACATTACAAGAGATGGTATAGACATAGTAGTGACCCCCATCATAAAGGAAATTACTGTACCTATTCCTACCCCTTTTGCTACTAAGGCTTCTGCTATAGGTATGGTTCCAAATATATCTGCATATATGGGTATACCTATAAAAGTAGCTATTAGAACAGAAAATGGGTTTCCACTTCCCAATGTCTTTTCTATAATTGACTGAGGAAGCCAATTATGTATACCTGCGCCAATCCCAACTCCTATTAATATATAGACCCACACTCTAGAAAATATATCCTTCACTTGAACCTTAGCAAAATCAATCCTATCCTTATAGGACATCTCTTCAAGCTCTACTTCAGCTGCTTCCATACCCCATACATAGGATTCAACATGTTTTTTCATATCTAACATCTCAATAATAACTCCACCAATTATTGCAACAATTACCCCTGTTGCCACATATATTATTCCAATTTTTGCTCCAAAAGTAGACATTAGTAACAGAAATGCTGCCAGGTCTACCATAGGTGAAGATATTAAAAAAGAAAATGTTGCCCCTAAAGGTAGACCTGCTGATACAAAACCTATAAAAATAGGTATACTGGAACAGGAACAAAATGGAGTCAAAATTCCTAATAAGGCTCCCAATATATTCCCTTTTATTCCTTTTATACCGCCTAAAAGTTTTTTAGTCCTTTCAGGCGGAAAGTAAGATTGTATATATGATATGAAAAATATCATCACTGACAAGAGTATAAATATTTTTATTACATCATAGATAAAAAAATGAACACTCTCTCCTATTCTTGTATCCATGGATAATTTAAAGACCTTTACAACCAGTATTTCTACCAAATCCCACAGCCATTTCATTTTTAAAACCTGGGCATTTAACCAAGAAAATATATTCATTATCTTCCCCCCTACATTCTATGCTAAAACCTACCTTAATTTCATATCTTGACCTACTAGCTCTTCCCAAGCATTAAATATTGGCCTAATTATCTGGGGACCTATTTTAGATATTATTACTATCTCAGACATGTTTTCACCCTTATCAGTTGGGCTATAATCTATTCTTTTATTAACAACATCCACCTGATTCCAACCATCATCAAGTTTAAAAAAGCCCTTTATTCTATAACAATCTTTTTTAATAGTCTCTAGAAACAGAGTTAGTTTTTCTTTAGGCAATTCCCCGTCAAAGGTTAAGGTTAAAGTTTTAGGCCTATTTTCTGGAGTGTTGCTGGTATCCTCGTATTCTTCCCAGTCATTTATCATTAGATCTTTATCCAAGAATTTATAATCAATCTTTCCCATTCTTGATTCAACTATATCTGCTCTCTTGTTTATTGTTCTTATTTTTTCCTTAATCCTTTTTATCTTTTTATCATCTATCAGGTCTGCTTTAGATATAGTTACTAGATGGGAGAACTTAAGTTGTCTTTCTACAGTTTCAATGTCATCTATCTGGTCTAAGAAATTAACACCATCTATTATACAAATTGCCCCACTATAATTGTAAACATCTCCCTTTGCAACTTCCACAGCTTCTAAAAATTCATCAATATTAGATGGATCCGCTAGTCCTGAACTCTCAACAAAGACATATTCCATATTTCTATCTGACATTTCTACTAGGGCTGATACAAAGGAAAGCTGCAGGCATGAACAAAAAATTGAACCCTGATTTAACTCCACTAATTCCATTCCTTCTTT
The DNA here is from genome assembly GCA_023229175.1 of Tissierellaceae bacterium. Classification (GTDB taxonomy): domain Bacteria; phylum Bacillota; class Clostridia; order Tissierellales; family Tissierellaceae; genus JAAYFT01. The sequence continues at coordinate 3,504 of JALNZV010000004.1, read as the reverse complement.
TTTTATTATGCTGCCATCTATACCTACCTTGCCGAACTCATTCATTATTACTGAAACTTTTTTATCATCTAAGTCTTTTAAGACATTTGTCAAAAAAGTAGTTTTCCCTGCCCCTAAAAAACCTGTAAGTAAATATAATTTTGTTTTGTCTAACATATATATGTCCCTCCCTCTTATGGTCTTTTCTTATTAATAACTTTCCAATTTTATTTTTTCTATTAATTTTTCAACCTTCTTCTTTATAAGATCCCTAGTTTCTCTATAATCTTCTATGGGACCACCTGATGGATCTTCTAATCTCCAGTCTTCATTATGAACATTTGGAAGCACTGGGCATATTACATTGCATCCCATGGTAATAAGATAGTCTACTTCCTGTGGGATATCTTTAAGTAGTTTAGGATATTGCTCATCCATATTTACTCCAACTTCCTCCATTACCTTTACTGCCAAAAGTTTTACTTCATGGTATTCTTCTGTTCCAGCAGAGTAAATTTCCATTACATCACTAGCTAATTCTTTTGCCCATGCCTCTGCCATTTGAGAACGACATGAATTATGGACACAAATAAAAGCAACCTTCTTTTTCATTTATACTTCCCCCCAAATACAAATTATTTTTATACCCTAAACCATGATTTAGTGTTATTTACAATTTTTACAAGGGTCAACATTACTGGCACTTCAACTAATACCACCACGGTTGCAAGTGTAGCTCCTGACTCAAGTCCAAATAATGATAGGGCAACAGCAACTGCTAGTTCAAAGAAATTTGATGCCCCTATCATACCTGCTGGTGCTGCCACATTGTGAGGTAATTTCCAAGCCTTTGCCCAGAAATAAGCGATAAAGAATATAAGAAATGTTTGAACTATTAGGGGTATCCCTATTAAAACGATATTTATTGGATTATCTACAATTGTTTGACCTTGGAATGAAAATATTATTAATGTTAGCAAAAGTCCTATAATAGTAACATTGTTAAATTTAGGGGTAAATGTTTTTTCAAAGTATTTTAATCCCTTATTTTTTGTTATAAGAACTCTTGATACCCATCCAGCAACCAGAGGAATAACTACAAATAATAATACTGATAAGAATAGGGTTTCCCAAGGTATTGATATATTACTCATCCCAAGTAAAAAAGCAACTATGGGAACAAATCCAACCAATATCATTAAGTCATTGGTGGCTACCTGAACAAGAGTATATGCAAGATCCCCCTTGGTTAAATGACTCCAAACAAATACCATAGCAGTACAAGGAGCTGCACCCAGGAGTACTGCCCCTGCAAGATAGTCCTTGACTAATTGTGGGGATATCAGGTTTTAAAATATAATATTAAAATACAATAATGCAATTCCATACATTGTAAATGGTTTGATAAGCCAATTTGAAACCTATGTTATTATAAGTCCCTTTGGACTCTCTCCTACCTTTTTTATACTATTAAAATCTACCTTTAGCATCACAGGATAAATCATTAATCATATCAAAACTGCTACTGGTACTGATACATTTGCATATTCAAAGTTACCTAAAAACTTAGGTATGCTAGGTATATACACTCCAATCGCTACACCATCACCATACATATCCCTGCCCATATAGTAAGATACCTTTCAAAAAAACTGATTCCTGATTGTAATTTTTTTCCCTTCTTAAGTCAATCACCTAGCCTTTTATAAGTTTAAGTCCATCTAAATCTTAATATCTTCATCTTTATTTTTATCTATAATTTTGCAGATGCAATTCTCTGTTTCATGAAATATATGATATAAGAATTTTAATACTTCATTATACTTATCCATATTTAGTGAATAATGATTCCAAAGTCCCTCTTTTCTAATTTTAACTACATCTAAATCTGCTAAAGCCTTCATGTGGTGCGAGAGGGTGGGTTATGTAAATTCAAAGTGTTCTAAAATATCACAAGCACATCGTTCACCACAAGATAATATCAATTATCTTAAGCCTGCTAGCATCAGATAAAGCTTTAAATATTTTTGCATTTTCATTACAATTTACCATTTCACCCTCCTTATATAGATAGTTGTCTATGTATATTAATATAGATGATTATCTATGTATTGTCAATACTATTTTCATATTTTATATATTTTCATGTAATGATATAGGAACATAAAAGAATCCTTTTTAATATAAGTTTCATACTAAAAAGGATTCTTTTTAAACTAGGATTCTTAATTATTTATTCTATGAAATCACTATCAGTAATATTAAATATGTTTTTGCTCAAACTATCCACATCCAAAGACCCGTATGCTACTGCTTCACTTACAGCATCTACTGCACTATTAAAGCCTGATGTGGTACTGATCTTAAGTATTTCCTTTAGCAACTTGCCTCTCTCGCCTTTGCTACAAGCATTCATATATTGCTGTAATGGGGTTGGCCGCATCTGGTAGATCCCTGTATATTTTAATGCTCCAGGCCTCATTGATAGTTGCTTTAAATATGGTATCCACTGCATACTTTCTTGTTTTCTTTTTCCGTATAACCTTTGATGAACAACTACTTCTCTGAGGCTTTCATCCAATACAACCACATCATATGCAGTTAGCTTTATGGTAATCCTATTCCCTGCAAATTTAGGGGCAGATGAATATTCGTGCAGTCCATTTTCAAGTTTGAACTTCCCATAGGGGTCTACCCTTACTGGTATATACTTGCCTGAATCAAATTCATGGCTTGGCAAAGGTATTAAGTTCTTTCTATCTTCTAAATAAAGGGTCGATATTAATATTTCTTTTCTATAATGCTCCCTTTCAGCATCCTCGTCACATTCTTTAAGAAAGTTTTTGTTGAATTCCACTAAGCTCATGATTCTTGGAACTGGAACTAACAGATTTCTTCTATGGTACCCTACCTTGTTTTCCACGGAACCCTTCTCGTGTCCGGATGAAGGATTGCAAAATGCTGCTTCAAACATGAAGTGATTTTGAAATCTCATAAATCCATCTGTTAAGTCTCTCTTTCCACCTTTTAAAATATTGCTTACCATGGTACTGGCATTATCAAACCAGATCCTTGTTGGTACCCCACCTATATGGTTAAATATATTTATCATTCCCTGGAAAAGGCACTCCTGATTTTCACCTTTAAACAGTTGAAGATACCCTTGATTGCTGTATGGGAAAGATATATTAAGATAGTTACCAGAATGCAATTTTCCATTTTCATAAAAATCTGATGCACTAAAGTCTATTTGTGCCTCCCCCGGAATATGTTGAAGTAGCAAAAAACCGTCCTTGGATGAAAATATTTCCTTCCTTATCTTGGATACATAGTTGGCTACAGTTTTGTATGAACAGGTGAATTCATCCCCATGTCTCTTTAAAAGACGCTTGTGAATCTGTTTTGCCGTATGTCTTTGCTTTTTTCTGGCCTGCTTATCTTCTTCAAGCCAACTGTCTATTGTTTCTTTAAATGGATCTAGTATTGATTTATTCTTATTTGCTGGGTTTAACTTAGGCTCCTTTG